>NZ_JBLZXB010000001.1:0-96380 GCF_056099025.1 Paenibacillus sp. TSM33
TTTGCGAAGCGAATTCATGTTTGGTGGCGATAGCGGAGGGGTTCCACACGTACCCATCCCGAACACGACCGTTAAGCCCTCCAGCGCCGATGGTACTTGGACCGCAGGGTCCTGGGAGAGTAGGACGTTGCCAAGCAACGAGTAAAAAGGACCATGATCTTACTGAGATCTTGGTCCTTTTTTTTGCATATTGATGTAATTTAGAAATATCCTTACAAAAGGAAGGTAACATTTTTGTTACGGAATGTAAGAGCAAACCCTGTATAATATAGGTATTGAATCCCATACACATACGCTGCTATATTGCAGAATTATGCAAACTCCATTATAGGATTTTGTATAGTCAATCAGGCTGGTAAGGAGGGAAGATCATGCGGCGAAGTAAATGGCTTGCTCTATTGGTGCTATTCAGTGTCGCTGTCGCGATTCTTACCGGGTGCGTGGAAGAAGAGCCTTCTTGGACATCGTTTGAGGGTGCTGCTAACGAGAAGACGTTTCCGGTTCCCAAAGAAGCTAGTAAAACCGATCGGGCCAGCAGCAATTCGGACATGGACTATGTACGCTATGCACTCCCAGCGTTGAAGGAAAGCGATAGTCTACCTGCTCCTTATCTGGAGGAGATTGCAGCCTGGGGCTGGACTGAGGAACCAAATTTATCTACCTCGAATCAAAAGGTGTTCCAGAAAAATAAACACATGGTGCATTTGTCTGTGCATGATGGTTCTTTTACCGTATTGGTTCCAAAAGACAGAAAAGCTACTGTGAAGAGTAAAAGTGTAGACCTTAATTAAGAGTGCGATTTTCACTCAAGTATGTAACACAAGATGTATTGTGGGGTCATAGTTAACTCATAGCTTATTGGTTGCTGTGCATATAATGATGAATGATAAGATTGGGGAAGCACTTGAAACTGCCGTTGTGTAGAAAGTGGCTTCCTTTTATATATTTGTGTATAGACCGATTTACTACTTTAATGACATAGATAATGTGGGAAAAGTTATTTTAAAGAGAGAAGATACAACTATAATTGTTATAGTACAAAAAAGGAGCAACCCGACCCGGGTTGCTCCTTTATATTGTTTTTAGGCTGAAGCGTTGGGGATATATTAGTTGAAGTTTCAATCTGTATAGATAGGAAATGAATTGATTACTGTTGATAGTAGGAGGCTTCTTCATCGGTGAACTTCAACATGCCGTCTTTTCTCTCACCTGTAAGCCGACTCAAGACGTATAAACGCGGTGCAATGAGCCATAGGTGCCAGAAGAGTAAGGATACGGTAAAGGCTGGCGGAGACCAGAGAATGAATATGGCTGACAAGCAGATACCAATCCAGAGTGTATGTATGTGCACACGATGAAAAATCCTATAGCCTATGTATTGGTCTGTCATATAGCCTAGCCAAGGCAACCTGCGCTGGAATGCCCAGCGTTTGCGGAAGGCTGTCCCACCACCTATGTATAGGACAGATCGCGAGATTACGAAGTGTACCCATAAGGTTAGGAAAAAGGCAAGAGCAAACAAAAATACACTAGTCCAGGAAAAGGCAAGAAGCAGAAAGAGAAGCATAATAACAGGCAGTGTGAGGTGACTCCATATCAGCTGACGTGGTATATTGATTTTTTTGATGAGCTTGTAGTGATAGTAGGTAGCTTTGGTTCCGGTTTCCTCTGTCATGCGAACAGTCCTTTCATTAATCTACTGCATCACAAGTGGCTTCCCGTCCACAGCCGGAAAAAGGGACGGTACTTCGCTCATGCCGCTTTAATAAGCATCAATTATTTTTCTGTAAAAGTATAGAGCGACGACATCTAGCGTTAGCTAACCTATTCTATATTACAGGAAAAGCTCTCACTGATGAAGTGTGTAAAGGCTTCGATGAAAGGGCATCCTTACATAGAAGCTTTTCTTATTATATCGGCATATGCGCTGTTTTTTTAAACATACGGGGTACAAACACCATAATAGCCCAAGGGGAATATATATAGAGTATATCGTCGAATTGGGCTATGAAAAGGTTTAAAATACTAGAAAGTGACCCATACTAATAGTAAAAGAAACAAGGTGGGATGGATATGCATGATCAAGGTGACCACCGCTGCATCATATGCGGACAACACAAACATGAAGGCATTTTTATCGTTTCCGAGTTTATCTGTGACACGTGTGAAGCCGAAATGGTGCACACGGATGCAACTGACGCCAAATATCATTTTTTTATTGATCAACTAAAGCAAATTTGGGTACAGAAAAATGCATAATATCCTTCGCTAGCAAGTGTTTGAAGGATGGGCATTCCAAGGTCTGTCGATACGGGCCTTTTTTTCTGTGAGTAAAAGTAGGATTCCGCTTGATTTTACGATAAAATAGGGTAGATATAAAGCTTTGTTTGGAAGGATTGCAGAATGATGGGGAAAAAGGCGGTTCATGCACCATTAGTGGAAGCTCTAATACGTTACAGTTCTCAGGGAAATGCTTCTTTCCATGTACCCGGTCATAAGAACGGACAAGTCTATAGGCATGAAGAAATGGCGTCTCTGTTGCAAGAGGTGATGTCTATTGATGCGACGGAAATTACCGGATTGGATGATTTGCATCACCCGGAAGACGTGATCCATGAAGGACAGGAGCTGGCTGCGAAGTGCTTTGGTGCAGAAGAGAGCTTTTGGCTTATTGGAGGCAGCACGGTCGGTAATTTGGCTATGATTTTGACCGTATGTGCGAAGCCGGGAGATGTACTACTGGTACAGAGAAATGTACACAAATCTATCCTGAACGGTCTCATGTTATCGGGAGCCAAGGCCGTATTCCTAGATCCGGAAATAGATACACTAAGCGGGCTGGCGGTTGCTCCATCAACAGACACGATAAAGGCTGCACTCAAGGCCTATCCATTGGCTAAAGGAGTATTACTTACGCTGCCTAACTATTATGGGATGGGGCATGATCTGACTGCTACAGCTAAAGCTTGTCATGCAGCCGATGTGCCATTGATGGTAGATGAGGCACATGGTGCTCATTATGGACTGCATCCTCGTTTGCCAGTCTCTGCTCTTTCCTGTGGCGCTGATGTAGTCGTCCAATCGACACATAAAATGCTTCCAGCTATGACCATGGGAGCCATGTTACATGTGCAAGGACGGAGAATTCATCGGGAACTGCTGCGTCAGCGGTTGGCTATGGTGCAAAGCTCCAGCCCTTCGTATCCATTAATGGCCTCGCTGGATTTGGCAAGATGGTATATTGATGCTTATGGCACGGATGCCTTTACAGAGGGCCTAGCAGCAGCAGACGCTTTTAGAAAGGGGCTGGCGCAGCTCCCACGCTTTCGCTTAGTAGAACCTACACAGCAGGCAAGTGAAGAGCGTGACACTCAGAAGGGGATCTCTGAGGCCCTGGAAAGGGCTGAGAAGAGGAGTAATGGGTACTCAACTCATGACCCTTTTAAGATGGTGCTGTATGATACATGGGGTGTACTAGATGGCTTTGGATTAAAACGTGAGCTGGAGACTTACGGGTGTATCCCAGAGATGAGTGACGAGAAACATGTGGTTTTATTGTTTACGCTAGGCTCTACGGCTAGGGATGCGAGTCACCTGTTGCAGGCTCTTGTGCATATAAATAATGATATAAGGTTTAAGGGGACGGTTGATAAGCCGGAGTTAGCGGGGATAGAGCAGCAGAGACTAGAACTGGATTTTTCCACGTGGAACAATGAGGGAATGAAGGCTTACTCCAGTCCGGTGCAGTTTGGGCTTCAACCGATTAATTCCGATCAGATGGAGATTGTGCCTGTGGAGGAATCAGCTGGCAGGATAGCTGCTGAAATGATTATCCCGTATCCTCCAGGTATCCCGCTGCTATATGCAGGGGAAATGATCACAGAAGCAATTGCTCTGCGGATGAGTCGTCTACGTAAGCTGGGAGCTAAATGGCAAGGGGTAGCAGATGAAAGTATGCTTACGATTCGGGTATTCCGTTTACCATAAAGATTAGATACTAGAGAATTAACAAATACAGAAGACTGAATAAAAGAAGCATACGCAGCCTGTGGGTGACTTTTATTTTTCAGGCAGGAAAGCAGGGAATAACATGAATCGCAAAGGCATTTTTATTACGCTGGAGGGGGGAGACGGCTCCGGTAAAACAACCATGATCCAACGACTGGCGAGGTATATGGAAGAAGAAGGCCATCCAGTCGTCATGACAAGGGAACCGGGCGGCATCGAAATTTCTGAAAAGATTCGTTCTATCATTCTGGACCCTGCTCATACCAGTATGGATGCCCGAACAGAGGCGCTTTTATATGCGGCGGCGCGGCGCCAGCATTTGGTGGAGAAGGTAAAGCCGGCTATTGAGCAAGGAGCTATTGTATTGTGTGACCGTTTTGTGGACAGTAGCCTGGTCTATCAAGGGTTTGCAAGAGGGATTGGCATTGAAGAGGTAGCTTCGATTAATCGCTTTGCGGTAGATGATTGGGAGCCGGATGCCACGTTCTATCTAGATATTGAGCCCGAATTGGGGTTGGCAAGAATTAATGCGTCACGGGGAGAGGAAATGGATCGCCTCGATATGGAGAGCATATCGTTTCACCATAAGGTGCGAGAGGCTTATCTGGAGCTGGCCCACAAATTTCCGGAACGAATTACGATTGTGGATGCATCCCCCGCACCAGAACAGGTAGAACAAGTATTGAAGGATTTGCTGAAAAAGCGGTTTATACAGAATTTTAGCGTATAATTGTCGAAGGATATACGGTAAAATTGAGCTAGGGACAAAGCTGTCTCTAATATGACTTGAAGGAGGAATACAGGATGAAGCTGATTATTGCGATTGTACAGGATAAGGACAGTAATAGATTATCCAGCGGACTGGTAAAAGCTAATTTCCGTGCTACCAAATTGGCCAGCACAGGGGGATTTCTGCGTGCAGGTAATACGACATTTATGATTGGTGTCGATGACAATCAGGTAGACTCGTTGATGAATGTTATTCGCAGCAGTTGCAAGGTACGTGAACAGCTGGTCACACCCGTTACCCCTATGAGTGGGACGACGGACTCCTATCTGCCGTTGCCTGTTGAAGTGCAGGTAGGTGGAGCGACAGTTTTCGTGATGCCTGTAGACCGTTTCGAGCATTTCTGAATCTACACAATAGAACCTATTTTGCCGATATGATAGTGGAAATGCCTGTTTCTCGCTCATACGATGGGAATGAGAAGCAGACCCACTAAAATGGCAGCGCTACAGCGCAGACCCCGGAAAGCCGAAGAGACTCCCGAGTTCTCTATTGAACTGTTCGTTGAGGGAAAAGGGAAGCATCCGGGGAGAAAGCAGGTTTATATGAAAATAAATCCGGGCTACCGCCCTTTGCACAGTACATTATCTACAAATGAAACGAGTGCCAAGCCAATTCAGCCGAAAAGCTTCTCCGATGTTATGCAGCAAAATGGGGAGCAGGCTTCCAAGGAGGAATTGAACCGGCGCTTTAAGGAGATTCAAATGCAGGGAGATCGTCTTGCTCGCTCAATGACGATTCGTGAGTTGAAGGCCTATAAGATGCTGGTCAAACGGTTTTTGGAAGATACAGTTCGGCGAGGCGTGTCTATGAAGGACACAAAGGGATGGGATCGTCGGGGACGCAGCAAGCGTTATAAGCTGATTGATGAAGTGGATGAGCTATTGCTCAAAATGGCAGATGAGCTGCTCGAAACCGAGCAAGGGAAGATTGAGCTTTTGCAAGGAGTCGGTGAGATTAGGGGCTTGCTGATTAATCTCTCATTTTAATGCAGTCTTATGTTATAAATGAATACAGACGGGCTGTTGCCACGGAGAAATAATCTGCTTGCTGATCATGCTGGCAGATTATTTTTGACTATGTACATGTGGGCTAACGTAATATGCGAATAGCGGACAGCTATACTGAAGAACCATGATTTGAGGGTGAGATCATCGGAACAGCAACAAACCCGCCCGGGAAAACAATGATTTGCTGATATTCATCGTTGTTTTCAGTGGAGAAAGTGAGGAAATATGTCTTTCCAACATATATTGGGGCAGGATGTAGCCAAAAAAATGCTGCAAAGTGCATTGCGAAATCATACGGTCAGCCATGCTTATGTTTTTAGCGGACCGCAGGGAAGCGGACAGATGAACATGGCACAGACTTTTGCCAAGGCTTTATTTTGTGAGCAGCAGACGGATGATGCATGCGGGGAGTGCTTGTCGTGCCGCAAGGTAGAGCACGGGAATCACCCGGACTTGCACATCGTAGAGCCGGATGGAGCAACGGTTAAAATCGATCAGATTCGAGGGCTTCAACGAATATTTTCATACAAATCTGAAAGCTCCAATCCGAAGGTATATATCATTCGGCAGGCGGATACCATGACAGTGCAAGCTGCTAACAGCCTGCTTAAATTTTTGGAGGAGCCCCAGATTCCCGTGGTTGGTATACTCATTTCTGAAAATGGACAGGCGTTGCTGCCTACAATTCAATCGCGGACACAGCAGGTACCTTTCCACGCTTTACAGCCGGAAATGATGATGCAGGTCTTAATTGGGGAAGGCTATACGGCAGGGCTTGTCCGGTCAGTGGTTCATATGGCTTCAGGATTGGAATCATGTAGAGAAATTCTCCAGCAGAATTGGTTTGCAGAAATTAGAAACGTAGTGTTACAATTAGTGAAGGAGTCCATGAGCCGGGGGAGTTCGTCGATTATTCTGGCTCAACAGAAGATTTTTAAAACTGGACTTTCTGAACACCTGGATATTCTGTTTCATCTGTTTCATTTGTGGTTTAAAGATATGCTTCATTTCCGTTACGGAAGGCACGAAAGCATTGTTTTCATAGATCATTTGGAGTCCGTCTCCAAATTGGCAATCACCCGCAGCACGGAACAATGGGTCTCTTATATGGATTTGGCCGCGAATTGCAGGAAGAAGCTCCGTTTTCACGTTAACGGACAATTATGCGTGGAGCAGCTTCTGATTGGGTTGTCCGATACAAGCGGTTCTATCACCGGCTAACAGGAAGGCGCGCTTGTTCCACTCTGCACAATCCGCGACGCCAGGTTCCCGGTTTGTGCGACAGTGAGACTTCAATTGCGGCCATTCGTACAATGTCGGCTACAAATGAGGTTTAGTGGCATACAAGGGGGTTAATTTTTGTATAGTGTAGTGGGTGTCCGTTTCAAGAAGGCGGGCAAGACTTATTATTTTGATCCGCTGGACCTTCCAGTGGAGAAAGAAAACTGCGTCATAGTAGAGACCGCACGCGGTATTGAATATGGCAAGGTTGTGGTGGGCAAAAAAGAAGTAAATGATTCGGATGTTGTCCTACCCTTAAAAAAAGTCATTCGTATTGCCGGAGATGATGACGCTCTTGTTGTAGAAGAGAATAAATTGGCGGCCAAGGATGCATTCGGTACGTGTTTAAATAAAATTAAAGACCATAACCTTAAAATGAAGCTGGTAGATGTGGAATTTACATTTGACCGCAATAAGATCATTTTTTATTTTACGGCTGAGGGTCGGGTTGATTTTCGAGAGCTTGTAAAGGATTTGGCCAGCATTTTTCGTACACGAATTGAGCTGCGGCAGATCGGAGTACGGGATGAGGCTAAAATGCTTGGTGGAATCGGACCTTGCGGACGCATTCTGTGTTGTTCCTCATGGCTGGGGGATTTTGACCCGGTATCTATTAAGATGGCGAAGGATCAGAGCTTGTCGCTGAATCCGACGAAAATTTCCGGGTTGTGCGGAAGATTGATGTGCTGTCTCAAATTTGAACATGATAACTACGAGAGCATGCGAGAAGAGCTGCCTCAGGTAGGTAAGATGGTTATCACCTCTCTAGGAGAAGGAAAAGTGGTAGGTGTCAATGCAGGCCATCGTACGGTACATGTTCAACTGTTTGAGATCAGTAAGGTCAAGGAACTTCCAATGGACGATGTAGTCGTCAAGTAAACCATTAGGTTGCTTCGGGGTGGAAACTTGGATAAATTAAATGTTTTTGCGCGTATTCACGAAATGGAAACCCAAATGGGACAGTTGCATAGCGATCTGGGTGAATTGAAACTGGCAGTAAAAGAGCTGCTGGAGGAAAATCAACGACTAACGATTGAAAACGAACAGGTGCGCAAGATGCTCAAACGTGAAACCTCTGGAGAAGAAAAGACGGCAAGCAAGCCGAAACTTCCTCCTCCGATCGTCATTAAGGATGAAGAGGAGACGGGTGAGGTCGTGGGCGAAGGCTACGACAATCTGGCAAGGCTGTATCATGAAGGATTTCATATATGCAACGTGTATTACGGACATTTGCGAACAGAAGGCGATTGCCTCTTCTGTCTGTCATTTTTGAATAAATAAAAACAAGCCGTAGGAGCAAGATGCCTACGGCTTTTTTGTAAGGAAGTATGAGTAAAAAGCGATTTAGGCTATAGGATGGGAGAGCATTATGTACGAAAATGAAAAGAAGTCTGAACGAATTGATGATCTGCTTTCACATAATCTGCGTATTATCCAAAGTGATGAAGTGTTCAGCTTTTCGATGGATGCGGTCTTGCTGGCACGGTTTGCAGGCATTCCGCTTCAGCGTGGGAAGATTCTCGATTTGTGCACGGGCAATGGGGTTGTTCCCATACTGTTGACGACACGCACCAAAGCATCTATTGAAGGAATTGAGATTCAACCACGCCTGGTAGATATGGCTAGACGGAGCGTCAGTTTGAATGGATTAGAAGATGCGATTGAGATTCGGGAAGGAGACTTGCGTGAACTGGTTCAAATCACGGGACATGGCGTGTATGATGCAATTACTGTGAATCCTCCCTATATGCCGCTAAATGGTAGCGATATCAAGCTGAACCCTCACCAGGCCATTGCTCGTCATGAAGTGAACTGTACACTGGAAGAAGTCATCCAGGCATGTTCTCGGCTTGTCCGAAATGGGGGGAAAGTATCGATGGTTCATCGCCCACAGCGCCTGGGTGAGATTATATCCTTGATGCGCAGTTATAGCCTGGAACCCAAGCGGATACGTTTTGTTCACCCACGGATTCATATGGAAGCGAATATGGTACTTGTTGAAGCGATGCGTGACGGCAAACCGGAAGTTCGTCTATTACCTCCACTCATTGTATATCAGGAAGATGGGAACTATACTCAGGAAATAAGGGAAATCTATGGAGAAGTAAGCAAGGGGGATTCAGTGTGACAGCAGCTGTACAAAAAAGCTTTAGTAACCGTGAAGAGGAACGGGGAAAGTTATATCTCGTTGCCACCCCGATTGGCAATCTGGACGATATGACCTTTAGGGCAATTAACACCCTAAAGTCGTGCAATATTATCGCTGCCGAGGATACGCGACAGACACGCAAACTGCTCACACATTTCGACATCACGCCGGAAATGCTCTTCAGTTATCATGAACATAATAAGGCTGCCAGTGGGCCTGAGCTGATACGTTATATAATAGAAGGAAAAAATTTGGCACTAGTTAGCGATGCAGGTCTACCGGCCATTTCTGATCCTGGTTCGGATCTGGTCAAGCTGGCACTTGAAGCAGACATCAGCGTTATTCCTATCCCAGGGGCAAATGCTGCATTATCAGCTTTAATTGCCTCAGGACTGGATACAGAGAGGTTTACCTTCGCTGGATTTCCACCAAGGGAGAAAAAGGATCTAGAGAAGTTGTTACAATCATTTCAGGTATCCCATGGCACGATTCTTTTTTATGAGTCGCCCCACCGTATTGTAAAGACATTGACGGTAATAAAGGAAACATTAGGATTACGCAAAGTAGTGCTTGCCCGTGAACTGACCAAGCTGCATGAGGAATGGGTGCGTGGAACGGTGGAGCAATGTCTTGCAAAACTAGAGGAGAATCCACCGATTGGTGAATATTGTCTGGTCGTTGAGGGAAAAAACGAAGAGGAAGAGGAACAGGAGCGTCAGGCATGGTGGCAGGACTTATCTTTGGAGTCTCACGTCGCGCATTACGAGTCAGAGGGGCTTACACGCAAGGATGCCATGAAGCGTACAGCTACAGACCGTTCAATTTCCAAGAGGGATGTATACAACGCACTCTTATGAGTACGTGTGTAAACAAAAAAGGGCCTTCCAACGGTTGGGTTCAAACCGTGGAAGGCAACAAGGAGTATATATGAAAAAGGTTAGAATTAACAATCTCTGATAAGTCTATTATATACTAAAATTCTCAGTTTGTCACAGGTGTTGGGATTTCAGAAATGCAATCTTGGCAAACAATTTTCCCTTTGAAGTAAATTACGTTCTCAGCATTGCCGCAGAAGATACAAGCAGGCTCGTATTTTTTAAGCATGATGCGCTCACCATCAACGTAAATTTCCAAAGCGTCTTTCTCTCCGATTCCCAGGGTACGGCGCAATTCGATTGGAATAACAACACGTCCGAGCTCGTCAACTTTTCTTACAATACCAGTGGATTTCATCATAATAAATCAGGCTCCTCTCGCCGTTTAAAATAATATAAGTGTCATTATTCGACAAAATTTTCTCTTTTCTGATATTTACTATACCAACGATTCCCAAAACAGTCAACCTTAAAAAAGTAGTAACAGCCTAATTATGCAAAAGTATTTAGAACAAAGAGCTTTATTCATGTGAATTACCTTATTTTACGGATGATTTGTCTTGTGTGTCGATTTGGAAATGTCGAAAAGTGATGATTCGACATATTACGACAAACGATGTCGAATGAGGGAGGGCGTTTAGGATTTTATTGTATTTTAATCCATTATTCCGAATTTTAAAGGAGCTGATATCTTGCACCAGCCACTCAGTGAAGAAAAAGTTTTTAAGGACCCGGTACATAATTACATCCATGTTCAGGATACTGTGATATGGCGATTGATCAATACGCCGGAGTTCCAACGTTTACGACGCATTCGCCAGTTAGGCACATCTTATCTGACGTTTCATGGAGCGGAGCATAGCCGGTTTTCACATTCACTGGGCGTATACGAGATTACGAGACGTATCATTTCCCAATTTGAACGTGGGGATTTTCCCGACTGGCCAAAGGAAGAAAGACTGGTTGCTCTGTGTGCCGCCTTGTTGCACGATGTAGGGCACGGTCCATTTTCTCATTCCATTGAAGAAGCCTTCCATATGAACCATGAGGATTGGACATGCCGCATTGTACTGGGGGACACGAAGATCAATGCGGTGCTACGGCAAGTGGATGAGAAGCTGCCACACCAGGTCGCGGCGGTTATAGCCAAAACGTATGATAAGCCGATCGTTGTCAACCTGGTAACGAGTCCGCTGGATGCTGACCGTATGGATTATTTGTTGCGGGATGCTCATTCGACTGGTGTTAACTACGGAACGATTGATTTGGATCGTATTTTACGTTTGTTACGTCCTCACAATGGGAGAATTGTCGTAAAAGAGTCGGGTATGCATGCAGTAGAGGATTATTTAATGTCACGCTATCAGATGTATTGGCAAATTTATTTTCATCCTGTAACACGCAGCTCGGAAATTCTTTTACGTAAAATTTTCAAGAGAGCAAAGGAATTGTTCAAAAACGGATATGAGTTTGGTTTTCTGCTTGATCCGCTGCCCGATCTGTTAAAGGGAGAACTAACAGTGGAGCAGTATTTGATGCTGGACGAATCTTTGATTCAGGCGGTATTTAGCCAATGGAAACGAGAAAAGGACGAAATTTTAAGTGATTTGAGCAGCCGTTTTATGGATCGTAGATTGTATAAATATGTAGAAATTGAAAATATGGATACAGATACCGTAGTCCATATTCGAGAGGCGTTGGAAAAGGCTGGCTTGCATCCTGAATATGATCTTGAAATTGATTTTCCGACAGATCTTCCTTATGATGTGTTTCGGCAGGGTGGCTCAACGGACAACCAGATTTTATTGCTTGGACGTCAGGGCGAGGTGCGAGAAATATCCGAAGTTTCAGAAATTGTGCGCTCAATAAGTGGCATTCACCGAGGAAAATATCACATGTATTTTCCCCAAAATAAATTGAACGGGGTAAAAGACAGGCTTCCTGCCGAAATAAGGAATTATTTTGTCAAACAATAGACAAATATATGGAAATGTAAGTAAGAATAGGAGATGAAAACCTTGGATTTATTCGACACTCATACTCACCTGGATGCGCCACAATTTGACGAAGACCGTGAAGAAGTTATAGCACGTGCTGTCGAATCAGGAGTAACACGGATGATCAATATCGGATTTAATCGTGAGACCATTCCATCCACCATGAAGCTGGCTGAGACGTATAATTTTATTTATGCGGCCGTTGGATGGCATCCGCAGGATGCCATTACAATGCAGGAGGGTGATTTAGAATGGATTGCATCGTTATGCAGCCATAAAAAGGTTGTAGCGATCGGAGAGATCGGTCTGGATTACTATTGGGATACATCACCAAAGGATGTACAGCAGCAGGTGCTTCGAAATCAAATTGGTCTGGCACGTGAGCTCAACATGCCAATTGTTATCCATAACCGGGATGCTCATGAAGATATTGTGAGAATTTTACGTGAGGAAAAGGCCGGCGAGATTGGCGGAGTCATGCACTCCTTTTCTGGGAGCTGGGAGACTGCTAAAATGGTACTGGATATGGGTTTCCACCTTTCTTTTGGCGGACCCATAACGTTCAAAAATGCCAAGCAGCCAAAAGAGGTGCTGGCTCAGGTTCCGCTGGACCGTCTGCTTATTGAAACCGACGCACCTTACCTGACGCCTCACCCGTTTCGCGGGAAGCGAAATGAGTCGGCACATGTGAGATTGGTGGCAGAGGCAGCCGCCCAAATTAAGGGAATTACGGTGGAGGAATTGGTATCCATTACGACCCAAAATGCCCTGGAACGATTTGACATTCAGTGAAAAAGAGAATAAATCAATCAAAATAAAGAGATAGACGGAGCTAATTATGATTTTGTTGCAGGAAACTCAACAATATTACAATTTTTTAACCGAATATTTTAAAAAATGTAGTTGAAACCTGCTTTACAACATGCATGTAAACAGGATATCATCTTTTCAGTGAATTGTTGTTGAGTGTAAACATCAACAAATCATTTCATGAACCAGTCTCGCTGAGTCCCTTTTACAGGGAACGGGGGAACCGATATGGCTTACAGTACGTCCGGCGTATGTGCAAGAGAGAATGTCTCTTCAGCAGCCGGCTCGACCGAAATTCATTTCCTGTATGGGATGAACAGGTAGAGAAGCCGTATTTCGATTTCTTTTCTGGGTCTTCGGGGTGAATGTGAAGGCGACCGCCATGAGCGGTTGACCTAAGCTAGGGCGACTCTCTACGTCCGAACCCGACAGCTAACCCCGTAAGCGTAACAAGAGAGAAGCCATCTCGTGCATGAGTTTTCCCGCATATTCACACATGTCGGAAGCCACGAAAGAGCTCTCTAGTCTCTTTCTTTGGCTTTTTTTGTTGTGAATAAAAGAAAATCTGTCATCATACTGTGGTTAAACAGGGGAGGACAGCATGCCGCGAAGACGGGTACATGGTGCAGGACAGTCGCAGTACGGGCTTGTCTTGTAGAAAATCTGTTATAGTCACGTCAACGATCAACTATGTCTTACTCCAGACGGCGGGCTATGTAAGGAGGACGGAGGAAATGGGCATTTTCCGAAAAGAGGAGACCCATGAGTCACGCTCATCCAGCATGTCTTACGTATTACGTTGGAAGCAAGAGAATGTGCGCCAGGCTGCTTTGGTTGCTATTTTTCTAATCGCACTAACGATTATGATTTCAATTCTGATGTACACGCAATCTAAAAAACAAGTCTTTTTTGTCATCGATGGTAAGGCATCTGCGGTAGAAACCCGGGAAACCAAGCTCCAAGATTTGCTCAATGAGCATTCTATTTCACTTCAGCCGCATGATACAATTTCCATGCCGCTAAATGGGGCAGTACAGGATGGGGATCGCGTAGTCATTAAACGTGCCAATCAGGTTAAAGTATCCTCAGGCAATGAGACGAAAAAGCTGTACACAACAGAAAATACAGTAGAGGGTGCCATTCGCACTTCGGGCTATAAATTATCATCAACGGATAAAGTTTACCCTGCGTTGGATGCCTCTGTTTCAGCTAACATGGACATAAAAATCGTCCGTGTGAAGAAACAGCAGGTCGAACAGAAAAAACAAGTGCCTTATCAGGTCATCAAAACGGCAGATCCAAGTCTCTATAAAGGCGATAATCGAGTCATTCAAAGTGGCAAATCGGGTGTGGTAGTTCAGCATGTTCAAAAGGTATACCATGATGGGAAATTGGTATCCAAACAGCTGGTCAACAAGGAAGTCGCACAGAATCGTGTGGATAAGGTAATTGCGGTAGGAACGAAGAAAAAACCGGTCGTTCTAGCTGCTTCCATCGGCCCTAAAGATGCGGTTAAGGCTACAAAGGTTAGTTCGGGCAGTGCTGTCCGTAAAGCAGGTATTAATTTTAATTATAGAAAAGTTTTACAAAACGTCTCCATGACGGCGTATTCCGCACAGGAGCCAGGTATCGGTACACGTACCGCCTCCGGCACACGTGTCACGGAAGGACGCACCATCGCTGTCGATCCGAGTGTAATTCCAATCGGGTGGTGGGTGTATATTGAAGGGGTGGGCTTCCGCCGTGCGGAGGATACCGGTGGCGCGATTAAAGGCCACAAAATCGATGTGTATTATGAGAGTTTGAGCCGGGCCAATCAATTTGGTCGTAAGCACGGTAAAACCGTATATGTTATCGGACCTGTAAAGCCGGAAATCAACTAAAACAGGTTGTGTATGTTGAGGACAATGCGATAGTATTAACAACATAGTTATGCCATGCTAAGAAGAGGATATCCTCTTCTTATTTTGTTTTCAAAAGCAGGGAAAGATAAATATATGTTGCTGTGTAGCAGTGGAGGGAAACGAAGATGATCAAGGAAGTGATCGTGGTGGAAGGCCGGGATGATACGGTAGCCATTCGCCGTGCTGTCGAAGCAGATACGATAGAAACTGGCGGTTCAGCCATTAATAAAATGACGCTGCGGAAAATTGCATTGGCGCAGGAACGGCGGGGGGTCATTATTTTAACTGATCCCGATCATGCAGGGGAGCGTATCCGTAAAATCATCGCCTCCAAGGTCCCCGGCTGCAAGCAGGCTTTTATACCTGAGGCAGAGGCGACGCGCAAAGGGGATATTGGCGTAGAGAATGCCTCCCCGGAAGCCATCAGACACGCTCTCGCGCGAGTACATACGACAGTGGAAGGTGCCGAACCGCTGATTGAATGGGCGGACCTGATTGACGCTGGACTTATTACCCATCCTAATGCTGCTGCACGCCGTATGGCCTTGGGGAATGTATTGGGTATTGGCTATTGTAACGGAAAGCAGCTACATAAGCGGCTCTCTGTATTTCAGATCAGCCGTGAGGAATTTGCCAGTGCGCTGGCACAAATCGAAAGTGAAGGATTGTGATATCCGTATGACAGGGATTCAAGATATAGCAACACCGCGGCGTACGAAGGAAATTATTCAAAGGCACGGTTTTTCGTTCAAAAAGAGCTTGGGACAAAACTTTCTGATTGATCAAAATATTCTGAGCAAGATCGTAAATGCTGCCGGATTGGATGATACAAAGGGCGCGCTTGAGATCGGTCCGGGGATTGGAGCTTTGACCGAGAAATTGGCGCAATCGGCTAAGGCGGTTACCGCTGTCGAGATTGATCAGCGGCTGCTGCCCATTCTTGAAGAAGTGCTGGCCCCTTACGAGCATGTAAAGGTTCGTCATGGAGACGTATTGAAGCTGGATTTGCGTGAGGTGTTTGCAGTCGATTTTGCAGACGTGAGCAAAGTGAGTGTCGTTGCTAATCTGCCATATTACGTCACTACACCGATCCTGATGCGGCTGCTGGAGGACAAGCTTCCTTTGGAGAATATCGTCGTTATGATTCAAAAGGAGGTGGCTGAGCGCATGGCAGCGTCTCCTGGTACGAAGGATTACGGCAGTTTAAGCATAGCCGTGCAATATTACAGCGAGCCTGAGTTAGTCTGTACGGTGCCGAATACAGTATTTATTCCGCAGCCAAATGTTGATTCGGCAGTTATTCGGCTGCGTGTACGAGAAGTTCCTCCGGTAAAAGTGGTGGACGAAAAGCATTTCTTTGAAGTAGTTCATGCCGCCTTTGCCCAACGTCGTAAAACCATTTCAAATAACCTAAAAAGCCGCTTCTTCACCAAAGAGAACAGGGACACGCTGGAGCCGCTGTTGCACCAAGCTGATATTGAGCCTTCCCGTCGAGGGGAAACGCTGAGTATCGAGGAATTTGCGCGTCTCAGCGCCGTTCTGTTAGAGGCTGGAATATCCTAAAGTGGAACCAAACTGTGCATTCACCCATACGATATAGGAGGGGTGATACAGTGTGATGAGTTTAGGAGACTTGGTCGTTCGGAAATCGTACGGCGGTGATGTCACGTTTCGCGTAGAGGACATCCAGCGGGATAAAGCGATCATTAAGGGGACGGAATTTCGGCTACTGGCCGATTCCCCGGTGAACGATCTGGTCAGAGTGCCCGCAGACCAGATTAGCGGTAAGGCTCAACAGGCCCACATTAAGGCTGGGGAGTCTCTTAATCTTTTGCAACGGGCACGCCAGCAGCAAGCTGCCCGTAGCCAGGCGGCTCTGATTGGAGAGTGGAGTGATCCGGTGGAGTCAACGTATTTTGAAATGCCAGGAAAGGTTCTTCATCTGGATGGAGATCCTGGATATTTAAGGAAATGTCTCAGTCTATATGAACAGCTCCGTGTTCCCGCAGAGGGACATCACGTTCACGAATCGGCAATGGCCGATACGTTATACCGACTGCTTCCCCGCATTCGTCCTGATATTGTAGTCATCACTGGACATGATGGTGTGCTAAAGCAACCGCAGCCTTATGATTTGTACAGCTTGAAAAGCTACAAGAATTCGCAAAATTTTGTGGCAGCGATTCAGGTAGCAAGACAATATGAGCGTCATCTGGATTCACTAACAATTGTAGCGGGGGCGTGTCAGTCCCATTTTGAGGCGCTGTTACGTGCGGGAGCCAATTTTGCCAGCTCACCAGGGCGTATCCTGATTCACGCTCTGGACCCCGTTTACGTGGCTGCCAAGGCCGCATTTACTTCAATCCGTGATACGGTCAATATGGGAGACTTGTTTCACCAGACCATCAGTGGCAGCCGCGGAGTGGGTGGAATTGAAACAAGGGGAAGCTACCGCATCGGTTTGCCTAAGCTTGAAAATTTGTCAACGCTTAAAGTAACGCCTTCAGCGATCTGAGATTCAAATGTGCCTGATAGGATTTATTTGAACAAAAGCCTCTTTTTAGAGGCTTTTTGTCATTTTTTATGTATATTATTCCTGTTCGCAAAAAAATTAAATTGACAACTTATTTTTCGTGTTGTTATAATATTTAGCTTGATTTGACAATCCCTCTAAAATTCGTTATAATGGACAAGGAAAGAGGTGGTCGTTAGGCAATGGCTAAAAATACGCTGTTGGAAATCAAACGCAGTCTCGACGCACATGTAGGGCAAAAAATTTTGCTGCGGGCTAACGGCGGACGCCGTAAGACCGTCGAACGAACTGGTGTCTTGGAAGAAACGTACCCTTCTGTTTTTATCGTCAAGCTGGATCAGGAGCAACAGACGTTTAAACGTGTCTCCTACAGCTATGCTGACATTCTTACCGAGTCGGTGGAGGTCAGTGTATATGATCCCGACTCCCACACAAGTGTAGTCGAATATTTCGAAACACCATAATTCTTTTTTACGTGATTTATACCAGCTTTGCAGGTTTAACGGCGACCTCGTCATTTTAATGGCGGGGTCGTTTTGTATTTACAGAGCAGGATGAAGCATGATGCCTCTGCACATACTAAGGTGGGAATGATCTTCCTTATTCCATTGCCGAAGGAGGCGTATGCATGAGCCGAAGAAGACGGAGTGTTATGTCGGAAGAGCTGAAGTATGAACTGGCCAAAGATCTTGGGTTTTACGACACGGTCAAGGAAGAAGGCTGGGGAGGCATTAAAGCCAAGGATGCGGGCAATATGGTCAAGCGAGCCATTCAGCTTGCGGAGCAGGCGGCTTCTCGCAAATCGTAGCCATCGGCGGTGCTGATGAAAAGCGGGGATATCCGGGGTCATACCGGGGCATCTCCGCTTTTTTGAACCTCATGACTTGACAGGCTGAGTCTGATATAATATGTTAAGCTGTCTTGAGGGAAAAGTTGAAGGTGGGTGAACGCCTTGAAAATATATGAAAAAGCACCGGCGAAAATTAATTTAATGCTTGATGTTCTACGTAAGCGAGACGATGGTTATCACGAAGTGGAAATGATTATGACTATGGTCGATCTATCTGACCGATTGACGATGTCCGAGTTACCCCGTGATACCATTATCATTTCAAGTCAAGCCGGGTACATACCATTGGATGAAAAGAACTTGGCTTTTCAGGCTGCGCGTCTGATCAAAGAACGTTATAACGTATCTACAGGCGTCCATATTCATCTGGATAAGCATATCCCGGTGGCTGCAGGATTAGCAGGTGGAAGCAGCGATGCTGCTGCAGCATTGCGTGGATTGAACAAGCTGTGGAAACTCGGTATCTCGGATGCCGAATTAAGGGTGCTGGGTGCTGAATTGGGTTCAGACGTACCTTTCTGTATTACAGGGGGCACAGCTTTAGCGAGCGGACGCGGAGAACTGCTCAAGCCACTGCCGAATCCGCCACAATGCTGGGTAATCCTGGCCAAGCCGCCGATTAATGTATCGACGGCTGAAGTGTATGGTCGTGTCAAAGCGGATCAGATTACACACCACCCGTCTGCCCGGCAGATGGAGCAGGCGATTCGTAGCGCTTCTTTTACCGATGTATGCAACGCCCTGGGGAATGTACTGGAGGACGTGACATTAAAGCTGTATCCAGAAGTGGAGCATCTTAAAAACTCCATGATTCGTTTAGGAGCAGATGGCGTGCTGATGTCAGGCAGTGGACCTACAGTGTTCGGGTTGGTATCTAAGGAAGCCAAAGTGCCACGGATCTATAACGGACTAAGAGGCTTTTGTAAAGATGTATACGCAGTACGACTTTTGACCTGATTTTAGATATTTTCTTCATATTATAGTGGCAATTGTTGTACAAATACGTACGAAGATGATATATTTACTATTAAATATTCGGATTTTACTATATCACTTACATTCCGCCAGCAACCGGCCAGTCCGCCGGTGCTTTATTGTACGAAGCGGGCGGCAGGAGAATAGATCGCGAGGAATTGTTGTGAAAAAACTTAAAAGAAGCTCACGATTGGTGGAAATGACGCAATTCTTGTTGTCACGGCCGCATACATTGGTGCCTCTTACTCATTTTGCAGACCGATACGGGGCAGCTAAGTCGTCGATAAGCGAGGATCTAGCTATTATCAAAGAAGTATTTGAGGATGAGGGCACTGGCGAGCTTCTGACACTGGCGGGAGCGGCAGGGGGCGTCAAGCTGATCCCACGGCTCTCCAAGCAGCATGCGCTTGCGTTTGCGAACGACTTGTGCGCGCAGCTGGAGCAGCCTGATCGCATATTACCGGGAGGGTACCTATATCTGTCCGATTTGCTGGGCCAACCAGCGATGATGAACGAAGCAGGTAAAATATTTGCGACCGCTTTTGCCGATCGTCAGATTGATGTGGTTATGACTGTGGAGACGAAGGGCATCCCGCTCGCATATGCAACCGGAGCACAGCTTAATTTGCCAGTCGTGCTTGTACGCCGTGACCATCAGGTGACAGAAGGCTCAGCTGTAAGTATTAATTATGTTTCTGGATCACAAAAGAGCCTGCACACAATGTCATTATCCAGACGTGCAATGCGTGAGAAATCGCGTGTGCTCATCGTAGATGACTTTATGAAGGCTGGCGGCACGATACAAGGAATGGTTGACTTGTTAGCAGAGTTTGATGCTGAGGTAGCTGGTGTCGGTGTTCTGGTAGAGTCGGGCGAGGTGGAAAACGAAGAGCGCCTGTTGCACGATTATATTTCACTGGCAAATCTGACTGCAGTCGATTCTCGAAGCAAGCAAATTACAGTCAAGCTGGGTAATTATTTTGATGAGGTAACAGGGCAGTAAATTGTCACAATTCATCATAAAATACCTAAATATGTCGAAAAGAAATCTTTTCAAAAAAATTACCTGAATTTAGGATACGAATTGTCCAAAAAAAGAAGGAATTCGAAATGCTGTGTGGAATGTATACACCAAGTCCTATTTGGAAAAAGGTGGTGAAACACACATGCAGATTACGGATGTTAGACTCCGCCGAGTGAACTCAGAAGGAAGAATGAAGGCGATTGCATCCATTACAATTGATAACGAGTTTGTTGTTCATGACATCCGAGTTATCGACGGTAATAACGGGATGTTCGTAGCTATGCCAAGCAAACGAACCCCTGACGGAGAGTTTCGCGATATCGCTCACCCGATATCTTCAGGAACCCGTGAAAAGATTCAAGCTGCTGTATTGACTGAGTACGAACGTGCAGCTGTTGATGAAGAAGTTGCTATTGAAGAAGGCGCTTAATTCGCCTAAAGCAGGATTGGGGTACAAAAGAAAAAGAGAGCCACTAACTGTGGCTCTCTTTTCTTTTTGTCTGGAATGAGATATATTCTTTAGTGAGTTAACAGTCAGTTTTAAGGCAACTTGGAGCCATCCGGGCTGCCGAAGCGGCTTTTTCATAAGACAGGGACTAGGCAGCGATGCGTCCCGGGGATGAACGTCCAGCACAAGCTGGCCTGAAAAAATAGCCATTAACCAAAGGTTCGCCGTTATTTTTCAGGAGGATTGTGAAAAGTTAAGCAAAATCTGATCTGGGAATTAACGTTTTAGCCAAGGGGTAACTGTTATTTTCAGGATAGGAGGTTGGACTTGTTGGAAAGGTTGGCAGTCATTCTTGCCGCAGGGCAGGGAAAACGTATGAAATCCAAATTATATAAAGTTCTGCATCCGGTGTGCGGAAAACCGATGGTCGGACATGTGCTCGACACGGTTCGTGCAATCGGTGTGTCCCGCAGTGTAGTCGTTGTGGGTCACGGAGCAGAGGCGGTACAGTCTTATCTGGGACCGTCGGCAGAATATGCGCTTCAGGCAGAGCAGCTGGGAACAGGCCATGCTGTCAAGCAAGCCAAGGATCTGCTCGGTCAGGAACAGGGCACCACAATTGTCATTTGTGGAGATACTCCGTTGATCACAGCAGAAACGCTGGAAGGTTTGGTGCAACTGCACGAAAGCCGTGGAGCGGCTGCAACAATTCTGACCGCTGAGTTGGACGACCCGAAAGGATATGGACGAGTTATCCGTGATACTTCCGGGGCCGTGCTTAAGATCGTGGAACAGAAGGATTGTTCACCTGAGGAAGATGCTGTTCGTGAGATTAACACAGGAACGTATTGCTTTGACAATGCCAAGTTATTTGCAGCGCTGGACAAGGTAACGAACACCAATGCACAGCAGGAATACTACCTGACCGATGTCATTGGTATTTTGCATGGCGAAGGTGAGCAGGTTGAGGCGTATTTGACAGATGACGTGTCGGAATCTATCGGTGTAAACGACAGAGTTGCTTTGTCGGTTGCTGAAGGCTATATGCGCGAGCGTATCGTTCGCAAACATATGCTGAATGGTGTCACCGTCATTGATCCGTCTTCTACCTACATCGGAAGCGATGTTGTCATTGGTTCCGATACAGTATTGTACCCAAATACATGGCTGCATGGTCAAACACAAATCGGAGAAGATTGTGTGATTGGTCCGCAGGTAGAGATTCAGAATACGATTATCCACTCAGGAGCAACAGTGAAACATTCGGTGTTGAACGAAGCGGAAGTGGGAAGCAGTACTTCTGTAGGGCCGTTTGCTTATCTGCGTCCGGGCGCGAAGCTTGGCGAACATGTGAAGATTGGTGATTTTGTAGAGGTGAAAAATGCGACCATTGGAGATCATTCCAAGGTGTCTCATTTGAGCTATGTTGGTGATGCCAAGGTGGGTACAAACGTAAATATTGGCTGCGGGGCAATAACGGTCAATTATGATGGATATAATAAATCCATTACAGAAATTGAAGACGATGCCTTTATTGGCAGCAATGTGAATCTGATCGCCCCGATTAAGATTGGAAAAGGTGCTTATGTTGTCGCAGGCTCCACTGTAACACATGCTGTCCCTGATAACGACCTGGCTATTGCCAGACCACGTCAAGAGAACAAAGCCGGATATGCGGACAAAATCCGCGCGCGTGCCAAAGCAAAGAAAAAAAGATCGGAATGACCTTAATCAGCAAGCTGTTGAATCTGTAATGAATGAACCAGCACGGAGGGTTTCTATTAATGACTTATTGCGATTCCAAACTCAAAATATTTACTTGTAACTCCAATCCGAAGTTAGCCCACCAGATTGCGGACTACATCGGAATCCCAATGGGGGAATCCCATACCACATCGTTTAGTGACGGTGAAATTCAGGTTAAGCTGTCGGAAAGTGTTCGCGGCTGCCATGTGTATATTGTACAGTCCACTTGTCTGCCAGTTAACGACAACTTGATGGAGTTATTGGTTATGATTGATGCACTTAAACGCGCTTCTGCCAAAAGTATCAATGTTGTTATGCCATATTACGGTTATGCTCGTCAGGATCGTAAGGCTCGTTCACGTGATCCGATCACAGCGAAGCTTGTCGCTAACCTGATTGAAAAGGCGGGGGCTCACCGCGTAATCAGTATGGATTTGCATGCGATGCAGATTCAGGGATTCTTCGATATTCCAGTCGATCATATGCTGGGAGCGCCAATTCTGGCCCAATATTTCCGTTCCAAGCAAATTGAGAACCCGATTGTCGTTTCACCCGATCATGGCGGGGTGGTTCGTGCGCGCAAGCTGGCGGACTTCCTGAGTGCACCACTCGCTATTATTGATAAGCGTCGTCCAGAGCCAAATGTCAGTGAAGTGATGAATATCATCGGGAACATTGAGGGTAAAACGGCTATTTTAATTGATGATATCATTGATACAGCCGGAACGATTGTATTGGGTGCAAATGCGCTTAAAGAAGGCGGCGTAAAAGATGTGTATGCATGTTGTACACATGCCGTGCTGTCCGGTCCTGCGATGGAAAGACTGGAGAATTCGCCATTAAAAGAGGTGGTTGTGACGGATACGATCCCGATCGTTCACCCAAATCCGACAAGCAAGCTGAAGGTACTGTCTGTGGCTCCATTAATGGGAGAAGCCATCATCCGTGTGCATGAAGAATTGTCGATCAGCAAACTGTTTGAAATCGAATAAGCGCTGGCTCATTAAAAAAGGGGTTGCCTTTTCCATATGGAAAAGGTAACCCCTATCAGCATGTCAGGCTAAAAGCCTGGCCGAGATATGAATGTGAAGCGTTGACGATTGTATAGTGTGTCCTCGATTTCGACGAAATGCTCATTAAAACGCGCAACGATGCCAATTTGAACATGTACATTCCCGTCATAGATTTGGACAGGAACGGAATGTTTTAAATGATATAGAAAATGGCTGTCATATAAGAGAATATCACCTTGATTGAGCATATCGGCACGCACCTTCCTGTTCACTACCAGGATTTGCAAAATTCGATTCCAGTCGCTCCAAAGTGCAATATACAGACGAACTAGACCATTTCGATCTATATATTGTTCATTGAAAGTCGCTTATTAGATTTTTGCAAAATCCTCAATACAACTATTTTACCAAAAAATCAAGACTTCGAAAGAGGGTGTCAAGGTTAATGAAGTGGATTGTAGGATTGGGCAACCCTGGTCCCCAATACGAGAAAACGAGACATAATGTCGGATTTATGGCCTTAGATGCACTTGCCTCACGCCATAATATCCAGATTACCCAAAGCAAATGTAAGGCATTGATTGGTGAGGGGCACATTGGTGGCGTGAAAACGGTACTGATTAAGCCTATGACATATATGAATCTCTCAGGCGAGTCTCTACGTGCATACATGGACTACTATAAGGCCGATATGGAAGATCTGATTGTCGTGTACGATGATCTGGATACAGAGGTCGGTAAAATAAGACTGCGTTATCAAGGTAGCGCAGGCGGTCATAATGGCATTAAATCGATCATTCAGCATACAGGGACGCAGTCCTTCAACCGGATTCGTATGGGTATTTCCCGCCCAGAGCCTGGACATGCTATTGTCGATTATGTCCTGGGCACCTTTCCTAAGAAGGAGAAGGAGCTATTGACCGGAATGATAGAAGATACGTGCAACGCTATAGAATACAGTCTGAATCATCCATTTGAACGGACGATGGCTGAATTCAACAAGTAAGTTCTGCACAGCTAGACGGGCTTAAATGGAAGATTGTTGGACATACTGAAAGGTATAGAAAACTTTCAGGAGGCATATACAATACATGGTTGTTAATTATGTATGCAGACATTGTCGAACTTTCTTAGGGCGAATTGACTCCGCTGCAATAACCGAAGAAAGGTTGGGCTTCCATTCCTTGACCCCTGCTGAACGTAGAGATATAATAGCGTATAATTCGGGTGGTGAGATGACCGTTAAGGTCATTTGCGAGCATTGCAGTCAGGCGCTGGAGAATAATCCGGAGCTGAGTCTGCTCGTAAACCCGCTCCAATAACAGGTATTCAACTGGTCTGATGTACCAGCTTGAGAGGTGAAGCGGCAATTCCGCTTATGGAGCCTTGGCAGCATTGCTGAGGCTTCTTTTTCGGTTTACATGTAACTATTTATAAGCATAAAGGGGTGCCTTTTTTGTTACAAGCACTTATTCAGGCTTTTACGAAGGATGCTGATTATGCATCCATTGCGGCAGGTATATCCTCAGGCATGAAGGAACAGCTGATATCAGGCTTGTCAGGCTCTTCAAGACAGGTACTGATGGCCGCACTTGCTGAAGATACTGGACGACCGTTATTGGTCATGACGCACAATATGTTTGCCGCTCAAAAGATAGCAGATGATTTGCAGGAAGCGCTTTCTCCTGATCAGGTTTTATTGTATCCAGCTAACGAGTTGGTCGCTGCTGAAGCAGCCATATCCAGCCCGGAGACATTATCCCAACGAATTGATGTATTGATACGATGCGCCCAGGGTTTTCGTGGGGTTGTTGTCGTGCCGTTTTCTGGGGTCCGGCGTCTACTACCAATCCCGGAAACATGGCGTGAGGCTCGTGTAGATCTGAAAGAGGGAGAAACGATTCAGCTGGAAGCATTTTTGCTGCATATGGTTGAGATGGGATACCAGCGTGTAGAACGTGTTGAATCCCGCGGGGAGATGAGTGTACGCGGGGGAATTATTGATTTTTATCCAATGACAACCCGATGGGGCTATCGTGTGGAGTTGTTTGATGATGAAATTGACTCCATCCGTATGTTTGATCCGCAAGATCAGCGTTCGGTGGAAAAGGTACAGGAAGTTACTGTAACGCCATGTAAGGAAGTTATTGCAAGCCACCAGCGTATGGATCAAGCTGCCGATGCCGCTGCTATGTTGTTGGAGGAACAACTGGATAAAATGACAGATCGTCAGGCTAAGCAGCATCTGAAAGAGGAAATTCATCGTGAAATTGAGCTGCTGCGGGAGCATGTGTATTTTGACGAAATCTATAAATATATCTCCCTGCTGTATCCTGAACGTAAAACCTTGGCCGATTATATGCCGGAAGATACAATTCTAATCATTGATGAACCAGCACGGATGCTAGAAACAGCCAGGCAGCTAGAGCGGGATGAGTCTGAATGGAATTTGCATTTGCTTCAAAACGGTAAAACTCTACCGCAACTGGAGCTATCGGATAACTCGGATAATCTGCTGTATAATCGGAGATTTCAAACGCTGTTCTTGTCGATCTTCCTTCGCCAGGTTCCGCATACACAGCCGCAAAATATTTTGAATTTCATCTGCCGTGGCATGCAGGATTTCCACGGTCAAATGAATGTACTCAAGGCAGAGATGGATCGTTGGCGCAAGGCAGGCACACAGGTTATGATGCTGGCGAGCGGAGAAGAACGTCTGGACCGGATGCGGCGAGTGCTTCAAGACTACGGTATTGATGAGCCGACGATGGCGATTGGTAATCTGCAAAGCGGTTTTGAGATGCCATCTATTCATCTGGCGGTGATTACCGAGGGTGAGATGTTCTCCCAGAAGCAGCGCAAAGCACGTAAGCAGGGCCGACATGTAGACAATGCAGAGCGGATTAAGAGTTATAGCGAGCTGAAGGTGGGCGATTATGTCGTACACCAAAATCACGGGATCGGGAAATACATGGGAATCGGTACGCTGGAGGTTGGCGGTATCCATAAGGATTACATGCATATCCTCTATGCAGGCGGAGATAAGCTATCTGTACCGATTGAACAAATTGATCTGATTCAGAAGTATGTGGGCTCCGAGGACAAGGAACCCAAGATTTACAAACTGGGCGGCAATGAGTGGACACGCGTTAAAAGTAAGGTGCGCAGCTCGGTTCAGGACATCGCAGATGACTTGATCAAGCTATATGCGGAAAGACAGTCAGCACCAGGTTTTGCTTTTGAAAAGGATTCACCAGAGCAGCAGGAATTTGAGGATATGTTCCCGTATGATGAGACACGTGACCAGATTCGGGCTATTGAAGAAATTAAGAAGGACATGGAGCAGAGTCGTCCGATGGACCGTCTGCTGTGTGGTGACGTAGGCTACGGCAAGACTGAGGTGGCTATCCGTGCTGCTTTTAAGTCTGCTATTGAGGGCAAACAAGTGGCTGTGCTGGTACCGACGACGATTTTGGCACAACAGCACTATGAGACATTCCGTGAGCGCTTTTCTGGGTATCCGTTCAATATTCAGGTATTGAGCCGTTTCCGCTCGCGCAAAGAGCAGAATGAGACGACTAAGGGAGTTCGACAAGGTACGGTGGATATTGTCATTGGTACTCACCGTCTACTTTCACAGGATCTGGTGTTTAAGGATCTGGGACTGCTCATTGTCGATGAGGAGCAACGTTTTGGTGTAACGCACAAAGAAAAGCTGAAAAAACTGAAAACGAATGTAGACGTGTTGACGCTAACGGCTACACCTATTCCGCGTACGCTGCATATGTCCATGCTGGGTGTACGTGATTTGTCAGTCATTGAGACGCCACCAGAAAACCGTTTTCCGGTGCAAACCTATGTCGTTGAGCATAGCCAGACTCTAGTTCGTGAGGCAATTGAACGCGAGATGGCACGCGGAGGACAGGTGTACTACCTGTATAATCGCGTGCAGGGGATTCAGGAGATGGCTGCCGAAATCAATGCGCTTGTCCCAGACGCCAAGGTGGGCGTAGGTCACGGACAGATGTCTGAAACCGAACTGGAGAAAACCATTTTGGATTTCCTGGATGGCGAATATGATGTGCTGGTTAGCACGAGCATTATCGAAACTGGCGTGGATATCCCCAATGTGAATACACTCATTGTGCATGATGCCGATAAAATGGGGCTCTCCCAGCTTTATCAGCTGCGTGGGCGTGTAGGCCGTTCCAATCGGATTGCCTATGCTTATTTCACGTACCAGCGAGATAAGGTGCTTACAGAGGTAGCGGAGAAGCGACTTCAGTCTATCAAAGAATTTACGGAGTTGGGTTCCGGGTTCAAGATTGCAATGCGTGATTTGTCCATCCGCGGGGCGGGTAACTTACTCGGCGCCGAGCAGCACGGATTCATCGCATCCGTCGGTTTTGATCTTTATTCGCAAATGCTGGCTGAGGAAATCAACAAACGTAAAGTCAGTGTGCTTGGAGAAGAGGATCAATCCAACCGGAATTGGAGCACATCGATTGATTTGGGTGTCGATGCTTACCTGCCGGGAGACTATATTTATGACAGTATCCAGAAAATTGAGATTTATAAAAAGGTTGCAGCGGTCAGTACTTTTGACGAGGCTTCCGAACTGGAGGACGAACTGGTCGACCGATTTGGCGATCTGCCAGAGGCTGTTCGTCATTTGCTTGCCGTGGCTCGTCTTAAAGTATATGGACGGATGTATGGAATCGAGTCCATTGTGCAGCGGGATGACAATATAGTGCTGAAATTCCATGAAGGTCGTCAGCACGCGGTTCAGACGGCCAAACTTGCCGAAATTGGCAATCGCTTTGAAAGACGTGTACAATTTGAACAGGGCACTTCTATGAGCGCACGCATAAAAGGCAAAGGTCTAAATGATCCACAGTTGCTAGAACTGCTGGAGCAATTTTTGAGTGCATTGAAAGAAGCATTCACATTGAAGGAGGAACTGCAAAATGCCACAACTAAATAAAAGAAAACCTTGGAGAATGCTCTCCTTGGGCATGGCAGCGTTGCTAGCTATATCGGTGCTGGCAGCATGTACAAAGCAAGCGGATGAGAATAAGGTCAAGGATGAGCCGAAAGACAACAGCAAGGTTGTCGTGACCTATAAGGGTGGAACGATTACCGAAAATGAGTTCAACCAAGAAATCAGCATGATGAAATTTCTGTACCCAGAGTATGAGGCTGCTTTAGCTTCTGATCAGGTACGTGAGCAAATTGTAAAGCAGGAAATAGTGTACAAGCTTTTGGCGGCCAAAGCGGACGACAAAGCCAAGGAAGAGGGCGCCAAACAAGGAAACGAGCAGTTGGAGCAGTATAAAAAGTCGGTCGGCGAAGATAAGTTTAAGACATTTCTGAGTGATCAGAAGCTGACCGAACAAGGTGTGAAAGATTACTTTACGCGTGTCATGACGGTAATCAATAGCGAAACCAATAAAGTAACGGATGATCAGCTAAAGCAGGAATTTGAGAAAAATAAAGATCAATTCACGACAGCAACCGTGCGCCATGTATTGATTAATTTTGAAGATCCAAAAACAAAGAAACAGCGCACAAAAGAGGCTACTCTCAAGCTGGCCAAAGAAGTAAAAGCGAAGCTGGACGGTGGAGCGGATTTCGCGACGATTGCCAAGAAGTATTCGGAAGACCCAGGTTCCGCATCTAATGGGGGGCTGTATGAAAATGCATCCGTAGCACAGTGGGTACCTGCTTTTAAAGAGGCTGCCGAGACTCAACCGATTAACAAAATTGGTGAGCCTGTGGAAACAGAATACGGATATCACGTGATCAAAGTGGAGTCCCGCAATGATCCAACATTTGATAAATTGAAGGACAACGAAAAGGCTGCCCTGAAAAATAAATTGGCTGGGGAAAGTATCCAAAACTTTAGCGAAAATGATTTGGCGAAGCTTGATTTGAAAATCAATCTGCCGAAGGCACCTGCTACGCAAGAGAAAAGTGGTGCAACGTCCGGTACGGGCAGCACAACTACACCGAGCGGAACAACAAGCGGTACAGGCGATAGTAAAGCTGGAACAGCCAAAGATGGAGCTGCAAACGAAGGTAAATAACTGAACATGCATAAGGAATTGGGAACAGATGAATACTATGGTCAGATATCACCATAAACACCATGACCGCGACGTTCTTCGTGACCGCTTCTG
Organism: Paenibacillus sp. TSM33; assembly: GCF_056099025.1. Lineage (NCBI taxonomy): Bacteria > Bacillati > Bacillota > Bacilli > Caryophanales > Paenibacillaceae > Paenibacillus > Paenibacillus sp. TSM33. The sequence continues at coordinate 29,590 of NZ_JBLZXB010000001.1, forward strand.
GGGGAGTGGAAGCGTCTTTCGATACCGTCAGTAGTTTACTAAATTCTTCTTGAGAAAGTGGGGCAACATGTGAAATGAAAGCTACTGGTATTGTTCGCCGTATTGATGATCTTGGGCGGGTAGTTATTCCAAAGGAAATTCGCCGCACCTTGAGGATTCGTGAAGGAGATCCGCTAGAGATTTTTGTGGATCGTGACGGAGAAGTCATTTTGAAAAAGTATTCACCTATTGGTGAACTTGGTGATTTCGCCAAAGAATATGCTGAGTCCCTGTTTGAAAGCACAGGCCATATTACGATGATTACTGATCGTGACACCATTATTACGGTGGCTGGAGGCTCGAAAAAAGAGTTCTTGGACAAGCAAATCGGTAGTATTATCGAAGGTAGCATGGATAATCGCAAGACTGTGCTGGAGACAGCCAGCGGCTCTTATGAGCTGACGCGAGACCACGAAGAAACACTCTCGTCCTTTGTGACGGCTCCCATTGTTTCGGGTGGTGATCCCATCGGATCTGTTATATTGTTGAACAAGGACGAAAATGTAAAAATGTCCGAAATGGAGGTCAAGATGGCTGAAACAGCCGCTGGCTTCCTGGGCAAGCAAATGGAACAGTAACACCCCGTTTTACCCCTGTATGACGTACAGAACGGACAAAGCCGTTCAACGTTGTACAGGGATTTTTTTATTTCTAGGAGAAGAGACGGTATAATAGGACTCGTAAAAACGCTTATTCCAGGTGGGAGTGGAGACGGAGAATGCAGGAAAATCGCGCCGCTTCGCGGCTGCTACGAGGGGCCGTCATTTTGACACTGGCAGCGGTAGCAAGCAAGCTGATCGGCACATTGCAAAAAATCCCGCTACAAAATATTGGCGGCGATGGCGTGTTTGGCATTTATAATACGGTTTATCCTTTTTATACGCTGTTTATTACCATTGCAGCTGCTGGATTCCCGGTGGCCGTATCCAAATTTGTAGCTGAGTATGAGGCTGTGGGGAACAGGGCAGCAGGGCAACGTGTTGCCCTGCTATCTTCGCTTGTATTGGGCATATTCGGATTGATTCTGGGGCTGCTGATGTATACGTGTGCGCCGCTAATCGGCCAGTGGATCGACAATGCTCACGTCATTCCATCGGTGAGGGCGGCGGCGGTTGCCTTCTTGTTCGTGCCGGTTATGGCGGGACTGAGAGGCTATTTTCAAGGTTTGCAAAATATGATTCCAACGGCGGTCTCCCAAGTGACGGAGCAGGCGATACGGGTAAGCGTGATGATCGTATTGTTGCTGTTTATGCTGTCGCAGGGGGCAGGGGCGGATATGATAGCCGCTGGAGCAGTGTTTGGCTCAGCAGCAGGCGGAGCAGCGGGCCTGTTGATCATGCTGTTGTATTGGCGAGGTCACAGAAAGAGACTTAGGCGGCAAGAGACGGTCATGACGACAGTGCAGGCACAGACTGGTGAGCTTCAACCAGCGGAAAGCAACGGTGCTTTGCTAAAGGCACTATTACGTTATGCCTTGCCAGTTTGCCTTGGAGCGCTAGCCGTTCCGTTAATTAACCTGGTAGATACATTTACCGTTCCTCGCTTGTTAAAGCAGGAGGGCTTGGACGATACGGCGGTTATGGTGGCCTTCGGTGTGTATAACCGGGGGCTTCCGCTAGTACAGCTGGTCATGATGTTTGCCACCACATTGTCGGCATTGTTCATACCCTCGCTGGCTGAGGCCCGGGTGACCGGAGGAACGGAGCTGGCACGTCGTCAGTGCGAGCAATCGCTGCGCTGGTTTTGGCTACTAGGAATAGCCGCTGCGACAGGCTTGATCGTGCTGGCCGTGCCCGTCAATGTGATGCTGTATGCAGACGACACTGGCAGCACGGTTATGCGCTGGATGGCGCTGACCGCCGTAGGAGGCACGCTCAGCATCATCTCGGCTGCGCTGCTGCAAGGACTTGGCGCGGTTCGTGCGCCAGCCCTGGCGATGCTTGCAGCCGCAGCGGCTAAGGCGCTGCTAAACTGGCTGCTTGTGCCGCAGCTAGGCACGGCTGGCGCTGCCATTTCCGGAGCTGTCGCCTATCTGCTGGCGGCTGTGATCAACATCGCGCTGCTGGCCCGCTTGGTGGGGCTACGCGGGAGCTGGTCTGCCAGTGTGCTCAAACCAGCGGTATTGCTTGTCGCCTTGGTTGGTGCAGCCGGGGCGGCGATGTGGGGCACCAGTGCTGTGCTAGGTGCCTTGGGATGGTCTGCCGGAGGTCGTGCTACGGCAGTAGCGGAGAGTCTGCTGGGAGTAGCTGCAGGCGCCGTGGTGTTCGTGATCGGCCTCGCACGCTTGAGGTTGGTCACGGAAGCCGAGCTTGTGGCGGTGCCCAAGCTCGGACGCCCGCTGGCAGCCGTGCTGCGCAGGCTGCGTGTACTGGCTTAGCCTGGGTTATACGGCTTACCACGTGAAAGCTGTGCAAGCCATTTTATGAGCCTATACAACTTTGTGGTATAGTAAATGCCAAGGCAAAGGAAGCGGAAGCTGGATTGCGCCGGGTGTTTTTCCGAGCATGAATCCTGTTTTTGCGGAACGGAGGATTGGATATGAGCGTAACATTAACGATCGTAGGTCTGGGTTCGGGAGATCCCGATCAACTTACGATAGGGATATTGAACAAAATGCGGGGCGCTTCAGCGCTCTATCTGCGGACCAAGGAACATCCTGCGGTGCGAGTACTGGATGAGTTTGAAGTGGGTTTTGAGTCGTTTGATGCGGTATATGAGACAAAGGAATCTTTTCCAGAGGTATACGAGGAAATTACCAGTCAATTGATGGCAGCGGCTGCTAAGGCGGTAGATGGCAGCGAAATCGTCTATGCGGTTCCCGGTCATCCGATGGTGGCGGAAGCAGCGGTGCAGTTGCTCAAGGAGCGTTGTCCTGCGCAAGGGATTGAACTAAACATCTTGGGCGGCGAAAGTTTCCTGGATGAGGCTTTTGTGCGTCTTGGTTTTGATCCGATTGAGGGTTTTCAGCTGTTGGATGCAGGTACACTGGATGCCAGCTGGCTCCAGCCTCAGTTGCATACGCTGATCGGACAGGTATATGACACCTTTACGGCTTCCGATGTGAAGCTGTGCTTGATGGAGCGGTACCCTGATGATTATGAGGTGTATGTCGGCCACGCGCTTGGGGTAGAAGGTGAGGAAGCAGTCCACAAGGTGCCGCTGTACGAGCTGGATCGAGTAGAGGGCTACGGGAACCTATCCTTGGTGTACATACCTCGCAGTGAAGATGAGGCGCTGAAACGGCGTTCTTTTGACCGTCTACATGAGATTGTCGATATTTTGCGCAGTCCTGAAGGCTGTCCATGGGATCGTGAACAGACGCATCAATCGATCCGCAAAAATCTGATTGAGGAAACGTATGAGGTCATTGAAACCATAGATGAGGATGATCCAGAGCATATGAAGGAAGAGCTCGGCGATCTGTTGTTGCAAATTTTGCTGCATGCCCAAATGGAAGAGGAAGTCGGAACCTTCAATGTGTATGATGTGATCCAAGGGCTGAATGATAAGCTTATTTTCCGTCATCCGCATGTATTTGGTGACAATCAAGCAAATGATGCGGAAGAGGCGCTGCAAAACTGGGAACAGATGAAGGCTGAGGAAAAACGGCTTAAAGGTACGACGGCAGCCTACCCTTCTGTACTGGATGGGGTTCCCCGTGATCTGCCTGCTCTTATGAAATCGTACAAGCTCCAGAAGAAAGCAGCTAAAGTAGGCTTTAACTGGGATAGCATTGAAGGCGTATTCGATAAACTGGACGAAGAAGTGGCTGAGTTAAAGGAAGCGGTTCGTGAAGGGCATTCCGTGGAGGCTCAGTTGCTGGAGTTAGGGGATGTATTATTTGTTGCCGTGAATGCAGCCCGGTTCATGGAAGTAGATCCGGAGGAGGCGCTGTCAGCCACTAATCGCAAATTTGTGAGTCGTTTCCAGTATATTGAGCAAAAATTACGCGAGCAGGGACGTCGTCCCGAAGACAGCAGCGTAGATGAAATGGAGACCTACTGGCAGGAAGCGAAAAAGCTCCTTGACAGAGATTAATTCCAAGGATTTGATCTTTGGCTGTATGGGCCAGTAAAATGAATATATGCAGGGTTGAAAACACGCCCAGCTTGAGCAGACTTGCCAATGGGCAGAGTTTTGTAGTAGGATGTTGGCTTAACTGGGGGTCGAATAAAAAACGCCTGTCATTGCAGGATTTTTAAGGACAAGCCCGAATAACTTGTAGTAATTCTGAAAATAACTGTAGCTTATAGTTAACATGTTACAATGGCATTCAGGAAGGCTACGGCCACAGTTGGTTGGACCTCACGTCTGCTCCATTTATGGATATGTAGCGTGATGATTATTTTTTGACATTTAGGAGGCTTTTATCTTATGAACAAGACAGATCTGATCAACAATATTTCCAGCAAAAGCGGTTTGAGCAAACGTGACGTTGAAGCTGTATTGAATGGCGTACTTGGTGAAATTACAGATGCACTTGCTAGTGGCGACAAAGTACAACTGATTGGCTTTGGTACTTTCGAGACGCGCAAGCGTTCTAGCCGTACAGGCCGCAATCCACAAACCGGCAACACGATTGAAATTCCAGAATCGACCGTTCCTGCTTTTAAAGCCGGTAATAAGCTTAAAGAAGCCGTTAACTAATGCGTCTTGATAAATTCTTGAAAGTCTCGCGGCTGATTAAGCGTCGTACAGTAGCCAAGGACGTCTCTGAACAAGGGAGAGTGCTGGTGAATGGACGTGAGGCCAAGCCGAGCAGTGCGGTCAAAGTGGGCGATGAAATTACCGTCCAATTTGGCCAGAAGCTGGTGACCGTGCGAGTGGAACGGCTCGCCGACACTACACGCAAGGACGAGGCTGCAAGTATGTACACTTTGGTAAAGGAAGAGCCTATTGCCAGGGACAACGGTTTGAACTGGTAAGCAGACATCTGATTTTCTCATAACGTTGTACATAGAAGCATTCCTTCATATTTTATGAAGGGGTGCTTTTTTCTTTTGGATGATGAGCTTTCATCTATTATATGCTCATGAATAGGCAAATCGGTTCTAAATCATGCCCACCCCTTCATAAGCTAAGAACAGAAGGAGGGGTACATGCCATGATTGAACAAGGGAAGTCCAAGCACCATGATCTGCGCATGCAAAGCCGTAAGCAGCTCGACATTTCAGGCGTCAGCAATGTGGAGAGCTTTGACAGTGAAGAGTTTTTGCTTCAGACCGAGCTGGGCCATCTCACCATTCGCGGACAACATTTACATATCAAAAACCTCAGTCTGGAAGAGGGGCTGCTGTCCATTGAAGGTCTGATTACTTCCCTCGTCTACCTAGAGCCTGGGGCCCCGGCCAAAAACGGAAAAAGCCTATTCGGCAAGCTCTTCAAATGAACCCTTACACACAATGGCTGACATTGACGTGGATGCTGTTGTCGGGCATAGCCATGGGAGTGGTATTTGACAGCTACCGGGTGCTGTCAATCCGCTTTCATTTTGCCCGTTGGAGTGTTCATATGTTGGACGTGCTGTATTGGGTGGCCTCGGCTTTGTTTATTTTCCGTGTGCTGTACGCGAGTAATCGCGGTGAGCTGCGGTTTTATGTCTTTTTAGGACTACTTTTGGGGGTTTGGCTCTATTTTTGGGCCTTTAGTGTTACAACCCAACGTTTTGTGGTAATGTTAATAGAGGTCGTTCGCAGACTGACGTTGATCGTAAACAGCATACTGCGCATCCTGATTGTTCTTCCGGTGTTAGCGCTGTATCGGCTGTTACGCAAGCTGGTCGGATGGACATGGGCACTTATTGTGTTCCTAGGAAGGATGCTGATATACATCCTGATGCCGGTCTGGAAGCCGATTCTTTGGTTGATCCGTCCGCTTATAGCGCGCTGGAAGACGCCAGATCCGCTGATAAAGCTGGGTATCAGACTGAAAAATACAGCAAAAAGATGGTTTGGAAGGGGGTAGTATCATGCGTAATTCGTCTGTAGATCGCCATTCATCTCCTACGTCCAAGTCCAATGCGGGCGGGCGCAGGCGAATCATGATTTGGTTGCTATCGCTTGCCGCCTTTGGTAGTTGGGCCATATTCACCTTTTTTTCTCAAGGCATGATCATGGCCGATCGAAGTGAACAGCTCACCCAGAAGGAAAAACAGAAGCAAGCTGCTACACAAACGGAACAACAGCTTCAAACCGAAGTGAATCGTCTCAAGGACCCTGAGTACATTGGAGAAATTGCTAGAAGCAAGTACGGTCTTTACAAGCCGGAAGAGACGCCAATCATCGGAGAACAAAAATAGAGGCATTATCGGGCCAATGCTTAGTTGACCTTGGTTCCGCCATTTTGTATAATCAAATCACCACAGCGGGATTTTTTTGCAAAAAAATCGGTTGTATATTTTAAGGGAGGATCATTTTATTCTATGGCAATTGAAGTGGGCACCAAGTTAGAGGGCAAAGTGACAGGCATCACGCATTTTGGAGCATTTGTGGATTTGTCTGGAGGTGTCACGGGTCTCGTTCACATCTCGGAAATCGCCGATAATTATGTTAAGGATGTTAACGACCACCTGAAGATTAATGATGTTGTGACGGTGAAAGTCATTAATGTTGACAAAGATGGCAAAATCGGACTTTCCATTAAGCAAACGATTGATAAGCCGGCAAGTGAAGCCCGTCCCCCAAGAGCTCCAAGACCGGAGCGTACAGGAGGACCAGGCGGAGGAGACCGTTTTGGCGGCGGAGGTTCAGGTCCAAGTCAGGGACGCGGTGGTGGTTTCAACCGCGATCGTGGAGGCCGTTCTTTCAAGCCTGCACCGGGTAAACCTTCATTTGAGGATAAAATGTCACGCTTCCTGAAAGATAGTGAGGAACGCATTTCGTCGCTGAAAAAGAACACCGAAGGTAAACGCGGAGGACGCGGCGCGAAGCGTGTTTAATTCACTTTGACAACCGTATCAACCATACACGGAAAACCGTACAGTCGAAAGACTGCTACGGTTTTTTTGCGTTCTACCGACAAGAGATGCGACAAGCCGTGGCACGGGCAATACAATTGGGCGGAGTTGTACGGGCACATTTTTAAGATTAGTAGTTTCATGAAGAAGAGAGGAAGCATCGTACTGCAATGTTGGATGTTTTTTTTGTCGTGTGGACATAATCGTCCGACAAACTCCAACGGTTTTCCGTCTATCTTCTGTGCAAATCGCTAGTCTGGGCATTAGGATGGACGACATAGAGAGGTCGTGCAAGGCGTAGAGAGATACAACTTCCATCTGCTTCCATACGGGCGTAGCTTGATGTACAGGGGATGCTCTGTCCTTTCGCGCGGAACTTTTTTTTGTCGGAAATTTCTTGGAATAAGACGTGAGGTTCTGACAAACTTTCTCAATCGTTCCGGTTTAAGATGGGAACATCAAATTGATGAATGGGGTGCCTGACGCATGATGGAGAAATGGAACGTGGTACATTTTCCGGGGTTAAAATCTAGAAAGTCCAAATCCAAAGAGCGTACGGAAGGTTGGCCTTCCAGACTCAAGAAACGGCTCGATTCACATAAAGTGGTGCAGTGGGTAACCGCGCAAAGATGGATGCTGCTATTGTCAGCTATGGGAGTTCTACTGGGACGCGCCACTATTTTGGACGAGCTTTCTCCTTTTGCCCTCGCTTATTTTGCAGTCATTACGTTCCTTCGGCGTGATCTGATGCTGCCTGTAGCTGTATCCGTTGTGCTAGGCAGCCTGTTAGCTCCTTACCCATCGTTATTCATGATTGGTGGTGAGCTAATCGTATTTTATCTCCTGTATCGCGGACTACGAACCTTCGATCGTCTGGAATTATCCTATGCCCCGCTTATGGTCTTCTTGTCTGTGTTTATGATCAATTTATTTAACGCCGTGATGGCTCCGGCTTTTACATGGTATGAGCTTGTCATTGTAGGGACGGATGCGGTGCTCAGTTTTATGCTTACATTGGTGTTCACACAGGCCATACCGCTGTTAACGTACCGCAAGAAGGCAAGCCAGCTCAAAAACGAAGAAATTTTGTGTCTGATTATTCTATTAGCCTCTGTGATGACGGGAGCAGTAGGATGGACCATTCATTCACTGTCTGTCGATCATGTGCTTTCACGATATTTGGTCTTGGTGTTTGCTTTGGTGGGAGGTGCTTCGCTGGGTGCTTCGGTCGGTGTGATTACCGGTTTAATTTTAAGCCTGGCCAATATGTCCGCAATTGTGCAGATGAGTCTACTTGCTTTTGCAGGTTTGCTGGCAGGAATGCTGCGTGAAGGGAGAAAAGGTGCAGTGGCCCTTGGTATGCTGTTGGGCTCTTCCATTTTGACGATCTATTTGGATGGGACTGGGGACGTGCTGACATCAACCTGGGAGAGCTGCGCGGCAATCCTATTATTTTTAATGACTCCAAAAAGTTTCTTTAAAGCGGTTTCTATCTATGTCCCTGGTACGCAGGATCACGCCAAGTCCCAGCATGAATATGCCAAAAGGGTTCGTGATCTCACTGCCGAGCGGGTGACGAAGTTTTCCCGTGTATTCAGCCAGCTATCTCGCAGCTTCCATCAGATATCTGCGAGTGAGGGGGCGAAGCCGGACGGAGAAATCGAACATTTTATGAATGCGGTGGCAGAGGGAACCTGTGCCTCTTGCTTTAAGTGCGAGCAGTGCTGGGACGGCAAGTTTATGCAAACCCATCAGTATATGACGGAAATGATGAGCGCCATTGAGGATAATCCTGATTTGGAGCCGGAGCAGATGCCGCCGCAATGGAGCAAGGCATGTGCCAAGACGGGCGCTGTCCTGCAGGTAATGAAACAGCAGTATAGTCTCTACCAGCATAATATGCAGTGGAAGCGCCAAGTATACGATAGTCGTCAGCTTGTTGCTGACCAGCTCTCAGGTGTATCGCAAATTATGGAGGATTTAGCGCGGGAAATTCAGCGGGAAGGGCAGACTATGCATCGGCAGGAGGAGCAAATCCGAGAGGCCCTTGATAGACTGGGCTTATCTATCCAATCGATTGAAATTATTAATCTGGATGCAGGTCAGGTTGAGATTGAGATTGTCCACGCCTATACAAGGGGATTTGATGAATGCCGGAAAATCATTGCTCCGCTGCTATCGGACATACTGGACGAGCATATAGCTGTCATGCGCGAAACGGCGGCAGATCGCCGCCAAGGCTTGGCTACAGTTATGTTCGGTTCTGCCAAAACATATGAGATCGCTACGGGAGTAGCTAGTGCCGCCAAAGGAGGCGATTTTTTCTCAGGAGACAGCTACAGCATGATGGAGCTCGGGAATGGGACTTTTGCAGTCTCTTTAAGCGATGGTATGGGGAACGGGGAACGTGCGCAGCAAGAGAGCAGTGCAGCACTGAATATTTTGGAGGAACTACTGCAGTCGGGTATGGACGAAAAATTGGCAATCAAGTCGGTTAACTCTGTCCTGATGCTCCGATCACCTGAGGAAATGTATGCTACGGTGGATATGGCGTTAATTGATCAGTACACGGCTCGGACAACCTTTATGAAGATTGGATCTACGCCAAGCTTTATTAAAAGAGGGGAGGAGGTCATTCCTGTATCTGCCAGCAATTTACCAATTGGTATTATACAGGATATCGAGGTTGATTTGGTGTCGCTGCAGCTCCAGCCGGGGGATATTCTCATTATGATTACAGACGGTATATACGATTCACCAGGTTATGCAGTTAATAAAGAAATATGGATGAAGCGCATGATTCAAGAGATTGAAAGTGAGGATCCACAGGAACTGGCTGACTGTTTGCTAGAACGGGTTATCCGATACCAACAAAATCAAATCTATGATGATATGACTGTAGTTGTTAGTAAAATAGATCACTTTCACCCCGAGTGGGCCACTCTCCATGTACCTGGCATGAGATGGTTGGAGCGTCCACGGACGGTGAGCTAGATCAACATTGCCCGGGAAATTCCTTATTCGGTTTTAAAAATCCGCATCCTTCGTTTGAATCGTTCCGGATTAGGCAAAGATAGAATCTATCGGAATAGATTAAGAGGAAGCGGAGGCCAATAAGCGATGAAGCAAATTTTGATCATTACAGATGGATGCTCTAACGTAGGGGTTAGCCCAGTGATGGCAGCTGCCCAAGCATTACGGGAGGGCATTACAGTGAACGTCGCTGGAGTCATAGACTACGGAACCATCGGCGAGCTTGGGAGCGCAGAGATTCAGGAAATAGCTAAAGCAGGAGGAGGGTTTAGCCAAATCGTTGGTACGAAGCAGTTAGCGCAAACCATGCAAATGATGACGCGCAAAACAGTGGTTCAAACGATTCAGCAGGCGGTTAATAGAGAGTTAACGCACATTTTGGGTGAGGGCGGCGCCCGGCATATTGGTGAACTGCCTCCGGCCAAACGAGCCCAGGTAGTTGAGGTAATGGATGAACTGACAGAAACAAGCCCTCTGGAAATTGCTTTACTCATTGATGCGAGTGCAAGCATGAAGCCCAAGTTGCCTGCTGTAGAGGATAGTATCCGCGATTTGATGCTCAGTTTACAGTCCAGAAGCGGACTCAGCCGTATATCTGTATTTCATTTTCCGGGTGGACGAATGGGAGAAGATGCGGTCATGGATATCGGGTGGACCTCTGAGCTTGATCAGATCAAATCGATATTCGGACGCTTGCGGATGAAAGGAGCGACACCGACAGGACCAGCCATTTTACAAGTGATTGATTATTACCGATATGTTACACTAGGGGAACAGAAAGATCTGGAAGAATCCTATGGCAAAGGAGAAGGGATGCTCGGTGACTACGTCGTCTGATCCCGTTCTTGCACCCGGAACGGTCATCAAGGGCAAGTGGAAGCGGAGTAGCTATGTCATCCAGCGCTTGCTGGGCCGGGGAGCGAACGGAACTGTATATTTGGTAAAAGAAGCACAGGCCGATCGGCAATTTGCTCTCAAAATGGGAAAGAATACGCTTGACCTGCAATCGGAGATTAATGTGCTGACCACATTACAGTCTCAAGGAACCCAGGCTGCTCTCCAGCGGAATGGAAATCCTTCCTTCTTGTTTGAGGTAGATGATGTAGTGTTACGCAATGGGGAGATTCCCTTTTATGTTATGCGATACGTTAAAGGAGATCCGCTTCATAAATTTGTGGCAGCCAAAGGGCCTGAGTGGTATGGTGTAGCTGGAACCGGCATACTGAATCGTCTGGCCGATCTCCATCAGGCAGGATGGGTGTTTGGCGACCTGAAGCCTCAAAATATATTGGTCAATGCCTATGGTGAGGCTGAGTTGATTGATTATGGTGGCGTGTCCCTTGCAGGTCGGAGTGTTAAACAATTTACAGAGTGGTACGACAGGGGATTCTGGAATGCTGGTAGCCGAAATGCTGACCCCCAGTATGATCTGTTTGCCTTCGCTCTTCTAACGATTCATATATTGGAGAGCGAATCGTTAAAGACGGCTGCGAGCAGGCTACCACAGCTACGTAATACGGCAGAATTGACAGTCATCATTCGTCGCAGCCGTGTATTACGTCCCTACGCCGAATGGCTGCTGGGTGCAGTACGTGGAGAATATTCCGATACTCGTGCAGCGGCCCGAGCTTGGTCGCGTCTGGCTTCCGCACATGTCAGGCAATCATCTGCCAAAAGAGGAAATCCTCGCTGGCTGGGATATGCTTTTACGGTATCGCTTTTGCTGCTTGCCGGAGCGCTTTGGATTGCGTTAAGGTAGCAGCATGACTTACATAAGATAACAGAGGATCATCATTTTTACGGTCGGGAGAAAAGAGGGTCGTGAATGGGAACAACAAAACCGACCGGTGTTGTACAGGAAGTACTCGCTTTGGCGCGAGAACATTCACTGTGGAGCCCCGGAGACCGCATTGTGGTTGCTGTATCCGGTGGACCGGATTCGGTGGCCCTTTTGCACATTTTACATGAAATATCCGTTATACATATGCCATTACAACTCGTCTGCGCTCATGTTCATCATGGCTTCAGGCCAGAAGAATCGGATGCGGAGGCTGAAGAGGTACGCAATATTGCCCGAAAGCTCAAGCTTCCATTTGAAATGATTCGGGTTGATGCACCCGCTTATATGAAGGAGAGCGGTAAGGGCCCACAGGAAGCAGCCCGTGACCTAAGGTACAGCTTTTTACATGATACGGCTATGAAGTGGGAGGCACAGCATATTGCTATGGCTCACCATGGCGATGATCAAGCGGAAACAGTCCTCTTGCACTTGCTGCGCGGTAGCGGACCGGCGGGTTTGGCGGGTATGCGTTTGGCACGTACCGAAAAAAATGTGCAACTCATTCGCCCGCTACTTCGTATGTACAAGGCTGACTTGATTGAGTTTTGTAACTTTTATGGTCTTTCCTATGTGACAGACAGCACTAATTTATCGTCCAAATACCGTCGTAATGCCATCCGCATGGATGTGCTTCCTTTTTTGGGGCAATATAATGAGCAACTGACACCGTCCCTGAACCGGCTGGCCGAAACGATGGCTGATGAAAATGATTTTATGGAGGCAGCTACACTGTCGGTATACGAGGAAATGGTGCATTTCAATAATGGCAGGTACATGTTTTCCATCGCATCATACCGTAAGCTATCCGTTGCTTTACAACGGAGGTTGATTAAACTAATATTAAATTATCTGCCTTCGGACAGTGAAAATTTCGATTTTCGTAAAATTGAGACCGTTAGACTAAGACTTCTCCAGGAGACATCTTCTACATGGAGCTTGGACTTGGGCGGCGGTGCGGTTGGAGTCCGCGAATATGACCAGGCGGTTTTGTTTGACCGTACGCAAGTCGTTATGGGTGAATGGAGCTATGGACTGAGCGTATTGCCTATTTCCGGTGAGCTTGAATTGCCTGAAGCGGGGGGTATACTCCGGTGGCGAAGAGCTTCCTATTCGGATGGACACCATCCGGCGAATGAGGAAGAAGTATGGTTCGACGCAGATGAATTGACTTTGCCGTTGACTGTACGTTCGCGATTACCTGGAGATACCATGTATGTAATGGGATTAAACGGAAGAAAAAAGGTTAAAGATATTTTTATTGATGAAAAAATACCTCCTTCAATGCGTTCCGTTATTCCCATCGTCTGCGACCATTCTGGAGCTGTTCTCTGGATTCCGGGCGTACGACGTTCTGTACATGCTGCGGTGCAAGAGCACACGTCTTCGGTTATATATATGTCATGGCAAAGACGAGAGAGTCCGGGGCACCGGTAATTGCGCAGGAACGGCTTTCATAGTATAAACTTAGGAGGTTTACACCGTTGCAAAATGATATTCAGGAAGTATTAATCAGTGAAGAAGAAATTCAGAGTAAAATCAAGGAATTGGGCGCACAGCTTAGCGTGAAATATGAAGGTAAAAATCCATTGGTGATTTGCGTGCTGAAGGGTGCGTTTATCTTTATGGCAGATTTGGTTAAATCCATTACGGTGCCGTTGGAACTTGATTTCATGGCTGTATCTAGTTATGGAGTATCCACCAAATCATCAGGCGTCGTTAAAATCATCAAAGATTTGGACGCTTCAGTAGAAGGACGCGATGTTCTAATTGTCGAAGATATTATCGACAGTGGTCTGACGCTGACACATTTGATTGAATTGCTCAAGAATCGTAATGCCAATTCGGTATGTGTCGTAACTTTGTTCGACAAGCCTGCACGCCGGACCGTTAATCTTGAAGCTGATTACACTGGATTTACACTTCCGGATGCGTTTGTTGTCGGCTATGGTCTGGACTATGCCGAGCACTACCGGAACCTCCCATACATAGGGATTTTGAAGCCGGAAATCTACACCAGCTAATCTCAGCCTCCAGTCCTAGGACTAAATAGGGTCCTTTGTTGAGAAGGGCTTACAGGCTATGGTAAAATAACTTAAGTGTCTCGAGAGGAGGTAGGGGATGAATCGGTTCATCCGGAATTCTGGTTTTTATTTGATTCTTTTTTTAGTTGTGGTGGGTATCGTTCAGTTTGTTAGCAACAGTAACGAAGCCTCCGATCTCCCTAGATATGACCAATTACGGCAAGAGGTTAAAGCTAATAACATCTCTAAAGTAACGGTCCAATTTGACGGTTACGCCTATCTTGTAACCGGTGCATATAAGAAGCAGCCGGCTAATGCTAAATCAACCAATTTTTCCGTATACGTTCCGCCAACGGATCAAGCACTAAGTGAACTGGTGAATGCCAGCGAAACGAACGGGTTTGAATACGTACAGAAGAAAATGGAAGGCGAAAGCATTTGGCTGACATTTTTGACTTCTATCATTCCTTTGGTGATCATGTTCCTGTTGTTCTTCTTCCTGTTTAATCAGGCACAGGGCGGTGGCGGCAAAGTAATGAACTTCGGCAAGAGCAAAGCCCGTCTGTATAACGAAGAGAAGAAAAAAGTTACCTTCGAAGACGTAGCGGGGGCTGACGAAGAGAAGCAGGAGCTTGTCGAAGTCGTAGAATTCTTGAAGGACCCACGCAAGTTCGCAGCTGTGGGCGCTCGTATTCCAAAAGGTGTTCTGTTAGTGGGCCCTCCAGGTACGGGTAAAACACTCTTGGCGAGAGCTGTTGCAGGCGAGGCCGGAGTGCCGTTTTTCAGCATCTCGGGTTCTGATTTTGTAGAAATGTTCGTCGGGGTCGGTGCTTCTCGTGTTCGCGACTTGTTCGAGAATGCAAAGAAGAATGCACCGTGTATCATTTTCATTGATGAGATTGACGCTGTTGGACGTCAACGTGGCGCCGGATTGGGTGGCGGACATGATGAACGTGAGCAAACGCTCAACCAATTGCTCGTAGAAATGGATGGATTCGGCGCAAACGAAGGCATCATCATCGTTGCTGCTACTAACCGTCCGGATATTCTAGATCCGGCCTTGCTTCGTCCAGGGCGTTTTGACCGTCAAATTACGGTTGACCGTCCAGATGTTAAAGGTCGTGAGGCAGTATTACATGTACATGCACGCAACAAACCATTAACGAAGGATGTTAAATTGGACGTCATTGCGAAACGTACAACAGGCTTTACAGGCGCTGATCTGGAAAATCTGTTGAACGAAGCTGCCTTGCTGGCGGCTCGTCGCAACCGCAGAGATATTTCGATGCGAGAAGTAGACGAAGCGATTGACCGCGTTATCGTGGGTACTGAAAAACGCAGCCGCGTAATCAGTGACCGCGAGAAACGAATTGTTGCTTATCATGAAGCAGGGCATACGATTATCGGTTACTTCCTGGAGAATGCCGATATGGTTCACAAGGTTACTATTATTCCACGTGGACGTGCAGGTGGATATGTCATCATGCTTCCAAAGGAAGACCGCATGCTGACAACCAAGCAGGAATTGCTGGACAAAATCACTGGATTGTTGGGTGGACGTGTCTCCGAGGAGCTGTTTATTGGTGAGATCGGAACAGGGGCTTATAGTGACTTCCAGCAAGCGACAAGCATTGCGCGTAGCATGATCGTGGAATACGGTATGAGTGAGAAGCTCGGCCCGATGCAGTTCGGAACTTCCCAAGGTCAAGTGTTCCTTGGACGTGATATCGGTCATGAGCAGAACTACAGTGATCAGATCGCTTATCAGATTGACCAGGAGATGAATCGCTTCATCACTGACTCTTATGAGCGTGCTAGAGAACTCTTGACGAAGTATTCCAAAGAGGTTCATTTGATCGCTCAAACCTTGTTGGAAGAAGAAACTCTGGAACTTGAACAAATCAAGCGTTTGATCGAGACAGGTTCTTTGAACGGCAATACGAATGAGGGAGAAGGAACACCGGAAAGCGGTGAGCCTGTGATCGACAACATCGGTGATGTTCGTGTACGTATTCAAGGTAAGGATGACGAGCCTAAGAATACAACGGATCAACCGAACGATATCCCTAATCTGCAAAAACCAGAGGATGATAACAATTCAGGCAATTCAGGCGGCACTCCACCGACAACAACCTGATCATCTGATGGATAGTTGAATAAGCATATATGTAAGCTTCGGGAAACCATCTCTATTGGTTTTCCGGAGCTTTTTTAGATATGGAAGATTATTGCTAACGTGATTTGACAGACACAGGAACGTTGTGTACATTTATTGTTAAATAAACGGCTGTCGCCTTCCTAGCTTAAAAGGCCAACAGCCGCTGCAATCGACTTACTATCATTTTGAACATATTCCGTGAGCGCATACTGTACAATCTATGGTGTGCGCTATTCTTCTGTGAAATCAGGTGAAGGCATGATTCCAAGATATTTAGTTGATTTTGATGTAGCGGAATTGACCCAATACGAAGCCGATGTCTTAATCATCGGCTCCGGCATTGCGGGCTTATATACGGCGAATAAGGCTGCGGAGAATCGGAAAGTGTTGCTGATTACCAAGAAAACTTTAATGGAAAGCAACACACGTTATGCTCAAGGCGGCATTGCTGCTGTCACATCGGACCAGGATACACCGGCTTATCATATGCAAGACACTCTGATTGCTGGTGCAGGTCTGTGTGAACCCGAGGCGGTCAGAGCGCTTGTTCATGAAGGCCCAGAAGGTATTAAAGAGTTAATACGATTGGGGACAGCCTTTGACCGTGTGGATGGTGAACTAGCGCTAACCCGAGAGGGGGCGCATAGTCATCGTCGCATTTTGCATGCAAATGGAGATGCCACCGGTTATGAAATCGTGCGTGCCTTGTCACAGCAAGTTGTCGCCCATCCTGGTATTGAGGTGTGGGAAGAGTGCATGGTCATTGACCTGCTGACTGAGCATGGTGAGTGTATTGGGGCCCTCGTCCAAATGCCAGATGGAGAAAGGTCGTATATCACTGCAAATGCAACAATTTTGTGCTCAGGAGGCAGCGGTCAATTATACCGTTATACAACCAACCCGGATATCGCAACTGGGGACGGTATTGCTATGGCATATCGTGCTGGGGCGGTTGTACGGGATATGGAGTTCGTACAGTTTCATCCTACGGCGTTGTGCCATCCGGGCGCTCCAAGGTTTCTAATTTCCGAAGCCGTACGGGGAGAAGGTGCAGTGTTACGCAACATTCATGGAGAACGCTTCATGGACAAGTATGATTCCCGGCAGGAGCTTGCACCCAGAGATATCGTAGCTCGTGCGATCATCCATGAGATGGAACGCACTCAGGCTACGTTTGTATACCTGGATATTACACACGAGCCGCCTGAGCGGGTAAAGCAACGCTTTCCAACGATTTATCGGACATGTCTGTCATATGATTTGGATATAACGACAGGCTGGATTCCCATTGCTCCTGCTGCCCATTATATGATGGGGGGGATCCAGACCAGTCTATACGGGGAAAGCTCCATTAGGCGTTTGTTCGCCTGTGGTGAGGCTTCTTCCACAGGCGTGCACGGTGCTAATCGTCTGGCGAGCAATTCGTTATCTGAAGCGATTGTGTTCGCCAGCAGGATTATCGAGCGGCTGCATTCATTGCCACCGCTGGTCGGCCATAGCTTGATATCTTACAGTGATAACCGTGCAGAGTTTCAGGCTTCATCCCTCGTGGAACAGCGGCATAGGCTGCAAGAAACGATGGTTCACTATGCTGGAGTTCGTCGGCATAGTGAAGGGCTACAAGCAGCTCTAAAAGAGCTGCACGGGCTAGTGCCTGCTTTTCAGGCTGTGATCACCAGCCGGGAAGAGATCGAATTCGCCAATTTGCTCACCTGTGCTTTATTAGTGGCAGATGGTGCGTTGCTGCGTGAGGAGAGCCGGGGGGCACACTATCGTGAGGACTTCCCTGAGACAGATGATCGCGTCTGGCGTAAGCATATCCAGCAGCGACGTGAGCAAGGCATAACGGAGGAGAGCGTTCATGACATCTAACAGCGAGCTTTATGGAGAGTTTAGCGGATATCAGGAAGAACTAACGGCACAAATTCGCAGCTGGCTGCGAGAAGATACAGGTTCCGGCGATGTGACCACACGCTGGACGATTGAGCCGGGCCATCAATCCAAGGCCGTCATTCATGCCAAGGAGAGCGGCGTGATTGCGGGTTTACCCGTCGCTGCACTTGTATTTCGAATAGTGGACCCTTCTTTGTCGTTCACTCCGTTGGTGACCGATGGCCAGTGGATTGAAAAGGGAAGCGTTTTGGCAGAAGTGAATGGAAGTACCCACGCGATTTTGACCGGGGAGCGATTGGCGTTAAATTTACTCCAACGGATGTCCGGTATTGCAACACGAACGCAGACTTTTATAGATCAATTGCACGGACTTTCCACGCGCTTGGTGGACACACGTAAAACAACACCAGGACATCGACTGTTGGAGAAGTATGCTGTGCGTGTAGGCGGCGGCTCGAATCATCGCTTTGGTCTGTACGATGCTGTTATGATTAAGGATAATCATATCAAGGGCGCAGGCGGGATTGCGCAGGCGGTGAGCCGAGCACGCGCGCACATACCGCATACAATGACGATTGAAGTAGAGGCGGAAAACATGACGCAAGTCCAGGAAGCCCTGGAAGCTGGGGCTGATATTATTATGCTGGATAACATGTCCGTCCCAGATATGAAGGAAGCCGTTCGCTTCATTCGTGAACAGGCCCCACACGTCAAAACAGAAGCCTCAGGCAATGTATCGCTGGATACAGTACGTGAGATGGCTGAGAGCGGCGTAGATGTGATTTCTGTAGGCAGGCTGACATACTCTTTTCATAACCTGGATATCAGCCTTGACCTTAACGCTAAGAAAGATAGGTGACACCGATTGATTCTTGTAGTGGATGTAGGTAATACCAATATTGTTCTGGGGATGTATGAAGGGCGCGAGCTGTTGCACCACTACCGGATCAGCACCTCCAGACAGGCAACCGCGGATGAATACGGCGTACTCATACATAATCTTTTTAGTATGGGCGGCGTATTAAAGGATGACATTCAGGGAGTTATTATTTCCTCTGTCGTTCCGCCGTTGGTCCGTGTATTAGAGGAAATGTGCGATAAATATATAGGCAAAACGCCGTTAATCGTCGGACCGGGAATCAAGACCGGTCTTAACCTGCGTTACGAGAATCCGCGTGAAGTAGGTGCGGATCGGATCGTGAACGCTGTTGCAGCTGTAGAACGGTACGGCGGACCTCTCGTTGTGGTGGATTTTGGAACGGCGACGACGTTTGATTGTATTGACGATAAGGGAAACTATCTGGGTGGAGTCATTGTGCCGGGTATCGGCATTTCGACGGAAGCACTGTATCAACGGGCTTCCAAACTCCCTCGTATCGAGTTGGAGAAACCCAAAAAGGTTATTGGTCGGAATACAGTCCACGCCATGCAAGCTGGGATTATTTTCGGTTATGCTGGACAAGTGGATGGGATTGTGAGGCGCATTAAGGAAGAAATGCAGGCAGAACCTACGGTTATTGCTACCGGAGGTCTTGCAGAGCTAATCGCATCAGAGACAGAGAGCATTCAGAAAGTGTTGCCGATGTTGACGCTCGAAGGATTACGCATTATTTACCAACGTAACGCCGAATAAAAAGTGGATATAGGCTGCCGCTGAGCCAAGCCGATGATTTTATCGGTTTGGATTAGCGGCGTTTTTCGTCTATACTGAAAGATGTTACGTTTTTGAACAATTCGAGTGATCTGTCGATGCAGGTTGTTTATATAGTAGGAAATGATGCTTCAAGGATGAGGAAATACTAACGAAAATAAGCAGCATGACTGCCTTGGATAATAGGGGGAGGATATCAATATGGAAAATAAGCAGGATCGAATTATTCGTGGTACAGCCATGGATGGAAGGGTTAGAGCTTTTGCTGTTCGGACAACTCAATTGGTAGAGGAATTGCGGAGAAGACATGATACTTATCCTACGGCAACTGCTGCTTTGGGACGAACCCTCACAGCAGGCGCAATTATGGGGTCAATGCTAAAAGGCAACGAACGATTAACCATTCAAGTCAAAGGCGATGGGCCGATTGGGCAAATCGTCGTTGATGCTAATGCTGTAGGGGAAGTACGAGGTTATGTTACTGAACCACATGTGCATTTGCCTAGCAATAGTATGGGAAAACTGGATGTAGCAGGTGCCGTAGGTACAGAGGGATTCATCCATATCATCAAGGATCTGGGGTTAAAAGAACCGTATCGCGGTAGTATCCCGATTATTTCTGGTGAATTAGGTGAGGATTTTACCTATTATTTTGCTAAATCCGAGCAGACTCCGTCAGCGGTTGGTTTGGGCGTGCTGGTAGATACGGATAATTCCGTCATTGTGGCCGGCGGGTTTATTATTCAGTTGCTTCCAGGCCTGAATGATGATGAGATTACTGCTATCGAAAATGCAGTCGGCTCCATTCCACCTGTTACGGCTCTGCTGGATCAAGGGCTGGAGCTTGACGAAATGCTGCGTTGGATGCTGCCGGACGTTCGAGTTCTTGATGAAATGGATATCCATTTTCAATGTGAGTGCTCACGCGAGCGCGTAGAGAAAACATTGATCAGTCTGGGAGAAAGTGAATTGAAGCAATTGATTGAGGAAGAAGGACAGGCTGAGGTCGTGTGTCACTTTTGTAATGAGGCTTATCAGTTTAATAAGGATGAATTGCAAAATCTGTTAGATCAAGCCAAGGCCTAACCGGATGGGCGGTGCAAGCGATGACTACACGGGAAAAAGGATTATGGACAGCTGTCATTATTCTGACCGTTAGCGTCGCCGCCTTGGGTGGTCTTATCATGCTTCGGGGGCTGTTAAAGCCGGGTGATGTAAGCAAGGATGACGGGGATCATACTGTGGCGGAGATGGGTCAGGAAGGCATATCGGAGGAACAGTGGGTAGCGGAACTGAAAAAGCGATATGGAACGAATACGCTGTTGCAAATGTTGAATCGTAAAGCCGTGCAGGCTGAAACCAAGCGTCTCGGTATTAAGATCACCCAAGAGGATTTACAGCAGGTGCTGGAGCAGGATAGTAAAGGGTACGACTCAGAACACGCCTACTTTGAGGAAATGAAGCGACAATTTGGCTTAGATCCGGTTGACTTACGGAATGAAGCGGAGTACCGGATTGGCTTGGAGAAAATAGCCACACAAGGTATTCAGGTTGAGGAAACGGCAATTGACGAGTATTGGGAACAACACGCCGAGGAATTTGCCATCGGTAAGCAGATCAAGCTGGCAACTCTTTATGTGGCTAAGGTAGAGGAAGCAGAGTTGTTGCTGGATCGGGTCAAGCAAGGAGAGAGTTTCGACACCCTGCTTGGGGAGCATTCCGGTAACCTTTCCGGTGAGGATCACAGCGGACAGCTGGGATGGGTGGATGAATATGACCCATACCAACCGGAGGCGGTCATGAAGGCGGCGAGGGAACTAAGCTCCGGGGACGTTGCAGGTCCCATTTCCGTTAACGATGGCTATGCGGTCATTTATGTTCAGGATATCAGGCTAAAGGATTCTCCCGATAAGCAGCAGATACGTCAGCAAATCCGCCGCTCTCTTGCGCTGGCACAAGCCGCTCCTTTGGAAGAGGTCGAAAAGAGTCTGCGTGATAAATATGGAGCTCGTATTTTATCTGGGAAAGAGGTACCTTCCGTTTCTCTGTAGCATAGTAAAAGAAGCTTGCTTGGAAGGAAACAGGTGCGGATAACGCGGGTAAACAGCATTGTGGCTTATTTACTTGTATTGACATTGGAATTGAAGATTGTTATGATTAGCGTATAAAACCAACTATTTTTATCGGAAATTAAATGAACGGCATAAAACTAAAAATGATTTAACTAGAATCATCACAATATGTTTTCGCAATTTTTAATATATCATCTACAGTCAGGGAGGAATTATCATGGCTAAAGTTGTTAATAACATCACCGACCTTATCGGGGAGACTCCCCTCGTTCGCCTCAACCGGATCGTACCGGAAGATAGCGCCGAAATTTATTTGAAACTGGAATATCAGAACCCGGGCTCCAGTGTAAAAGATCGTATTGCGATTAGTATGGTGGAAGAAGCTGAGCGTGAAGGTCTGCTTAAGCCGGGCGGTACTATTATTGAAGCAACTAGCGGTAACACAGGAATCGGCTTGGCTATGGTTGCTGCTGCGAAGGGGTATAAAGCAGTAATTGTTATGCCAGAAACAATGAGTATAGAGCGTCGTAATTTGTTGCGTGCTTATGGAGCCGAGCTTGTATTAACACCTGGCTCTGAAGGTATGAACGGATCTGTTAAGAAAATGGAAGAGCTATTGAGCGAAAACCCGGATTATTTCGCTGCCGAGCAGTTCAAGAACAAAGCTAATATCAAAATTCACCGTGAAACGACGGGTCCTGAGATCGTAGAAGCGATTCGTTCCATTGGCGGTACTCTGGACGCTTTTATAGCAGGTATAGGGACTGGTGGAACTATTTCCGGTGCTGGAGAAGTGCTTAAAAAAGAATTCCCTGATATTAAAATCGTGGCTGTAGAGCCTGCTTCTTCCCCATTGCTAGCAGGTGGCAAGCCAGGACCTCACAAAATTCAAGGGCTGGGTGCCAACTTTATTCCTGAAATTCTAAACCGCGATATCTATGATGAAATTTTTCATGTAGAAAACGATGAAGCTTTCGAGGTAGCGCGTAGAGTGGCCAAGGAAGAGGGCATTTTGTCCGGTATTTCATCTGGCGCGGCTGTTCACGCGGCCTTGAAGCTTGCTAAGCAATTGGGCAAGGGTAAGCGGATTGTCGTCATTATTCCAAGTAATGGCGAACGTTACCTAAGCACACCACTATACAATTTCGAGCTGTAATTATGTCGTAATTGTGTATACTATACGTAAGGAAACCCTCATTTCCCTGTAACCGGGGGATGAGGGTTTCTTTGTAACGAGAAGAATGCAGACTTTTGGCAAAGTAAGGAAGGGGTAGCACACACAGATGAAATGGACAGCTAGAGTGACGGAGGCGCAGTGGCAAACTTGGCAGAAGGAAGGCTGGAGTATGCTTCCCTATATTGCTAAGTACCCATTGCCCGGAGGTGGATTACCTTCATCGTGGCGGAGGGCTTGGGAGGATTCGGCGCCATATGCTTTCTTGCTGGAGAGCGCTAAAGGTGGAAGATATACGTATCTGGCCTTGAATCCGGTTGCTATATTGGAAGGCAAGGGGGAACAAGCAGTTTGGACTGATTTGCAAAGCGGGGAGCATGGTGCTATACATGGACAACCTTTGACAGTCATGAACGATTGGATCACCCCTTACCGTGCGCCACGTGTACCTGGCATGCCTTTTTTCTCTGGAGGATTTGCAGGCTACCTGGGCTACGATGTAGCTCGCTCGTTAGAGCGTTTGCCAACTCAAGCTGCAGACGATACGGGTATACCTGATTATGTGTGGATGCGGGTGAATGAGCTATGGATTTATGATCACGAAACATCATGCCTATATTGTGCTGTTCATATGCCCAATCCTGCCCATTCCGGTAACCTCAGTAGTCAGACTGATTTGGCGAATGAGGTTATGTTGAATGAGACCACATCGATACTTGGCAAGCTTTATGCGGAAGCTGTCCAACGTGCAGAACGCATGCTGATTCAGTGGAAGACCATCATACAAGCGGGAGAGACTGATCCAGCTTATCCTCTTCGTTGCGCTCGGTTGTCCGAAAAAGGATTAGAGGCTGATCATCAAGAATCTGAAGGCTGGAAAACGGCATTCAGTCAACAAGATTTTGAACATGCCGTGAAACGTGTACAGGAATATATTGCTCAAGGGGATGTGTTTCAGGTTAACTTGTCGATCCGTCAGCAACGTACGCTTGCAGCCCTTCCTGAGAATATATATGAATGGCTTCGCTTGCTGAATCCTTCCCCTTATATGGGGATGCTGCGTATGCCAGATTTACGGATCGTCAGTGGCTCACCGGAACTGCTGGTGAAACTGGAGGATGGACGTGTGAGCGCCCGACCTATTGCAGGTACGAGAAGAAGGGGGTTAACACCGGATGAAGACGCCGCTATGGCTGCAGAGCTTCTATCCAGTGAAAAAGAACGCGCCGAGCATATTATGCTCGTCGATCTGGAGCGTAACGATATCGGACGGATTGCTGAATATGGATCGGTGCATGTTCCTGAATTGCTGACTGTCGAATATTATTCGCACGTTATGCATCTGGTTTCTCAGGTTGAGGGGAAGTTAGCCTCGGGTCGTACAGCTATAGACGTAATTGCTGCTACCTTTCCAGGTGGAACCATTACCGGAGCTCCTAAGGTGCGCACGATGGAAATTATTGAAGAATTAGAGCCCGTCCGTCGGGGTCCTTATACGGGGTCCCTTGGATGGATTGACTATAATGGTAATATGGAATTAAATATTATAATAAGAACACTAGCTGTAAAGGGGAACACTGCTTATTTACAGACAGGTGCGGGTATTGTCATTGATTCAGACCCGTACAGGGAATATCGGGAGTGTCGGAACAAGGCCAGAGCTGTCATGAAGGCGGTACAATGTGGGGAAGAAGAAGCCGCTTTGAGCAGGAGCGGTATCACAGGAGGGTGAGTCTAATGATTTTGGTGATTGATAATTATGATTCATTTACGTACAATCTTGTTCAATATCTGGGTGAACTTGGCGAAGAAGTAACCGTAAAACGGAATGATGAGATTGATGTGAAAGGCATAGAAGAGCTGGCACCAGATCATATATTGATCTCGCCAGGTCCATGCACGCCGAATGAGGCGGGAATATCGCTGGATGTAATCAGCCATTTTAAAGGCCAGATTCCGATTTTTGGCGTGTGTCTCGGTCACCAGGCCATCGGACAGGCTTTTGGCGGTAAGGTTATCCGGGCTGATCGGCTCATGCATGGCAAAACATCACCGATTCTCCATCACAATACCTCGGTATTTGAAGGCTTGCCCTCTCCGTTTACAGCTACCCGATATCATTCATTGCTGGTAGAGCGCGAGAGCCTGCCTGAATGTCTAGAGATTACTGCTGAAACCGCAGAGGGTGAAATTATGGGTTTGCGGCATGAAGAATTTGCCGTAGAAGGAGTCCAGTTCCATCCCGAATCCATTATTACGGACTACGGGCATCAACTGTTGCGCAATTTCCTAAAACGCAAGGTAGGCGTCTGATTTATGAGATATATCGGAGTTAATGGCGTCCTCACGGAAGCCGCAAGAGCCGTGATCCACGTAAGTGATCACGGCTTTTTATACGGAATGGGCTTGTTTGAAACATTCCGCACTTATAAGGGTGTTCCATTTTTGCTGGATCGGCATCTACGCCGACTGGAGGAAGGCTGCCGCATGCTGGGTATTCCTTTTCAACCGGATAAGAAGCAGCTTACGAAACACATCCAGCATCTGATGGTGGCAAATGGGCTGGATGAAGCCTATATCCGCTACACCGTATCGGCGGGTGAAGAGGCACTGGGCTTGCCAACCGGTGACTACACGCGGCCCAACCATATTTTGTTCGCCAAGCCGCTGCCCTCTACAAATACACAAACCGGGCAATCCTCTGCGCTTCAGTTGCTGCGAACCTCCAGAAACACTCCGGAGGGGGAGGTTCGATTAAAATCGCTCCATTATATGAATAATATTCTTGCGAAGCGGGAACTTCAGCAGTATACCGAGGCTCTCCATTATAAGGCTGAGGGAATAATGCTTACGGCCAACGGTTTTCTGGCAGAGGGAATAGTTAGCAATCTGTTTTTTGTGCGAAATAATAAGCTGTATACCCCTGACTTGTCTACTGGAATTTTGCCAGGCATTACACGTGAGTTCATTTTGGAGCTGGCGACCCTGCGAGGCATTCCATGTGAGCAAGGGCTATACCGTTGGGACGAGCTGAAACAGGCTGATGAAATTTTTATGACCAACTCTATACAAGAAATACGACCCGTGGATTTATTGTTGGAACCGGGAGGCGTAGCAAGTCATTTATCGGTGCCCTTGGCGAAGAACGAGTCCATAACAGCTTTGCT
Organism: Paenibacillus sp. TSM33; assembly: GCF_056099025.1. Taxonomy (NCBI): domain Bacteria; kingdom Bacillati; phylum Bacillota; class Bacilli; order Caryophanales; family Paenibacillaceae; genus Paenibacillus; species Paenibacillus sp. TSM33. The sequence continues at coordinate 55,593 of NZ_JBLZXB010000001.1, forward strand.
GTTGCATGATTATAGGCAGAAAGCAGGGATGAAGTGAATATACCAACTCTTTATGAACGCAGCTATCAAATGGGGGAGGCCGAGCTTACACTTGGACATTCTACCCAGATTATGGGCATTCTCAACGTGACCCCGGATTCATTTTCGGATGGAGGATTACATTATAATCCAGAGATTGCTGTTTTACATGCATTGAAGCTAGTGGAGGATGGAGCGAATATCATTGACATTGGCGGGGAGTCTACTCGTCCGGGTCATGAACCAGTAGGTGTGGAAGAGGAACTGGCTAGGGTCATTCCGGTCGTCCAGGCGATCCATCGGATTGCACCGCACATCCCATTGTCTGTGGATACTTACAAAGCCGAAGTAGCCAGACAGGCGCTTGAAGCAGGCGCACACATCATTAATGATGTGTGGGGGTTTAAGGCAGACCCCGATATGGCACGAGTAGCAGCAGAATTCGATTGTCCGGTCATCTTGATGCATAATCGTCACGACCGTAACTATACCGATTTGGTTTCTGATATGCTGTCCGATTTACAAGAAAGTATCCAATTAGCACTGAAAGCAGGGGTCCGTAAGGAGCAGATCATTTTAGACCCAGGCATCGGTTTTGCCAAAGATTATGATGAAAATATTCATGCCATGACTTCGCTTGATACATTGAGCCAGCTGGGGTTTCCGCTGTTATTGGCTACATCGCGCAAAAGATTTATCCGTACAGCACTGGATTTGCCTGTGGATGATGTAGTGGAGGGAACTGCGGCTACCGTGGCCTTTGGTATTGCCCAAGGATGCCAGATTGTGCGTGTACACGATGTGGCACAGATCAACCGTACCGTACGTATGTGTGATGCGATGGTGTATGGGGCTAAAAATCCACTGAGTTATGGTGGGTAAAGCCCGCTTCACGAATCCTTTATGTGGAACTTATATAGAAAAAATCAAAAAAAGGGGACTTACCAACGATGGATAAAATGAAATTGCATCGCATGGAGTATTACGGATATCACGGCGTTTTTCCCGAGGAGCGCAAGCTGGGACAGCGTTACTATATTGACTTGGAACTGGAGCTTGATCTGCGTGAAGCAGGGGAGCAGGATGCTTTGGACAAAACGGTTAATTATGCTGAGGTGCATTATACCGTGAAAGATATCGTAGAAAAGGAATCTTACCAATTGATTGAAGCTTTGGGCGAACGTATTGCATCTTCCCTACTGGACACTTATACTAGTGTCAATGCACTGACTGTCAAAGTGACGAAGCCGCATCCGCCGTTTGATATTCATTTTCAGGGTGTGACGGTTGAGCTTTATCGCGCAAGAAAGTAGGAACGATACATGAATGCACATTCGACCTCTGAGGGATCAGAGGCTTATATTGCTTTAGGGGCTAATTTGGGGGAGCGTGAGCATACCCTGTATGAAGCCATTACCGCACTGGACGAACATCCGGCGATACGAGTGCTGCGCTGCTCCAGTCTGTATGAAACAGAGCCTGTTGGATATCTGGATCAGCCTTCTTTTTTGAACATGACGGTAGCCGTATCAACAACACTTGCTCCAGAGGAGCTTTTGTTTTATATGCTGGAGGTGGAGAGTCGTCTGGGGAGGGTAAGACATATTCCTAACGGTCCACGAACCATTGACCTGGACTTGTTGTGGATGGAAGCGGCACAATTGGCTACGCCGGATTTGGAGCTTCCTCATCCTCGTATGCTGGAGCGTGCTTTTGTGCTGGTTCCCTTGGCTGACATTGTCCCGAACCAGGATTCGTCCGGTCTATACAGTATCGTGCATACTGCATTGAATTCTGTGGATGGAAAGGACGGCATACAGCTTTGGAAAACTTGCAGCTGGCGCAACGACTCCGCGCCTTTCGGAAGCTAAAAGGATTTACCCAGCAGGAGTTGGCAGAACGAACGGGCATATCTTTGACTGTATTAGGTGCTGTGGAGCGAGGTAATCGTACAGTAGACTCAGACATGCTGAACATCATTGCCCAAACGCTAGAGATTGAAGTCCGGGAATTGACGGAATGAAGATAAGTATACGATATATAAAGAAGGAGTAAAGGAGGGAACGGATATGCTGAAAATCGGCGACATTGAAATGAAAAACCAAGTCGTCCTGGCACCAATGGCAGGCGTGTGCAACCCTGCTTTTCGCTTGATCGCCAAGGAATTCGGTACAGGCTTGGTATGTGCAGAGATGGTTAGTGATAAGGCCATCATTCACGGCAACAAGCGTACACGCGAGATGCTGTTTGTAGATGAGCGCGAGAAGCCGCTTAGCTTGCAAATTTTCGGAGGCGACCGCAAATCTTTGGTGGAAGCAGCGAAAGTCGTAGACCAGGAGACGAATGCAGATATTATTGACATCAATATGGGCTGCCCGGTTCCCAAAGTGACCAAATGTGATGCAGGTGCTCGTTGGCTGCTCGATCCAAACAAGATTTATGAGATGGTATCCGCAGTAGTGGAATCGGTGAGCAAGCCGGTTACCGTGAAAATGCGTATCGGTTGGGATAGTGAGCATATTTACGCAGTAGAGAACGCTCGCGCTGTTGAACGTGCCGGAGGTCAGGCCGTCAGCGTACATGGCCGTACACGGGAGCAACTGTATACGGGGCATGCGAATTGGGATATTATAAAAGAAGTTAAAGAAGCAGTGTCCATTCCTGTCATTGGAAATGGTGATGTGGTAACACCGGAAGATGCCCGCCGAATGTTGGATTTGACCAATTGTGACGGCGTTATGATTGGACGCGGTGCGCTCGGGAATCCATGGATGCTGTACCGTACGATTGAGTATTTGCAGACGGGTAAGCTGTTGCCCGATCCATCACCAGAAGAAAAAATTCGTATTGCCATTTTGCATATGGACCGTCTGGTGGCGCTGAAAGGCGAAGCCGTAGCTGTTCGTGAAATGCGCAAGCATCTGGCTTGGTACCTCAAGGGGATTAAAGGTTCTGCACGCATTAAGGATGTAATTATGGAAGAAACAAAGCGCAACGATATGGTACGTATTTTGGAACAGTTTGTATCCCAATTGCACATGGTGGAAAGTGAAGGGCTTTCAACAGACGCTGCTTCTCCTACGACTGTTGCGTAATAAGGAAGCTGTTCCGGCTTGTGCACGCGATTGACTTTTCCAATTGCTTGCCCTATAATCGTTCAGTATAAAATCTTGATGTATACTACAAATTGTATGCAGCTCTCAAGACAACAGCAGGAAATGTTCTCATTCCCTCAGAGTGGCATATTATGTTTTGAAAGCGTGCATTCCGATGCACTTTTAAACTTTTCCCATGACAGGAGAATCGGTTGAGATGAGCGATAAAGAAGTCATTCTGACACAGGAAGGCCTTAGAAAGCTCGAAGATGAGCTTGAGAACTTAAAGTCTGTCAAACGCCGCGAAGTGGCTGAACGGATTAAGGTAGCCATCGGATACGGAGATATTAGTGAAAACTCCGAATACGAGGATGCGAAGAATGAGCAGGCCTTTATTGAAGGCCGTGTAATTACTTTAGAAAAGATGCTACGTAATGCCCGTATTATCAATAGTGATGAAATTGACACCGATGTTGTGGGAGTAGGGGCAACGGTAACCGTTGAAGACTTGGAATTCGGGGATATTACAGAGTATGCTATCGTAGGTTCTGCCGAATCCGACCCGCTCCAAAACAAGATCTCCAATGAAAGTCCGGTTGGCAAGGCTATTCTCGGTAAGAAAAAAGGAACTGTTGTAGATGTAACCGTTCCAGCAGGTGTTATTCAATATAAAATCGTGGATATCAAGAAATAAAACACGGACTTTGGAATTTAATGTAAAAGCTTCCTTGTGGAAGCTTTTTTTCTCTACACCCGAGACGGACCCCGGCCCGTCTATTCATATTGAAGGAGCTGATTTAGCACCATGTCGGATGAAACTACTAACCAGGAATTACAAGAAAATCGCGAGGAATTAAGTGAATTATTGCAAATTCGTCGTGCCAAATTGGACGAGCTTCGCGCATTGGGCATTGATCCTTTTGGACGCAAATACATACGCACGGCTGAAGCGGGCGTACTACTGAGCAAGTATGACAGCTTGACCAAGGAAGAATTGGAAGAAAAAAATATTGAAGTTAGCATAGCAGGCCGCATTATGGCCAAACGAGTGATGGGGAAAGCCAGCTTTGCTCATATACAGGATCTTAGCGGACGTATTCAAATTTATGTTCGTCAAGACACTGTGCCTGAGGCAAATTATAAAGCATTTGGTATTTTGGATCTCGGCGATATTGTTGGTGTTAAGGGCGTGCTCTTTAAGACCAAGACTGGTGAAACGACGATCAAAGTATTGGATATTGAGGTTTTGTCCAAATCCTTGTACCCATTACCAGAGAAATACCACGGTTTGAAGGACGTGGAATTGCGCTACCGTCAGCGTTATGTAGACCTGGTTATGAACCCAGAAGTACAAAAAACGTTCATTACGCGGTCTCGTATTATTCAATCCATGCGTCGTTATCTCGATTCGCTCGGTTATTTGGAAGTTGAAACCCCAACGTTGCATGCCATTGCTGGCGGGGCGGCGGCGAAGCCATTTATTACGCACCATAATGCATTGGACACGCAGCTTTATATGCGTATTGCTATTGAGCTCCATTTGAAACGACTAATTGTTGGCGGAATGGAGAAAGTATATGAGATCGGGCGTGTATACCGTAATGAAGGTGTTTCGACCCGTCATAACCCTGAGTTTACGTTGATTGAGCTGTATGAGGCGTATGCTGATTATAAAGATATCATGCAATTGACGGAAAACATGATTGCACATATTGCGCAGGAAGTACTGGGCACACAGCACATTCAGTATCAAGGTCAGGAAGTCGATCTGACGCCGCAATGGCGCAGAGTTTCCATGGTCGATGCTGTTAAAGAAGTAACAGGTGTGGACTTTAGTGTACAAATGAGTAATGAAGAAGCTCATCGCCTTGCGAAAGAGCATAAGGTTCCGGTTGAACCGCACATGACATTTGGTCATATCCTGAATGCATTCTTTGAGCATTTTGTAGAGGAAACGCTCATTCAGCCGACCTTTATTACTGGACATCCGGTTGAAATCTCGCCATTGGCGAAGAAAAACGAACAGGACCCGCGCTTCACGGATCGCTTCGAGCTGTTCGTGGTCGCTCGCGAGCATGCGAATGCGTTCACTGAGCTGAATGATCCAATTGACCAGCGCCAACGTTTTGAATCGCAATTGCTGGAACGTGAGCATGGCAATGATGAAGCTCATCAAATGGATGATGACTTTATCCGCGCCTTGGAATACGGTATGCCGCCAACAGGCGGGCTGGGCATCGGCATCGATCGTTTGGTTATGTTGCTGACAGATGCGCCTTCCATTCGCGATGTGCTGCTTTTCCCGCATATGCGTAACCGTACAGTAGAATAACATAACATTATGAATATAGAGGATCAGCCGGGGTGCCCGTGTCTTGTTCCTCTTTTTCATAAGAACGGATGGAGAGGAATACTTCTGATGAAACGCAGCGTCAAGCTTAGTCGGTTTGCATCGCCTCCTTTTATATTGGTCATCGGATATGTATTGATTATTGCATTGGGTACTTTGCTGCTGATGCTTCCTATTGCCAATCATGGTGGACATGCTCCGCATTGGATTGATTCGCTTTTTACGTCCGTCTCCGCTGCTTGTGTCACAGGATTGGTCGTTGTTGATGTCGATTCGACCTATACGGTATTTGGAGAAACCGTCATTTTGGTGCTGATGCAGCTAGGTGGGCTGGGGTTTATGACCTTAGCGACCTTGTTTGCGCTGTTGATGGGACGACGGCTATCGTTGAAGGATCGGCTGCTGCTTAAGGAGGCGATTAACGCCGATAGCATGGAAGGGATCGTGCGTATTATCCGCAAGGTGTTGATCTTTTCTTTTACTATTGAAGCGATTGCGGCTGTCGTCTTAGCTTTGCGGTGGATGCGAGAGATGCCGGTCGGACAGGCGATATACTATGGGATTTTTCATTCCGTATCCCTCTTTAATAACGGGGGATTCGATCTGTTCGGGACCAGCTTCCAGCAATACGCTGGGGATTTTGTTTTCAATATGATTGCATCTGTACTTGTGATTTCGGGAGGATTGGGTTTCCTTGTACTTAGTGACTTGTTCGACTTTCGTCGTACCCGGAGACTGACTTTACACTCTAAAATGGTGCTAAGCGTGTCGGGAGCGCTCATTGTTATTGGTGCGTTAGTTATATTTATTTTTGAGTTTACCAATGCACGGACCTTGGGTGGACTGAACTGGGAAGGCAAAGTGTATGCCGCTGTCTTTCAATCCGTCTCCACGAGATCATCGGGTACAAGCACCGTCGACATCAGCGGGTTAAGACAGGCCAGTCAATTTTTTATTATGCTGCTGATGATTATTGGTGCTTCCCCAGGCTCTACTGGAGGAGGCATTAAAACGACTACGTTTCTGCTTATGGTAGGTGCGTTAATCGCCGTCATGCGAGGACAGAAGGAGATTGTGTTTTTCCGTCATAGGGTTCCTCAAGATATCATGATGCGGGCGCTGACCATTATTGTACTAGCCCTGTTTATATTCTCGATTGTGGTGATACTGCTCTTAATGACAGAGGATGCCCCCTTTCTCTCCCTTGCATTTGAGGCGGCTTCCGCAATCGGAACGGTAGGGTTGTCTGTAGGAGTGACGCCAGGGTTGTCTGACGCAGGCAAGCTGATTATTTGTGTGACCATGTTTATTGGTCGAATTGGTCCTCTTACGATCGCCTATGCCATTCGCCCACGTTCGACCAAAACGTTGTATCGTCGTCCTGAAGGACATATTGTAATTGGATAGCTCATCTATATAAAAGATGCACTCGTGCTGATGACACGGGTGCATCTTTTTTTATTGCACATATCATAATCCTTTATTTGTAGCATATTATGGAAAATGCCCAATTTGAGAATAAGAGGAAATGGACTAAATAGCCGCAATTTTATTGTAAAAAAACGGTTATTTGTTTCCTTTTATGTAATTATAGACAAAATACTAGGAATATTATGTATAATATTGTATGATAGTGGGCATGAAGGGGGGAGACTTAGGGGAATACCAATTTCAAATTTGAAAGGAATCGTCCATTATGTATTTATTTATTATTAGTGCTGAGGTTTTGTTTTGGGTTTTTGTTGTTGCAGGGTTAGTCGCAAGGTATATGTTTGGATTGAAGAAATTAGGGGGGCTTCTTTTACTATTTACCCCAATTATTGATATCCTGTTGCTGATTGCGGTGTTCATCACGGTGAGAAGTGGCATGGAGATTACAACTGCTACTGGCCTGGCAGCCTGTTACTTTGGTATTACCGTAGCGTTTGGTCATAGGTTAATTAAGTGGGCGGATGTACGGTTCTCTCATTGGTTTGGCAAGGGACCCAAGCCTGAACGCAAGTATGGTGCTGCGCATGCAAAAGAGGAACGAATAGGTTGGCTGCTTCACCTTTTGGGCTGGGCTATAGGCAACGCTTTGTTGCTCGCCATCATTGTATATGTAGGTGATCCGCAGCGTACAGCGGCATTGGAGGGCATTATGCAAACATGGGCGATCGTTCTGGCAATCGACTTTGTTGTCTCCTTTAGCTATACGTTAGCTCCTAAAAAACATAACCATAAGGCTTAGCCTTAGAAAAGTAAGACTTCAAGCTTTGCGCTGAATCAGACGGGTTACTTAGGATGTTCAAATCGGAAGATCTTGGCTGGTGAAAATGAAGTGGTTACTTCCGATAATGGGATGAGTCTATCGTTGGAATGGAAATATTTATAAGAGTATGATATTTTTATAATAAACTTACTTGGACAGTCACCTTATTGTTGCCTCTCTACTTTTTCACACGTATGGACTCCTTCCGATTTGAACACAGACCAATAGAATCAACATTCACAATTTTTAAAATATTCTTGGCATCTGCCTAAAACGGCGCCTATATAAGTTTGGCAACTGAAGAGATAATATTCCAGGAAAGATTATATATGTCTATATATGTAGACAAACGCAATTAAGTTGTTATTATGTTTAAAAATGTAAAAAAAAGAAAGGTGGTTTCTGTGGCAGTACTACTGAGTGGGAAGAACATTTTGATTATGGGTGTAGCTAATAACAGGAGTATTGCCTGGGGGACAGCCCAATCTTTAGCAGCTGAAGGAGCAAATCTCATTTTCACTTACGAAAATGAGAGGGTTGCGGAACGGGTGCTAAAGCTCGCTGAAACCATTCCGGGTTCCATTGTCTGTCCTTGCAATGTACAGAGCGATGAAGAATTGGATGCACTGGCGGATTTTCTCAAGGAGAAGGTAGGCGTCTTGCACGGCTATTTCCACAGTGTTGCGTTTGCTAAGGCTGAGGATTTGGAGGGCTTGTTCGTCGACACTTCTCGCGAGGGGTTCGCGGTTGCTCAAGAAATCAGTGCCTATTCTCTGGCTGCTGTATCCCGTCGCGTATACCCGCTGATGACGGAGGGTGGAAGTATCGTCACCATGACGTATATCGGTGCGGAACGAGCCATCAAGAATTACAACATTATGGGTGTAGCAAAGGCTTCACTGGAAGCCAGCATGCGCTATTTGTCGAATGATCTAGGTACTTATGGCATTCGTGTAAATGCGATTTCGGCTGGTCCTATACGTACTTTGGCCGCCTATGGCATTAAAGATTTTAACACAATGCTAAAGCATATTGAAGAAACTACGCCCCTACGCAAGACGGTCGATACGTCCGAAGTCGGAGATACGGCGTTATTCCTATTTTCCCATTTATCGAGAGGCATTACGGGTGAAGTGATCCATGTAGATGCTGGATACCATATTACGGGGATGTAAGGAGGGAACGTTGTGCTTATTACGCATACGGATTGCCGTATTATCTCGCCGGAAGGAATTATGAGCAGGGAGCGTCTGGAACGGGATGTGACGATTTTCTCACGGATGTTGGCTCTCAGAGGAATTCCTGAAGACGGTAGAGTGATTCTGAAAGCGGCCAATTCCTATTGGTTTGTTGTTTCTCTGTTTTCCCTGTGTCATCTCGCAGTTTCGGTAACTGTGGTGGACGAGCAGACTGTAATTGATGAGGTGGCCCAAATCTATGATGAAGCGGGTGCCTGTTGCATTCTGACGGATTCCGATTTAGAAGTTCCTCATGCTCTCGTTATTCTGATTCAAGATCTCATTCAAGAAGAAGCAGTACACCCGCATTGGGTGGGAGAGCCAAAGCCCGAAGCCCTCGACTTTAACAAGTGGTGCGAGAGACCGGATGCGCTCATTCTGTATTCTTCAGGTACGACGGGAAAACCCAAGGGAATCGTGAAAGCTGGTTCAGCTTTTATGGAGAATATCAGACATTCCATACACGCTATGAACTACATACCGTCTGACCATATGCTCCCCGTAGTGCCTTTCTCTCATTTTTATGGAATTTCACTTATCTTCTCCTGGTGGTTAACCTCATGTTCTCTCATCATCTGCAATCCAAAAAACCTCTGGAGCGTCATTGCAAGTATTACGAAAGACCGGGCGACGGTCGTAGACGCTAACCCCTCTGCTTTTTACACCTTGTTGCGTATGCTAAGCCGAAAACCCGAACAACTGGAATTGATCAAGCAATCTCCAGTCCGCATGTGGTGCGTAGGCGGTTCTCCACTTACTCAAGATCTCGAAGAGAAATTTAGCAACATATTTGGACAGCCCCTGCTGAATGGTTACGGTCTTTCTGAACTGGGCAACGTTACGCTGGGAACGCTGGATTGTCCGAAGGGTTGTGGCAAACCATTACCTGGTGTGGATTTGAAAATACTTGATTCTACAGGCAACCAGCAGGCGGACGGTATCGTAGGCGAAGTGTGGATACGAAGTGCCGGATGCATGGAAGGTTATTTGAATCGTCCAGACCTGACACAATCTGTTCTAGAGGATGGCTGGTTCAAGACGGGAGATCTAGGCTATCTGGATGCCGGAATGCTGTATGTTATTGGTCGCAGCGGTAAGACGGTCAACCGGATGGGCTACATGGTCTCTCCAGTCTATATCGAGGACCGGATTGGTTCGCTGGGTTACCGATCTTGTGTGATTACTTTGGAGGATGAGGCAAAAGGGACCTTGCTTGTTGCATTCATTGAAAGTGAATCCTCACAGACCTTACCTGTGCTCCGCAAAGAGATGAATCGGGTGCTCCCTTCTTACATGTTTCCCGATCTTTTGCTTCCGCTCGACCATTTTCCTTTAAATCGCAATGGAAAAGTAGATCGTCTGGAGATGGAGCGCACTGCTCTAGAGAAAGCTGCTTCTCGCAAAGCATAACAAGATATTTACCAAAATTGCATATAGGAAAGGGAGAATGTGCCATGAGTATAAATCCAGAGCTGGCAGAAAACACGCTGTTTTTGAAAAGGCATGAATCTATTCTGAAATGCCTCAATTATTTGATTGAAAATCGGCAGGAAGTGATGGATATTCTCACACAATTTTCATCCTATCGGGCCGCCAATGCAGAGATTGACTCCACGATCCTCACACTTCAAGGTGCATTGCAAGAAGTGCAGACCCATCAGCCAAGCTGGCAACGATCTATGGCTGTATTCATGCCTTCCAACGTCATTTTGTACTCCTATGCATTATACCTCTTGATTCCGTCCCTGTACGTTGAAAATATAGACTTTCGTCCTTCTTCTCACGTAAACGAGTACGTCAATATGCTGCATGAAAAGCTCCAGGCTGTACACGAATTACCTATCTATATTCGTAAAGTTAGCCAGAAGGTGTTCATGGAGAATTCCGTGATGCCAGCTGATATTGTGGTGTTCACCGGGAGCTACACCAATGCGGAGAAGATCAAAAAGCAGATCCGAAAAGATCAGCTCTACATTTTTTATGGGCAGGGGATCAATCCTTTCATCATTGGACCAGATGCCGATCTGGAGCTGGCGGTTACCGATGTGATCCGAATGAGATTGTTCAACTCTGGACAGGACTGCCTGGGACCCGACATCATCCTGGTACATCAAGAGGTGAGTGAGCCATTCAAAAACTTGCTGATTCAACGGCTTGATGAACTCGTATTTGGGGCCAATAATGACCCGAACGCGAACTATTCCCCTATATTCTATAAAGATACGCTATATTCAGTCTCTGAATATTTTAATACGAACGATAAGTTTATTATTTACGGCGGCGGCATTGATTTCCGTACGAAAAAGATGGAGCCAACGGTTGTATATAGCGAATTGGATCAGAACCTGGAGATTATTGAGTATTTTTCGCCAGTGTTCAATGTAGTTAGCTACCAAGACGACGAGCAATTGATCAAGCGCATTTCCTCCAGTTATTTCAGCGAACGGGCAATGGGATGCAGCTTATACGGGTCGGAGCATCTGACTGATGTTCTGCGAAAGAAGCACACGCTGACCATTAACCAAACACTTGAGGATGTGGATCAAGGCAACAAGCCTTTTGGTGGCTATGGCACGATGTCGAACTATATTTTTTACGATTATAAGCTTGTCTCGAAGCCGATTTTGATCTCGGAAATTGTCGCAGAATATTTGTCAGAAAAGAGGAGTTTGGTATGACCGCAAGTATATCCCCCTGGGATGCCGTCATTGGCTACTTACAATCGGCTGGGGTTCAGCACCTCTTTGGATTACCAAGTGACGATCTCAACATCGTAACGTCACTTCCCTCATCCGGTATGGAATTTATTCTCTGCAAAGATCAGCGTAATGCTGTGTTTATGGCCGCAGGCTATGCGCTCACAACTAATCAGATGTCCGTGTGTGTTGTGGGAAAAGGTCCTGCGCTCAGTAATACACTTACGGGGCTGTTGGAAGCCAAGAACCTGGGTGCCCCGCTTCTGCTTTTGGCGCTTGGCACCGGAGGAGACAAGCTGGGTACCCGATCCTTTCAGGAAGCCGATCAAATCTCACTCGTGAAGCCACTCGTAAAATGGGCTTACCGTGTCGAGCATGTGGATCGGCTTGTATGGGCAATGGAGCGGGCTGCCTTTTTGGCTATCAATGGAGCACCGGGACCTGTCTATATCGAACTACCCGAAAACCTGATGGACCAGCCTGTGCCAACAGAGCTTCAGTTTGCCTCGCCAGAAAAGCTGTCGTGCTCTCCATCACTTCGGGAGTTGGATGCTGCATGGAGCATTATTGAGACAGCCCGCAGGCCTCTCATTCTAGTCGGGGGTGGAATGAAGTCAGGAACAGGTGATGTCATTGAGCGGTTCGCCAGCCAACATGGAGCAGCCTTATTCGCGACTGCCTCGGGAAGAAGCGTAATTAATGAAGATCATGCACTTTTCTGTGGTGTTGCTGGGCTTTATACCGATCTGAGTCTGAGGCAAATCTGGAATGAATCTGATGTAGTTATTACACTGGGCAGCCGATTGGAAGAAACGGCTACGTTCGAGTGGGATATTTTGCTGCAGGATACGCCTTTAATTCAAGTCAATGTAGAGCTGGAGGATTTCGCTCACGAATTCAGGGGCATCAAGTTGCTTGGTGACGGATATGCGGCAGTGGAGCAATGGCTTGAACGACGCGGGCAAGAGCCGGATGAAGCATGGCTTGAAACGATCGGAAGATGCAAACAGAAGGCTTTTTCTCAGAGGGTTAATTATCTGGAAGAGCTGAAAAGGGCCCCCGGCATCCACGTTCCAGAGCTGTTGGACATGATTCAGGCAGAGTTCCCTGAAGACCTGGTGCTTTTACAAGAGAACGGATTGCAGGATATGTGGTCCTACTTTTATCCATATTTCCGTTTTGCCTCAGGCTCACTTTCGATTGTTCCCAGTGATCAAACGAGTCTCGGTTTCGGTGCGGCCGCTGCTCTGGGGGCAAGTGTAGCAACGGAACGTCCGGTAGTGGCGCTTGTAGGTGACGGTGCATTTAATCTATTTTGTTCAGATTTTATGACGGCGGTACAGTACCAAATACCTTTAATTTATCTTGTACTCAATAATGGCGGCTATGGTTGGCTGCAAAATCAGATGAATTATAAGCATATCCCAGGACAGGCCTTCCCATTTGTTTCGGAGGCGGCCAAGACAGGAATCCAAATTCCCCAGTATGAGTTTGTCGAAAGTCTGGCAATTCGGAGCAAGGGGGAGGCCCGGGAACAGCTTCAGCTTGCTTGGCAAAAATACAAGGAGAACAAGCTTGTGGTCGTCGAGGTATTTGCTGACCTTGCAGATGTGCATGAGAAAATTCGTCATGTATATGGCGACTTTCCTCTCTACGAGCAACAGGCTTCCAAGAATTAATTTCAGCGAAGGACGTGGGTATGGTGAGAAGACGTGTTGTAGTGACAGGACAGGGAGTCGTAACGCCGGTCGGGCTTCATCTTACAGATTTCTGGAATTCACTGCTGGAAGGAAAAAGTGGAATCGGACCTGTCACTGTTTTCGATACAGCAAATATACCAACAAAAATTGGTGCGCAGGTTACGGGCTTTGACCCGTTGGAGTATATGAGCAAAAAGGAAGCGCAAAAGGTTGCGCAGTTCACTCAATTTGCCTTGGCGGCTGCCCGCCAGGCAGTCGAGCAGTCAAAGTTAGTCATTGACGAGCGGAATGCAGGTCGTGTGGGTGTTATCGTCGGCTCTGGAGCAGGCGGCCTCGACGTCATAGAGGAGAACTACAGAAAATTAACGGAGCTTGGTCCTAAAAGGGTCTCTCCTTATTTTGTTTCCTCGATGATGATTAATTCCGCGCCTGGCGAAATCTCTATTGCCATTGGTGCTAAGGGACCTTCGTTTGCTGTGGTTACTGCTTGTGCCACAGGAAGCAATGCCATCGGTGAAGCATTACGTACGATCCAGTACGGCACAGCTGATGTCGTAGTGGCTGGAGGAGCAGAGGCCAACTTTAGTCAGCTTGATTTGGCATCTTTTGCGAATATTCATGCTCTCTCCAGACGTAATGAAGAGCCGCAGAAAGCCAGTCGCCCGTTTGATACGGATCGCGACGGTTTTGTCATCGGTGGTGGGGCAGGGGTTCTAGTACTGGAGGAGTTGGAGCATGCCTTGAACCGGGGGGCCACCATTTTGGCTGAAGTTGCGGGTTATGGATGCACAACGGATGCATATCATATCACGGCTCCAGATCCCTCGGGCTCCGGCCCGGCAGAAGCGATTAATATAGCACTGCAAGATGGTGGTTTGACACCGCAGGAGATTGACTATGTCAATGCCCACGGCACGAGTACGCCATTTAATGATCGCATGGAGATTAATGCTATTCAGAAAGTATTTGGAGAGCATGCTCCCCGTTTGGCAATATCGTCTATTAAATCCATGACAGGCCATTTAATGGGCGGTGCTGGGGCAGTCGAATTAATTGCAACGGTACAGAGCATGATCCACAGCAAAGTACCACCGACACTCAATTGCGACAATCCTGAAGCCCCTGAACTGAATTTTGTACCTCATGTATATCAGGAACGTGAGGTTCGTGCGGCGATTAGTAACTCATTTGGCTTTGGAGGGCACAACGTCTGTCTTGCCGTTCGTAAGTGGGAGGGGGTATAAGCCTGTGAGTGAAGAGCTAATCCATATTCAGGATGTGCTTCCGCACAGGTACCCATTTCTTCTGCTCGATGGCGTGACCGGGTACGAAACGTCGCAATGGGCAAAGGGGTACAAGCTTGTTACCTCAAGCGAATGGTTTATTACAGAGGCTAATCCATACATGCCTCCTATGCTGATCGTGGAGTCGCTTGCACAATTAGCGGCATTCGCTGCGATTGACAAAAGAGGTATTTCATACCTGACCAACCTCAACGGCGTTCGTTTTCATAGCTTCGCGAAGCCTGGGGACCGAATTGATCTCTATTTTGAAGTGGTCAAGCGTCGGCGTGGTTATATTCTCGGAAGTGGCCGGGCTACCGTAGGCGATCGATTGGTGGCTGAGGCGGAGGAAATTGTTTCACTTGATCAATGACGGGTTGGAAGCGCGCGTTAAACTGTCTTTTTGTCCTCCTGACTGCCAAGGTGCAGCGGGAGGATTTCACATCACGGAAATAGGAGTGAAATGAGATGAATGACATGCAATTATATGATCTAACGAATGCGCAAAAGCGTATATGGTATACCGAATTACTCTACCCGGATACATCCGTGTCACAGCTATCCGGCACAGCCAAGATGAAGGGTCATATTCATATCGCTGCCTTCATGCAGTCCATCAATTTGATTATCAAACAGTATGATGCGTTCCGCATTCGTATTACCTCAGTGGATGGAGTGCCCCAGCAGTATGTCGTTCCTTATGAAGAGAGACAGTTGGAGTGCCTGGATCTTACTCATATCGAAAGCATTTCCGAGGTGGAAGCCTTACTTGAGCAGCACAAAAGCAAACCTTTGCCATTGCTGGACTCTGAACTCTTCCAGTTTTTAATTGTGAAGATTAGCGAGGAAGAGTATTGGATTAATATCAAAATGCACCATATTATTTCTGACGGAATCTCTATGGTGGTCTATGGCAATCAACTAATATCCTTTTATATGGATTTAATTCAAGGAAATGAACCTAAGCTGAGTGATGATTGCTCTTATATTGAATATATTGCAGATGAGAACGCATATGAGCTTTCTGACAGATACCAAAAGGATAAGGCATACTGGCTTGATAAATTTTCTAATTTGCCTGAACTGACAGGTTGGAAGTCATATAATCCGTTATCTCTAAGTACCCAAGCTGTTCGGGAGCATTTTACTGTGCCGGAGGCGCTATATCGCGAGCTACAGGCATTTTGCCAACAAAACAGAATTTCTCTGTTCCAATTCTTCATGGGTGCGATGTATATCTACATACACAAAGTGACGAATCAGCCGGATGTGGTGATCGGTACCTCGTTCGCTAACCGGGGGAACAAGAAAGAGAAGCAAAAAATCGGTATGTTTGTCAGCACGGCTGCAGCCAGAGCATATGTTGACAAGGATGTAGATGTGATGAGCTTTCTGCAAGACGTAGCCAGAGATCAAATGTCAGTCTTGCGGCATCAGAAATATCCGTACAATCAGTTAATTCAGGATCTTAGAGAAATGCATGGCAGCAAGGATATTCAGCGGCTCTTTGGTGTTTCTATGGAATACCGCCTTATCAACTGGGTTGATTTGGATGACGTGCGCATTTTGACGGATTATGATTTTTGCGGCGATGAAGTGAATGATTTTGTGCTTCATATCGTGGAAATCTTGGATGAAGGCGAGCTGGTTTTGGATGTCGATTATCGGACGAAGCTGTTTGAACGCAGTGAAGTAACGGACATGGTGTCGCAGTTGCTTACAATTGCCGAGCAGATCATTCATACACCACAGCTTTCCATCGCAGAAGTAAACCTATTGGGAGAAGCAGAAGAGCAATCCATTCTGGCTCTTTCAGAAGGTGATGTAGTGGATTACCCGCGTGAGAAGACCATTCATGGCTTATTCGAGGAACAAGTTGAGCGCACGCCGGACCACGTAGCTGTTCAGATGGGCGAGCAGAGCATTACATACCTAGCTCTAAATGAGCAGGCTAACCAGCTTGCGAGATATTTACGCACCGAAGGCGTGGGTGCAGATGTACTCGTGGGGATTATGGCGGATCGTTCCCTAGATATGGTCGTCGGGATGTTGGCGGTTTTGAAGGCAGGAGGGGCCTATGTGCCGATTGATCCTGACTATCCTGAAGAACGCATTCGTTACATGCTAGGGGATTCAGGAGTCCGTCTGTTGCTCACCCAAAGTCACCTATGGGAGAGTACCACTTTTGACGGGAAGCTTGTGAGTCTGGACGAAGCCGCAACGTATACAGGAGATGCTTCCAATCTGGAGAGCATATCGGGACCAAACCATTTGGCCTATGTTATCTACACATCGGGTACAACTGGCAAGCCAAAGGGAACGCTGATCGAGCATAAAAATGTAGTTCGTTTGCTCTTTAACGATAACAATTTATTTGATTTCAGTTCCCAGGATACATGGACGTTATTTCATTCGTTCTGCTTCGATTTCTCTGTTTGGGAGATGTATGGAGCACTTCTTTACGGAGGGAAACTGGTAATTGTTCCATCCCTTACAGCCAAGAGCCCGGCAGCTTTCCTGGAGCTGTTGAAGGACAATCAAGTCACTATTTTGAACCAGACGCCGACCTATTTTTATCAGGTGATACAAGAAGAATTAGCACACTCATCCACAGAGCTTAGCCTTAGAAAAATTATTTTTGGCGGAGAGGCTTTGAGCCCATCTCTTCTGAAAAACTGGCGAGCAAAGTACCCTGGTGTGCAACTGATTAACATGTACGGAATTACAGAAACAACGGTTCATGTCACCTACAAGGAAATCACAGAACATGAGATAGAAGCAGGCAAAAGCAATATTGGTAGAACCATTCCGACGCTTAGCGCCTATATCTTTGATGAGCACAGACGCTTACAGCCTGTCGGGGTTCCGGGAGAGCTGTACATTGCGGGGGACGGTCTGGCCCGTGGGTATTTGAACCGGCCAGATTTGACGGCTGAAAAATTTGTAGAACATCCGTATCGGGCGGGTGAGCGCTTGTATCGAACGGGGGACCTGGCTCGCTGGTTGCCTGATGGAAATATTGAATATTTGGGCCGGATCGACCATCAGGTTAAAATTCGCGGCTACCGAATTGAACTGGGCGAGGTCGAAGCCCAAATTCTCAAGGCTCCGAACGTACGGGAAACAATTGTCCTCGCGCGGGACGACGAACAGGGACAAAAATTGCTGTGCGCCTACTATGTAGCCTCCAGCGATCTTTCGCCAGGGGAATTGCGGTCTCAGCTGGCAACGGAATTACCAGCTTACATGATTCCCTCTTATTTTGTCCGGCTGGAGCAAATGCCGCTGACGCCAAATGGTAAGCTGGACCGGCGTGCATTGCCAGCACCTGAAGGCAGCGTACAATCCAGCGAGGATTACCTGGCTCCAAGAACGGCAGTGGAAGCACAATTGGTGCTCATCTGGCAGGATATCCTGGGAGTTGCCCGCGTGGGCGTCCGCGATAATTTCTTTGAGATCGGTGGTCACTCTTTGCGGGCAACATTGCTCGTTACGCGGATTCGCAAAGAGCTGGGATGTAGCATTTCGCTACGTGAGGTATTTCAATCGCCTACGGTTGAATCCCTGGCACGACTGGTAAAAGAACGTATTCCAACTGTGTACGAGTCCATCCCACAGGCTGAAGAAAGCGAAGCTTACCCGGTGTCCTCAGCGCAAAAGCGGTTATACGTGCTGAGACAGATGGACGGGGGCGAGCTCAGCTACAATATGCCGGGGGCCTTCACCGTGGACGGGCCGTTGGATCGCGTACGGCTGGAGTCTGCGTTCAAGGCACTGATCCAGCGTCATGAATCGCTGAGAACCGGCTTTTATATGCAGGATGGAGAGCTTGTTCAGCATGTGCATAAGGATGTTCCGTTCGCGTTGGGCTACACAGAGGCTTCGGCGGAGGAGACGGATACGCTCATTCACAGCTTTACCCGTGCCTTTGATCTGAGCCAGGCTCCATTGCTTCGCGTTAGCTTAGTGAAGCTACAGGAGGAGCGTCATTTGTTGCTGTTTGATATGCACCATATCATTTCAGATGGTGTTTCCATTCAAATACTGGTGAAGGAACTCACGCAATTATATCAAGGAGAACAACTACCGGAATTGCATATTCAATACAAGGATTATGCGGTATGGCAACGGGAACAGTCGGAAAGAGAATGGCAAGACCCTGAAGCATATTGGCTGCAAACCTTTGAAGGAGAGTTGCCAGTATTGGATTTGCCTACGGACTTCCAGCGCCCTTCGGTTCGGAGCTTCGAGGGTAGCCGAATTGATTTTACATTGGACGAGTCTGGCAATAAGGCGATACAAGAGCTTGTATCCCGTACAGGTACTACACTGTACATGGTATTGCTGGCCGCTTATTCGGTGTTGCTGCACAAATATACGGGGCAGAAGGATATCGTCGTAGGTTCTCCAGTAGCCGGCAGACCACAAGCGGAGCTTGAGGGCATCATTGGTATGTTTGTCAATACACTGGCCTTGCGCAGCTACCCGACAGGAGAAAAAACTTTTCAGGATTATCTTCTGGAAGTCAAGGAAACGGCACTCAAGGCGTTCGAGCATCAGGATTACCCTTTTGAGAAATTGGTCGAAAAACTGGGCGTAGGACGTGATGTCAGCCGCAATCCGCTCTTTGACACCCTGTTGGTATTACAAAATACGGAGCAGGAAGAGCAAGACATGGATGGCCTGCACTTTACTCCTTACCCGATGGACACAGTTACAGCCAAATTTGACCTGTCCCTCAATGTAGAGGAAAAGGGCGCAGAACTGGTCTTTGGCCTCGAATATAGTACAGCTTTGTATCGGCGGGAAACTGTAGAGCGACTTGCAACCCACTTGCTCCGGGTTCTGCATGCAGTCGCGGCCAATCCTCAGTTGCAGCTGGCTGAGATTGAAATGATTACACCGGAGGAGAAAGTACAGATCATTGAAGTGTTCAACGCAACAGCTACTCCTTATCCTAAGGATAAGACGATTCATGAGTTGTTCGCGGAACAAGTCAAGCGTACACCGGAGCAGACGGCATTGGTATTCGGCGATGCCCGGTTAACGTACCTTGAGCTGGAAGATAAGGCGAGCCGATTGGCCCAAACACTGCGTCGTTTGGGGACGCTTAGGGAGCAACCGGTGGCTATTATGGGCGGACGAAGTATCGAGATGGTGGTTGGTATGCTCGCTGTGCTTCAGGCTGGTGGAGCCTATGTACCGATCGATCCTGATTACCCGGAAGATCGGGTTCGTTATATGCTCGAAGATTCCGATGCCAAGCTACTACTGGTCCAAAAGGGCGAGCTTATAAATGTAGACTACGGTATACCGATTGTTGACCTCAGCAGTGAAGAGGCTTATATGTCTGACCCTGTCCAAGCCGAGGAGACAGTTCAGGGACCACAGGGACTCGCTTATGTTATCTATACCTCGGGTACGACAGGTAGGCCAAAGGGCGTTATGGTTGAACACCGGAACGTGGTCCGTCTGGTCAAAGAAACCAACTATGTGGAGCTGAACGAATTCACACGAATTTTGCAGACGGGAGCTGTGGCCTTCGATGCCTCGACCTTTGAGATATGGGGAGCGTTGCTTAACGGCGGACAGCTTTATTTCGTGGAGAACGACGACATTCTGATTGCCGATCGGCTCAAGGCAGCTATTGCCAAATACGGAATTACGACCATGTGGCTTACTTCACCGCTTTTCAATCAGCTTTCACTGCAGGATGAGTACCTGTTTAGAGGACTGAAAGCATTGCTGGTGGGCGGTGACGTACTGTCCATATCTCATATAAACCGTGTCATCGAGGCTAATCCTGGTCTTGTCCCTATCAATGGCTATGGTCCGACAGAGAATACGACCTTCTCAACCACCTACAAGATTCCGGGTCGTGTTGAAGGGGGCGTGCCGATTGGTCGCCCGATTAGTAACTCGACCGCTTATGTGGTCAATGGATCGCTTCAATTACAGCCCATTGGTGCTTGGGGCGAGCTGATTGTCGGCGGTGAAGGTGTAGCGCGCGGATACCTCAATCGTCCTGACCTCACAGCAGAAAAATTTGTCCCTAGTCCTGTTAAGGAAGGGGAACGCTGCTATCGAACTGGTGATTTGGTTCGCTGGCTTCCAGATGGGAACCTGGAATTTAAGGGAAGAATTGATGAGCAGGTCAAAATACGCGGTTACCGTATCGAACTCCCCGAAATCGAGGCTCAATTAGCCAAGGTGGAGTCAGTAGTTGAAGCCGTGGTCGTCGTTCGTGCGGATGAACTTGGAGAGAAGCAGCTTTGCGCTTATTATGTGGCAGATCGTACGCTCACGGCAGGCGAAGTACGCCTTGCCCTATCGCAGGTACTTCCGGGCTATATGATGCCATCCTACTTTATCCAGATGGATCGAATGCCGTTAACGTCAAACGGAAAAGTGGACCGCAGATCTCTGCCAGCTCCACAAGTAGGTGCGCATACAGGACGGAAGTATACAGCTCCTCGTACACCGGCTGAGGAAGCTTTGGCATCTGTCTGGCAAGGAGTGCTGGGTGCCGAACAGGTGGGGATCCATGACAATTTCTTTGAATTGGGAGGAGATTCCATCAAGGCCATACAGGTGTCGTCACGGTTACTGCAAGCTGGTTATCGGTTAGAGATGAAGCAACTGTTCAAATCCCCAACCATTGCCGAGCTAGGTGCAGAAGTACAAACGGCCGTGCATATGGCTGAGCAGGGAGTTGTGCGTGGAGCGGCTCGCTTGACTCCAGTCCAGCAGTGGTTCTTTGGGCGGAAGCAGGCAGAGCCCCATCATTTCAATCAAGCAGTTATGCTGTATCGTGAACAGGGATTTGAGGAAACGGCCTTGCATCAAGTGCTGAGAAAATTGGTAGAGCATCATGATGCCCTTCGCATGGTTTTTCGTCAGACCGAGCATGGCTACGAGGCTTGGAACCGTGATCTTGAAGAAGGAGAGCTGTATAGTCTGTTCACTGCTGATTTACGGAACGAATCCAATCCAGTTGCAGCCATTACAACGCTGTCGGACGACATCCAGCGCAGCATCAATCTGGCAGAAGGTCCGCTGATGAAGTTAGGGCTTTTCCATTGTCAGGATGGAGACCACCTGCTGATTGTGATCCACCATTTGGTGGTGGACGGAGTATCTTGGCGGATTTTGTTTGAGGATATCGCAGCAGGCTATGAGCAGGTAATTCAAGGACAAGCACTGGCGTTCCCGCAAAAGACGGATTCCTTCCGTGACTGGGGAGAGGCTCTGGCCCGTTATTCGGAAGGCCCTGAAATCGAGATTCATCGGGCGTATTGGAGCGAACTGGGGGATCAGCCACTTGAGCAGTTGCCGAAGGATAAGGCTGTGGAAAGCCCTTTATTGCAGGATAGCGAAGTAGTGACAGCACAATGGACGGTAGAAGAAACCGATCAACTGTTGAGAAAAGCCCATCGTGCTTACCAAACGGAGACGAACGATCTGCTATTGGCCGCTCTGGGCATGGCGGTATCCAAGTGGTCTGGCATTGGCAAGATTGCTGTCAATCTTGAAGGGCATGGTCGTGAGCCAATTGTACCGAATACCGATATTACCCGTACTGTTGGCTGGTTTACAAGCCAATACCCAGTCATTTTAGACTTGGGAAATGATCTGGAATTGTCAGTCTTAATCAAATCTGTGAAAGAAGAGCTGCGCCGTATTCCGAATAAAGGTATCGGATATGGGTTGCTCAAAACGATGGCGAGTCAGGAGGACGCAGACAGTTTCAACTTGCAGCCTGAGATTTCTTTTAACTATCTGGGGCAGTTTGATCAGGATTTGCAAGGAAGCTCGTTGCAAATTTCTCCTTATCCGACCGGAAGCGCCCAAAGCCTGTTGGGAGAGCCAGCCTATACGCTAGATATCAATGGCATGGTGACAGACGGAGCCTTGACTCTGACGATGACTTACAACGGAAAACAGTATAAGTCATCTACCATGAAACAGCTTGCTGGATATATCGAAGAAAGCCTACGGCAGCTTCTTCAGCATTGTGTAACCCAGGAAAGAACTGTGCTAACGCCAAGCGACGTGCTTGCCAAAGGACTGAGTATTGCTGATCTGGAGGAGCTTTCGAAGCAGACTAGTCACATAGGGGATATTGAGAATGTGTACAGTCTGACGCCGATGCAGAAGGGCATGCTGTTTCATGATATGTTTGAGCCGCATACAGGTGCTTATTTTGAGCAGGCCGCCTTTGACTTTAAAGGTAGCTTTGATCCGACCGCTTTCGGACAAAGTCTGGATGCAGTGGTGGAGCGCCATGCTATCCTGCGTACGAACTTCTACAGCGGATGGGGTCGTGAGCCTTTGCAGGTCGTATTCCGGCATAGAGGCGCCAAATTGGTGTATGAAGACCTGCGTGAGATGGATGCATCGCAGCGTGAAGCTTACCTGAAGGCATTTGCCGCTAAGGACAAAGCACAGGGCTTCAACTTGGCTGAAGATGAGCTTCTCCGTGTATCGATTTTGCAAACAGATGAAGAGAGCTTCCGTCTCTTGTGGAGCTTTCACCACATCGTCATGGATGGGTGGTGTGTTCCACTAATTACACAGGAGGTGTTTGAACACTATTTTGCCCTCCTGGAAGGAAGAGAGCCTCAGCTGGCAGAGGTTCAGCCGTATAGCCGATATATTGAATGGCTGGAACAGCAGGATGAAGCAGCAGCGGCCGACTATTGGAGCCGATATCTGGCCGGTTACGAACAACAGACGCTTTTACCTCAAGTCGATGGAGCAGCTAAGGGAGAAGGCTACGTAGCAGAGAAGCTGAATTATCCTGTCAGCAGGGAATTGACTGAACGCCTGGAAAAGGTGGCCAGAGATGCTCATGTCACGATGAATATATTGCTGCAGTCTATCTGGGGCGTTGCGCTTCAACGCTATAATGGTAGTCGGGATGTTGTCTACGGAAGTGTAGTATCAGGCAGACCGGCTGAAATTCCGGGAATTGACCGGATGATCGGTTTGTTCATTAATACAATTCCAGTTCGTGTGAAGACGGAAGAAAATCTCCCCTTCACAGTCCTGATGAAGCAACAGCAGGAGCAATATATGGCTTCTCATATGTACGACACCTACCCGTTGTTTGAAATTCAGGCGCAGACGGACCAAAAGCAGGATCTCATCTCCCATATTATGGTATTTGAGAATTATCCAGTGGAAGAGGAAGTAGAGCGTCTGGGAGGTGGCGAGGCTGCCTTTGAGATTGAGGAAGCAGAGCTTCTTGAACAAACGAATTACGATTTTAATTTAATTGTTTTACCGGGCAAAGAGATGAGATTGTTGTTCCAATACAATGCGCTCGTCTATGATCCAGCCACGATCGAGCAAATCAAGGGTCACTTGCTCCACCTCATGGAACAAATTGTGGAGAATCCAGCAATTTCCGTGGATGCTCTGGAATTGGTTACACCGCAGGAGAGAGAGCAGATTCTGAACGTATGGGGAGAAACGGAAGCCAATTCCAAACACCGTACCACGTTCCACGGGCTGTTGGAGGCACAGGCAGCTCGAACGCCGGATGCGACTGCCATTCTGTTTGAGAACGAGATGCTCACCTATGCCGAGCTAAACGCAAAAGCCAATCGGTTGGCGAGAAGGCTACGTGCTGAGGGAATCAAGACGGGAGACCTGGTGGGACTGATTGTTGAACGGTCAACGGATATGATCGTTGGAATGTACGGAATTATAAAAGCCGGGGGCGCCTACGTTCCTATTGATCCGGAGTATCCGAATGAGCGGATCAACTACATGCTTGAGGATTCGGGGACGAAGATGATCCTTTCCCAAGCTCATCTGCTGGAGCATATAGTTTGGACGGGAAATGTCCTGCTGCTGGATGAACCTTCGACCTATGATGCCGATACTTCGAATTTGAAAGATACGGCTGGTCCTGATGACCTGGCTTACGTAATCTATACCTCAGGCACGACGGGTCAGCCTAAGGGCGTGTTAGTGGAGCACCGGGGACTAGGAAATCTGTCGGACGTATACCGCGGACTCTTCGAGATTACACCGCAGGATCGGATTGTTCAGTTTGCAAGCCTGTCGTTCGATGCATCGGTTTCGGAAATTTTAACGACACTGAGCCACGGTGCTACTCTGTGCATCCCTTCTACACAAGATATTTTGGATCATGCCCTGTTTGAGCAGTTCATGAACGATAAGGGGATTACGGTTGCGACTTTGCCACCAGCCTACGCTATCCACCTTGATCCAGAGCGTCTGCCAACACTGAGATGCCTGCTAACAGCTGGGTCAGCCACATCGGTCGAATTGATTGAAAAGTGGAGAGAGCATGTACAATACTTCAATGCATATGGTCCAACTGAGGACTCCGTATGCACTACCATATGGAATGCCCAGAACAGTGAGGAAATCGAAGGAATCGTATCCATTGGACAACCCATTGCCAACCATCGTGTGTATATCTTGGATGACCATTTCAGATTGCTGCCTGTCGGCGTAGCTGGAGAGCTGTGCATTTCGGGGATCGGTTTAGTGCGGGGGTACCATAACCGTCCTGAGTTAATGGATGAGAAGTTTGTGGACAATCCGTATGCTCCAGGAGAACGTATGTATCGGACAGGTGACCTGGTTCGCTGGTTACCGAATGGAACCATCGAGTACCTGGGTCGAATAGATCACCAAGTCAAAATTCGTGGCTATCGTATCGAGCTGGGCGAGGTCGAAGCACACATGCTCAGAGTACCGTCCGTTCAGGAAGTCGTGGCCTTGGCTGTGGAGGGCGATGATGGCTACAAGGATATAGTCGCTTACTTCGTAGCTGCTCAGAAGCTTGAGGTATCCGAGCTGAGGGCAGTTCTGTCGGAGATGCTGCCTGGATATATGATTCCTTCCCGCTTCATACAACTGGAGGACATGCCTTTAACGTCGAACGGAAAAATAGATCGAAAAGCGCTACAAGGTGAGCGAGGATGGGCAGCTGCTTCATCTGAGGCTCCAAAGACAGCTGTAGAAATCCAATTAGCCGAAATCTGGCAAGAGGTGCTGGGTGTAGACAGCGCGGGAGTGAAGGATAATTTCTTCCACTTTGGAGGTCATTCACTGCGTGCAGCTCTGCTAGTCTCACGAATTCGTAAGGAGATGAATCGCGAGATTAGCCTAAGAGAAGTGTTCGAGTCGCCTACCATTGAAGGCTTGGCTCGTGCCATTGAGGGCTATACACCGCTGAATTTCGAGGAAATTCCTACAGCGGGAGCGCGCGAGTACTACCCATTGTCCTCCGCCCAAAAACGGCTGTTTATCCTTAGTCAGCTGGAAGGCGGAGAGCTGAGCTACAATATGCCAGGTATCCTTACGGTTGAAGGAGACCTGAATCGGGAACGGCTAGAGCAGGCATTCCGTCGGCTGATTCATCGTCATGGTTCACTGCGTACCCGTTTTGTGACCGTTAACGGTGAACCTGTACAGCAGATCCTACCGGATGTTCCGTTTATTGTAGAATATACGGAGTTGAGCGAGTCAGAGGCAGAAGCTACCCTTCAGCAGTTTGTCCGTCCTTTCGATCTTGGCGAAGCCCCATTGCTGCGGGTGGGTCTCATTCGAATTGCACATGAGCGCCATTTACTGTTGTTTGACATGCATCATATTGTCTCAGATGGAGTTTCTATGAATATTCTCATAGAAGAGTTTCTCCGTTTCTACCAAGAAGAGGACGTATTGCCTGCGCTACAAATCCAGTACACGGACTATGCGGTATGGCAGCAAGAACAGCTCGGAAGCGAGCGTCTCAAAGCCCAAGAAGCTTACTGGCTGGATGCATTCCGCGGAAGCTTGCCAGTGCTGGATTTGCCAGTAGACGAAGTTCGTCCTGCGGTACGAAGCTTTGCGGGAGATCGGATTGACTTCCAGATCGATGCTTCTTTGAGCGCTTCACTCCAGGAGCTGGCTACCCGAACAGGTTCTACGCTGTTCATGGTGCTGCTGGCAGCCTATACGACGCTCTTGCACAAGTACACGGGTCAGGAAGATGTCATCGTCGGTTCACCAGTGGCGGGAAGATCGCATGCCACACTCGAAGGCCTCATTGGTATGTTCGTAGGCACAGTGGCACTGCGTACTTATCCCGAAGGAGAGAAGCCCTTCGAATCTTACCTGCAGGAAGTGAAGGAAACAGCCCTGCGGGCCTATGAGAACCAGGATTATCCGTTCGAGGAGCTGGTCGAGAAGCTGGAGCTTCAGCGTGACCTGAGTCGTAACCCACTATTTGATACCATGTTTGTCCTGCAAAATATCGAGCAGGGAGAACAAGAAGTAGAGGGATTGCGTTTCACTCCTTACGATCATGTACATCCTGCTGCCAAGTTCGACCTCACGCTGACGGTGAGTGAAGCGGATGGGGCATTGAACTGCACGCTGGAGTATGCGACTGCAATCTACAAGCGGGAGACTGCTGAGCGGATGACAGGCCACTTTGTACAGCTTATCCAGGAAGTCACCTCCAATCCGGGAATGTCGTTGTCATCTCTGGATATCGTGACACCGCAGGAAAAGTCGATGCTGATGAAAGATGCGGACGAAGCCAAAGCAGATTATCCTCGTGACAAAACGATTCATGCACTGTTCGAGGAACAGGCTGTCCGTAATCCGGATGCAGTAGCGGCCGTATGTGAAGAGGCGACCTTGTCCTACAGCGAGCTAAATGAGCGGGCTAACGGACTTGCTAGAACACTGCGCGAGCGTGGTCTGCAACCAGACGGTCTGGTTGGAATTATGGCGGATCGTTCCCTTGAAATGGTCGTTGGGATTTTAGCCATTTTGAAGGCGGGCGGAGCCTACGTCCCTGTGGACCCTGAATATCCAGAGGACCGCATTCGCTTTATGCTTGAGGATTCGGGAGCCAAGCTACTGCTGACACAAGCGCATCTGGAGACGCGTGTCTCCTTTACCGGAGACGTCATCAATCTGGATGAGACGGCTTCCTATAAGGAAGATGTCTCGAATCTGGAGCCTACGGCTGGACCGAATCATCTTGCCTACGTGATCTACACATCGGGTACGACAGGCAAGCCAAAGGGAACACTAATTGAGCACAAAAATGTAGTCCGCTTGCTCTTTAATGATAAAAATATGTTTGATTTCGGTCCTCAGGATACGTGGACGCTGTTCCATTCGTTCTGTTTCGACTTCTCCGTATGGGAGATGTACGGGGCATTGCTGAACGGAGGTCGTCTGGTCATCGTTCCATCGCTTACTGCGAAGAGTCCGGAGCGTTTCTTGCAATTGCTGAAAGACCAGAAGGTCACCGTGTTGAACCAGACGCCGACATACTTCTACCAGTTGCTACAAGAAGAACTTAGTCATCGAGCGGCAGAATTGAGTCTTCGCATGATTATCTTTGGTGGAGAGGCATTAAGCCCGGCCTTGCTCAAGGACTGGAGAGCGAAATATCCGCAAGTGCAGCTTATCAACATGTATGGCATCACGGAAACGACCGTGCATGTAACATATAAGGAAATTACAGAACTGGAAATTGAACAGGGTCGTAGCAATATCGGTACCCCGATTCCGACACTGCGTGCATACATTCTGGATGAACAACGCCGTCCACAACCGATTGGCATTCCGGGTGAACTCTATGTGGCGGGCGAAGGCCTGGCACGTGGTTACCTGAACCGACCGGAATTGACGGAAGAGAAGTTTGTAGCTCATCCGTTTGAAGAGGGCGAGCGCATGTACCGTTCAGGTGACTTGGCACGCTGGCTGCCGGATGGCAGCATGGAGTATTTGGGACGGATTGACCATCAGGTTAAAATTCGGGGTTACCGCATCGAGCTGGGCGAAGTGGAGGCGAAGCTGCTCCATGCTCCGTCTGTCAGAGAGGCCGTTGTGCTTGCCCGGGAGGATGGAAGTGGACAAAAAGTACTGGTGGGCTATTTCACTGCCGATCAGATGCTGACAGTAGGCGAATTGAGAAAAGCCTTGGCTGCTGAGCTGCCGGCTTATATGATTCCGTCTTACTTCATGCAATTGGAACAGATGCCGTTGACACCAAATGGTAAGCTGGATCGCAAAGCACTTCCAGCTCCTGAGACCAATGTGCAGACTGGAGCGGTTTATGAAGCGCCGAGGAACGCAGCTGAGGAAGCTTTGGCTTCTGTATGGCAAGGTGTGTTAGGAGCACAGCAGGTCGGCATCCATGATCACTTCTTCGATCTGGGTGGTGACTCCATCAAGGCGATTCAGGTGTCCTCTAGATTGTTCCAATTAGGATATAAATTAGAGATGAAGGATCTCTTCAAATATCCGACAATTGCTGAGCTAAGCCCGTATCTTCAAGTAGCCGGACGCACAGCAGAGCAGGGTGAAATCAAAGGTGCAGCGGAGTTAATGCCAATTCAGCGCTGGTTCTTTGAACGCCACACAGCAGAGCCGCAATATTACAATCATGCTGTCATGCTCCATCGGAAAGATGGCTTTGATGAGACTGCACTGCGGTTGACAATGGACCAAATTGCGATCCATCATGACGCGCTGCGTATGGTTTTCCGACCTACAGAAGCTGGATACGCAGCCTGGAATCGGGGAATTGACGAAGGCGAACTCTACACATTGGACATCGTCGATATGCGACAGGCAAATGACGAGGCAGCTGCTGTTCAAGCTCAGGCCGATGCCATTCAGGCAAGCTTCCACTTGGAAGACGGCCCTCTGTTCAAGCTAGGCTTGTTCCATTGTAATGATGGCGATCATTTGTTGATTGTCATTCATCACCTCTTGGTTGACGGCGTATCCTGGCGCATCCTGTTTGAAGACATTGCAACAGGATACGAGCAGGCATTGAATGGAAAAGCGATTGTTCTTCCGCAAAAGACCGATTCGTATCTTGTATGGTCCGAGCAAGCGGCGAAGTATGCAGCAGGCCCTGCCCTGGACGAGGAACGTTCATACTGGCAGCAGATTGAGGAGACGATGCTGGCTCCACTGCCAAAGGATGAGGATCAGGAACCGGGCACCATTCGGGATACCGAGTCGGTTACGGTAACGTGGTCTGCTGAAGAAACAGACCTGCTGTTGCGACAAGCAAACCAGGCTTATCATACGGAGACGAATGATTTGCTCTTGACTGCGCTGGGAGCAGCTATTCAGCGCTGGACAGGCATGGAGCAGGTTCTGGTTAACCTTGAAGGACATGGACGGGAAATGATCATACCAGATCTGGATATTACCCGTACCGTGGGCTGGTTCACCACCCAATACCCTGTTCTGCTGAACCTGCAAGGTGGGCAGGAAGTATCTGCCCAAATCAAGCGCATCAAGGAGAATTTGCGAGAGGTTCCGCACAAAGGCATCGGCTACGGTCTGCTGAGGTATATGGCACCGGAAAAAGGTACTCGATTCAGCGTAGAACCGGAGGTTTCCTTCAACTACCTTGGACAGTTTGATCAGGATTTGGAAGGCAATGCTCTTAGCCTGTCTACACATTCAGTCGGTAAGGCGCTCAGTGATCACACACCACAGCAATATGCTCTGGATGTGAATGGCATGATTGCCGAAGGCCAGCTATCACTGACGATTACGTACAGCAACAGGCAGTACCGTAAGGAGACGGTAAGTCATTTTGCTGAATTATTACAGTCAAGTCTTAGCGAGGTCATCCAGCATTGTGTGACTCAGGAGCATTCGCAGCTTACGCCGAGTGATGTTCTGTTCCAAGGACTGACCCTGGAGCAGCTTGATCGACTCACAGCCCAAACGGCCCATATTGGAGAGATTGAGGATGTGTACAAGCTAACGGCAATGCAGAAGGGCATGCTCTTCCACAGCTTGCTGGAGCCGGACTCCTCTTCATACTTTGAGCAGGCAACGTTTGAGCTACGTGGCAGCTTCGATGTAGATATCTTCTTCGAGAGCTTCCAGGCTCTGGCGCAACGACATGCCATATTGCGTACCGGCTTTTACAACAATATCACTGATGTACCGCTGCAAGTTGTCTTTAAGCAACGGCCAATCCCTCTGAACTACGTAGATTTGCGTGCCGGTACGTTGCAGGAGCAAGAAGCCCAAATTCAGGCTTATACTACTGAAGATATGGCTAAGGGATTCAGCTTGTCAGAAGATCCGCTGATGCGAGTGACTGTCATGCAAAAAGAACAAAGCCACCTTGTATTGTGGAGCTTCCATCATATTGTCATGGATGGCTGGTGCATCCCGATTATTACACAGGAGCTGTTCGATTATTATTCTGCCCTGCGTCAGCAAATACAGCCTGTACTACCACCGGCTCAGCCCTACAGTCGTTATATAGAATGGCTTGATGCACAGGACGATCAAGAGTCTTCAACATATTGGAGCCAATATCTCGAAGACTATGACGGTAATACTGTATTGCCGGAAGCTAAAACGAAATCTCAAGCTAAAGTAGAGGGTTACGTTCTGAATGAGCATGTTCTCCATTTGGGCGCGTCCTTGACCCATAAAATGGATGTTGTCGCGAAGCGCAATCATGTGACCGTCAACACACTCATGCAGACAGCCTGGGGCCTGATTCTCCAACATTACAATGCCAGCTCGGATGTTGTTTTCGGCGGCGTTGTATCGGGTAGACCTGCTGAGATTGCAGGGATCGAAAATATGGTGGGTCTGTTTATTAATACAGTACCTATCCGCGTACAGTCATCCAAAGACGAGTCCTTTGTCGAGGTGATGAAACGTACACAGGCACATTCGTTGGCTGGTCGTGCCTACGACACCTATCCACTGTATGAGATTCAGGGGAAAACAACTCAAAAGCAAGACCTGATTTCTCATATCATGATCTTTGAAAATTATCCGCTCGACGAACAGGTAGAACAGTCGGGTAATCACACAGAGGACAATCTCGAAGTCGCCAACTTCGCCATGTTTGAGCAAACCAACTATGACTTTAACCTGGTTGTCATTCCAGGTGAGGACATTAAGGTCTGCATTCGCTACAATGCTTCGGTCTACGAGCAAGAAAGCATTGCGCGAATCGGAGGACATTTGTTACAAATGCTCGATCAGGTAGCTACTCGTCCGCAAGCGACGGTACAGGAGCTGGAGATTGTAACACCGGAGGAACGAACGAAGCTGCTTGACTGGGGTGGCCAGGCTCATGTCTATCCAAGTGATCAGGGTCTGCATACCTTGTTTGAGGAACAGGTTGTCCGTACGCCGGATAAGATCGCGGCAGTAAGTGGCGACATCCAGATCACGTATCGGGAGCTGAACGAGCGGGCGAACAGACTGGCTTCGACCTTGATAGATCAGGGACTGCGGAGTGAACAAGTAGTGGGTCTGTTGGCAGATCGGTCAGTGGAACTGCTTGTCGCCATCATGGGCGTGCTCAAAGCGGGCGGAGCCTATGTACCGATTGATCCTGAATATCCGCAGGAGCGGATTCAGTATATTCTGAAGGACTCTGGCGCTGAGATTCTGCTCACACAGAGTCACCTGACGAAGCTGGCCTCCTTTGAGGGAATGGTTATGGAATTGGATTCTCCGCACATCTACGGAGCCGGAGTGGATAATCCTAATATTCCTGTAAGAGGGAACGACCTGGTGTATTTAATCTATACTTCGGGTACAACGGGAAATCCGAAGGGAACGATGATTAACCATAAAGGAATCGTGAACTATATCTGGTGGGCTAATAAAGTCTATTGTGCAGGGCAGCCAACGGACTTCCCGTTATACTCATCCATTTCGTTTGACTTGACGATGACATCAATGTTTACCCCGTTAATAAACGGAGGAATAGTACGGATTTATGATGGTATAGATAAGGCAGAGGTCGTTCAGCATATTTTGCGCGAAAATGCGGTCGATATTCTCAAGCTGACACCGACGCATCTCAGTCTTATAAAAGACATGACCATTCCAGCGGAAAGTCGTATTCAGCAGCTCATTGTGGGTGGAGAGAATTTGACCACACATTTGTCCAAAACGATTACCGATCTCTTTGGTGGCAACATCAAAATCTACAATGAATACGGTCCGACCGAAACCGTCGTCGGCTGCATGATTCACTTGTACGATCCTGCGAAGGATACACGGGAATCCGTACCGATTGGGTTGCCGTCCGACAACATATACATTCATATCCTGGATGAACAGCTTCGTCTCGTACCATTAGGTGTGGAGGGCGAAATGTACATTGCCGGGGACGGAGTAGCCCGTGGATACCTGAATCGTCCGGATCTTACCGCAGACAAATTCATTAGGAATCCGTTCGCTGCGGAAGGAAATATGTATCGGACCGGGGATTTGGCTCGTCGCCTTCCTAATGGAGACATTGAGTACATTGGGCGTATTGACCATCAAGTCAAAATCCGGGGCTATCGTATTGAGCTTGGTGAGATTGAGGCCAAGTTGCTGGATATGCCGCTTGTCGAGGAAGCTCTCGTTGTTGCGTGGGCTGACGCCAATGGACAGAAGTCTCTGTGTGCTTACTTTGTAGCGGATCGAGAAATGTCTGTCAGCGAGCTAAGAAATGAACTGTCTGCCGAATTGCCTGCATATATGATTCCGTCTTACTTTGTCCAAATG
Organism: Paenibacillus sp. TSM33; assembly: GCF_056099025.1. Classification (NCBI taxonomy): domain Bacteria; kingdom Bacillati; phylum Bacillota; class Bacilli; order Caryophanales; family Paenibacillaceae; genus Paenibacillus; species Paenibacillus sp. TSM33. The sequence continues at coordinate 88,779 of NZ_JBLZXB010000001.1, forward strand.
GACGCAATGCCTTTGACACCAAATGGCAAGCTGGATCGCAAGGCACTGCCTGAACCAAACTTGGGTGTGAAAGCAGGAGCTGCCTTTGCTGCTCCGCAGACAGATGTGGAGAACATTTTGGCTTCGATTTGGCAAGGCGTACTTGGAGTGCCGCTTGTTGGCATACATGATAATTTCTTCGAACTTGGAGGCGACTCGATCAAATCGATTCAAGTTTCATCAAGACTTCTCCACGCAGGCTACAAACTGGAAATGAAGGATTTGTTCAGCCATCCAACAATTACGGAACTGGCTCAGCGCGTTAGCATAGTCAGCCGAATTGCAGATCAGCGTGAGGTACACGGAACGGTAAAACTAGGACCTGCCCAGCGCAGATTTTTCGAGGAGCAGTCAACGGACCTTCATCACTTTAATCAGTCGGTTATGCTGTACCGACGTGAAGGCTTTAATACCGATGCGCTCGCCAAGGTTATACAGAAAATTGCAGAGCACCATGATGCACTGCGACTGGTGTTCCGCCAAGGAGAGCAAGGAATAGAAGCCTGGAACCGCAGCTTGGATGAAGGTGAACTGTATAGCCTCCAAATCCATGATCTGCAGGATGAAAAAGATCCGACTTTGGCAATAGAAGCAGGTGCGGAAGCCATTCAACGCAGCATTTCTCTGGAGGAAGGACCTCTCTTTAGACTAGGTCTGTTCCGCTGTACGGAAGGCGAACATTTGTTGATTGTTATTCATCATTTGGCTGTGGATGGTGTATCCTGGCGTATTCTCTTTGAGGATCTACAGGAAGGCTACGAGCAGGCAGAACGTGGAGAAGCGGTCAAGCTCCCACAAAAGACAGATTCGTACCGTGCATGGGTTGATGGAATCACGCAATACGCCAACAGCCCGGCGGCTGAACAAGAACGCAGTTTTTGGGCAGAGGTGGAAGGAGAGGGATTTGCCCTTCTTCCAAAAGACAAGGTAGACGGCGCTCTTCTCATAAAGGACAGCGAGGCTGTTACGGTAACATGGTCGCCAGAAGAGACGGAGCAGTTCTTGAAAGAGGCGAATCGCACTTACAATACGGAAGTTAACGATCTGCTCTTGACCGCTCTCGGTATGGCAGTTCACGAGTGGACTGGGATCGAACGTGTAGGCATCCTGCTGGAAGGACATGGACGGGAGCCTGTTGTACCGGAATTGGATATCACTCGCACAATAGGCTGGTTTACAAGTCAGTATCCTGTCGCCCTTGAGATGGGAGGCGAATTGGAGATCGGCGCCAGAATCAAGCGTATTAAGGAAGGTCTGCGTCGCATCCCGAATAAAGGTGTAGGGTATGGTATTTTGAAATATTTGAGCGACGTTTCCGATGGTTCCTCCTTCTTGGCAGAACCGGAGATTACCTTCAACTACCTGGGGCAGTTTGACCAGGATCTTGCAGAGGGAACGATGGAGGTATCACCTTACTCGGCAGGAACTGAGGTCAGTGAGCAGATGGTGCAGCATCAGGCCTTGAACATCAATGGACTGATTACCGAAGGACAACTTCAACTTTCGGTCAGCTATAATCATCAGCAGTTTCATGCAGATTCGGTAGAGAAGTTTGTCGGTATCTTGAAGGAACGTCTCAGTGAAGTCATTGGGCACTGTGTACGCAAGGAAAGAACCGAACTTACCCCAAGTGATGTACTCCTCGAAGATATCAGCTTGGAGAAAATTGAGGAGTTGGAAGAACAGACACGGCACATCGGCAGCATTGAAAATGTGTATAAACTGACACCAATGCAAAAGGGAATGTTGTTCCACAGCTTGCTGGAGCCTCATTCAGAGGTTTACTTTGAGCAGGCCACATTTGAAATTCAGGGAGTGTTCTATCCTGAGGATTTCAAACGCAGCTTACAGCATCTGATGAAACGGCATGCCATATTGAGAACGAATTTCCATGCTGGATGGGGCGATTTCCCTATACAGATTGTGTTCAAAGAAAGAGCATGCGATTTCGCATACGAGGATTTGCATGAGCTGGAATCCGGTGAAATAGAAGCGCGTCTTGCAGCTTACGTTGCCCAAGACAAAGCAAGAGGCTTTGATCTTACGAATGAGGCATTACTGCGTGTTGCTATTCTACGGACTGCAAAAGAGCATTACCATCTGTTGTGGAGTTCTCATCACATCATTTTAGATGGCTGGTGTATGCCGCTTGTGCTCCAGGAAGTGTTTGAAACATACGGAGCTCTACGTGAGCAAAGGGAACCTGAGCTTCCTGTAGCAGCATCGTACAGCCAGTACATTCAATGGTTGGAGAAGCAAAGTGAGGAAGAGGCATCTTCTTATTGGAAGGCATATCTGGAAGGCTACGAGCAGCAGACGAAGCTGCCACAGGCTATTACACAGCCATCGGCCAAAGCAGAAGCCTACTTGTCAGAGAAGCTGGTATTCACATTGGATGCGGAATTGACCGAGCGCCTGGAACAAGTGGCCAAGCAGCATCAGGTAACGATGAATACGCTGATGCAAGCAGCCTGGGGAATTGTGTTACAACGCTACAATAGAAGCCAGGATGTCGTCTTCGGAAGTGTGGTATCGGGCAGACCTGCCGAGATTCCGGGTATCGAGAGCATGATCGGTCTCTTCATTAATACAGTTCCAGTTCGGGTTCAGGCCGAGGGAAGCGATTCATTCTCTCATGTGATGAAGAGACAGCAGGAATTATATTTGGCAGGACATGCTTATGATTCCTATCCGCTCTATGAGATTCAAGCACAGAGTGAGCAAAAGCAAGATTTAATTTCCCATATTATGGTATTTGAGAATTACCCGGTAGAAGAGCACTTGGAAGAGAAAATTGCCAATGATGAGGCTGAATACAAAATTACAGATGTTCAGATGTTTGAACAGACGAATTATGATTTTAACCTCATTGTGCTGCCAGGACGTAGTCTGGAGTTCTTATATCGTTATAATGCTCGCGTCTATGATCGGGAGAGCGTGGAACGGATTCAAGGACACTTGACGAGAATTCTGACAAGCGTATCTGTACAACCTGCTATCCGCATTGATGAGCTGGAACTGATTACGCCAGAAGAGAAATCACAAATTATAGAGGTATGGGGAGATACTGTAGCCCCTTATCCGCGTGAGAAGACCCTTCACGGCATATTTGAAGAAAAGGCTGCGCTCACACCGGATCGTACAGCACTTATTTACGGTGAAACGGCGCTTACCTATGGAGAGCTTCATCAACAGGCCAACCGCCTGGCACGTACGTTACGTGCCCAAGGAGTCAGACCGGATCAGCCAGTTGGCATTATGGTCGAGCGTTCGCTTGAGATGATCATTGGCATCCATGCCATTCTAAAAGCGGGCGGCGCCTATGTACCGATTGATCCGGGATTCCCTGAGGATCGCATTCGCCACATGCTGGAGGATTCGGGAGCGAAGCTTCTGCTGACGAAGAACCATCTCAAAGATCGGTTCCCATTCACTGGCACGATCCTAGCACTTGATGATCCAGAGGCGTATCATACGGATGACTCCAATCTGGAGCCAATCGCGGGTCCAGAACATCTGGCGTATATCATTTACACGTCGGGTTCGACCGGCAAGCCGAAAGGTGTAATGATTGAACACCGCTCTGCCGTCCATACGCTGAGTCAGTTGGAAGCTGAATATCCGATGTTGGCAGGTGACCGATTCCTGCTCAAAACGACATTCACCTTTGACTTCTCCGTACCGGAGCTGTTCTGTTGGTTCTTTGGACAGGGGACGCTCGTGATCCTGCCACCGGGCGTGGACAAAGATCCGGTCGCACTGCTGGAGGCTGTGGATGCGAACCAAATTACGCATCTTAATTTGGTACCTTCGATGCTCAGCGTGCTCGTTCAATATTTGAAAGAAAGTAGTGCCCAAGGATTCCTTACTCTGAAATACCTGTTTGCCTGCGGCGAGACGCTGCCTGCCAAACTTGTGGAGGAGTACTATAAAGTATCTCCTTACGCAGTACTGGAAAACATCTACGGTCCTACGGAAGCGGCTGTATATGCGACTCGGTATACAACGAGTCCTGAGACCGCAGCTCTAACGCATGTGCCTATCGGCAAACCGTACGCTAACGTCCAAGTATGGATGATAGACGGCGCCTCTCAGGTATCACCAGTAGGTGTACCAGGAGAACTGTGTATTGCAGGCGAAGGGGTAGCAAGGGGGTACTTCAATCAACCTGACCTGACGGCAGAGAAGTTCATTCCTCATCCGTACAAACCGGGACAACGGATTTACCGAACAGGCGATTTGGCTCGGTGGTTGCCAGACGGGAATATTGAGTATTTGGGACGGATCGATCACCAGGTAAAAATCCGCGGTTACCGCATTGAGCTGGGAGAAGTGGAAGCACAAATTCTGAGGGTGCCGTCGGTACAAGAAGCGGTTGTTCTAGCACTGGCTGACTCCAGCGGAAGTACTCAGCTTTGCGCATACTTTGTGGCCGAGGAAGGGCTCGCAGCCGGCGTTCTACGCGAGGCACTGGGCAGCGAGCTGCCAAGCTATATGATTCCGTCTGCTTTCGTACAGCTCGCACAAATGCCGCTGAATCCAAATGGCAAATTGGATCGCAAAGCGCTACCGGCACCAGAAACCCTTCTGCGGAGCACAGCGGAGTATATTGCGCCACGTACGCAGACAGAAGTAGAGCTCGCTCAGATTTGGTCCGAGGTGCTCGGCGTACAGGAAATCGGGATCAGAGATCATTTCTTCGAGCTTGGGGGCCATTCCCTGAAAGTGTTGGGCTTGATCCAAAGGATCTCATCCAGTATGGGCGTCCATCTCCCACTCCAGGTCGTGTTTAATCTGCCGACTGTGGAAGAAATGGCACATGAAATTTTCAAGCTGCAGGCAACAAATGCTGCCGATGAACAAGAAATGGAGATCATTCACTTCCCAGGGAAAGGAACGCTTAAAGTATTTTGCTTCCCTCCTCGGGTAGGTCACTCTCTGGGGTACTATGAGATGGCCAAGGAGCTGGATGGGCTTTGCGAGGTGTACGGGATGGAATTTATCGGCGACCGTTTCCAGGGTCAAGATATGTTGGATCGATACATCGATGCCATCGTAGATATTCAAGCAGAGGGTCCATATATATTCTTGGGATACTCACTTGGAGGAAATCTTGCCTTTGAGGTAGCTAAAGCCATGGAAAGCCGAGGCCACCATGTTGGTGACATTATTATGGTAGATGCTATGAGAAAGATGTCCAAGGATGAATCGACACCTGAGGAGCTTGAAGAGATTGTCGAAACGGTGCTGGACAGCATTAGGGAGCAGTACAAAGCATTCTTGGCCGATCCAGCCGACAGGGAGCGAGTCATGGACAAAATGTTGGTTTACTCCAGCTACCGCGATGAGCTTATTAACGCAGGTGAAGTTCATGCAAATATTCATGCTATGATTGCAGAGGATGATAGTGTTGGTCCGGATACATCATTAGATAAATTGTTATGGCAACAGGCAACACTTGGCCAATACAAAGAATACGGGGTCATCGGAACGCATGATGTGCTGCTTGATTCCGGTTTTGTTGGGGAAAATGCTAAAGTACTGAGACAAATACTTGGTAAAATTGCAGAAGCTTCAACTAAAAACAAACCTATTTTGTCCTGAGAACAATCAACAAAATAGTAGTGGGCAGCAAAGACGCCCGGGTTCCTTCATATATAGGAGGGACCCGGGCGTCCTTTTTATTTTATGAAACCCTCAGATGTATAGAGTAGTGCCTCTAATGATCAGCGTTTGTTTTAGCAATGGTTGACCAATAATGATGGATATTGGAGACGAGTTCACGGACGACTTGGATGACTAGCTCTGGTTGGTCATGGATAATCATATGCTCGCTCTTCTTAGCAATAATAAATTTGCTGTTGGTAGAGATGTGGAGCATCTCGCGCTGCCCAATCTGCCAGCTTTGTTCGATTTGATCATTTCCTCGCTTACTAATACCAAACTGAGTCAAATCTTGCTGGATGCCTCGGGCGATCACACGCACAGGGAGATTACCCAAACGCTGGCCACGTATGGCATCTTCGGTAGTGCCCGCTAGCTTACCTTCCTCGGCAACAGAGCGAAAGTACTTGGCGGAAGCAACAATATTCACAAAAGATTTTCTATCTCGATACTCCACCCGACCGTTTAGCATAAAATTGGGAAACAGACGAAAGGCCCCTAATCTTTCTAGGACAATGGATACTAACGGCGAGGGGGTGACCTTAGGTCGTTCTTTGGCATAAATCTTATTGGTCCGGAGGGCGTCATTCTCGGGCCTAGCATCCACCAGAACTAATCCCGCCACTTCGTCTCTGTACGTCTGTGCATAGAGTCTTGAGTACATCCCCCCGAGGGAATGACCTACAAGGATATAAGGAGGTCGGATGTCCGCATTCTTTAGAGCAGTATGAAGCTCCCGAACGATGTTTTCCCCGGTGCGTGGTGTATTTGCCTCCTCGCTCCATGCATAGCCTGCCCGATCATAGGATACAACGGTGGCGAAGGATGACAGCTTCTCGGGAATATCTCTCCAAGACAGGCTACTTTCCCCGCTCCCTGATTCAAGCACTATTGTTGGAGAACCGGCACCCATTTTATGAATATGGAGACGATAGCCTCCAGCGTCAACCATTCTCCCTAGAGGAGGATATTGCGATTTATCATGTTTGGAGGCAATCCACTCATACACAAATCCAGAGATAACGACAAGCAGTAAGCAAGAGATAAGCCAAAACACAACTTTCGTCCAGGTTAGCCTTCGTTGTTTCATTTAACATCTACTCCTCTATAATGTCATTATTCAATTAACAACATCTATTTCATATGAGGTGAAATTGCTTTGGTGTGGTTTGGGCTTGATGAACTTTCATGTAAACATTAAGTTGGAGTTCCGTAGTATCTACCTTTTCACTATTAAAGGCTGGGGGGAATGGCGCGGGCGTTCCTTATCATTTATACCCATCCTTTGTTTGTCAAATCATCAATATTAAAGAAAAAATGAATATACAATCTAGGAACCATTTGAACAAAAGCCTAGGGCCCAGCTACAAACATATAGGTGTGAAAACAATTTAATAAAAAAGCTTGCATTTAAAAATCCAGAATGATATAATCTAATTCCGGCCAAGAAGACATAGTGGTTGCGAGCGAGAGATACAAAAAAATGTTTTAAAAAATGCTTGCAAAGTTGGTCCGGAAGTGATATGATATAAGAGTTGATGAGGCGATGAGTTGATTCAACAAAAGAAATTTTTGATCTTTGAAAACTGAACAACGAGTGAGCAAGTTGATTTTGTTCGCAAAATCAAACAAAGAGATATTTTATCTCGTCAGTTTCAACATGAGCTAATCGCTCTTTCTATAACCAACTTAGGTTGGTCTTTAATGGAGAGTTTGATCCTGGCTCAGGACGAACGCTGGCGGCGTGCCTAATACATGCAAGTCGAGCGGGGTTAGTTAGAAGCTTGCTTCTAACTAATCTAGCGGCGGACGGGTGAGTAACACGTAGGCAACCTGCCCACAAGACAGGGATAACTACCGGAAACGGTAGCTAATACCCGATACATCCTTTTCCTGCAT
>NZ_JBLZXB010000002.1:0-60976 GCF_056099025.1 Paenibacillus sp. TSM33
ATTCATGTTTGGTGGCGATAGCGGAGGGGTTCCACACGTACCCATCCCGAACACGACCGTTAAGCCCTCCAGCGCCGATGGTACTTGGACCGCAGGGTCCTGGGAGAGTAGGACGTTGCCAAGCAACAAGTAAAGAGGACCATGATCTTATTGAGATCATGGTCTTTTTTTTGTATAAAAGTGAATTTTTTTATATTCTTACTTCTCTGTTGCTTACTCAAAGTGAAATATGCTTTTGTAAGTAGAGAGGTACCTTTAAAACCGTTTGTTTATAATGGTTGTCCTTCGTAGGAGTACAGTTGTTTGTACAGGGAAATACTACGGGTTAGGGCTGTTGATGAAGGCTTGACACCCCTATACCGCTTTGCTAAGATTGCAATAATATATTTTCAGAGAGCCTTGATTTGTCCATGTCGGACAGACAACAAGACCAATACAGACTAAACATTTTGAAGGAGGATCATCTTGGTGTGGGAAGATAAATTCGGTAAGGAAGGCCTTACCTTTGACGATGTTTTGTTGGTACCTCGTAAGTCGGTGGTACTGCCCAAAGAAGTAAGCGTAGCGACTCGTTTGAGTGATAACGTGAAGCTGAACATTCCTTTAATGAGTGCTGGTATGGATACTGTTACTGAGGCAGTGTTGGCAATTGCGATGGCTCGTGAGGGCGGTATTGGCGTTATTCATAAAAATATGTCGATTGAGCAGCAAGCGGTAGAGGTAGATCGGGTTAAACGTTCAGAGAGTGGTGTTATCACCAACCCATTCTCATTAACTCCGGATCACTTGGTATCCGATGCTGAGGCTGTTATGGGTAAATACCGTATTTCTGGTGTGCCTGTTGTAAACGAAGAGAACAAACTGGTGGGTATTATTACTAACCGCGATCTTCGCTTTATTCACAATTTTGATCTTAAAATTAGTGAAGTCATGACGAAGGAAGAACTGGTAACTGCACCGGTAGGCACGACTTTACAGGAAGCGGAAGTTATTTTGCAAAAGCATAAAATTGAAAAGCTCCCTCTGGTTGATGAAGAGAACTACCTCAAAGGTTTGATCACCATCAAAGATATTGAGAAAGCTATTCAGTTTCCGAACGCAGCGAAGGATGCACAAGGGCGTCTTCTGGTCGGTGCGGCTGTCGGCATTTCCAAGGATACGTTTGAACGGACTGAAGCGCTTGTAAAAGCTGGTGTGGATTTGATTGTCGTCGATTCCGCTCATGGTCATCATATTAACATTATTGAAGCAGTCCGCGAGCTGCGTAAAACTTATCCTGACCTGACCATTGTAGCAGGTAATGTAGCAACGGGTGACGGAACGCGCGAATTGATTGAAGCAGGGGCATCGGTCGTTAAGGTCGGTATTGGTCCAGGCTCTATCTGTACAACACGCGTAATTGCGGGGATTGGTGTTCCACAAATTACAGCTATTTACGACTGTGCAACAGTAGCACGTGAATATAATATTCCGATTATTGCAGATGGCGGTATTAAATACTCCGGTGAAATTACAAAGGCTATTGCGGCAGGGGCTTCTGCAGTAATGCTGGGAAGTCTTTTTGCAGGTACGGAAGAGAGCCCAGGCGAATCGGAAATTTATCAAGGACGTCGCTTCAAAGTATATCGTGGTATGGGCTCTATGGCTGCGATGAAGCAAGGTAGTAAAGATCGTTATTTCCAAGATGACGACAAGAAATTGGTACCAGAAGGTATTGAAGGACGCGTTGCTTATAAAGGGCCACTTTCCGACACTGTTCACCAGCTGTTGGGCGGTCTTCGCTCCGGTATGGGATATTGTGGTACTGCTAATATTGAGGAGCTTCGAAACGATACAAGCTTTATCCGTATTACAGGTGCAGGTCTGCGCGAAAGCCATCCGCATGATGTGCAGATTACGAAAGAAGCACCAAACTACTCTCTATAAAGTTCGGCTGTAATAGACTTGACGACAGGCAGAGCGCATTTCGCTCTGCCTGTCTTTTTTTAGAGATACCCCTGTGATAGAATAGACAAGTGTCCGCCTTCTCATGAGGTTATGGATGAGTTAGGACGCATAGGTATTTTGGATGATTTTTACCAGTTAAAAAGATTCGAGCACAGAATGCTCATGACAAGCTATATCTTAGGAAACGAAATGACATTAAATTGTATAACACTAAAACATTAATTCTTTGGCCAAGTAAAGGCTGTGACCACCGTCTCGTTATACATAACGGTTCGGGTTGAGGTACGAGAGGAGTTTGTATTCATTTGAAAGCGAACAATTTTAAGAAAAATAATAAACGCAGCATGATTAAAAAGAGCGTGACCGCAGTCATGGTGCTTAATATGATGTATATGTCGGCCTTGCCTGTTGTAGGCAATTTCGATTCAAGCGTGGCTACTTTTGCTGCTGGAGCGGCAACAGAAGCAACGAATATCACGGGAACAGGTTCTATTAACCCCCCTAGTCTGGCACTTCGTTCAGCCATTTTGATTGAGCCTTCCACTGGGCAGGTTTTGCTCTCTATGAATCCAGATGAGCCGCTCCCGCCAGCCAGTATGACTAAAATGATGACAGAGTACATCGTAGCGGAGCAGGTTAAGCAAGGCAAACTTAAGTGGACGGATAAGGTTACGGTGAACGAGAATGCTGCTAAGAGTATCGGATCACGTATTTTTTTGGCTCAAGGGGATCAACATACGGTAGAAGAGCTTTATATTGCCATGGCAGTAGGTTCTGCCAATGATGCAACAGTTGCTCTTGCTGAACGCGTATCTGGAACCGAGCAGGATTTTGTGAAACTAATGAATGAAACAGCTCAGAAAATGGGTATGAAAAACACGTATTTTATCAACTCAACTGGCTTGGATCGCAAGGATATGCCTACAGGGTTTCAACCAGAAACAGACCGGGAAACTGTAATGACAGCGAGAGACGCAGCTACTCTGGCCAGTTACATCATTAAGGATCATCCAGATTATACACGGTTTACCACAATTCAATCGTACAAATTCCGTCCAACCGATAAGGCGCCAATTATTAACTATAACTGGATGCTAGAAGCGAACAAAAATATTACTAACTTTAGGAAATTTGCTTATCCTGGCTTGGACGGAATGAAAACGGGCCATACGAGCAATGCTGGAAACTGTTTTACAGGTACGGCTGAACGTAATGGAATGCGTCTCATCAGTGTAGTTATGGGAGCAGATTCAGAGCCTCATCGTTTTACAGAGACGGCTAAAGTGCTGAACTATGGCTTTGATAATTTTGAAGTGAAGCAGGTTGTGGCTCCAAAGACGGTGGTTAAGGGCGTTGAGAATGTGCCTGTGACCAAAGGTACAGAAACAGAAGTGCCGATCGTCACAAAAGATGCAGTAAGTTTTATCGTCCCTAAGGGTGCGGGCAATCCTAAGGTAACCTTTACAACGAATATAACACCAGCAAGCTCTCTCGTGGCACCTTTGAAGCAAGGGGCAAAAGTCGGTACGATTACGTACACATACAAAACGGATGGCGTGGATAAAGGCCAAACGAAAACTGTTGATTTGGTTACAACCACGGCAGTAGAAGAGGGCGGCTGGTTCCGAATGCTATTCCGGGCAATTGGTGATTTCTTCGGTGATTTGTTCCAGGGAATTAAGAATCTGTTCTAAAGATGAAACGCTAACCGACCTACGTGTTCTGCATTACTTATTTTGCAACTTGAAATGATTGTGTATTTGGCGTTCGTGCGGTAAAATCTTAAGTTAGAATCTAAACGTAACCCTTACAGGAGGCAACGACATGGAAACGGGAACTTCGCGTGTAAAAAGAGGTATGGCAGAGATGCAAAAAGGCGGCGTAATCATGGATGTCATGAACGCTGAACAGGCTAAGATTGCAGAGGCAGCAGGTGCTACAGCCGTAATGGCTCTTGAACGAGTGCCTTCGGATATCCGTGCAGCGGGTGGGGTTGCTCGTATGGCTGACCCTACGATTGTGGAAGAGGTAATGAAGGTTGTTTCTATTCCTGTTATGGCTAAGGCTCGTATTGGTCACTTTGTTGAGGCAAAGGTACTGGAATCTCTCGGTGTTGACTACCTCGATGAGAGCGAAGTATTGACACCTGCGGATGAGGTATTCCATATCGATAAGCGGGAGTTCACCGTTCCATTTGTTTGTGGAGCCAAGGATCTAGGGGAAGCATTGCGTCGTATCGGTGAAGGCGCATCTATGATCCGTACAAAGGGTGAACCGGGAACAGGTAATATTGTTGAGGCTGTTCGTCACATGCGTTTTATCAATGGTCAAATCCGCAAGGTGCAAAACCTGTCGAAGGACGAGCTGTATGCAGAAGCGAAAAACCTCGGAGTTGCTTATGAACTGCTGTTGGAAGTGCATGAGCTTGGTAAGCTTCCAGTGGTCAACTTTGCAGCAGGCGGTGTAGCAACACCAGCAGATGCTGCGTTGATGATGCATTTAGGCGCGGATGGTGTCTTTGTAGGTTCTGGTATCTTCAAGTCGGATAGCCCTGAGAAATTTGCACGGGCCATTGTGGAAGCGACCACTCATTATACGGATTACAAGCTGATTGCAGAAGTATCCAAGAATTTGGGAACTCCTATGAAAGGCATTGAAATTTCCAAACTGGCATCGCATGAGCGCATGCAGGATCGTGGTTGGTAAGAAAGAAGGGACCGGCATGAAAATAGGTATATTGTCGCTGCAAGGCGCTGTAGCTGAGCATATACGAAGCGTTGAACGTGCGGGTGCTGAAGGTATAGCAGTGAAGAAGATCGAACAGCTCGATGAGCTGTCCGGTCTTATCATTCCCGGTGGTGAGAGCACCACTATCGGTAAGCTAATGCGCAAGTATGATTTTATAGAGGCTATACGTCAGTTTTCCAATCAGGGCAAGCCTGTATTTGGCACTTGCGCGGGATTGATTGTACTGGCCAAAACGATTCAAGGACAGGAAGAAGCACATTTGGGACTCATGGATATTACAGTATCGCGTAATGCTTTTGGCCGCCAACGAGAAAGCTTTGAAACAGACTTGAACATTAAAGGGATTGAGGAGCCGGTTCGTGCGGTGTTTATTCGCGCGCCTTTAATACAATCTGTTGGAACGGGAGTAGATGTGCTGTCTGAGTATAACGGTGAGATTGTGGCAGCCCGTCAGGGTCATTTGCTGGCTTCATCCTTCCATCCGGAATTAACAGATGATTACCGGTTACATCAGTATTTTGTGGATATGGTCCGCGAATAGCGGAAAGTCAGGTTTGTAGTGTAGGAGGGATCACCTGTGTTAGATATAAAGATTTTGCGTAATGAGCTTGATCGGGTTGAGAAAGCTTTACAGAACAGAGGTAAATCTCTGGATCTGATTAATGGTTTTACGGATCTGGATGTAAGCCGTCGTGAGTTGCTTCAGGAAAGTGAAGGACTCAAAAATCGTCGGAATGTCGTATCTGGTGAAGTAGCCAAGTTGAAGAAGAATAAGGAAAATGCGGATGATCTTATTGCTGAAATGCGCCAGGTCTCCGATCGTATTAAAGAATTGGATGAGCAAGTGCGGGAACTGGAAGTTCAGATCGACGAACTGGTGATGTCGATTCCTAATATTCCTAATGAGACTGTGCCTGTAGGCGCTTCGGAAGAGGATAATGTGGAAATCCGTCGTTGGTCGGAGCCGCGCGAGTTTACTTTTACACCTAAAGCACATTGGGAGTTGGCTCAGAATCTAGATATTCTTGATTTTGAGGCTGCAGCTAAGGTGACGGGTTCTCGTTTTACGTTTTACAAGGGACTGGGAGCGCGATTGGAGCGTGCGCTAATTAACTTTATGATGGATCTGCACAGCAGTGAGCATGGTTATGAAGAAATGCTACCTCCATACATTGTAAATCGGGACAGTCTGTACGGAACGGGTCAGCTTCCGAAGTTTGAAGAGGATTTGTTTAAACTGCGTGATACCGAGTATTATCTTATTCCTACGGCCGAAGTTCCGGTAACGAACTACCACCGTGAAGAGATTATGAATGCAGATCAGCTTCCTAAATATTATGTGGCATACAGCTCTTGCTTTCGCTCAGAGGCAGGATCAGCAGGACGTGATACACGTGGCTTGATTCGTCAGCATCAATTCAATAAGGTGGAAATGCTCAAGCTGGTTCACCCGGATACCTCTTATGAAGAATTAGAGAAAATGACGAATAACGCTGAGCGTGTTTTGCAGCTGCTCGGACTTCCATATCGAGTGCTGGCACTTTGCACAGGGGATATGGGTTTCACGTCTGCCAAAACGTACGATTTGGAAGTATGGTTGCCTGAGAGCGGCATGTACCGTGAGATTTCTTCCTGTTCAAATACAGAAGACTTCCAAGCGCGTCGTGCAAACATCCGGTTTCGTCCAGATGCGAAGGCAAAGCCTGAATTTGTACATACACTGAACGGTTCAGGATTGGCTGTAGGACGGACTGTAGCTGCTATTTTGGAGAACTATCAGCAAGAGGACGGAAGCATTGTGATTCCCGAAGTGCTGCGTTCATACATGCGAGGCATTGAGGTTATAACTCCTAAATAGTAAGCCTTGCATTCTTAAAAATTCTGTGGTAAAATAATTTTGTTGCGCCTGAGTTGTTTGAGAAGGGAAGCAGCTTTATCCATTTACCACCTGGAGAGGTACCGAAGCGGTCATAACGGGGCGGTCTTGAAAACCGTTAGGGTGCAAGCCCACATGGGTTCGAATCCCATCCTCTCCGCCATATTCTAAAATAAACCAAGCCATTTGAATACGGTAGCTGATACATTAGGGTTTATACACTAATGATCAGGAATCGTGGAGAATGGCTTTTTTGTTGTATAAAAAACTTGTTTTTTTCACACGTTATCAGATGTGGAGGTGCTGGCATGAATCGAGAAATGACAGTAGATCAGCAAAAGCTGGTAGAGGCCTGGCAGGAACAACTGCCGATTCTTTTGAATTCAGGCGATAAATCACAGGTACAGGCAGATGAAGCCGATAACCGGGCTATACGAATCCATATCGAGGTAGAAGGCCGACAAATGTACTCCTTTAATTTTGCGTGTACGTATGTAGATTCTCGGGAAGTACAGGTTAGCTTAGTGGATGTAGAGCGTGACGGACGGTCTGTGGATGAACGAACAGATATCATTCAACAGCTGGTGTCCGATTATACGCGGCACATTCACCAATGCGCCCAAACACTACAGTCATTAACGCATTCGTAGTCATGAAGGAATGAGGAGGAAGGCTACATGACCAAGGCCAAAAATGGACTGGATAAAAACCTGTCCAACATTGTTGATGATTTGGAACAACGTCCAGTAAATAGTCATCAGGCACAGCAAGTGCAGCAGGATCGTAATGATCGTCGTCATCAGGATTCACTGAATCACGATAAAACGGAAGATCTGAACCATCTATAGTCCTATTTTAAATGGTAATAAACGGATTCGTTGATGTGCCAATAATTTAGACTGAGAATGGAGGATGCATAAATGGGCAAGCCTAGAGCTGTTCCTGTTCCTGAGGCACAGGAATCTGGTGGAAGTAACGAAAAGCGTGAGCGTAGTCATCAACAAGAGCCGTTATCCGGTTCCAAGAAGGTGAAACAGCGCAATCACGTGGATCACCATAACAGACAAGGTTCATAAGCAGTCAGACTTTTCTCCTAAAAATATTACAAAGTATAGTACACCCTGGTTAGAGAGCCAGGGTGTCTTTGTGCTTATTGCAAGAAAATTTTCCAATAAGTGTTTCGCCGTTTATGAATATAAGTTAAAATAGAGGGTGTGTATTTTTTTGTTAGCATAAAAAAAGGGGTTAATTATGAGAGGAGAGAATCTACACAATGAGTAAAAAATTATCCGTCTTGGTCCTCACTATGGTGTTGCTAATGACGGTAGCGCTGGTAGGTTGTAGCAAGAAGTTAGAACCGAAGGAAGCTGTTACGACTGGTACAGCAAATGCGATGAAGTTGAATTCCTATGAATCCAAAAGTCAATTTACCGTTAAGGAACTGACAATTACCTCCGCTTCTGTGCCAGCCGAGCAAAGTGCAATGGTAACTAGCATGCTGAAAAATGCTGACATTACGCTGGATGGCGTATACCAAAAGGAGCCTTTCCAATCTGAAATGACGCTTGGCATTCATTTGAAGGGTGATCTTTCTACTAGCTTTACGATTCCAATGGTAATGACTAAAGATAAATTGTACGTTAAAATTCCTAATATTCCATTTTACCCGCTTCCGCAGGATGTTGTAGGTAAGTTCCTACTCATTGATCCACAAGAACTGGCTAAACAATCGGGGCAAGAATTTAACCCTGCGGCCATGGATCAGGAAAAATCGCAGAAATTTGCGAATGAAGTGATCGCTGCTATCATGAATGAGTATGATCAAGCTACGTATTTCTTTGATATTGATCCTAAAGATGCTAAATTGCCACAAGGCGTTGAAGCTAAACAAGTGGTTCAGTTTAAAATCACGAACGACAACGTGAAGCAAGCGACCAATACATTTATTACTAAGGCGCTTCCTAAGGTTCTGGATATAATGTCTAAAGACGAATATGCTAGCATGCTTCAAGTGAAGAAGGAAGAACTGGCTGAAGCGAAGAAAGAATTGCAATCCAACACCAGCGAAGTCAGCAAAAAGCTGGATGAGTTGAAGAACTATTTGACAGTAAAACAGTTTGACATTAACACTGCTCTAAACAAGGATAACGTTCCTGTGTATCAAGATCTGAATGCGAACGTGGAAGTGAATGATCCTTCTACGAAAGATAATGTGAAATTGTCTGTAACAGGCTATTCGCAATACAGCAAAATCAATGAAAAAGCATCATTTAAAGTAGGGATTCCAACAGCGGACCAAGTCCTCACTATCGAACAACTACAACAAAAAATGCAAACTGTATCTCCTTAAACAGAGGATGACATGATTACAAACATCATTTCTTCGAATGTGATGTAAGAAAACCGCTCGGCATAGGCCGGGCGGTTTTTTTGTCCATGAATAAGTTGTCCTCCGTACAGTTGTTCAGATTCGTCACACGTCATCTTCAGCTAGAATCCCGAACATCTGATGATCCTGCCATTCGCCCTGAATCTGTACCAGCTTGCGAGCAATACCTTCCGGCTGAAAGCCACACTTCTGCAATACACGTTGTGAGCGATCATTATGCAGAAGGGTACCTGCTTGGAGACGATGTAGAGATAAGGCACGGAAGGCATACTGTATGATCAACTTTAAAGCAGCCGTCATATGCCCTTTTCCCTGCTCATGTTGATCCATCATATAGCCGACGTCGGCGAATTGTCCAACTCCACGCACCAGATTGGAAATAGAGATATAACCTATCAGTCGTTCTTGCTTTAAGAGAAAGATACCAAATAAGTACCCTCGATCTTCTTCCGCTTGACGCAATCTTTGACGGATGTACTCCTGCTGTTTCTCTAAAGTGAAAAATGAATCCTCATACAGCGGATCATAAGGCGCATGGGAATCCCTATTTTGAAGCCTAAGGGCGAGAAGGGCCTCGCTATCCTTCAAGCTGAGGGGGCGTAAAAAGATACCTTGAGGCGTGTTATACAAGCTCATAGGCATGGGTTGATCTCCTTTCCCGAGAAATTAGCAGTGAGATGAAGAGCTTTGGACTTTTCCTCCTCAGGATGGAGATGAGGGGGGAGACCATTTGGCAGCCGCTCTTTTTTGCCGGAGCTGCCGAAAAAAGTTTGTTAGCATGGAGGCACATTCCTCCTGAAGTACACCACTGGTTACTTCTGTACAATGATTGAACCGAGGCTCCTGCAACAAATTCATTAGCGTGCCTGCGCAGCCCGCCTTGGGATCTGTAGTGCCGTATATGAGATGGGGGACGCGTGATTGCACAATGGCTCCAGCGCACATCGGACACGGCTCCAAAGTGACATACAGCCTACAATCCAGCAGGCGCCAAGCTCCCAAATGCTCACTGGCCTGCCGGATGGCAACCAGCTCTGCATGAGCAGTTGGGTCGGTGTCGGTCTCGCGCAAATTGTAGCCGCGACCGATGATTTCATTATCTTTTACAATGACAGCTCCGATGGGGACCTCACCTAACGCTTCTGCCTTGTACGCTTCCTGAATGGCTTCTCTCATCCAATAGGCGTGATCCATAATGGTCACTGGGAAAATGCTCCTTTCAAACGTTGAATTATCCAACGAACAAGTATTCCGTTGTTAACATGATGTGAATAAAATTGTGGATAACACCGTACTTATCCACATGTTTATCCACAGTTTATAATAACTTCTGTGTATTTGTGGACTATATGTGGATGATTATCTTAATACATTGTAGGTAAATACTCGCCTATTGACAACATTGTTCACAGGATGTGTATTTATGTATATCCGGTAAATGTAAATGCTGGTATCCCAGACGCTATTACGGTATCATTGAGTTAGCAATTGCCATTAATCGCCAGCATACGGCAAGAGGTGAGAAATCAGTGTGTCGATAAAAATAAGAATAACGATCATTTTGTCGGGGTCGGTCCTGTTTATCCTATTGTTAAACATCGCACTCAATTACTACACGACCCACGAAAATCTAAGAAGTGACAGTGAAACCAAAATGGTTCTGACGGCTAAAATTATCGGAGGAGCTATCGAACAAACTCGACATAGCTGGGAGGCCGTTGACAAACAGCTCGGATATAATCTGTGGCTCTCTGCTACGTTGGCTGCCAATCAGCTCGATCCCGACATCCGAAATATCCAGCAGGAACAGCTACAACAGATAGCTACACTCCACAGGGATATTAATATCTCTTTGATGATCCGAGATGGACAGGGATATAAGGTTGTCAAATCTTCGAATCCTAAAGAGCTGACGGCCTCCGATCCATTGATGGGGCATTGGAAAAATGCAGTTGATCAATTATATGAGCATGGACAGGCGGCCATGGCGCATGGTCAGAATCTAGATCATTTTTGGACCAGTTCTTTTGATTACACAGATTCAGACTCCTCACATATTAATAAATGGGGATTTTATTATGACCAAAAACGTAACTACTTAATTCGAATATCCTTTCAGGATACTTCAGTCCAGGATTTTATACCTCTCCTGAGCCCAGCTGAGATTGTGAAGCAGACTCAGCAAGTGGATTATCGCATTTTGGAGATAACTGGAATCAACCCTGCAACCTTTGGTGGCGCTACGATGGACAAGAACGGTAACGATCGAAAACACTATTACATGTACAACGAACCGATCCAATTCGGCACGTATCAACTAACGAGAGTGCCTGAGGATCGTTTGGCCGTGTCCAGGGCGATCCTTTCGGGAGAGAGTATCGTACAAGATTGCTATATTAAAGGCGAACGGGTACTTGTCAGTTACATACCTTTTTATCCGACAAACCGTGATTCCTATGTCATTCGTATTGTCATGAATTATGATACAATCGCTTCTGTTATATCCAAGCAATTGATCAGTTTAGTTGCTATTTCCATTGTTCTATTGGAGGTTGTGATCATTGGAAGCTATGTGCTCGCCAGCCTATTTGTCCGTCCGATTCAGTCGATTTTGGGAAAAGTGAACGAGATGGCTGACGGCCATTTTGATACACGGCTAGAAATTAAGGGCGGCCATGAGCTTGCACGGCTAGGTGAGCGCATTAATGCGATGGCCTACAACCTGGGGATGTATACGAGAAGACTTGAACAGATGTATGAAGAAAACCGTTCTGTAAAGGAGCATCTAGAATCGGTTATTAATCAGACGGCAGATGCGATTCATGTAACCGATCAGGAGGATCGTGTTGTTCGGGTCAATCATGCCTTCGAAGCTTTGTACGGATGGACCAAGAAAGAATTGGTTGGCCGTAAGCTGGAGTTTGTGCCTCCGCAGCAACAGGAGGAGTATGAATTTCAGAAGGAGAGCCTGCTTCAGGGAGAAAGCATCGTATCAAGCGAGACCCTACGAATGCGTAAGGATGGAAGTACAGTAGAGATTAGTATGAGTACTTCACCTATTCTGGATGAACAAGGCGAAATCTTAGGCTTTATCTGTGTCTCGCGTGATATCACGGGGCGTAACCGCATGGAGGAACTGCTGCGTAGATCAGAGAAGCTGACAACCGTAGGGCAATTGGCAGCAGGCGTAGCGCATGAGATTCGTAATCCATTAACCACGTTACGTGGCTTTCTACAACTACAGCAGCAAAATCAAGTGTTGAATATGAAACACAACGATATTATGATGTCTGAGCTGGATCGCATCAATTTGATCGTGAGCGAGTTTTTAATATTGGCAAAGCCACAGGCAGTCCATTTTCAGAAAAAAGATGTTCGTTATATTGTGAGTGATGTTATTTCTTTGCTAGATAGCCAGGCGCATCTGCTAGGTATTGTATTCGACCTTCAGGTCACGGATGAGCCTGCCCTGGTATATGCTGAAGAAAATCAGTTAAAACAGGTATTCATTAATTTACTTAAAAATAGCATGGAGGCTATGAGTAAAGGCGGCGTCATCACAATTCATTTGTTCTTAGAGGGAGAAAACGTTAAAATCTTCATACGGGACCAGGGAACGGGTATTCCCGCAGAAATGCTGTCTAAGCTGGGAGAGCCTTTTTTCACAAACAAAGAAACAGGTACAGGATTAGGGCTTATGGTCAGCCAGCGTATTATACAGAGCCATAAAGGCACACTGGATATTGAAAGCACAGAGGGAGAGGGAACAACCGCCCTCGTGCAGCTTCCGATCGCCAAGCCTGAGTAACGAGTCGGGGGCAGGAGGAAGTGTGTTCGTAGAAATGGAGGGTACACAGGTTGCGCATTAACAAATTTATCAGCGAAACTGGTTTTTGCTCGCGCCGGGAGGCGGACAAGCTGGTAGAGAGCGGCCGCGTGACGATTAACGGCGAAGTGGCCGTGCTGGGCAGTCAAGCGGAGGAAGGCGATGATGTTCGTGTGAACGGCAAGCCACTGCGCGAGAAGTCCGATCACGTCTATATTGCATTGAACAAGCCAGTCGGCATTACTAGCACGACAGAGAGCCACATTAGAGGCAATATTGTTGATTTTGTGGGGCACCCGCAGCGGATATTTCCAATTGGACGCCTGGATAAGGATTCGGAAGGTCTCATTTTATTGACCAATGATGGGGACATTGTGAATAAGATTTTACGGGCAGAAGGCAAGCATGAGAAAGAATATATCGTAACAGTGGATCGTCCGGTCACACCATCCTTTGTGCAGGGGATGTCCAGCGGTGTGAAGATACTCGGTCATCGGACGCTGCCCTGTGAGGTAACACGTGTATCTGAGTACGTATTCCGTATTATTCTGACAGAAGGGAAAAATCGTCAGATCCGACGTATGTGTGCTGCCTTCGGTTATGAAGTTAAGAAACTGCAGCGCCTGCGAATCATGAATATACGGTTGGGGTCCCTTCAGAAAGGCGCCTGGCGTGATTTAACAGAGGCTGAAAAGCTGGAACTGGGCCAGATGCTTGATTATACGCTTAGCTAAGCCTAGAGGCCTTCTTGTAGCCTACAGCGCTTGGCTCTCGTATATGACAGGGATAGAGAACAGGAATCGCTAAATCAAAAGGCACCAGCTGCATAAAAAAATGCGGCGGTGCCTTTGTTCATATAACATATTCATGATCAACCTTCATTCGAGCTTGAGGTAGGACTAATAACTTGTGTACCGTTCTGATATTTGCGAAGAACGGAAATTTCGACACGACGGTTTTTGGCGCGTCCTTCTCCAGTCTGATTGCTTGCCAATGGTCGATACTCTCCATATCCGATGGATACAAACTTGGTAGGATCGAGTTGTGGATTGAGCAACAAAATACGCAAGAAATTAAGCGAGCGTTTGGCACTCAAATCAAAGTTGGACGGGAACTGACTATTGGAAATAGGGACATTGTCTGTATGACCGGATACAATGACATCATAACCAGGAAATTGCTGTAGCATGCTGGAAATGGATTTGGCCAGCTTTCTCGCTTCCGGTTTTACTTCGGCCTGCCCGGATGAAAACAAGGCATTATCACTAATGGTGATCATCAGCTGAGATTGGTTCAGCTTGGTGTTCAGTAGAGTGGACAGGCCGTTATTTTGAATATACTGATCCATCTGTTTTTTAAGCTTCTTTAAATCCTCTTCTTCCCGCTGAGCAAGTTGCTTCTGCAGGTCAGAGGTAGAGGTGGCTTTCGATTTTAGAGGTTGGGATACCTCTTCTTTATTTTTGCCCATATCCATGGATTGTGACGACGGATTCGCGGCCGAGTGATCCAGCACGCCAGTACCGCCACTAAAAGCTGAACTCAGGGATTGAGCCATAGTTTCAAATTTTTTGGCATCGAGCGAGCTCATACCGAATAAGACAATGAAAAGAGCCAACAGAAGGGTCATTAAGTCGGAATATGGCAACAGCCAGCTTTCGTCAGCATGCTCTTCATGCGGTTCATGTCTCTTTTTACTCACTGGTATCGCCATCCTTCTGGGTCATCGAAGCCCGTTCGGTTGGAGTTAGGAAGATTGCTAGCTTCTGACTGATGGCAATCGTCGAGATACCGGATTGAATCGAAAGCAGGCCTTCGACCATCATTAACTTAAGCTCCACTTCTTTTTTGGATAGCCGTTTCAGCTTGTTGGACATTGGATGCCATAGGACATAACCTGTAAAAATACCGAGCAACGTTGCAATAAAGGCTGCCGCAATGGCATGGGACAGTTTTTCCATGTCACTAAGGTCGGCTAGAGCGGCGATCAGACCTACAACCGCACCGAGTACCCCGAGTGTTGGAGCGTACATACCGGCCTGGGAGAAAATTAGTGCGCCGGCGCGGTGTCTGTCTTCGGTAGCGTTAATGTCTTCCATCAGAACATCGCGTACGAACTCCTGATCATTACCATCGATAATCATACGCATACCGCCGCGCATAAAGGGATCGTCGATCTCTTCGACCTTGGATTCCAGCGCGAGCAGACCTTCACGACGGGTAATGGATGCCCATTCGGTAAATGTACCGATAAGCTCCTTGCGATCCAGCAATTTCTGCTGGGTGAAAATAATTTTAAACAGCTTTGGGACCCGTTTCATGTCATCCATCGGAAACGCCATGAATATACTTGCTGCTGTTCCGACAAAAATAATCATGTAAGCAGCGGGATTATTGACCAGATTGACGACTGGAGCGCCTTTCAGGATCATCCCGACGACCAGTGACACAAGCCCGAGCACAAGTCCAATAATGGTTGTAATTTGCATGATACACCTCATCCATGAGAATAGATTTTGAATCCTTTCATGCCGCATGGGTCGTCCTTGCCCCAAGCGCGTCATTATGAGACGGATTATAGTATTTATCGACAAAACTCTCTTTTTTGTTAAGGGTCAATTTCCGGTATAATAAGGTGATTAGGTATTGAATGGCTGAACCACTGGAGGAAATAGCATGGGAGTAAAGCATGGGCGCGAGTATGAACAAATTTTGAACGATTTGACAGAGGCTGTGGGACGCATCCCAGATAGCTATGAATTTTTTGAAATGGAAGCAGCAGATTGGGACAGGCTGGACCCGGCGGGGCGTCAGGAAGTCAATGAAGCCTTGGCAGAAGACTTATTTTATGCCCTGGGCACGGAGCCCATAATCACTGTAGGCAGCGGCGTTGTGATTTATGAGCCAGAGCAGCACCGAATCTATGTACTCATCGGAGATGAGGAGCTAACGTCGGTCCCTTTGATCTAAAGGCCGTCTTATGGATTTATCAACGGGGCCGTGGTAATATGTACACCAATATATTGTAGTTTTGGCCGCATTTTCAGCGGCTGAAAGGCTTCCGTATAAACGGGGAGGAGTTCGTAACATGCCTTTTACACAAGAAGAGATTGAAGCACATCTGGAGAAGCTGGAGGGCTGGGAACTGGAGGAAGGACGTTGGATCGTTCGGAAATATAATTTTTCCAGTTTTATGAAAGGGATTGCCTTCGTGGATGAAGTTGCCGCTATATCTGAGGCATTTAATCACCATCCATTTATTACGATTGATTACAAGACCGTGACTCTGCGTTTGACCTCCTGGGATGATGGCGGTATTATGGCCGTAGATATTA
The DNA here is from genome assembly GCF_056099025.1 of Paenibacillus sp. TSM33. Taxonomy (NCBI): domain Bacteria; kingdom Bacillati; phylum Bacillota; class Bacilli; order Caryophanales; family Paenibacillaceae; genus Paenibacillus; species Paenibacillus sp. TSM33. The sequence goes on from NZ_JBLZXB010000002.1 coordinate 16,119, forward strand.
AGGAAGCTCAACAATATAATGAGGCTTTTGAAAAAATGCGCAGCAGTCATTGAGTTTGTAATGATCTGTCGTATAAATAAGAGCGCCTTCGCTATACAACATCGCGGTTGTATAGCGAAGGCGCTCTTATTTATAGAACCCGATTCTGTTGTTCAGGACGATATACCATACAATGGAACGGCTTTCTGCCATCTGGAGTCTGGCGTTCATAGGTATCCGTCAGCTCAAATCCAGCTGCCTTGTAGGCTCGGATAGCCCGCTGATTCCAAGTGAGAACCTCTAGGTCAATTTCATTATGCGGATGACGTCGTCTGGCTTCCTCGGCAATGGCTCGGACAAAATCGGAGCCTGTACCGTGTCCGCATCTTTTGGGATGCATCCCAAGGCCCAGCCGGGTCACACCGACCATAGGAAAATATTGAGCAAATCCCGTCAGCTCATTTTCTTCGTCCAGTACGGCAACATATTGCTCTTGGCGAAGTGTGGGACTTCCAAATTCGACTTCAAGTGCCTTCATTTGTTCCCAGGGAAGCCAGCCGTATATGTTGTAGGGGGGATCATAGCGCCACTCGCAAATTTCAGCCGCTTGATGCTCGTCCATCGGTACGATCCGGAAGTTGGATATTGAGGCCGGCACTTTTTCATTCCTCCTTATGCAGGTACTTCAATCATTAACAACAGATTGTAGACAAGTTGTAGGGGAATGGCAAGCGTGTTTATTTCGTACCTAAGTCGGGTATACATTCAATAAGAAGGATTTACTGCTCATATGCTCCCCCAGCGGTGACGGTAAAACCGACGATGTTCGCTAAAACTGAAACCTTTTGAGGGTTCAGTTCGTCAGTAATGATAATCATTGCTGATGTAGTGGACATAAAAAACCGCAATTCGATTCCGGCCAGAATCAAATTGCGGCTAGGGTTAGCTTGCTGTGCGGTAGTTATTCTACGTTGTCGTCATCAGGAATATCTGAAGCTACAGAATGGTATGCGTCTGTGCTCATGATTCTTTTTGCACCGACATAACGGTTAGCGTAATAATTTTCGTTCAGTGAGCTAACTACTACACCACGTGAAGTCGAGGAGTGGGCGAATTTCCCTTCACCTACGAAGATACCTACATGGGAAACGCCTCTTCCTGTGGTGTTGAAGAACACCAGGTCGCCTGGTCTCATTTCATCGCGGGATACAGAAGATCCCATTTTGAATTGTGATCCAGATTGATGCGGCAGTTTAATTCCCAGTTTGTTGAATACATACATTGTGAAGCCGGAGCAATCGAATCCCTCGAGTGTAGTGCCTCCGCTTCTATAGTTCGTTCCTTTGGCATCTTGGATGACCTGGTCCATCTTGGAGTCTGCAAATGCACTGTTGCCACCGAATGTAAAAGATGTAAAGGCAATGGCGAGACCCATGGCTGCGATCGTTAGCTTCTTCTTCAAAAAAAATATACCCCTTCCAATGCCTGCGAGGTTAGCTTAAGGATTCGGTAGAAGGTTCCCCTATGACCACTCTGTTGCGAGATCAATTCACCCAAACTGGTTCCCCCGCTTCCTAGGTGCCAGGAATTAGGCTTAACTTAAGATGTGCACCTTGGAGAGCAGTATTCACGACAACGATGTTTTTAAGATAAAAGTTACAATAAAGATTACAAAGTTGTTACTATCAGTTCACTGCGATTATTGTAACAAAGACAGCAGGCTTTGGCAAATGTTTCATCGCAAAAAGTTACAAAAAAAATCTGTTCCTAACGCTCTAGGAACAGATTCTGTTAACAGTATTCAGTTATGTGCCGTTTGCACAGGAAAGAAAAAAGTTTTTTCGACAGCTAAAAATGCAGAAGAGAGCATAAGGAGAGGGGTTAGCCTCTGCTGGAGATATCGATGTGCCATAACCGGTACTGCGAACTGATATGCCACAGCCTGACCAGACTGGTAACAAAATGATACGATTGCTGGAGAATCAGCGCCAACATACCCGTCCAAATCATCGCCACGGTGCTAAATAGACCGAAAACTAGCAGTACACATGCACCGAGTAACAGGGATATACCAACAGCCGGAAGAAGCTGGCGAAAGAAGGCAAGCAGGGACGATAGTATGGCGTGACCACTGACAGTGCCCAGTTGCATATACAGGATACACTGCCGAATGAACCAACCGTAAGCCATCCACCCAATGGCATAGGGCAACAAATGCAGCAGGTAAGAGGAAGATTGCAGCGTTCCTGCAATAATAGGATAGAGTCTCGGTACCACCCAAAAGGCGGGAAGCAGCAGCAAACCCAACTCGATGATGTAATACAATAGCGATGACATACCGTGGCGTTTCATCCCTTTGAAGAAGGACAGGCTTTGTGGTTCAGTCGCATCGGTATGCAGGCTTTGATATATGCCGGCTCTAATGAAGGGAGTGATCAGAATGCGCAATACGGTTGCCCCTAGTAATATCCACAAATACACATGCACTTCCCGGCTGTCCATCAGCGCTATCTGGCCCTCCATCCAAAACAAAGTCTTCCCCAGCTCGTTTTGGCCCTGATCAGGATAACGTAACAGTAGCGGGATAACGGCAGACTGCACCAGCCGATAGAGAAATACTCCCCACAGCAGACGATACAGAAATAAAATGATCACGATATAAAAGCGTATGCGCACCAGCGCCCAGCCTTCTTTTATAACAGTCCGCATCCATAGACACCTCACCATGACAGACTTCCAAGCAGTGTCTCCAACAGCTTGGTTACACTTACACTCCAACGGGTTTGTTGTTTTTCATCCAATTCAGCCTTCAGGCTATTATTAATATGCTTGTTCTCCAGTGCAATAGTGTATAGAGGATCTACAGTCACATAGGACACGGGAGAAGCGCTTTTGAGTCGGAAAGTTGTACTTTTGCCCGCACCATCCCATGCCTTGAATATTGTTGTACCATCCTTGAAGGTAAATTGAACAGGGATTTTGGGATAATCTGCTCCTTTTTTGCTGAGCGTCACGATTGCTTCATATCCATTCTCCAACTTGTGATTCATGATGCGATCGACTGAAAAGTCCGCCATCTGGCCATCATATACATATTGTTCAAAATAGTGGCTCCATGATCGTCCGGTCACTCTCTCCACGACATGTTGAAAATCCTGTGAGGTCGGATGCTTGAATCGATAAGTCTGGACGTAGGTCCGCATAATCCGGTCCATTTTTTTCATACCCACCTGACGCTCAATACCTCGTAGTACTAATTTACCTCGTGAATAGGCATTTTGCGCATACTCAGCCGCCGACCCGTACTTCCAGGATTCGCGGTTTAGCGGCTGTGGGGAAGCTACCTGTCCCGATTGTAATGGCAAGTTGGGGGTAAGCCCATATTCTTGCTCCATGAGCCGTTCTTCTGCATAGGAGGTGAAGCCTTCATCCAGCCAAGGCTCCTCAAATTCATTGTTGGCTACCATTCCGTAGAAATATTGATGTCCAATCTCATGAACCAGCGTACGTTCCAGATTGTAGCCAGGATTCAGTTGGTCCGCAGCTGCGGCCGTGATGAGTGTTGGATATTCCATGCCGCCGGCTCCACTGCCTGTTTTGGGTGGAACGACGATGGATAGAGTGGAATATGGATAAGGCCCGTACCATTTGCTGTAGTACGAAAGGGCGGCCTTGGCTGCGCTCATGTAACGTCCTTTGAGTTCCTTATGGGACGGGTCCAGATAGAGCTTGATTTTGACACCAGGAACCTCAGCAGAAGAAAAGGGTTCTTCTACGGCTACAAAGTTGGGTGAAGCGGCCCAGGCAAAATCGTGTACATCATCGGCATAAAATTGATATATTTTTTGGCCGTTCTGTCGTACTGCACCACGGGTGGGAAATCCGGTCGCTGCTACGATGTGTGTTTCAGGCACTCGAATCCGTATACTGTAAATTCCAAAATCGGCATAGAACTCGGAGTTGCCATGATACTGATGGAGGTTCCAGCCCTCCTCGGCGCGTCCACGTTGTCCTGCAGTCTCATAGACGCTGAGCTTTGGAAACCACTGTCCAGCCATTACAAAATCATCTGTCGCACCCATACGAGCGAAAATGCCAGGCAGTTTGACTTCAAACTTCATATATAGTGTGATTTCTTCGCCACCTCGTACCGGCTTGGGTAGACGCACCTTCATAAGCGAACGGTCACTTGCGTTACCGTCATCTGGTTGTACATATTGAGTGCGGTGCATGAGAGATAAACCGTCTTCTGTTTTTAGTTCAGTCAGCGTCATGGAGCCAAAGCCGTCCTTGGGCATGGTGTCTCCGCGCAACTTCCCCCCGGATTCTTTCATAAAGGTGGTTTCCATGGAAGAGAAGGCGTTCGGGTATAGATGAAGATACAGATCATTCACAGTTTTCTTGCCCGGATGCTTCCAGGTCAGTGTCTCAGTGCCTCGTAAAACCCGTCCTTTTTCCAGAGATACATCAATGTGATACTCCACCACCCGTTTGCTGAGAATTTCCGAAGCGGGCTGTGGAGGGTTTTTGGGCAGGTCGGGCATGATGTTGGCCCCTAGAGGCTTGCCCATATTTGGCGCAAGCGCAGACTCAGACTCGGAGCCGTATAGTGGTTTGCCTGCGGACTGAGGGGCGGAATGCGATGGGGGTTGCCAGGCAAACCATAACGTCCCTGCGAGGAGTCCGAGGGCTAGTGTGGACAATAAAACGATTTTGGTGCGTGCTGGGGTCATACAATGGATACCTCCCGTTGACAAGCATCTACAGCATGTATATGTTTGCTTTCGGGAGATTATTAGTTAAAATATTTATAGTGTAGAATGAGTGTGAAGACGGAAATTGGAGGCATAGTGACGCATGAGTGAAAATCAACCGGACGGCAAAAAGCAGATTGCACTGAATATTGTCAGTGGCAAGAGTAAACATAAGGGCTTCGGCGCAGGCTCAATCGACCTGAACAGCATGTCCCCGGTCATCATTGACCGAGGAGAGGCGAAAATTGATGTCGGTGCCATGCATGCCAAAAGTAAAGTAGAACGTGGAATCAAGTTCTCTACGAATAAAGAGGACGTACCAAACGGACGCCAGGTATGGCTGGTATGGGTAGCTGTGGACCGTACGCCCGAAGGACGTATGTATGGTGGCGCGACGGCCTGCGAGATGCTGATTGACGACGAAGCCAAACGCGGCTGGAAAATCCTTGCCGATCATGTTAATCGTATGGATTATGCACTCAAGCGCCGTTTCATGCTGGATGATCTCGGTAGCGAAGATAAGGCAGCGCTCAGAAGCCTGCTGATTTCGCATAACCAGGAATGGTGGGACGCTTCGCCTGAGGAATTGAAGCAGGCGCTGGAAGGGTAAGCCTAGCATTAACGAAGTAATAGTATTGTAGAAAAGCAGCCACTGTAGGCTGCTTTTTCCTATAAGAAGAACCGAATTGGAATCTCTATTTAAGCTTTATGATGCCTTCAATTGTTAGTTTTCTGACCTCATGAAATATGTACCGGACAATAAAATAGAAATCTACTTCCTTTTCATGTAAGTTATGAACATCATCGCCTTGACATTATGGAAAGGCATTCACTATAATTCAAATAGAAATCGGTTTCACTCCGGTTTTTATTTAATTAATTCGTGGAACCGGTTCCTAAAAGGATATAGTTTTTTTCCTATCGCTGTTTATGAATGTAATCTCTAAATAAGGTGGCATCGTTATGTTTAAATGGTTGAAAAAGAAGGCGGCTCCCCGTATTGAACAGTTCGACATGGTAGCGCCGGTTAAAGGAAAAGTGGTTTCCCTGGAAGAGGTTCCAGATCCTGCATTCTCGACAAAAGCTATGGGGGATGGCATCGCTATTCATCCGTCTGAGGGTAGGGTCACCGCTCCTTTCGCGGGAAAAGTTGCTCATGTTATGGAGAAAAGCAAACACGCTCTCATTATTGAACATGAATCTGGCGTACAAGTTTTGATACATGTCGGCATTAATACCGTTTCCCTCAAAGGACAGGGATTTAATCCTAAAGTCCAAGTAGGAGATAGCATTAAAGCAGGGCAATTATTGATGGAGTTTGATCTGGATGCGATTCAGCAGGGTGGATTACCTGTAATTACTCCAGTAATCGTTCCAGATGGGCAAGAGATGATTAGTCATGTGGAGATACTGGGTAATTCATCTGCTTCTCCAGATGTACCTGTATTAAGGGTTCATTTAAAAGCCTAGCTTTCATTCAGAAAAGACTAACCAGGAATTCCTGGTTAGTCTTTTCTTTAGATAATTCACTGATTGGTCAAGGGAAGGCCTTTCGATAGAACTGGCTATTACTTGAACTGGGGATGAAGAAGCACGATTATATCTGCTAAACTACCAATACAATAATTATTTGTGCATATATAAAATACTACATTTGTGTGGTGGTTAGGAGTGATGACATGAAGAAAATTTATTTTATCAGACATGCCCAAGCAACCGGACAGGAACCAGATGCCCGACTCACCGATGAAGGTACCCGGCAAGCTGAGCAGTTGGCTGATTTTATGGAGAATGTAGGTCAGAAGCCAAGATTCACAGAGTGTGGAATATGGATTGAAATAAGTAAGGCACGTTTACTATAAATGCAGAATAGCTTCGAAAGGGGAGACGCATGTTGAATGCAAACCGTATTTTAAAATTAGAAAAGGCATTGTTTCAGGCTTGGTCTTTGGAGTCTAGTTCTAAATGGACAGCCAATAATCCTGCTGCCGGACAATGTGGTGTCACAGCGCTCGTCGTTCAGGACAGGCTTGGCGGTGATATTTTAAAGACCTGGCTGGATAGCGGCTGGCATTATTACAACCAAATCGGTGAGGACATTATAGATTTTACGAAGTCGCAATTTTCAAGCCTTCCGCAGTATCAGCATGTATACTCCAACCGGGAAGAAGCATTTTCAGACACCAATGCAGAGCAGTATGCAGCTTTAAGCCGGAGACTAGGAAAAGCTCTTAACGAAAAGGTATGAGTGTGTTTAAGATATCCCCACAGGCATCAACCCCAAAAAGTAAAAAGTATTCAGGCGAGAAGTATGTGTCAAAATATAGATATATAAAAGTTAACGATCAAAAGGCTGCATTAATGACATCCAATATTCTTCATGCTACATCGCTGGAAGAGGACACTGTTGCTCATTTTAGAGGAGCGCTAATTACTTTATTCGGAGAACCCCAGAGGACATCGAAAGATTTTGAAAAGGCCTATGAGTACATAATTAAGGCAACAAATTCGGAGGGCCAAAGCTGGATACTGACTGCATATGAGGGGCCGGGTGGCCCAGCTATAGGGGGAGATACTGAGAAAGACTCTATAGAAGAAGTCGCGCAGGATTTGCTAAATCTTATTGAAGCCACAAAGCCAGCGAATTTCGAAGATATGGGCTATTATGAGGATACTGGATCTACTATTAGTTATGGATGTAAGGAACAAGTCTGTTTTTATCAGGAAAGCACTACAGAGCAGCATGTAGCGGATGAGTAAAATGACGGAGTGAATAATAAAATTCAGAAGTAGACCGTTACCTTTGTGGGGCGATCTACTTCTTTTTCATCTGGGTAAGCAATGTTGCTTTATAATAAAATTAATTTAGCCAATGGTTTGGAAAGCTTAGAGAAGGGGGCAGTTTGGTTTTACCATTGCCTTTAGCCGAATTTAATTGCGCTTGTGTAAGAAAGATACTTCCCTCCAGATTAGCCCCACTTAAATCAGCATCTCTAAAGTCCGCCCCAATAAGGTCAGTCATGCTCAAATCAGCTTCTCGCAGGTCAGCAGCAATCAGTAGAACGCCTCTCAGGTTGGCGCCTCTCAGATTAGCGCCCTTTAAGTTAGCCCCGATAAGGTCTCTACTTTTGATTTTTTTACTATATTTGTTGTGTTCCCTGTTCTTCTTTGCTTTTTCTCGTACTAACTCACTTGTTTGTACAAGTAAATCATTGACTAGCGCCCTATGGGTGGGTACATGAAGATCTATGAGGGATTTTGGATCTTGATCCGTAAGCTGCTCGGTTTTCGCCATTGCTTCTTGTAACTCGGTATAGATGGAGTGAGTTTCTTGCAAGCTAAGGGCTTCATTTAGGTAATAGAGCATTTCATAAAGCTGCTGCATGATGGGAAATATATTGAACATTTCTTCAGCTATTGCAGGATTGTCTCGCCAGCTTTTTCCGTTGTATACAACTTGGGAAATTTTTTGACCTGCCCCAAAGCAATCATATACGGTACAGCCTCGCAAGCCGTTATTTCTTAGATTCTTATGAATGTCACAGCGATAATCCGCATTTAGGTGTTGGCAGGGAGTTCCCCCATCCTTGTTAAAGGCAAAATCAGCAGATTTGGCATAAGGCAAGGCGACACAGCATAAACCAAAACATTTTTCACAATCGGCGGTATACAATAAACACACATCCTTTTACTAGCACCTACTAAATGTAATAGTACCAAAAAAAGATGAGTTATGGTGTATTGCTAAGTAAAATAGGTCGATTATCCTTTTGCCAAGTTCAATTGCCATGAAACACCGTACTTGTCTTCGACCCAACCAAACTGTTGGCTTACGGGTGAGGCTTCAAGGGGCATTAAAACTCGGCCTTCCTGAGATAGCTGGCCAAACACATGATGAATTTCTTCTTCCGAATCACAAGTGACGAATAGCGACAGAGCTGGAGTAAAAGAGTGTTTGTCCTGATGGTTATAGTCTATGGCCATAAAGGTCTGCCCTTTGAGGTTGAATACGGCATGTAACACGGTCCCATCTTCCTGATGAAAAATGCTCATGATACCAGACGGCTTAAATACAGAGGTATAATATTGCATGGCTTCCTCTGCCTGACCGGGGAACATGAAAAACGTTGTGATTTTTGGACTAGAATCCTGCATCAGATCAGCTCCCTTGAGTGGATTATAGATGATAACATTTTTTCTCTTTTGTAATAGAAATATTCACGATTAGAGAAGTACTTCATAAAGAAAGATAGGCATAACTGAGAAGGGAGAAACCAGATGATAGACGCGAAAGCAAGACTTATTGATATGTTGGGCTCAGGCAATAAACTGGATGCCAGCATCATTTCTGCCTATACGGATGTAGTTGCCCAATATGGAACCGTGGAGGATGCCTGGGAGTTATATTGGCTTTTTGTAGAAGATCCTCATCATTATAAAAGGGGGCTACTTCTTCAGCCGATCATGAGATGCGGAGATGTTGCCTTGGCGCAGGATATGTACGAGCGTTACGTTCGAAATCAGGCATCCCCCGAACGTATACCTGATGGTGTACTATATGCGCTAGGTTATTTGGGTTGTGTGGAAGCTACGGCTGATCTCGTCGCATGGGTGAAAGAGCCATATGGAGCAGCATCTGTGGATGCTTGTTTGGGACTCGTACATCTTCCATGCGAATTGTTTCGTGAACGATTGGCGACTGAATTGGAAAAGGCAGTCGATCAGAATCTATTTAATGAGTTTTTGCCTCTACTGAGCTTTAAATGTACTACTGAGGATATGGTTCCGCGATTGGTGCATTGGGGAGAGCAACATGCTTCCGTAGATTGTAATGCTGGAATTATTGCTGGAATTGCATTGTTTGGAGAAGGGCAAAAGGATACGATCCGATCTATTTTGTGGAATCCGCTTTGGGAGGCTCATGGAACGGCTACGGGAAGTTGTGTGTGGGCTTATTTTGCGATGCAGCATGTAGGATTGACCTTTAGAGAGCTTATTCAGGATATAAAAAGCTACGATGTATCCAAAGCAGGTATACAGGCATTGGAGTACCGCTTGGATGTGTTGTATGTAATGTTGGAACTAAAGCTCAGCTATAGGGCTCGGCCGATCCGTTTTGCTCGCCTTAACAAAGAATCATTTGATCAGCTCTATAGCGATTTGTTTAGCTGGTCCACGGAGCATAAGGATGATTCTATGATAGGTTGGATGAACGAACAATTAGGGTATAAGCATCGGCTGCTGGAACAGTATGACGAGATTAGGAAACGAGTCGAGATTAAAATGGTGCATGAAATTGAGCTGGAGCATGTCCAGACGAGGAGTTAATCGGGTCGAGATATAAGAAATTTTGATACAAAAGGACGAAATGACGGAGTTTGGCGGCGATCTAGGGATTCGCCCAGTCCACGGGCAGATGTCCCGCATAGGATACATCAGCCTAGAACACAAGGAGTGAAACACATGTCTTTACTACCACAAGTTCCTTTCGGAACGCAACCGGGTACTCCGGGTCCATTCACGCCGTCAGGTCCTTCGATTCCACAATTTCCTGATATGCAGGATTCGTTCCCGTCTCCGATAGGTCCGCCACCAGGCCCAGGATCATTTTCGCCACAGCCGTTCTCGCCGCCGCCGCAAGGGCCGTTCGGTCCGCAGGGTGGGCAGCAAGCTCAAGCACCCACTTCTCCACCACCGCAATTTACGCCACCGAAGCCGCTAGTTTCGGCCTATGCTGTTGACCCTGGAGCCATTTTCGGTTGTTTGTACCGCAACACGTTTGTATGGCTGACGAACGGAGAGCGTTTCTGGTTGTACCCTGTCTTTGTAGGCAGAACATCGGTAGCGGGTTTTCGGTGGAGTGGACGTTTTTGGTTTTATTATGGTGTAGACCTTAACCGTATTGAGTCGTTTAGCTGTTATTGGTAATAGCGCAGCTTTAGGGAAGAGCGGGGCTTAACTGGGTGATGGCTGATGGCACTGGCAAGAGAGCTAAAATGGGCGAATGAGATAAGTAAAGCAAAGATAAAAAGACTGGGAGAGCGCTCATGGCGTTCCCAGTCTTTTTTTGCTATTACTCCATCCACCATCGTTTAAAATTGCCCCACCACGATTTTTTTTCGGCCTGTCGTTCCGCTTGATCAGTAGATGTCGATGCCTGTGGGTTATTCTGCCCCGATAGAGTCTCTTTCGGCTCGGTGCCGCTAACGAATACCTCCAGCCGCTTGTCAGGGCTGTCCGGTGCAGCCAGCTTGCCGCTGGCCGGATCAATATAGGCGCTGACTACGCCGTCAGGGATCGGGAAGATTTTGGGCGGCACATTCTCCAGCGCTTTTTCTGTATACTGTGCGAAAATCGGTGCCGCCCGCCGGGCATCCTGCGTGCTGATGGCCTTGCCCTTGTCATATCCAACCCAAACGGCGGTGGATAGCTCGGGGGTGAAGCCGACCATCCACGCGTCCGTGTTGGTCGTGCCGCTCTTGCCGGCAACCGGGCGCTTGATCAGCTTCGCGACCCGGTTGCCGGTGCCGCCTTCTTCGAACACGCCTTCCATGAGGCGGGTGAGGACATAGGCGGAGGCGGGTTTCACGACCTGCACAGGCGCTGCTTGCGGCGCTTCGTACAGCGATCGCCCGGCTGCGTCGGTGATGCGCAGCACCGCCACCGGAGCCACCTTTTGCCCGCCGCTGCTGATGACCGAGAAGGCCGAGGCCATCTCGAACGGGCTGACGGGCGACACGCCCAGCGCCAGCGAAGGCACGGGCTTGAGCTCGCTCGTAATGCCCATTTTGCTGGCGAGGTCCATGACCTTATCCGCTCCCACCTGCAAAATGGTGCTGACGGCATAAATATTATCAGACGCCGCAATGGCGCGCCGCAGATCTATTTCGCCCAAATATTTGTCTCCAAAATTTTTGGGCTTATAAGTTTTGCGGTTGTTGTCGTAGTGGAACAACGTCGGCCGGCTTTCGAATTTGGATGTACTCGTCAATTGGCCGGAATCCAGCGCGCTGAGATACATGATCGGCTTGAAAGAGGAGCCTGGCTGCCGGGTTGTGGCTAGCGCATGGTTATATTGATTCCCTACATAGTTCGTTCCGCCCACCATAGCCTTGACATGTCCGTTACGCGGGTCCATGGAGATTAATGCAGTTTCCAGTCCGTTACTATTCTTCATGCCCTCGTTGACAGCCGCCTCGGCTGCCTGTTGCATGTGCATGTCCAGCGTTGTATAAATGCTTAGCCCACCATGCTCAAGCACCGCTTCGCTAATCCCAAGTTGATGAGTCGCTAGCTGGCGGACGTAATCGCGAAACCAGGGAGCGGCTTCCACTGTCCGACGCTGGCTCTCGGGCCGCAAGGGCAGTATTTCCTCATAGGCCTTGCTGGCTTCAGCGGGCGTAATTTTACCGATGAGTGCCATGGAGTCCAGTACAATTTTTTGCCGGTCCTTTGCGTTTTTCATATGATTATATGGTGAATAGTAGGTCGGTCCTTTTGGAATACCTGCCAATAGGGCGCTTTCGGCCAAATCCAGATCCTTTGCGGATTTACCGAAATACATTTGCGAAGCCGCTTCAATGCCATAGGCGCCATGACCATAGTAAATTTCATTTAAATACATTTGCAGCAGCTCATCCTTGGAATACTTCATTTCAAGCTGTGCGGTATAGATGGCTTCCTTGGCCTTGCGCGTCCAGGTTTTCTCGTGAGATAAGTACAGATTGCGCGCAAGCTGCTGAGTCAGTGTGCTGGCCCCTTGGGACATGTCCCAGCGGGTCAAATTAACGATGATTGCCCGGCCCAGGCCTTTGAAATCAAAGCCAAAATGGTCGTAAAACTTCCGGTCTTCCACAGCCAATGTAGCTGCTATTAAATCAGGCGAAATGTGATCAAGGTGGACAGGAATGGACTCCTTGCCTCCGGCAGAGAAGGTGGCAATGACTTGCCCCTGACTATCAAGCAGACGTGAATTCCGATCCGTATCGGCGAGCGGAAGGCTGGTTGTGTACAAGTAGGCGAGCAGAATACAGGCGGCGATGACCGTCAAAATCGTGAGAGATATCAGTCCTTGAAAGCATCGAAGCCAAAGCGGTTTACGCTTGGAGGATCGCCCGGTCGTATCGGTCATCATGCCACCTCCTTCCATAGTTGATGTTCTCAGTATAGTCAATCCGAAAGCGTCTATTCATCAGATGCGCATACGTATCTATTTTAAACAAGATTAAGCCCCAAAAAAGCTTTTGCGGTCCATTCAGGTATCGCTTATAATGCAAAAAGTGTGAAATTCAAGTGTGTTTGGTACAATAAATATAGCAAACTCGGCGTTTGCGCGTTGAAGTTATAAGGAAAGTCCATGTTTATGCTACCGGATTGCCGGACACATACTTTGATCAGAAAGAAGGTTGGAATGATGGACTTGTGGTTTACGGAGAAGCAGACTCCCTCTTTCGGCATTACAGCAAAAATCAAACAAACCTACGTCTCTGAAAAAACAGATTTTCAGGATCTGGCAATGATCGAGACAGAGGAATTCGGCAATATGCTTGTTCTGGACGGCATGGTGATGACCACGGTTAAGGATGAATTTGTATATCACGAAATGGTAGCACATCCGGCGCTGAATACACATCCGAATCCGAAAAAGGTTTTGGTTGTGGGCGGCGGCGATGGCGGCGTTATCCGTGAGGTCATCAAGCATCCTGAAGTGGAAAAGGCTGTATTGGTTGAGATCGACGGTAAAGTCATTGAATATTCTAAAAAGTTTTTACCTGAAATTGCTGGGAAGTTGGACGAGCCTAATGTGGAAGTGCTGGTCAATGACGGTTATATGCATATTATCGAACACAAAAACGAATACGATGTGATTATGGTCGATTCGACGGAGCCAGTTGGTCCGGCAGCGCCGCTGTTCGAGCGCGGGTTTTACCAAGGTATTTTTGAAGCGCTGAAGGAAGATGGCATTTTTGTGGCGCAGACGGATAATCCTTGGTTCAAGGCTGACCTAATTCAGAAGGTCAACAAAGATGTAAAAGAAATTTTCCCGATTGTGCGTGTGTACGGTGCAAACATTCCAACCTATCCGAGCGGTCTTTGGACATTCACGTTGGGCAGTAAAAAATATGATCCACTGGAAGTGGATGAGACCCAAATTCCAGAGATGGACACTCGATATTACAGTCCGCGTCTGCATAAAGCGGCGTTTGTACTGCCTAAATTTGTGGAAGATTTAACGAAGTAAACATTTTAAAAAGCGTCTTAGTGTTCTTTGTCGCCAGTATAGAGCGATAAGAGCGCTATAGACGCTTTTTTGTGCTAAATCAGATTGAGTAGGCATGAAAACATATTGGACACTGAATTTCCTTTTAAGATAAAAGAAGGAAATTTAAGGGTGTGTGTAGAACATACAAAAAACCAGACATTTAACAGATTTGTAATATCGACAGGGGAGGTTTGGTTATGGAAATACATAAATCGGCGATGTACCAAAGAGGGGGAAACATTTTTGATCAGACGCTCTTTTTATTACCTGTGGGGGTCTCAGACGATCTCCAACGCAGCAGATATCATCTACATGTTGAGTGTGGTGGTGTTGGTATTCAGTTCAAGTAATTCCTTAATGACGACTATTTTAATCCCGTTGTTCCGATTGTCGGCTCAAGTGCTTAGTGGGCTTGTTGCACCAATTGTGCTCGGTCGGTTTCGGCTGACGCAGGTTCTGCTATTTTCCCAGTTTGGGCAGTTTGTCATTTTTACGCTGTTGCTGCTTTATTTGTGGATCGTACCTGAGCAGAGGTCGTTTCTGTTTATTTTTGTGATGGTGTTTGGCATGTCTTTTTTGGATGGATGGACCAATCCTGCGCGTAATGCGCTTGTCCCCCGTTTGGCTACTGGTGAAGGACTCATGCGGGCTAACGGCATGGTAGCGGTCAGTGATCAGGTGGTCAGGTGTGCAGGCTGGGCATTAAGCGGAATTATTGTGGCTTGGCTGGGTTCCCTGAATACGCTTGCAATTGCCTCCTGTTGTTATCTCGTGGCTGTAACTGTCACGTCCTTCATTCGTGATCCGCTGGATCAGAAGGAACTAGGTCTTGAAGCTTCGAATTCCCCGACAAATGCGGAAGAACCCGCAAAGGAACAAGAAAAAGGCTCCCATTGGAAAGAGCTTGGGGAAGGCTGGAAAATCATTTGGCACAACCGCCGTATTCGTTCTCTAATGATCGTCGATAGCGTGGACAGTATTGGGGGAGTCTCCTGGCTCGGTGTATTTATTTTGGCGTACGTCAGTCAAGTGTTGCATCGTGATGAGAGCTGGTGGGGCTTTATGAACGCGTCCTTTTTCTCCGGTACGATTTTGGGTGGGTTAATTGTTGTTGGCTTGGTTAAGCGGTTGCAAAAGAACAGCTTTTTGTACATGCTCGGTGCGCTGCTGGTGTATGTACTGATTACCATTGTCTTTGCGCTAAATACCATTCCCGTGGCTGCGCTTGTTCTTTTTGCTGTGTCAGGATTACCTGTTCAAATGGCGGGTATTATTCGCCGCACCTTGCTACAAAGCAGTGCACCAGCAGCCCAACTACCCAAAGTGATGGCAGGGATTGATGTGATTACCAATCTCGCTTTTGGCCTGGCTTTATTATTCATGGGCTGGTATGCTGACCGATTTGGTATGGTGCAGGTGTATTTGCTGGCTGCGGCTATGACCACCATTGCCGTTCTGATCGGCTGGTGGTATCGACGTGATTTTCAGGAGGACGAGCCTATTGATCATCCGACCGCTACGGGAGCAGGGATATGAATTACATAAGCAATAGCTCCTTTCTGTGCCACAACAAAAAAGTCGGTTGCATAAGAGCAACCGACTTTTAAGGAGAACGTTTTTTACGAACGTAACGTCCTGTTACCATAACTGCAATGCTAGGCCGTAGTGAACTGGCTGTTATAGAGCGAGGCGTAATGGCCGCCGCTTGCTAGTAGTCCTTCATGGGTACCGCTTTCGACGACATCGCCGTTTTTCATATATAAGATCAGATCCGCTTCGCGGATGGTCGATAGCCTGTGGGCGATGACAAAGCTGGTGCGTCCGTCGATCATTTTCATAAAAGCCTTTTGAATACGGGCTTCTGTAAGGGTGTCTATACTGCTGGTTGCTTCATCCAGAATGAGCATAGGTGGATCGACGAGGATCACCCTCGCGATGGTGAGCAGTTGCTTTTGCCCTTGCGACAGGCTGTCGCCTGACCCGCTGATGACCGTATCGTAACCATGAGGCAGGCGGTTGATAAAGCTATGCGCATTGGCAGCTGTCGCAGCCGCAATGACTTCTTCGTCCGTGGCCTCTGGCTTTCCGTAAGCGATATTGTCCCGGATCGTTCCGCTGAACAGCCATGTATCCTGAAGCACCATACCAAAGTTAGTTCGCAGGCTGTCCCGGCTCATATCGTTGATATTCACTCCGTCGATGGAGATCGAACCGCTGTCCACATCGTAAAAGCGCATGAGCAAGTTAACAAGTGTTGTTTTGCCTGCTCCGGTCTGTCCGACAATAGCTACGCGGGTGCCTGGCTTGACTTCCAAACTAAAGTTTGTGATGAGCGTCCGTTCCGGATTATAGGAAAATTTCACATGATCAAACAGAATCGTGCCTTTACTGCGCTCCAGCTGTACGGCGTTCGATTTTTCCGGTTGCTCCGGCGGTGAATCCAAAATAGCAAATATGCGCTGAGCAGAAGCTGTAGCAGCCTGAAACTGGGTCAGCACTCCTGTAATTTCATTAAAGGGCTTGGCGAACAAATTGGTGTAAATGAGAAAGCTCGACAAACCGCCTACCGATATCCCACCCAAAATGATTGAAATACAACCAATCATAGCGGTGACTGAAAAAGTCATGTTGTTGACCAATCGGGTGGAAGGGTTGGACAAAGATCCGTAAAACTGTGATTTAACTCCGGCTTGATACAACTGCTCGTTTCGGGCGGAAAATTCCTCAAGCGAGCGATTTTCATAATGAAAGGCAGTAACTACCCGCTGTCCGCCAATCATTTCTTCCACATAACCGTTCAGACTTCCTAAAATTTTGGCCTGTTCGCGGAACATGCGTTGCGATTTTGTAGTAATGAACCGCGCAACACCATATGTGTTGGGGGCAGACACTAATACTACCAGCGTCATCACCGGACTGATATACAGCATCAGTACAATCGAACCAATAATAGTAATCAATCCGGTGATCAAGGTGGAAAAGCCTTGCAACAAGCCATCCGACACGGCATCCATATCGTTCACAAAACGGCTAATGCTATCTCCTTGCGGATGATTGTCATGAAAGCTTAACGGAAGGATATTAAAATGATCGAATAACTCCCGTCGCATATCATTTACAGTCTGAAAAGCAATGCGGTTCGTCAAATATGTGAGTAGCCAGCTAAATAGACTGCCTACAACATATACAATGCCTAGTCCAGCTAGAATCTGCGCAATACCTCTAAAGTCTACCGCTCCCTTATTCACCATATGGTCGATAGCCCGGCCAATCATATAGGGTCCGACCAGACTGGCGAGCACGCTGAGAATCGCACTGACGATGACCCAAAACGTTGTTGATTTATATTGACTCACATAGGTTAACAATCTTCTCCAGGTTTCCTTGCCACTCATTGGTCTACCTCCTGCGTTGAGAGCTGGGAGTGATTAATTTCCTGATATACCTCCGAGCTGCTCATCAACTGATCATGTGTGCCGATTCCCACAATCCGGCCTTCATCAAATACAATGATTTTATCGGCATGCTGTACACTGCTTACTCGTTGTGAGACCAGCAGGACAGTCATGCGGGTGCTATTTTCCCGAAGGGATTTCCGAAGGGCGGCATCAGTTGCAAAATCAAGTGCGCTTGAGGAATCATCCAAAATCAGTATTTCCGGATTGCCTACAATAGCTCTGGCAATGGTAAGTCGCTGCTTTTGGCCACCTGACAGATTAAGTCCACCTCGCGTGATCGGGGCGTCGAATTTTTCCGGTAAGTTAGAAATAAATTCATCCGCTTGCGCGATAGCTGCGGCCCGGGCGACTTCCTCATCGGTCGCATGTTCATGTCCCCAACGGATATTGTCCGCTATAGACCCGGTGAACAGCAGTGCCTTTTGTGGAACAATCCCGATTTTCTGCCGCAATTGCTCCAGCTTGTAATGCCGTACGTCGATGCCATCGACCAGTACACAACCTTCTACTGCATCATAGAAGCGGGGAATCAGATTCACGAAGGTGGATTTTCCCGAGCCTGTTCCTCCTATGATTCCAACCGTTTCACCGGGATAGATGTCTACGACTACATCGCTAAGTGCTAGTTGTCCTGTCTTATTGTAGCCAAAGGAGACATGATCAAAAGAGATGGCTGGTACTGGGCTGATTTTACCCGTTCTTCCCTGATCGAATGATGCAGAATTGGCAGTATCGGAAATCGAAGCTTCCGTGTCTAGGACCTCCTGAATTCTCGCTGCTGAAGTGGCAGCCTTGGTGAACAAAATAATGAGATTCGTTACCACAATCAGGGCCAGTAAAATCTGCGTAATGTAATTAATAAACGCAATAATCTCTCCTTGTGTAAGAGATCCATATTGGATATGGATACCGCCAATCCACAGAATTGCAATAATAGCTCCGTTGACCACCAGTAAGGTGGCTGGGCTAAGTAGAGCAGAAATACGGCCGACACGAATAGCGGTCTGGGTCAGGTCATCTGAGGCGGTATTGAACTTTACTCGTTCAGCTCCTCTTTTGGCAAATGCACGGATAACCCTTACACCTGTGAGATTTTCGCTTAGCACCAGAGCGATTTTATCGAGCTTTTTCTGGTATAGCTGGTACAGCGGAGAAGCCTTCGTGATGACTACATACAGAATCAAAGCCAGAACGGGTGTAGCCGCCAACAGCACTAAAGCAAGGCGGAAGTCCAGTATCATGGACATGATGATCGCCCCGATACAAATAAAAGGAGCACGAATAACCAGACGAATCAACATCGCTACAGCTGTTTGCAACTGATTGACATCATTCGTAATTCGGTTGATGAGAGAGGGCGTACCAAATTTATCGAGATCTGCATAAGAAAACGATGAAATATGCTTAAACATCGTATTGCGCAGTGTGGTTCCGAATCCTTGGGAAGCACGAGCTGCGTAAAACTGACACACTAGAGAACTGCCAAAGCCCAGTATAGTCATGAGCAACATCAAAAGACCCATTTGCCAAACATAATGGGTGTCTCCCTTACCAACGCCATGATTAATCATTAAAGCGACCATAGTAGGCAGCAACAATTCCAGAATAGCCTCAATTAGTTTAAACAGAGGCCCAAGAATCGTTTCCTTTTTATAGGGTTTCAAAAAAACAGCAAATTTCAGCAAATAAACCATCACCTAACCTGAATATTGTATAAAGTTTTCTATTGTAATTGCATATCTGAATATGATTATGGCATATCCCCAACCATATGAATAATATTTAATATATATTAGAGATATAGGTTTTACATATATCAGGACCGGAGGTTCATGATGGAATTGAGACATCTCAAGTATTTTTTAGCGATTGCAGACGCTGGACAGATTACAGCGGCAGCCAAAAAACTGCAAATCGCACAGCCTCCCTTAAGTCAACAGCTTATGCAGTTGGAGGAAGAGCTTGGTGTAAAACTTGTGCATCGAGGCTCACGAAGCATTCAATTGACAGAGGCCGGAATCATTTTACGGAACAGGGCCAAGCAGATTTTGGAGCTGACGGATGCTACGACAAGGGAAATAAATGATTTTGCCATGGGGATGAAGGGGACGCTTACCATTGGAACGGTTTCTTCCTCTGGGGCAACCCTGATGAAAGACAGGCTTTCCGAATTTCATAAAACCTATGCGGGTGTAAAATTTGAGATACATGAGGGAAATACCTTTCGGATTCTCGATCTTTTGAACAAAGGAATTGTAGAAGTCGGTATCGTCAGAACCCCTTTTAATACCACTGATTTAGGGTGTAGATATGCGTCCACTGAGCCGATGGTAGCAGTGATGACGGAAGAACATGATTGGAGTCCCGAACAGAAGAGCATATCATTGGCTGAGCTGAAGAACAGACCACTCATCGTATATCGTCGTTTTGAGCAATTGATCCACGATACCTGTATGAAGCATGGCTTTGAGCCAAACTACTTTTGCAAAAATGACGATGCCCGCACCACGCTTCTTTGGGCCAACGAAGGGCTGGGTATTGGCATGATTTCGAGCTCCGCATTGTCTTTGGGCAGCAATAATCATTTAATTGTTAAGGAAATTATGTGTGAAGATTTGCACACTCGTGTGGCTGCCGTCTGGTTGAAGGATAAATACATGTCTTCTTTGGCTTCCCGGTTCATTGAAAGTTTTAGCCAGGCATCCAGTGCAGCTGACCTACAGTAGTTGAATTTTTTAAGGGCGAAAGCATCTTTTTGTAAAAACTCATTTGAATTGCAATCGGGAACTGGATATAGTAGTACAGTAGGATAGCGATAGAATGGAGTTTGAACACATGCCACACAATGCAAAGGTTCGAATCCGTCTTCATAGTCATCATGACGGAGAAGATGTGGTACAGGAGCTTCCTGGAGAAGCAATCGTTCGCGGGAAGCATCTATATATAAGGTACGAGGAGCTGCAAGAGAGTCCTGAGGGCGGTACGACACGGAACACAGTCAAGATCGGACCGGATGAGCTAAAGCTGATTCGTCACGGTGAGGTACAATCAGAGCAGTCGTTCGCACTGGGACGCAGGTTGCCTGGATTTTACCGCTCGCCTTATTTAAACCTGAACATGTCTGCGCATACGCAGAAGCTCGATATTCGGATGGATGGATTCACCGGACATGTGAGCTGGACTTATGATCTGTACGTATTTGAGGATTTCTCGGGGCATTTTGCCATCAGTTTGCATATACAGGAGGAGCAACAATCATGACAAGTAATCCACTGGAACTTATTAATCAAAAGGTGACCTCAGCAATCGAGGAAGCGGTCCTGGCTGCTGGAATCGTGAGCCGTGAAGAGCTGCCGACCATTACGCTGGAGGTACCTAAAGACAAGTCACACGGTGACTTAGCTACCAACGTAGCCATGCAGCTCACTCGCATTGCGAAGAAGAACCCGCGTCAAATCGCAGAAGATTTGATTGCAAATATGGACTTAGCTTCCGCTTCTATTGAAAGTGCAGAAATCGCCGGGCCGGGATTTATTAACTTTCGTTTGAACAAGAGCTACCTCTATGCAGTGATCGGACAAGTGCAGGAGCAAGGAGCAGATTACGGTCGTGTACAGGTAGGTGCAGGCAAAAAGGTACAGATCGAATTTGTCAGCGCCAATCCGACTGGGAGTCTTCACTTGGGCCATGCACGTGGTGCAGCCGTAGGGGATGCGCTCTGTAACGTGCTTGATTTTGCAGGATATCAAGTCACTCGTGAATATTACATTAATGATGCGGGGAACCAGATTTACAATATGAGCCGTTCCATTGAAGCGCGTTATTTGCAGGAGCTGGGACAGCCTGCAGAGATGCCGGAGGACGGATACCATGGTGAGGACATCATCGGGTTTGCGAAGGAACTGGTGGCTGAGAAGGGAGATTCTCTGTTGTCCATGGAACCGGGAGATCGTGCCGCTTATTTCCGTGAATACGGTTTGGAAAAGGAACTGAATAAGATCAAGCGTGATCTGGAGCGGTTCCGTGTACCTTTTGATTCCTGGTTTAGTGAAACATCACTGTATGATAACGGTGAAGTGCTTAAAGCGCTGAATGAGCTGCGTGACCGTGAGGAAATTTATGATAAGGACGGAGCTACTTGGCTGAACACGACCAAGTATGGCGACGATAAAGACCGTGTATTGATCAAAAATGACGGCACTTATACGTACCTGACTCCGGATATCGCCTATCACCGCGACAAATATGCTCGTGGGTATGACACGATCATCAACATCTGGGGAGCGGATCACCACGGCTATATTCCACGGATGAAAGCGGCAATGGAAGCACTGGGCAATGACCCGGATAAGCTTAAAGTACTGATTGCCCAAATGGTCAGCTTGTTCCAAAACGGGGAAAAAGTAAAAATGTCCAAGCGTACTGGCAAGGCCGTAACGATGGAGGATCTGATGGAAGAAGTGGGCGTAGACGCGATCCGTTACTTCTTCACCATGCGTAGTATGGACTCACATCTGGATTTTGATATGGATTTGGCGATTTCCACTTCCAATGAGAATCCGGTATTCTACGTGCAATATGCACACGCACGTGCATGCAGCGTATATCGTCAAGCCGAAGAGCAGGATATTGCTGTACTGCCATTGGCAGAAGTTGACTTGTCGAAGCTGACGGCTGAGCATGAATACGATCTGTTACGCAAAATTGGCGAGTTGCCAGAGGAAGTATCAGTGGCAGCTGCAAACTTTGCGCCGCATCGCATGATTCGCTATGTCTACGAGCTGGCATCCATGTTCCACAGCTACTATAAGGCAGAGCGTGTCATCACGGAGGATGCCGCTCAAACGCAAGCTCGCTTGGCCTTGTTTGGCGCGGTCCGCACGACCATTGCCAATGTACTGAAGCTGGTGGGTGTGTCTGCACCGGAACGTATGTAAGTAAAAAACTGCAACATAATGACCCTGTAGTCATATGTATAATAGTAAAAAGGAACCGTTCGTGCTGCCCTCTACAGGGAGGCCCGTTCGGTTCCTTTTTTAGGTTTGAGTAATTTTTAGTTCGAGTGTTTAATAGCGTTCCAGTACCAGATTCGTTTTCAGAGAATCGGCAGGAATCAGCCATCCTTTGGATTGTAGCAGGTTAATCAGCTTGGCACGGTTGCTTGCGGCAGTATTGTAATCCGAAGTTTTGAAGGAGATTTCGATGATATTGTCGGTACCCGATCCGTTTGCGCTACGAATAGGCCATACTTCAACGTCAGTATCCAAGCCCTGAAAGCTGCCCTCATATTTGCTGACCTGTACAGGACCGCGTACTCTGGAGTTTGCCAAGGCTTGTTTACCCCAATTGCTGCTTTTCCAGTTTTCTAGCTTACCCGGAAGATTGTCCTGCAATTGTTTTAACGCTTGATCCGGGGAAGGCAGAGCTAATCCTTTGGAGGCGTTCGTTTTCTTGTCATTAGAAAAGCTTAGTGTCTGCTTGTTGTATCCCCAATCCACCTCAGCCTCATAATTATCATCTTTTGCGCTGAAACCTTCTTTATTGGCCTGGGTGAGTGCTGCGTCGATATTTCCGCCTGTGACTGTATAGCGCTTTTTGTAGGTTAATTCATAATTTTTTTTGTCCTCTTTTTTGCGAAATCTAACGTTCCAACCCTCGTCATTCAGTTGCAATGAGTCTGTATCAAAATACTCGACACTCAATCGTTGCGCATCTTCGCTTATTTGAAATTCGTTTACGATATCGCTTTTTAAAGAGCCATCCGCATTGAGGACCTGAGCTGTATCCAGCAGCAGCTTTACCTCATAGCTTGGTGTGGCATTGGCAGCGGCTTGTACAGGCTCTGCCCCTTTCCATCCTGTTGCGAGCAGCACTGCACTCAGAGTTACTACTGACATGAATTTGGTGATACGAAGGCTTGTTTTCATTTCATCCTCTCCTGTTCGTCCGAATAGGTTACACGCTTCAGTTTACGGGTGATTTGTCAGTCATATGTCAAGCTAAGATGGTATTCTGGTTAAAAAATACCATAATTTTTATATGACAGCTAAGATTTAATCTTGGTTCCATCATAAATATTCAGTGAATCTGTGAATCAACGCGGAGCGATGACGATCTTTGTTGCTGACCATATAAATATGCCTTTCAACAGGCTGGCCCGGAATAGGTCTTATGATCAGTAAACCCCGCTCAACCTCTGATTGAACAGCAAGGCGAGAGACAAAGGAGATGTGTTCTCCCAGCATAACCGCCTGTTTGATAGCTTCTAGTGAATCTAATTCCAGATAGGATGGAAGTCGGCGCCTACCGCGCTCCAGCCATTTGTCAGTCACGTGGCGTGTGCTGGAATCCTTCCCATGCAACACAAAAGAGGAAGAAGCGATGCGCTCGGGTGTTAAATCGGCTTCGCTAGCGAGCGGATGATTGGGTGAGCAGATGAGCACCAGTTCATCTGCTCCCAAGGATTCTGAGAGCAGCGTTGGGGATTGAAACGGCTCTGCCGAAATAATGCCGAGGTCAATTTCGTGGCGAGCGAGCATGTCCTTGATCACGGGCGCTGTTTTCACGGACAAGGCGATGTGAATGCCCGGGTGATCGCGAGCAAACCGGTGCAGCACGGCAGGAAGCAGATAGGTAGCTGGTACATAGCTTGCGCCAATACGTATGCTCCCTCGTTGGAGCGTATCGAACTCGCGGACGACCCGCTCAGCCTCAGCCGCAAGTGCATTAATCTTGGTGGCGTAGTGCAGCAGCGCATTTCCGGCATCCGTCAGGATGATTTTGCCCATACGTGTATCAAATAGCTTCACACCGAATTCACGCTCCAGATTTTTCATATGAAAAGTAACAGTGGGTTGCTTTAGGCCGAGGAGCTCGGCTACGGTGGTAATTTTATGGTGCTTGTTCAGTAGCTCTACAATGTGTAACTTTAGAAGACTTAAGTTCACTTAGAATGCCTCGCTTTCAGTTAAGTCGAACAATCATGCTTATTCTCTGGGCAACAGCATCAACCGCCTCTATATAGATTAAATCTATGAGTGTTAACACAATTCATTGAAATAATTAATTTTGTTTTAACTTCCCAATAACACAGGTTGCGAATTCAAGTTTTACACTGGGGTCAGTCACGAGAACAGGTAGGTAATGCGATGAATCAGGATCTATATATTCGCGGATTAAGTAAAACCTTCAGCCATACCACCGCGTTGCATGAGACGAATCTGGTCGTACGACAGGGCAAATTCACCACACTGCTCGGACCATCCGGTTGTGGGAAGACGACGCTCTTGCGCTTGATTGCTGGTCTGGAGACACCAGATACCGGCACAATCACGATGGGAGAGGAAATTCTCTTTTCAGCTGAACGCAAAAAGGATGTTCCCGCACATCTCCGCCACTTTGGCATGGTATTCCAGGATTTCGCGCTGTGGCCGCATATGACGGTATTTGAAAATGTGGCTTTCGGCTTGCGAGCGAGCAGGCGGGGGAAAAGGTCTGTTAGCGCTCAAGGCAAGGAACTGCAGGCAGTGGTACTAGAGGCACTCGATAAGGTGAGGTTGTCAGGGATGGAGGATCGCTATCCCCATCAACTGTCTGGTGGTCAGCAGCAGCGGGTTGCTTTTGCAAGAGCAGTTGCTATCCGGCCACGACTGGTTTTGTTCGACGAGCCACTCAGTGCACTGGATGCCGTACTTCGGGAGGAGATGCGCATTGAGATGATATCACTTGTGCGCGATCTGGGGCTGACCGCCTTATATGTCACTCATGATCAGATCGAGGCCATGTCCATGTCTGATGAAGTAGTGGTTATGAAAAGTGGACATATTTTGCAGACGGGAACACCAGAAGTGATCTATGGTTGTCCGTCTCATCCAGAGGTGGCAAGGTTTATCGGCAAATCCAACTGGATCGAGTTGGAACGGACACTATTTCGACCTGAACATGTCCGATGGGAGCAGGAACAAGCGGATCAGCACACTTTTACAGTAGAGATCCTGCATGTCAGCTATGTTGGCGATCGCTATGAAATCCGTCTAGTAGCCGAAAACGGCGAGCAATGGACTGCGTATCACTCCACCCGCTTGCCCATAGGCGAACAAATGCATATTTGGGTATCACCGCAATACATCCACCAACTTGAAACATAGGGAAAAGGGGTATAAACAAGATGATGAATAGGCGTGTTTTTCGTACAGGATGGAAAAAAGGGGCTATGCTTGCTTTAACATTGACTTTTGGACTGGCTGTGGCAGGCTGCGGAACCGCTACAACATCGAAGGATGGGGCGCAAGCCGATGGATCAGCAGGGCAAGCAGGGGTGGCGTCGACCGATCAGAAGCTGGTTGTTTACAGCGCAGGTCCGGATGGACTGGCGAAAAAGCTGATAGCAGGGTATGAGGCGCAGAGCGGGGTTAAGGTAGAGTTATTTCAGGGAACGACCGGTAAGATTTTAGCCCGAATGGAAGCGGAGAAGTCGAATCCGGTAGCGGACGTGGTTGTGCTGGCCTCGCTTCCGTCTGTACAAGGCTTGAAAAAGGAAAGACTTACACTTCCCTATCCAGATGCCAAAAATGCGGACAAGCTAAACCCGGATTGGTCCGATAAGGAGGGTAACTATTTCAGTACCAGTGCTTCTGCTCTAGGTATTGCTTATAACAAGAAGCTGGTGAAATCCCCGCCTACTTCATGGGCCGATTTGGCGAAGCCAGAGTACAAGGATCAGGTTAATATTCCCGATCCATCGCTGTCCGGCTCAGCGTTGGATTTTATGACAGGCTATCTGAGCGCCAAGGGCGATGGAGGCTGGACGTTATTTGAGCAGTACAAGGCAAACGGTGTGGCCATGGCCGGTGCCAATCAGGAAGCGCTAGATCCAGTGATTACGGGGGCTAAAGGTGTAGTCGTCGCTGCGGTCGATTATATGACCTACAAGGCTAAAGCCAAAGGCGAGCCGATTGACATCGTTTATCCGACAGAGGGAACGGTCATTAGCCCGCGTCCTGCCGCAATCCTCAAGTCCACACAGCATGAGCAAAATGCCAAAGCGTTCATTGACTATCTGTTGTCAGACGAAGCACAGAAACTAGTAGCAGATGCTTCCCTACTCCCTGGACGCACGGATATCAAAGCTGACAAGCGTGCGAATCTGGACGAGATTCCATTGCTGAAAACGAATTGGGAATGGATGGGTGAACACGGAACAGACGTGACGGAAAAGTTCACGCAAATGTTCAAATAAGCCGATGGAAGGGTTATCTGTTAAACACATCAGGGGATGGTCCTTGATACTTGCACTGATCGCGCTTTTTATCCTAATTGTACTGCCGTTGCTGCAAATCTTCTTCCAAAGTGTGTATGTTGATGAAAAATTTCAATGGGCTGCGCCTTTTCGAACGTTAGCTGCTTCTCAATTTGCAGGCGTGCTATTCAACTCGATTTGGCTAGGCATCTGTGTGATCGCAGGAACGACTTTCCTTGCACTTCCGCTAGCCTGGATCATGTCCAACACCCGACTTACACACTGGCGCTGGTTGGATGTCGTGCTGCTGATTCCGTTTATGACTCCGCCCTACATCGGTTCCATGGGGTGGATTCTGTTTATGCAAAAAAACGGGTATATGGAGCAATTGTTCCCGGATCTGCATTTCTTAACGGCTTCCTTCTTCAGCCTTGGTGGCATGGTGATGATCATGAGTCTGCATCTGTTTCCATTCCTGTATTTGCTGCTGCGCGGGGCGCTGGTAAGGATTGGCGGCAGTCTGGAAGAGGCCGGTGCCGTCATGGGCGGAGGCTTTCTGTACAGGTTCCGTCGAATCATTTTACCGCTACTGCTATCGGCATACGGAATGGGTGCGTTGCTCATTTTCGTTAAAACGATTGCCGAGTTTGGCACACCTGCTACCTTTGGGCGACGTATCGGGTATGAGGTTATGACTTCTGAAATTCACAAATATATTTCCAGTTGGCCCATCGATTTTGGCAAAGCGACGTCTATGGCCTCAGTGCTGTTAACGGCTTGTCTACTTATGTGGTACGTGCAATCGGTGATCAACCGAAAATTCACATACAGACTGGTAGGGGGTAAAGGTTCCCGTCCTTCCCGTCTTCGTGTATCCAGTTGGACTACAGCACTGAGTGTCGCTTTCATCCTATTGCTGCTCATCGCAGCTATTGGCATCCCTTACTTTTCAATTATCGCGGCTTCCTCCATGAAGCTACGGGGAATCGGATTGGCATGGAACAACATTACACTCGACTATTACAAGGAACTGCTGTCGTGGGGCTCAGAAAGCATGGAAGCGTTACTGAACAGTGTATTTCTCTCTTTGGGTGCATCGACGCTTGCTGTGGTGCTGGGCACCTGGTTTGCGCTTGTTATCGGTGGCTCACGCACGAAAATCCAACGGACAGTTGATGCATTCAGCTTACTTCCGAATACAGTGCCGGGAATTGTTATGGTGGTGGGTCTGATTTTGTGGTGGAACTCGCCGTGGATGCCAATTCCGTTGTATAACACATACGGCATGGTCATTCTGACGTATGTTATTTTGTTTGTTCCTTATACGGTGCAGTATGTCAAAAGCGCCTTTACGCAGGTGGACACTGGCCTTTTTCAGGCGGGCCAGGTATTTGGCGGGCGTCCGTCTTACATATTCCGCCGGATTGTACTGCCTCTGATTGTACCTGGGATGCTCGCTGGTTGGATGATGACCTTTACCATTGCTTCACGAGAGCTGGTAGGATCATTGCTGATTTTACCGCCATCTGTCCAGACGTCTGCAACCTATATATTTGCCCAGTTTGAGCAGGGACAGGTGTCGCTTGGCATGGCGATGGCTGTTATATCGGTTGGGTTGACCACACTGCTACTGATCTTAATGGAAAGCTTAAACTCGCGGAGAAAGTGGAAATGATGATGACCAAGATTAGGATTTGGGGTGGAGCGGGCGAACATGGCCGCTCCTGTTATGTTTTTGAAGGAAAACAGCATCGTATCATGCTGGATTGTGGTGTGAAAAAGGAAGGAACCGGGCAATATCCGGTTTTTCCGCCACAGAAGGTGAAGGAGCTAACTACTGTTTTGCTGTCTCATGCACATGAGGATCATTCCATGGCGCTCCCCTTGCTGTACAAGTATGGATACCGGGGAGAGGTCTGGACGACCAAGGCCACCGCTGAGCAGCTGAGCTCCTATTTTCGCTCCTGGCAAACTTATGTTGAATCGAGAGGTGGCGAATTGCCGTACAGTGAACAGGATATCCAATCCATTACCTATCGCTATCTAGAAGACGAAGCGCCGTCAGGAGTGTGGCATGAAGCTTGTCCCGGTGTGAGAATCCTGTGGGGACGCAGTGGGCATTTGGCTGGTGCAGTGTGGTATATCGTAGAAATGGGAGGGAAGCGGTTGTTCTTTTCTGGAGACTACAGTCGTGAATCTGAGCTTCTTGCTGCCGATGCACCAGGCTTGTGTATGGGAGAGGGGATAGATGACCCTCCTGAATGCAAGCCAAAGTCCAATCTAGTGGACATATCCATCATAGACAACGCCTATGGCATGGATATAGACCCGCAGCCTATTAAGCTGGAGCGGCTGAGGGTCGAGATGGAGCAGATATTATGGTCTGGTGGTCATGTGTTGTTGCCGGTGCCTGCCTTTGGGAGAGGACAGGAGTTGATCGTATGGGCCAGTGAGCAATTTCCTGAGCAAGCAATCATTGTAGAGCCTGAACTGTGGCACGGATTGAAACAGTTAAATCGCTGGGAAGAATGGCTGCGGCCGGAAGCTTCCACGCGAATAAAACATGTATTAAACAGTGACAGGGTGTTCGTGCCTCGTGATGCTGCGGAACGAATAAGCCTGCTGGAACGGAACTCGGCCACTATTATCGTAACAAGAGACGGCATGATGGATTCCCCGCAAGCGCGTTGGTATTATCAATATCTGTCGGATCACCGCAACATGCTGATCGATGTGGATAGCGGGGAGGATATTAGGAACATTGTGATATTGACCGGGCATGCTTCCAATGGTTCTTTTGGTAAACATCTGTTGGAACGTGCAGACGCCAATGACATCTGTATAGCTCGGCATTTGATTTACAAGGTGCACCAGGGATTATCGGATGTACGGCAAATGCTGAAGGAGATGCCTAGCAAACAGGTTGTACTCGTTCATGCACCCAAATTGCAGACCGACCTTGTACGAGATGAGTTAATAAGAGAAGGAAATAATGAACATGGAGGTCCTGCCAGAGAAGTTCACTCTTTGGAGCCAGGTGCAACGATAGAGGTTTAGTATTCATCAGATCGTGGTTCACTTTGTGCCCTCTTGCATCAATCGGAAGGCATCCACTTCTCCAAGCTTGGTGGAGATGGAAGTGCGTCCAGCACTTTTACGAAGGCGTAGCGGTGTGGCAGTGCGCTTAAGCAGCGCTTTAATTTCTCCGGGCTCCAGTTCCGGTCTCAGTGAAAGGAGAAGTGCGATGCTCCCGGTCACATGGGAAGTAGCCATAGAGGTGCCGCTCATTTCATGATGCTTTCCATGAATCCAGGAGGATCTGATCTTCTCACCGGGTGCATACACGTCTACGAATTGCCCCCGATTGCTAAAAGGAGCGATACGTCTGTATTTGTCGGTAGCTCCGACTGAAATCGTCTGGGAATAGCGGGCCGGATAGTCAATACTTCGACGCTTACCCTCATTTCCCGAGGAAGCTACGATTACAATGCCGTTATGATATGCTTTATTCACCATATCAAGCAGTGCCTTGCTGCGCGACTTCATACCAAAGCTCATATTAATAATATCGACACGATTTAATACACACCAGTCGATACCAAGAATGATGTCAGAGACATAGGCGGCTCCATTATGATCGAATGCTTTTACAGGATGAATTAAAGCCCGTGGTGCTACGCCAACCATACCCTCGTCATAGTTGGATGCCGCGATGGTTCCAGCAATATGAGTGCCGTGGCCGTTGTCGTCATAGGGTAGCATGGTCCGGTTCAACAAATTGATACCTCTGGCAAGGGAATGGCGAAGATCAGGATGATGAAAATCCGCTCCTGTGTCGATCACACCGATTCTGACCCGATTCCCTGTCGAGGAAGGCCAAGCCTTGTATGCACGTACCTGTTTGACTCCCCATGGCATAGAAATGCTTTTCTCTGCTTTCGGTATATAAGCCGTTTCTGCGTGAACCTTTATGCGGGTATCTTCTTCAACGGTAACACCGTGGTGATATTTGCCCAGCCTGTCTCCCCCTGAAAGCGGAGCGATGAGAGCACGGATTAGCCTAGCCGGTTGTACTTGCCGTAATCCCGTAAGCTCAGGTTTCAGCTTTCTGAGATAGGACAGGCATTCCCGGTATTGGTGAGGCTTATCGAACGTGATAATCTGTTTGTTCCGTCCACTGCCGGACGGCTCCGAAATACCCTCATGCAAACGCTGCAAAAAATCCGGATAGTCCATTTGAGACGGTCCCCCTCCGATGAGCCATGCTGAGGTATTGTATGAGCAAGCGTCAGCTACGGCATGGGAAACTTGCCCCTTTTTTATGGAAATAGGCCTGCTTGTCGTGTCAAAGTAGCTATGGACACATACGATACATGGAGGGCATAAGCTCTTGTGCAACAACTTTGGGAGGCCTCTCCCGGAGCGGGTACAGTCGGAGGCGGGGGGAACCCCGTCTTTTTACGTGTGCCGTCTTGTGCAGAGGGATATTCTTGGAAATTATGACGATACCCATGTTTAACTTGCAATTTGCTTCCAAATAGGTTTTACTTAGTTTTGATAATGGATATGTTAGTATTGCATGTATCGTGTATGCTCTGAAACATGTTCTTGTGAATTACGTGTGAGAGGAAGTGTCCCTAGGTGAGTACACCACTCAACTTGAAGATTGACCCGGAGAAAGTCCACGAGACTCCAATGGTGGATTTGGCATTTATGGTATTGAAAGCAGCCAATACTCCATATTATTACCGTGACCTGATGAATGAAGTCGCCAAATTGCGCGGCTTGTCCGACGAAGAAATTAATGACGTTATTGCTCAGCTATATACTGAAATCAACATTGACGGGCGTTTTGCCTGTGTCGGTACGAATCTGTGGGGCTTGAAACGTTGGTATCCGGTAGATAAATCCGAAGATGCCCTGACAGGCGCCAAGCGTCCTCGTATCATTAACGATGAAGACGATGACGACGAAGATGACTATCATGAGGAAGAAGAAACATACAACTCCGATGACGACTTCGATGCAGATAGCGAAGACGAGGATGGCGAAGACGAGCTGTTCGACGGAGAAGATGACGATGATAGTGACGATGACGTAGTTATTGACGATGAAGACCTCAGTGATGAGGAAGATACAGATGATGAAAATGACGATGAGTCGATCGAAGACGACGACGATTCACTTCGTTAGGAACAGGTTGCAAGGGGAGATACGCTCTCCCCTTTTTCATGACCGTTTTCTTGAAACCCCTGCTGATTTATAGCTTTCAGATAGATTTATTCCAATCGGGTTCAAAGGACAAATTAACACAGATAACTTCCTTGACAGCGGATTGGACACGGGGTAAACTATTGCTTGGGCTTATGATTGATTCACTTATATGTTTGCTTTTTGTATAAAAGTGCCCCGTACTACGGGAGTGCTTTTTTGTTTTTTATAGGGGTGTTTTCACTCATGAAAGAGGGCTAAGGGCGGCGGATTGGAAAATATAACCGCTGCCTTCTTCATGGATGATAATCCGTGCAAACGGGTTACGATAACATCATAATGTCGCCTGAATTTTGCATCTTATCTAGGAGGGTTTTGAACAGTGACGAAGTATATTTTTGTGACAGGCGGGGTTGTGTCTTCCTTGGGCAAAGGGATTACGGCAGCTTCACTGGGGAGGCTTTTGAAGAACAGGGGACTGAAGGTAACGATTCAAAAATTTGATCCTTACCTGAATGTCGATCCGGGTACCATGAGCCCTTACCAGCACGGTGAAGTGTTTGTAACGGATGATGGTGCGGAAACGGATCTCGACTTGGGACACTATGAGCGCTTTATTGATATTAATCTGTCCAAGAACAGCAATGTCACAACAGGCAAGGTATATTCCAGCGTGATTAGCAAAGAGCGTCGCGGAGAATATTTGGGCGGTACAGTACAGGTTATTCCTCATATTACAAACGAAATCAAGGAGCGCGTGTACCGTGCAGGCCGTGAAGCGGGTTCGGATGTCATTATTACGGAAATCGGCGGTACTGTAGGCGACATTGAAAGCTTGCCATTTTTGGAAGCCATTCGTCAGCTCAAAAGTGAAGTTGGACGCGAGAATGTCATGTACATTCACGTAACGCTCATTCCTTATATTAAAGCTGCGGGTGAGGTTAAAACCAAACCAACTCAGCACAGTGTAAAAGAACTGCGCAGCATCGGCATTCAACCGAATGTCATTGTTTGCCGTACAGAGCATGAATTGTCCTCCGACATGAAGGCTAAAATTGCATTGTTCTGCGATATTGATGCGAATGCAGTGGTAGAATGCCGCGATGCTTCGACTCTCTACGAAGTTCCGTTGAACCTGCGCGAAGAAGGTTTGGACGAAATCGTAGTTAACCACCTGAAGCTGACAACACCTGCACCGGATATGACCGAATGGGAAGGGTTAGTTGATCGAATCAGCAAGTTGGACAAAACGGTTGAAATTGCTATTGTTGGTAAATATGTTGCGCTACATGATGCATACTTGAGTGTTGTTGAGTCACTTTCTCACGCTGGATTTGATGCAAATGCGGACGTAAAAATCCGTTGGGTGAACGCTGAAGAAGTAACGGACGAGAACGTAGCTGACATGCTGGGCGGCATTGGCGGTATTCTCGTACCGGGTGGCTTCGGCGATCGCGGAATTGAAGGTAAAATCAGCACCATTCGTTATGCACGCGAGCAAAAAATTCCGTTTTTCGGTATTTGTCTGGGTATGCAGGTATCTGTTATTGAGGTTGCTCGTTCCCTGGCTGGGCTCGAAGGAGCCAACAGCTCGGAAATTAACCCGGCTACCGATTATCCTGTCATTGACTTGCTTCCTGACCAAAAAGACATCGAAGATTTGGGCGGTACCATGCGTCTTGGACTGTATCCATGTAAGCTGGTGGAAGGTTCTCTGGCAGCGGCTTGCTACAACGACGAGCTGGTGTACGAGAGACATCGTCATCGGTACGAATTCAATAACGAATATCGTGAAGTTATTGAAAAAGCAGGTCTTCGTATTTCTGGTACTTCACCGGATGGACGTTTGGTGGAAATTGTCGAGCTTCCTGAGCATCCATGGTTCCTGGCGGTACAATTCCATCCAGAATTTACTTCCCGTCCGAATCGTCCACAGCCTTTGTTCCGTGAATTTGTAAAGGCGGCATTGCAGCTTCAAGGTTAATGCTATAGCTTGAAAGACCTCCTCTGGGAGGTCTTTTTTTATCCCATGCTTCCTGATTATGAAAGAATATTCCACAATTATGTATAAGAGAAGGATTTTCTTTCTGCAGGAGCGAATATAGTTTTAGGTATGGGACGGATATTGTACGTCATCGGACGCTGTTATGGCAATAGCTGCATGATCCTCGTTTTAAGATCTTAGGAGGTTAAAACATTGGAAAAGAAAAAAGTATTAATCGTCGATGACCAGAATGGAATACGGATTTTACTGATGGAAGTGTTCGGAAGTGAGGGTTATGAGACCTTTCAGGCAGCGAACGGGAAAATTGCTCTTGAAATTGTTGAGAAGGAACCACCTGATCTGGTTCTGCTCGATATGAAAATTCCAGGTATGGACGGACTCGAAATTCTGAAGCACCTAAAAAGCATGAATCCCGACATCAAGGTTATTATGATGACAGCGTATGGAGAACTGGACATGATTAAAGAGGCGACGGAGCTAGGTGCACTTATGCATTTTACCAAGCCCTTTGATATTGATGAAATGCGGATTGCCGTGAACAAACAACTCAGAGGTGACTAGGTGAGTCATTATGGTTGAGAACTCTGTTAACAAAACAGGGTTTTTTGTTTGTGATTATGGGAAATACTGAAAGTAAATCCTCTCCTTATACAATTCTATGGAAAAACGGCGTCCTGAGCGTGATTTTTGTATGTGTTGATATGCAAAAGCTTGTTTAGTATTTAACATGGGTTGTGGTATAATAAGCCCGTATGTGATGTCGGCTAAAAATATAGACAAACCCAAACACCTTTAGGAGGACTGTAACCATGCCATTGGTATCTATGAAAGACATGTTGAACAAAGCACTCGAAGGAAAATATGCAGTAGGTCAATTCAATATTAATAACCTGGAGTGGACTCAAGCAATCTTGGGCGCTGCTGAAGAAGAAAAATCCCCAGTAATCTTGGGTGTTTCTGAAGGCGCAGCACGTCACATGGGCGGATTCTACACTGTTGTTAAAATGGTAGAAGGTCTTATTCATGACATGAAAATTACGGTTCCAGTTGCAATTCACTTGGACCACGGTTCTAGCTTTGACAAATGTAAAGAAGCGATCGACGCTGGTTTCACATCTGTTATGATTGACGATTCCCACAGCCCAATCGAGAAAAATATCGAAACAACGAAGAAAGTTGTTGAATATGCACATTCCAAAGGCGTTTCCGTTGAAGCTGAAGTTGGAATGGTTGGCGGTCAAGAAGATGATGTTGTAGGTGACGTAATGTACGCTAAGCTGGACGATTGTGTACGTATCGTTAAAGAAACAGGCATCGATACACTAGCTCCTGCACTGGGTTCTGTTCATGGACCATACAAAGGTGAACCAAACCTGGGCTTTAAAGAAATGGAAGAAATTCGCGATGCTGTGAAACTGCCACTCGTTCTTCACGGTGGAACAGGTATCCCTACACATGACATCCAAAAATCCATTTCCCTGGGTACTTCCAAAATCAACGTAAACACTGAAAACCAAATCGCATTTGCGAAAGTGGTTCGTGAAGTGCTTGCTGCAAAACCAGATGCTTACGATCCACGTACATTCATCCAACCAGGTCGTGAAGCAATCAAACAAACAGTTATCGGTAAAATCCGTGAGTTTGGTTCCAATAACAAAGCGTAATAAGTTCCAACTAGTCATGCCTCTGCATAGACTGGATGCATTTCTTCGTTGTAGCTGTAATTATGCTGCACAAAATATTTAAATCTGTACAGTTGAATAGTGTGGTATGGAAAGCACACCGCTTAGCCGGTGTCTTTCCATTTTCACCACTAAAAAAGTTGAAAGTTTATGGTTTCAGTTCATTGTTTGACCGACTGCAAAACACGTAGGGGGACCCTCAAGCTTATGGAAAAATTGATGATCACCGGTGGACGGCCGCTTCAGGGTACAGTTTCCATCAGCGGTGCCAAAAACAGTGCCATCGCCTTGATTCCCGCAGCCATTCTGGCAGAGTCGGAAGTCATTTTGGATAATTTGCCGTTGCTTAGTGATGTGGCGGTGTATTCCGAAATATTGGAGGAGCTTGGCGCAAAGGTTACCTGGGAAGGTAGCCAGATGAAGATAGACCCTTCCTCCATTAAATCCATTCCTATGCCGAATGGACCTGTTAAGAAATTACGAGCCTCTTATTATATGATGGGGGCCATGCTGGGCAGATTCAAGGAAGCGATCATCGGTTTGCCAGGAGGATGTAATTTTGAACCCCGGCCCATTGATCAGCATATCAAAGGTTTTGAAGCGCTGGGTGCCACGGTTACGAACGAGCACGGCGCTATTCATTTGCACGCCAAAGAACTGCGCGGCACCAAGATTTATCTAGATGTCAGCAGCGTAGGAGCAACCATTAATATTATGCTGGCGGCCGCACGTGCCAAAGGCGCCACAACTATCGAAAATGCGGCTAAAGAGCCTGAGATTATAGATGTAGCAACTCTGTTAAACTCCATGGGGGCGATTATTAAAGGCGCTGGAACGGAGACGATTCGTATTGAAGGTGTGTCGGAGCTGCATGGCTGCCGCCATTCCATCATACCTGACCGTATACAAGCAGGCACATATATGATTGCTGCTGCTGCAACCCGTGGAAATGTATTAATTGACAATGTAATCCCCAAACATATGGAGGCTCTCACTGCCAAAATGCAGGAAATGGGCATCGGCATCGAGGAATACGATGAAAGTATTCGCGTACTCGGTGCACCTTCCTATGGGCATGTAGACGTTAAAGCCTTGATATATCCCGGCTTCGCCACAGATTTACAATCTCCTATGACCAGCTTGCTAACCCAAGCTCAGGGTGTCAGTGTGTTGAGCGATTTTGTGTACAGCAATCGTTTTAAGCATGTCCCTGAACTGGTGCGAATGGGGGCTAAAATTCGCGTAGAGGGTCGGTCTGCCATTATTGAAGGTGGTCAACTGAATGCGGCTAAAGTGAAGGCTGCAGATCTGCGCGCCGGAGCGGCCCTTGTCATTGCTGGACTTACAGTAAGCGAAGGGGTAACCGAGGTGGCAGGTGTCGAGTATATTGACCGTGGTTATGATCATCTTGTCTCCAACCTGCGTCTTTTGGGCGCGGATGTATGGCGGCAAACTGAGTAATTAAATCATGTGCTCGTTTGAATTCTATAACCAAAGCTATAAAATGGGTAACACCTAGGCAGCCGCTGCTTGATATAAGAGTTGGTTCATACCTAACAATCTTTTATCGGAAAACCGGAATAATTCGGTATAATCCAGGCAGTTGGCTGCATAACTTTATTTGTTTTGGTTAAAATTATGTTGATGGTGTTTATGATATCATTGTCTATCATTTAGATGTATGAATGGACTTAATAATTGAATAGGTGGTTATTATATGGATCTGCAAATTTCCGATCTGGAAGAAATGAAGCTGACCGACCTGTACAAGCTGGCCAAGCAATACCAGATCCCGTACTACGGAACGCTCAAGAAGAAAGAATTAATTTTTGCCATCCTGCGCGCACAAGCGGAGAAGAGCGGATTAATGTTTATGCAGGGTGTTCTGGAAATACTTCCTGAAGGTTACGGCTTTCTGAGGCCGATCAATTATCTCCCAAGTACCGAAGATATTTACATCTCTGCTTCACAAATCCGCAAGTTTGACTTGAGAACAGGCGATCTCGTTTCCGGTAAATGCCGAACGCCAAAAGAAAATGAACGGTATTTTGGATTGCTTCAAGTTAACGCCGTCAATGGAAGAAGTCCTGAGCAAGCTGCTGAGCGGCTACATTTTCCTGCACTGACTCCACTGTATCCGCAAACCAAATTAGTCCTTGAAACTTCCCCCAACCATTTGTCTACGAGAATTATGGATGTACTGGCCCCTGTCGGACTTGGACAGCGCGGACTTATTGTAGCACCTCCCAAAGCTGGGAAGACGCTTCTCCTCAAAGAAATTGCCAATAGCATTTCTACCAACAATCCCGAGATTGAGCTGTTTGTCTTGTTGATTGATGAACGCCCTGAAGAAGTGACTGATATGCAGCGTTCTGTCAAAGGTGAAGTTGTGGCCTCTACATTTGATGAACTTCCTGAAAATCACATCAAAGTGGCAGAACTGGTGTTGGAGCGTGCACTGCGTCTCGTAGAACATAAAAAGGATGTTGTCATCCTGTTGGATAGCATTACACGGTTGGCTCGTGCGTACAATCTCGTCATCCCTCCTTCTGGTCGTACTTTGAGTGGGGGTATTGATCCGGCAGCATTTCACCGTCCAAAACGCTTTTTTGGTGCAGCTCGGAATGTGGAGGAAGGCGGTAGCTTGACGATTCTTGCCACAGCGCTGATTGATACAGGATCTCGTATGGATGATATCATCTATGAAGAGTTCAAAGGCACAGGTAACATGGAGCTGCATTTGGACCGCAAATTGGCAGAACGTCGTATCTTTCCTGCGATTGATATTCGTCGTTCCGGTACACGTCGTGAGGAAGTACTGTTAAACAAGGAAGAATTAGATACGATCTGGGCTATTCGTAAAAATATGACGGAAAGCCATGACTTTGTGGAAGGCTTCCTCAAAAAACTGCGTAACAGCAAAACTAACGCTGAGTTTTTAGCTTCGTTTGATTTGACAGCACCATCTTCCAGCGGCTCGCAAGGTAGCTCTGGTGGTCAACAACGAAGAACAACGCGTTCTACCACAGCGTCGGTTCCCGCCACAACCAATTAAACCCAATCCATGTATTTTATCTGTTCTGTAAGTAGACAGCCATTACCATTCATTTGGTTAATGGTGCGCTTAATGGAACGAAAGGAGCTCCATAATGTATTTGGTGTATGCCGACGAAAAAGGCAATGTATATGATCATGCTTCTTTGTATGGGCTTGCCCGTAGTGCAGACATGATTGTTGAAATCATGGAGGATGAGCTTATTCCGTTGCCGGAAGGAGCCACACTGGTAAGCCTGCCCAGCACCCGCCCGGTCGGTATGAACCCTGAAACAGGGGAAATGGTCTCTCTTCCGGGAGATATGCAGGCAGTAGGGGCTTTGTTACCCCAAGGTTTTACTCGCCTATGTCTGCCGGGATATGTGAAGACGGATAAGGAGTATAAACTCCCCTTGTTCGGTTATTCGGCCGTTGTCTGGAAAGATGGGGCATTTTATGTGACGGCAGAGCAAAGTGACAGTCCTTCCAAATGGAATCCCGAAAACTGCGACCGCAATCAAGTTAAATTGGGAGTTCAGCGGATGACAGAGCAGTATCCCGAAAATAGGCTATACCAGCATTTGTCTAACTGTGCGCTGGGGTACGAATGTCTTACTTCCTCGAATACGTTCCTGAATCGCTGGGAAGGGGGAGTTCCGGTATCTTATTCTTGTAATGCGGGTTGCTTTGGTTGTATATCTGAACAGCCGGATGACAGTGGTTTTGTATCTCCACAGACAAGAATGA
Organism: Paenibacillus sp. TSM33; assembly: GCF_056099025.1. Taxonomy (NCBI): domain Bacteria; kingdom Bacillati; phylum Bacillota; class Bacilli; order Caryophanales; family Paenibacillaceae; genus Paenibacillus; species Paenibacillus sp. TSM33. The sequence continues at coordinate 55,488 of NZ_JBLZXB010000002.1, forward strand.
ACTTCCGTCCCCGCGTGGAAGAGATTGTAGAAGTTATGTTGGAACATTTGAAGACACCTGAGTCTATCATCAGTTTTGGGCAAGGTTGTGAAGGTGAGCCCTCCACCCAAGCCAAACTGATTATTGATGCGATCAAAGAAGTGCGTTCCGTTACAGATATGGGATATATTAATATCAATACGAATGCAGGACTGAGTGATCATATCCGGGGGATTGTGGATGCGGGTCTTGATCTCATGCGAGTAAGTACAATTAGTGCATTGGACGACCATTACAATGCGTATTACAAGCCGCGCGGATACACGCTGGCTAATGTGGAAAAGTCGCTCCGTTATGCGTCCGAGCAGGGAGTGTATACGTCCATTAACTATTTGATTTTTCCGGGTGTAACAGACCGGGAGGAAGAAATTGAGGCAATGATTGAATTTGCCAAACGCACTAAGCTCAAGCTGATTCAAATGCGTAATTTGAATATTGATCCTGAAAGCTATCTGGAGTTGATTCCACCGGCTCAAGGGGAGATACTTGGTATGAAGCAAATGCTTGAGATTTATCGTGAGGAACTGCCTGATGTGGTTATCGGTTCTTACACTCATGTGCCGCCGCAAGGGTTGGCACGTCCCAAATTTGCTAGAACCTAACGGTCGTCAGCTACTTGAAACACACCGATGTTACACTGGTTTTGTATGCTAAAAAGATGTTGAAACACTTATATTCAAGTGCTATAATTTGAACATGTGTTCATACAACTCTGGACTGATAGGACGTTCAGGGCGGAAAGAGGTGAAAGTTAATGCAACAGGCTATTCAACCGAAGTTTAACGTAACTAATGTTACTTGCGCTTGCGGAAATACGTTTGAAACTGGTTCCGTGAAGGAATCTCTGCGTGTGGAAATTTGTTCCGCTTGCCACCCGTTCTTCACAGGTAAGCAGAAATTTATTGATGCTGGTGGACGTGTGGATCGTTTCAAAAAGAAATACGGTATGTAATAAGTTACCGCAAGTTATAAAGTTATTAGAGCCTTCTGCAATTGCAGGAGGCTCTTTTTGTCGTTATTTGCTATTTGCATTTTGTGCAACCATGAGATATACTTATTTTCACCGTGCTAGATGGGGAGGTAGCGGTGCCCTGTAACTCGCAATCCGCTATAGCGAGGTTGAATTCCTGTTAGAGGTGTTGTTGATGTGAGGCTGGTCCCTGCGCACAATGTTGACGGCTGGGTCCTCCGCAATGAGTACTTGTGAACCTGGTCAGGTCCGGAAGGAAGCAGCCATAAGCAAGCCCACTCTTGTGCCGGAGGGTCGCCTAGCCCGAGTTGTTGCTCAGGGTTGCCGCTCGGATCACAACGATCAATAACAGGTGCACGGTATATACTTAGGAATTGGAACATCTTGGCGATTATGCGAAGATGTTTTTTTGTGCTTATAAATTGAAATGTGTCTGGTTTAGATTCGGACGGGAGTATAGTATAATGAAGTGACCATGAATGGTCATGAAAGTGAATGGGAAAGAGGGAACGCGCATTGGAACATATAGCGTTGTACCGTGCTTGGCGGCCGCAGGCTTTCAAGGACATGGTAGGACAACAGCATATTATCCAGACATTGCAGAATGCCATCCGCGAAAATCGCACGTCCCATGCCTACCTGTTCAGTGGTCCGCGAGGAACGGGTAAGACCAGTGCGGCCAAAATTTTGGCCAAGGCAATCAACTGTGAGCATGGACCTGCGCCGGAACCTTGCAACGAATGCGAAGCCTGTAAACGAATCACGGCCGGAGCGGTCATGGATGTACAGGAGATTGACGCAGCCTCTAACCGGGGTGTTGAAGAGATTCGGGATTTGCGCGATAAAGTCAAATATGCGCCCACAGAAGTGCGGCACAAGGTTTATATCATTGATGAAGTGCACATGCTGACGACGGAAGCGTTCAATGCGCTGCTCAAGACGCTGGAAGAGCCGCCGCCACACGTAATGTTTATATTGGCTACGACAGAGCCGCATCGGATTCCCGCGACAATTATTTCACGTTGTCAGCGTTTTGACTTCCGGCGAGTATCACTGGAGGAGCAGACAGAGCGGCTTGACCTGATATGCCAACAGGAGAACATCCAGGCTGATTTGGATGCGCTGCAATATATTGCACGTCTTTCAGATGGAGGGATGCGAGATGCGGTTAGCGTTTTGGATCAGATATCCTCGTTTACTGATGGCCGGGTTACGTATCAGCAAGTGCTGGATATGACGGGCGGGATCGCATCCGAGCAATTCGGTAAATTGGCCTTGGCATTACTTAAAGAAGATGTGGGAACAGTACTCCAATTGATCGAGAACTTTATGCAGGAAGGTAAAAGTGCGGATAAGTGTATGGAGAATCTTCTGTACTATTTCCGAGATCTGCTAATGATCAAGATGGTGCCGCAGGCGACCAAAATGACGGAGCGAGTGCTGAATCCGGAGCAGTTTAAGGAAGTGGCAGATGCTTTTACCAAGGAACAGCTCTTTGCAATGATCGACACCCTTAATCGTTATCAGGGCGAGATGAAATATGCCGTTCAGCCCCAAACCTTATTTGAGGTAGCTCTATTGAAGTTATGCAGCATTCCAGGGGAAGCAGGAACTGCTGCTCAGCCGACTGCCCAGGGCTCTGGTGCTGCGACTGGTCAGGAAGATGTGGCCATGTTAAAGCGCCAGCTTGCAGAGCTGGAAAAGAAGCTGGAACGTGCAATGCAAGGTGGCTTGGCCGCTGGAGCGGGCCAGGAAACATCGTCAGGCGGTCGTCAGGCTTCTGGTGGTCGTGCCCCTGCTCCGCGTCTTTCAGCGCCGGCTAAACTCCCTTCTCAGTTGGATCGCTATATAGCTGAGAAGTCAAGCGAAGCATTCGCAGCGGTGGGGCGCAAGTGGAGCCAGATTTTGCAAGGGGTAAAAGAGGCAAAAGTTACGGTTCATGCTTGGTTTATGGATGGTGAGCCGGTTTCTGTGTTAGAGGACAGTGTGCTGGTCGCGTTTAAAAACAATATTCATCGTGAAACCACTGAAAAGCCTGCCAATAAGCAGGTCATCGAGAAGGTTTTGCATGAGCAGTTGGGTCATCCTTATCGTTTGGTAACGATGATGCAAAAGGATTGGAATACTGCGATTGAAGGAGTTTCTGACCAGCCTGCCGAAGAATTGCAACTGGAGCCGGAGCATGATGCGCCGGGAAAGTCCAAGGAGCCCTGGATTGATGAAGCGATTCAGCTTTTCGGGGAAGATCTGGTAGTCATTAAAGAATAATCAATTGTAGATGTATACTTCATTAAAGGAGATGATTGAAATGAACAATATGAACCAAATGATGAAGCAAGTGAAAAAAATGCAGGAACAAATGCTGAAAGCCCAAGAGGAGCTTGGTGGGAAAGTAATCGAAGGTTCTTCTGGTGGCGGTGTGGTAACTGTAGAAGTAAGTGGACATAAAAAAGTGTTGTCCATCACAATCAAACCTGAAGCTGTAGATCCTGATGATGTAGAAATGCTGCAAGATCTCGTGCTCACTGCAGTCAATGATGCTTTGTCCAAAGCGGATGAACTGGCTAATGATGATATGGGTAAATTTACAGGTGGTATGAAAATTCCGGGCTTGTTCTAGTCTGCTCATAAAGGAGAAACACGCTATTGCATTATCCCGAGCCGATTGCAAAGCTGATTGATGCTTTTACGCGCCTGCCGGGAGTAGGTCCAAAAACAGCTGCCCGGTTGGCTTTTCACGTACTGAAAATGAAGGAAGACGATGTGATTGATTTTGCCAAAGCGCTGGTCAATGTAAAACGAAATCTTCACTTTTGTTCAGTCTGCGGCAATATTACGGACACGGACCCTTGTCGGATCTGTCAGGATAAGACGAGGGATGCCTCCGTCATTTGTGTTGTTCAGGATGCCAAGGATTTGGTGGCTATGGAGCGTACCAAGGAGTTTGATGGTTTGTACCATGTGCTTCACGGGGCAATCTCTCCGATGGAGGGGATTGGTCCTGAGGATATCAAACTCAAGGAGTTGCTGACCAGGCTCAGTGATGAACGCGTCAAGGAGTTGATTCTGGCTACGAATCCGAACATTGAAGGAGAGGCCACGGCTATGTACATTTCCCGGCTAGTGCGCCCTTTTGAAATTAAGGTTACTCGAATTGCTCACGGATTGCCTGTGGGTGGGGATTTGGAGTACGCCGACGAGGTAACCTTGTCCAAAGCGCTAGAAGGCCGCAGAGAACTCAATTAGTAGATGTAGTTATACGTTATAAGGTTGAAATGTCCTTGGGGCAATTCAACCTCACTTAGGGAGCCGTTACGGCTCCCTTTTTATTTAGATGGCTTTATAGTTGTTCCTGGTTCTAAGTTTGTCCTTTATTCAATAAGTATGAATAAGGTGGTCTTGCAGACTGTACACATAATTCAGCTTGTGAGGAGGATGAATGAATGTGGGAACGGATGAAACAAAATTTCCGTCGTCAGGAGAATGGCAAATCAGAAGCGGAATATCGCCAGGAATTGTTTGCTCAGATTCGAGCTTCGCATGCGGAATGGTTAAGAGCGCATCGTTTATTTCATGAAGCTACGGGTAAGGATGAAATTGACTACGCCATTTTTGTTCTGGAAGCTGCGGAGCGTAAATATCAAATACATTTAAAAAGTGCAAAGCAGCAGGGGCTACATCGTTTTCACCTGCCAGCAGATGAACCGGGGTATGCCAATGATACTGACCGGGTTCACAAACGGAGAGCGGAATGAGAGGGGCAGTCTGGCTTGTTTTGATTGCCTGTGCCGGAATACTGATGTATCTAATTCTCAAAAAACGTCTGGGGATCGGTTGGTTTGTAGTATTCGGAGCGCATATGGCTCTGGCAGCCATTGCACTGTATGTTATCAATTATTCAGGGTGGATTACACAGGTGTACATTCCGATTAACCCAGTGACGATGGGAGCAGTAACGATATTAGGCTTGCCAGGGATTGCGCTTTTACTGGGATTGAAAATAATATTGTTCGGACAGGCCGTGTGAAACATTCTTGTAGGGAAGGGGAGTGAGCCAAAAAGGTGGGTTTTGGTGAGTCCAATGCGGTATTATTTTATTTTTTAAATTATAGTTGACGACGAATTCAGAAATATGATACATTAATTCTCGGCCTTTAAAGCCCGGGAATTTTTTTGTGTGAGCAATGCTTAAATAAATTGAAACATAAATTTTTTAAAAAAGTGTTGACTTAAATCCCGAGTGTGTGTTATATTAATTAAGTCGCCGCTGAGATGCGGTGATGAGACAAAGTGAGATTTAAAGAAGATTTGATCTTTGAAAACTGAACAACGAGTGAGTACGGATTTTGTTCGCAAAATCCAAAAGAGATATTTTATCTCGTCAGTTTCAACATGAGCTAATCGCTCTTTCTATAACCAACCTCGGTTGGTCTTTAATGGAGAGTTTGATCCTGGCTCAGGACGAACGCTGGCGGCGTGC
>NZ_JBLZXB010000003.1:0-208659 GCF_056099025.1 Paenibacillus sp. TSM33
TCAAGATGAGATTTCCCAGTATGTAAGACCCCTTGAAGACGACGAGGTAGATAGGTTGGGGGTGGAAGTGCAGTAATGCATGGAGCTGACCAATACTAATCGGTCGAGGGCTTATCCTAAAGATAAGACGCAATGAGTTTCGGATCCAGTTTTCAGGGTGAAATACCTTGGAATTATGCTTGATATTCAAAATTACTCTATTGTTAATCTGAATATCTTGTAGAATACTACTAAGCGAGTCCGTTTATTTGGAGAGATACCCAAGTGGCTATAAGGGGACCCTCTGCTAAGGGGTTAGACTGCGAAAGTGGTGCGAGGGTTCGAATCCCTCTCTCTCCGCCATTTAGGACAAGCTAGTAAATTATGTTATGGCGGTGTAGCTCAGCTGGCTAGAGCGTACGGTTCATACCCGTGAGGTCGGGGGTTCGATCCCCTCCGCCGCTACCATACATACCCAGGAGGCTTAGCTCAGCTGGGAGAGCATCTGCCTTACAAGCAGAGGGTCGGGGGTTCGATCCCCTCAGCCTCCACCATTGTGCCGGTGTAGCTCAACTGGTAGAGCAACTGACTTGTAATCAGTAGGTTGGGGGTTCAAGTCCTCTCGCCGGCACCATTTTTTGAAAAATATAGGGAACTGTGGTGTAGAGGCCTAACATGCCTGCCTGTCACGCAGGAGATCGCGGGTTCGAATCCCGTCAGTTCCGCCATTTTTCAGCTTAATATTTTGCCGTAGAAAGTGGGAAGGGGTATCCCTCCGCACTTTATTTTTTTGCCAATGGATATGGCTCGGTAGCTCAGTCGGTAGAGCAGAGGACTGAAAATCCTCGTGTCGGCGGTTCGATTCCGTCCCGAGCCACTTTTATATGGAGGATTAGCGAAGTGGCCAAACGCATCAGACTGTAAATCTGCTCCCTTACGGGTTCGGTGGTTCGAATCCATCATCCTCCACCAGTTTTACGAGCCATTAGCTCAGTTGGTAGAGCACCTGACTTTTAATCAGGGTGTCGAAGGTTCGAGTCCTTCATGGCTCATCAGAAGTCATCAACTATAAGTTGATGACTTTTTTTTGTATTATTATAAGCTATGTTTTTATATAACTTTTTGTTTTAAGGTATCGACGGGTTATAATGAGTTCATTATGTTCGCTTAGTGTTAATCTATATTCTAAAAAAAGTGAAGTGGTGATCGCGTGACTTTGGATACAGAATGGATTCAGCAACAGCTTCAGAATATAATTCAAGCGCCTTTTACCATAGTGCCTTGGTGCCCAGAAATGATGGCAGAAGGAGAAACAGCCGATTCAGTCATACCGGATAGATCGTTTGTTAGTGAGAATAAATTATATTTTCCGTTTCGTGCGTCGGCAGGTGAACTTGCTGCTTTTGCGGTAGAAGCCAGATACTTGTCGGATCGAGAACGGAAGTTGATAGAAGCGTTACTGGGGAACATGGAACAAGTCTGGCAGAATGGTCCACGCTTGTCGGTCAACCCAGCCTATAGCGAGGAAGAGCGGATGAATCGTTTTGGACAATGGCTCATACAGCAGGCTGCCAACCTAAACAGTGAAGAAGAGGTTCCTGCTGAATTGGAGCTTTGTGATTCGCTATCAGCGTGTATGGTGCCGTTTTTGCTAAATGGTGAGGGAACACAGGATGGAGCTATTACCTATACGCAGCTTCATCGATTGTTAGCGAGCTATTTTGGAGGGGAAGTGCTGCTTACTCCATTAGACGAACAATCTTGGCTGATTCTCGCTAAAAAGGAGCTTTTATTAGGAGCCGATGATGAACGGGATAAAGATAATGAGACCAGAGAGGCAGATTTTGCGGAACCGCTGGAGGACGTACTTACGGCTTTTAGCTTGGGATTATATGAGCTTATCGCGAATGAATGGGTCGGTGTATTCCATTTGGCAATTTCTAAGCCTTCGGTCCCTTTGCAAAGCTTTCCCCATGAGCTGAATTTATTATGGGAGACGATCCATCTTGGCAAGCTTTTTCATGTAACAGAGCATATCCACCTTTCATGGGAGCTTCATTTGGAGAGACTGTTAAATCGCATTCCCAAGGAACAACGTGTACTATTTTTGGAGCAGGTAATGAAGTCATCTGTCATACTGGAAGACTCAGAAACGATGGCTACATTGGATATCTTTTTTCAACTGGATTGTAATGTGAGTGAGACAGCCAAGCGTCTGTATGTTCACCGTAATACGTTGATATACCGTTTGGACAAGATTAAACAGGAGACCGGATTGGACGTGCGAACGTTTAATGATGCAGTTTTGGTCAAACTATATCTGCTATTGTACAAAGTGACAAAAAGGAAATAGCATTTTTGTGCAGTTTGCGAATAGCCAGGCTTTGGGTACTAGGGTAAGATACAAGTAGAAAATGTATTCGATTTCAAAACTTGACCTTGGGGAGGCAAAAGCTATGGCTGGCGTACGTTTAGAGCATATTTTCAAGAAATATCCGGGTGCAGAAAAAGCTACGGTTGTTGATGTCAATTTGGACATTCAAGATAAAGAATTTCTCGTATTGGTTGGTCCTTCTGGTTGTGGGAAATCTACTACACTCCGTATGATTGCTGGTCTGGAGGAAATCTCAGACGGTAAATTGTACATTGGTGATCGTGTTGTGAACGACGTGGCTCCAAAAGACCGCGATATCGCGATGGTATTCCAATCCTATGCCTTGTATCCGCATATGAATGTATACCAAAACATGGCTTTTGGTCTGAAGCTCCGCAAGGTTAAAAAGGAAGAAATTGATAAACGTGTACGTGAAGCGGCTAAAATCCTTGATATTGAGCATCTGCTGGATCGCAAGCCGAAAGCGTTATCAGGTGGTCAGCGTCAGCGTGTTGCCTTGGGACGTGCGATTGTACGTGACCCACAAGTCTTCTTGATGGATGAGCCACTGTCCAACTTGGATGCTAAACTGCGTGGTCAGATGCGTGCGGAGATCACGAAGTTGGCTAAGCGTCTGGAAACGACCGTTATCTATGTAACACATGACCAGGTTGAAGCCATGACGATGGGTGATCGGATTGTAGTTATGAAGGATGGTATCATTCAACAAGCTGCATCCCCTGATGAACTGTACAACCGTCCAGTGAATCTGTTCGTAGCTGGTTTTATCGGCTCTCCTACAATGAACTTTATCTCGGGTAAGCTGGTTGAAAAAGAAGGTGCATTGCATTTCACAGCACCAGGTCTGGATCTGTTTGTACCTGAAGGTAAGGGACAGATTTTGAAAGCGAAAGGCTACATTGGCAAAGAAGTGATCCTGGGCATCCGTCCTGAGGATATTCATGAAGAGCCTGTATTCTTGGAGGCTTCTCCGAACACGATCTTTACATCCACTGTGGATGTAACGGAAAACCTCGGTCATGAAATGCTGTTGTACCTGAGCGGTGCCGGAAATGATACGATTATTGCTCGTGTAGACGGACGTTCCAATACTCGTGATGGTGTCAAAGCGAAATTGGCTGTTGATATGAACAAAGTTCATATTTTTGATAAGGAATCGGAATTGAGCATTCTGGTTGGCGAATAAGATCAGCCTCTGGAAGAGAGTCGCAGTTTTCCCAAGCGGAGAACTGCGACTCTTTTGTATATCGTATCCGCTACTAGCTTTGGCATTGCATTCATTGGAAAATTCCGATACGATGGGTGTACAATGGTGCAGGTCTAGGCTCAGATAAGGTTCGTTGGCAGATCTTCTAGATCGGGGACTCCAACTGTCGGGATAGAGATAGCCTGGAATCCTATTGATAAATCAAGTGAAGTTTGGACTCATTCAGTATAGACTGCGTGGGGTTGTATGGTTAATAGAATAATGCTACATAAATCAAATGGCGTATAGAATCCGGTTTTTGCAGATGAGGAGAGAATACAATGGCTAAACAGGTAAAGGTATCCGAGCTTGTACAGCAGTTCCAAATGGAGGTTATTTCCGGTGAAAAGGGTCTGCGCAGACTGATCACCGTGGACGATTTGAATCGCCCAGGCCTGGAGATGGCCGGGTATTTTGAATATCATACACAGGAGCGGGTACAGCTTTTGGGAAGGTCTGAGCTGGCTTTTTTGGGTATGCTGCCTCCTGAGGAGCGACGGGATCGGATGGAGCGTTTGTGTACAGAGCTGACTCCATGTATTATCATCACACGTGGCCTGGAGGTACCGGCCGAGTTAGTGGAGGCAAGCACAGAGCGAGATATTCCTGTACTGCGAACCAATATGGCGACGACGATTTTATCGAGCCGTATCACAGGTTTTCTGGAAAGAAAGCTGGCACCTACGGCAACTATTCATGGCGTGTTGTGTGACGTGTATGGCGTGGGAATGCTGATCACAGGCAGTAGTGGAATTGGTAAGAGTGAAACAGCACTGGAACTTGTTAAACGTGGGCATCGCTTGGTAGCAGATGATGCCGTAGAAATCCGGCAAACGTCCGACTTTCAGTTGCATGGAACAGCGCCTGAACTCATTCGTCACCTGCTTGAAATTCGTGGTGTAGGTATTATTAATGTGATGACACTGTTTGGTGCTGGTGCAGTTCGTAATAATAAGCGGATTACATTGGTTGTCCGTCTGGAGGCATGGCAACAGGACAAGCAGTATGACCGTCTTGGTCTCGATGAAGAAACTACACGCATTATTGATACAGATGTTCCACTCGTTACGATTCCAGTTCGCCCGGGCCGAAATCTGGCTGTTATTATCGAGGTGGCGGCCATGAACTATCGCTTGAAACAAATGGGCGTTAATGCAGCCCTGCAATTTACAAACAAGCTGACCGCTACGATTTCCGAAGATATGGAAGAGATGGATTAAGGTCGTTCGGTTGCAAGGAAGAACAAGGAGTGAGAGAAAACATATGTCAACGGCAACATTACTGCTGAATCCGATTGCTTTTTCAATCGGGGCAATCAAGGTCCATTGGTATGGGCTTATTTTGGGGCTGGCGGCGCTTGTGGGTTTATATCTCGCCATCCGTGAGGGAAAAAGATTCGGTATTCCGCAGGAATTCTTTATGGATATGCTGCTTCTGGGTGTTCCATCAGCCATTATTGGAGCGCGTATTTATTATGTAGCCTTCAAATGGGAAGACTACCGGGATAATCTGTGGGATATCTTTAAAATTTGGAATGGCGGTATCGCGATATATGGTGCCTTGATTGGTGCCATTATATGTGCAGTTATTTATTTCCGCTATAAAGGGTATAATTTCTGGCGTATTGCTGATATTTGTGCGCCAGGTCTATTAATCGGCCAAGCGATTGGACGCTGGGGTAATTTTGTCAATCAAGAGGCTTACGGTGGACCAACGGAAGAGACTTTTTTGCGCAGTCAGCTGCATCTACCGGATTTCATTGTGAATCAGATGAATGTTAATGGGGTGTTTCACCATCCTACGTTCCTGTACGAATCGCTGTGGAGTATCGTTGGCGTGATTTTGCTGCTTGTGATTCGCCGGATGAAATTTGTACGTGCGGGTGAAATGTTTGCATTTTACTTCATTTGGTACTCTATTGGTCGCTTTTTCATCGAGCGGGTGCGGACGGACAGCTTGGCCTTTCAGGGGCCGGACTGGCTGGCTTCCTTTGTGAATGCTCTGTGGTCCCCTATGGTATGGCTAGGGTTTGAACCGGGGTACTTGGACCCGAATTACGGTAACGTACGGATCTCACAGTTGCTTGCTATTTTCATCATTGTAGCTGCCGTGATTTTCATCTTGGTTCGTCGTCGAAAGGGCTCGGTCGTTGCAAGATATAGCGACCCGATTGTCTCCAGCAAGACGGGGATTGATCAGGTACCTGATGTGACGCCAGAACAGGTGTCCCGTCCTGGGCAGGATGCGGTTTCTCCAACAGCCACGGCGGATAAGCTATCTAAGGAAGACACGGATGAGGACAAGAAGGAGCATCTATGATAAATACAATTTTGTTTGATTTAGACGGTACCATTATGGATACGAATGAGTTGATTATCAGCACATTTTTACACATTTTGAACCATCCAGATGCTGATCCGCTAACGCGGGAGCATATTATTCCTCATATGGGGGGAACGCTGGACGATCAACTCCGTACTTTTACGGGATTAACGGATGTGTCAGGGCTAATTAAAGACTACCGTGCTTATAATCAAATTCATCATGATCAAATGGTGAAGCCATTTCCATATGTTATTGAGGTTATTCAGGAGCTGCGTGCACGAGGAATTAAGTTGGGGGTTGTGACAACTAAAATACGACCATCCACGATACGTGTACTTAATCTGTTTAATCTGACTTCCTCTATGGATTATATTGTGACGGTAGACGATGTGGAGCATCCGAAGCCTCACGCGGAGCCAGTGCTCAAGGCTTTAGCAGGTTTGAATGCTAAAGCGGAACATACGTTGATGGTTGGAGACAGTTCCTTTGATATTTTGTCAGCTCAGGCGGCAGGTGTAAAATCTGCGGGAGTGGCCTGGTCGCTCAAGGGTGAGGAGACTCTGCGCGAATATGGACCAGACTACATGCTATATGATATGAGGGATTTGCTGAAGTTGGAGCTTCAAGGTGTCAATGTATCGTGAGAAAGGTGAACCGCTATCCTGTAGAAGGTCCCAATGCGTTGTGGCAAATTTATCGGACGGTGAGCCCTTGGAAAGGCATTAAGAACTTCATTTTTATACAGATTGCTCGGTATTGTCCTGTGCTTTCACTGAAAAATGTTATTTACCGCAGAATACTGGGGATGAAGGTTGGGCAACATGCCGCCTTCGGTCTGATGGTGATGGTGGATGTTTTTTTTCCGGAGCATATTACAATCGGGAACAATTCGGTCATAGGATATAACACGACCATACTGGCTCATGAATACCTTATACAGGAGTATCGCATTGGTAAAGTAGTGATCGGGGATCGTGTGCTGATCGGCGCAAACACAACCATTTTGCCGGGTGTTACCATCGGTGACAGAGCTGTGATAGCGGCCGGAGCGGTTGTGCATAAAGATGTGCCAGCAGGTGCATTTGTAGGCGGTAATCCATTGCGTGATTTAAGACGCTCTGGTGTGAATGAGAAGTAATAGCATGATAAGAAAGGCCCCTTATATATTAAGGGGTCTTTCTTGTGCTGTTTTTCTGTATAATAAGTGGGGTGATGCATGTTGGTTATGTTTAAAAGTTGATAATAAATATTTTTGCAAAGCGATATGGGAGCGTGTTGATTTGGTCAAAAAAGAACGTATACCAGAGCTTGATATTTACCGGGGATTATTAATTGCGGCCGTCATTACCATTCATGCAACTTCAATGGCTTTGATTGATGCGCGTCATTCTCTATTGTTTTATCCTTTCTTATTTTTAAATATGTTTAGCAGCTTTGCAGTGCCTGTATTTATTTTTGTGAGCGGCTTTGTTCTATTTTACAATTATGTCGATCGGCCACTTCGTGGAAAGAGTATGCTTTTGTTTTTTCGAAAAAGACTGATGTTTATTGTGTTACCATACCTTATATTTTCTCTTATGTACTATTTGACCTTGGTGACACGTGGGTTGATGCCACTTAGTGATCTTCCGCTCGTGCTGCTAACGGGAAAAGCGTATACGCATTTGTATTATGTCATTATCATCATCCAATTTTATTTGGTCTTTCCGCTGTTGTTGTGGGGAGTGCAGCGTTTACGTCATTGGTTATCGAGTCCGCGGAGAGCAGCATTTGTCATTTTGACAGTAGGGTTAGTCATTCAATGGGGGTTTGTACTACTGAACAAATACGTTTGGCAAGAGGAGAGAGGAAGCCTTGCGATTACGTATATCAGTTACTTTGCCTTGGGTGCCGCTGTAGCGATTGGATATGAAGGGTTTAAAAAGTGGTTTTTTCCAGTCCCAGGCACGGTAATAGGTCGCGGTCGATTGATCAGCTGGTGGGCCCTGTGGGCGACTTGGTTATTACTGGGGGTCGTTTATGTACAAGTGTGGTTTGTAGCCTACCGCAAAGCCATTTATGCAGACTCGCTGGTCTATGAACTGCTACATAATGCATATGCTCTCGTATCTGCATTGGTGCTGTTTCAGTTATCGGTTTTTTTATATCGTCATACTAGTGATAGACTGCGAATGTTCATCAGTTGGCTGGGAGCATGTTCTTTCGGTATTTATTTACTTCATCCGGCGTTATTACGAGTGTATCGCAAACTGGATTTACATGGTACACCCATAGAATATGTCTTCTCTGTTGCTGGCGGATGGGTGTTGGCGCTGTTTGGAACATGGCTGATTGTGACGTTGTTTTTTCGATATGTACCATTTTCATGGATCGGTTTGGGTACCGTTCCGAAGTTTCCATCCCAGAGTAAAGATGAACAGGCAAACTACTAAATACTTTGACTTGGACTGTTGGCTTAAGGCTGACAGTCTTTTTTTAGGATTCATGTATTTTGCATTGGATAAAATATAGAGAGGGGCAGCGACTTGTCCGGGCTATAAAAATGGGCTGCTACGTTTGGTTGACGTTCATAAGTAGGGCATGATAATATATCGAATATACTTTAGTTTGTTAGCACTTTACCATGATAAAGAAATTGTGAAATCATGAGGTGATAGAGATGTCTAAGCCAAAAGGATTCGAGATTCCTGTAGGGGTTCGAGATTATCTTCCACGTGCAGTGTCGAAGCTGCGGGCCATTGAACTGAATGTACTCGCATGTATGGAGCGTTGGGGTTACCGTCAGATTATGACGCCTACGATGGAATACTATGATACGGTGGGAGTGGCTAGTTCTACTTCTGATCGGAAGCTGTTTAAATTGCTCAACAACCGGGGGACTACGTTGGTACTTCGTTCTGATATGACTGCTCCGATTGCACGGGTGGTATCTTCGTTACTAAAGGAAGAGGAAGTACCGCTTCGCCTTTCCTATCACGCCAATGTTTTTCGAGCGATTGAGGAAGAGGCGGGAAGAGAGGCAGAGTTTTTTCAAACAGGCGTGGAGCTGGTAGGCGATGACTCACCTGAGGCTGATGCAGAAGTTGTAGCTTTGTCCATTGCCTCATTGCAGGCAGCGGGTGTTACGTCCTTTAAAATTGCCATGGGGCATGTGGGATTCCTGAACGGGTTGTTTGAAGAGATTATTCCAGGTCGCCAGGCTGAACAGCAAGCGTTAAAAGAACTGTTGCTCAGTCGTGATGTAGTGGGCTACCGAACGGCGATTGAAGCTTTAGATTTGGCTCCTGAGCATCGGGATAAGCTGGAGGCCATTCTTCGGTTGCGTGGCGGGAAGGAAATTTGCGAGCAGGCTACCCGCCTTAGTGTGGAGCAGCAGACGCTCCAATCCATTGCACATTTGTGCGAGGTGTGGGAAGTGCTGGAGGCATACGGCGTATCTGAACATGTGCTAATTGATCTTACTATGATCGGGGATTTTTCATATTATACAGGAATGACTTTTGAGGGCTATGCAGCGGAAATCGGGTTCCCGGTATGCAATGGGGGTCGTTATGACAATCTGCTCCAGCAGTTTGGGAGATCTGTACCAGCGACGGGATTCGCATTGAAGACGAACCGAATCGTCGATGGTGTGGATGGTATTGCAATTGAGACGAAGCGTCCGGTACTTATACGTTATGACGAGCAGGAACGTCAAGAGGCACTATCAGCCGCAGCACAGCTGCGTGCAGAGGGTTTTACAGTGGTGACAGGACTCACGGGAGGGCCGGAAGATCGACGTCGTGAGCAGCAGGATCTGTACGCAGAGGTATACAGCTATACAGCCGAAGGAAGACAGCCCGTACAAAGGAGGGAATTGCCATGACGGAAACATTAAAGGTAGCCATGCCGAAGGGACGGATTTATAAGCAGGCCTCCGAGTTGTTTCGCCAGGCAGGGGTTCCAATTCCACTGGATGTGGACGAAACCCGCAAGCTGGTCATTCCACTGCCTGAGCTGGGGATGGAATTTATTATGGCGAAGCCCGTCGATGTTCCTACGTATGTGGAGTACGGTGCAGCTGACATCGGCATTGTCGGTAAGGATGTTTTGCTGGAAGAAAACAAGGATGTATATGAGCTGCTGGATCTGGGGATTGCTCGTTGCCGGATGTCGGTGATTGCTTTACCCGATTGGCAACCAGGTATTCGTCAGCGGGTCGCTACCAAATATCCAAATGTGGCTTCCCAGTATTTTCGGGAGCAAGGTAAACAGGTGGAGGTCATTAAGCTGAATGGCTCCATCGAGCTGGCGCCGTTAATTGGTCTGGCAGATCGCATTGTAGATATGGTGGAGACGGGGCAGACCTTGCGGGAGAACGGATTGGTTGAGCAGATCAGCATACTGGATATTACCAGTCGTTTGATTGCCAACCGGGTCAGTTACCGGATGAAAAATGGTCCGATTCAGGCATTGTGTGATCGATTGCATCAGGTGATCCCAACTGAAGTAGTACCGAAGGATTAAAGGAACGAAGCAAGGTTCAGGAGCATTCTGCAAGCAAGCAGCGGGTAAGGGGGAATGAATAAATGAAGATCGTAGCAGCCCGTGATTTCAGCCTCCAACGAGAGGTGGATTACGGAACACCTGAGCAAAACGAGGCTGTGCGTACAATTATTCAATCGGTACGTCAAGAGGGGGATGAGGCTGTTCTGCGGTATACGGAAGCGTTTGATGGTGTATCGCTGACGGTGGAGCAACTTCGTGTGACAGATGAAGAGTTGAAGTTGGCCTATGATAAGGTAGAGCCTTCATTTATAGAGGCAATTCGAGAAGCGGCGGATCATATTCGCGCCTTTCACATCAAGCAAAAACGCAACTCATGGATGGATTTACAGCCGGACGGGAGCTTGCTCGGTCAAATCATCCGACCGTTGAAGCGTGTAGGCGTGTATGTTCCAGGTGGTAAAGCCGCATATCCATCCTCGGTATTAATGAATGTCATTCCCGCTCAGGTGGCTGGAGTACCGGAGATCGTCATGGTGACACCCCCGGCGACAGGCGGTAAGGCGGGGATCGATCCCTATACACTGGTAGCTGCGGCAGAGGCTGGTGTAACGGAAATATACAGGGTTGGCGGAGCGCAGGCGATTGCCTCTCTTGCCTACGGGACACATAGCATTGAACCGGTCGATAAAATTTGCGGTCCTGGCAACATTTATGTGGCGCTGGCGAAGCGAGAGGTATACGGTGCAGTGGATATCGACAGTATTGCGGGACCGAGCGAAATTGTCGTGTTGGCTGACAACACAGCGAATCCCTCTTATGTAGCGGCTGATCTACTTTCACAGGCTGAACATGACGAAATGGCCTCAGCCATTCTTGTTACGCCTTCGCAACGCTTGGCCGAAGAAGTATCAGCCGAGGTACAGCGCCAGTTGGCGGAGTTGCCGCGCAGAGATATTGCTGCTGCGTCGGTAGAGGCATACGGAGCCATCATTGTCGTTGACAATTTGGAAGAGGGCATCCGTATTGTCAATCGGCTTGCCCCAGAGCATTTGGAAATCATGACAGAGCAGCCGATGGAGCATATGGGGATGATTGAAAATGCGGGAGCTATTTTTCTGGGAGCGTACAGCTCGGAGCCGGTAGGCGATTATTTTGCCGGACCTAACCACATCATTCCGACGAATGGAACGGCGCGTTTTTCCTCGCCAGTGGACATTGATGACTTTATCAAGAAGTCGAGTATGATCTATTACAGCAAGGAAGCACTACTGCGCAATGGAGAGACCATTATGCAGCTTGCCCGGCATGAAGGGCTGGAAGGTCACGCACGGGCGATACAAGTTCGATTGGACAATGAGAAGAAGGCGGTGGATGGCGATGGGGAACGAAAATAACAATGCAGGGCGTACAGGCAGTGTCAGTCGGAAAACGAACGAAACAGACATTCAGCTGTCATTTGCAGTAGACGGGACAGGTCAAGCTGAGATTGAAACGGATGTTCCTTTTTTAAATCACATGCTGGATTTGTTCACCAAGCACGGCCAATTTGATCTGAAAGTACAGGCCAGAGGGGATGTGGATATCGACGACCACCATACCGTCGAGGACATTGGGATCTGTCTGGGGCAAACCTTGCTGGAAGCATTGGGTGATAAAAAAGGCATCAAGCGCTATGCCAGCGTCTTTGTACCGATGGATGAGGCGCTCGCGCAGGTGGTTATTGATCTGAGTAATCGACCTCATTTTGAGTATCGTGCAGAGTACCCATCTCAGCAGGTAGGCAGCTTCTCGACAGAGCTGGTGCATGAATTTCTATGGAAATTTGCATTGGAGGCTCGCATGACGCTGCACGTCATTGTTCACTACGGGCAAAATACCCACCATATGGTTGAGGCGGTGTTCAAAGCGCTGGGGCGTGCTTTGGATGAGGCGACCTCCATTGATCCGCGAGTGACAGGAGTGCCTTCAACGAAGGGAGTGCTGTAGTCCATGTCCATTGCCATTGTGGATTACGGCAGAGGGAATCTGCATAGTGTGAGCAGGGCGGTTGAGCGCCTTGGCTATGAGGCTGTAGTGACAGGAGATGCCCAAGTGATCCGTACCTCTAGCGGTGTAATTTTGCCGGGGGTAGGGGCCTTCGGGGACGCGATGGACCATCTGCGTTCCAGCGGATTGGATCGGGTAATTCAGGAAGTTGCAAGTGCTGGACAACCGCTGCTTGGTGTTTGTTTGGGAATGCAACTATTGTTCACTCGCGGTGAAGAATACGGCATTCACGAAGGACTTAATATTTTACCAGGCGAGGTCATTCGGTTTGCTCCTGATCTGGGCGTTAAAGTGCCGCATATGGGCTGGAATCGTCTGCATATGACTCAGACGGAGCACCCGTTATTGCAGGGTTTGGAGGAAGGGCATGTGTATTTTGTGCATTCCTATCATGCGAGGCCGGAGGTCGAAAGTGACCTGCTGGCAGTAACCGACTATGGCGGACCTGTAACAGCTATCGTTGGCAGAGGTCATGTATACGGCATGCAGTTCCATCCGGAGAAAAGCGGAGAAATGGGGATGCGCCTGCTTCGTCAGTTTTTGGAACTAGCGGAAGCGAAAAAGCGAGCGTAACGATTCGTGAGTCTGCATTTGGTGGTACGCCAACTTTGGTCGCTGATTGATGTAAAGGCATATAGATGTTGAATAGCTCACAAGGGGGTCTTAACTTTGTTCACGATATACCCGGCGATTGATATTCGCGATGGCAAATGTGTACGACTGGTACAAGGTGATTATAACCAGGAGACGATATACAACGAAAATCCGGTGGAAGTAGCACGAGAATGGGAGTGCTTGGGTGGCTCCTACATTCATTTGGTTGATTTGGACGGTGCCAAAGCAGGTCAACCAGTGAACGATGCGCTCATTGGGCGGATCGCTTCTGCGGTGCAAGTACCTGTACAAGTGGGCGGAGGCTTACGTACGCGCAAGCATGTGGAACGGCTGTTGTCGCTGGGCGTGAGCCGGGTGATTTTGGGCACGGCAGCTATTGAGGATCGTGCTTTTACGGAAGCGGTATTGGGTACCTACGGTGATCGGATCGCCATCGGTCTGGATGCGCGGAATGGCTATGTGGCTACGCGTGGGTGGCTTGAAACCTCGGAGGTCCGAGCAGATGAATTAGCTGTTGAGCTGGCCTCCAAGGGAGCCGAGACATTTATTTTCACAGACATTTCCCGCGACGGAATGATGCAGGGTCCAAATGTGGAGGCAATCGCAGCGCTTGCCAAAAGCAGCGGACGAACCGTGATTGCATCCGGCGGTGTCAGCAAGATGGATGATCTAATTACACTGAGTACTTATGCGAAAGAAGGCGTAGGCGGAGCTATTGTGGGTAAAGCATTGTATACAGGGAGCATTGATTTACAGGTTGCCGTACAAGCTGTAGCAAAGGCATAGGGGGAGTAGGCATGCTGGCGAAACGTATTATTCCCTGTCTGGATGTAAAGGATGGCAGGGTGGTTAAGGGCGTTAATTTTGTGAACTTACGCGACGCAGGTGATCCGGTGGAACTGGCTGCGCTTTATGACCGGGAAGGGGCGGATGAGATCGTATTTCTGGATATTTCTGCTTCGGTTGAAGGCCGGGCCACGATGGAGGAAGTAGTTCGCCAGACAGCCGGGGAAATTGCCATTCCTTTCACCGTAGGTGGCGGGATATCTCATGTCGATGATATGAAACGTATTTTGCGGGCCGGTGCTGATAAAATCGGCGTAAATACGGCGGCTATCCGCAACCCTCAGCTGATTGCGGAAGGTGCGCGCAGCTTTGGTTCACAATGTATCGTTGTTGCCATCGATGCCAAGTACAATGAGGCGTGGGGCGAATGGGAAGTATACACGCACGGAGGCCGCACGCCATCGGGCATTCGCGCCTTGGCCTGGGCCAAGGAAGCAGAGCAGCTGGGGGCTGGTGAGATTCTGCTGACCAGCATGAATGCAGACGGAACCAAGGATGGTTTTGACCTGCCGCTGACTTCCGCAGTTTCGGATACCGTAGGGATTCCAGTTATTGCTTCCGGCGGAGCAGGCAAACAGAAGCATTTCTATGACGTGTTTACGTCAGGTAAGGCGGATGCTGGATTAGCAGCAACAATTTTTCACTATAAAGAAATCGGAATCCCTGAGCTGAAACGGGATTTGAAGCGCAGAGGAGTGGAGATACGATGAGCAATGAATTGAACCAACAGCTATCTCTGGAGCAGATACTGGATAATGTCCGCTGGAACGAGGCGGGGCTTGTCTCGGCGATTGTGCAGGATGATGCTACGCTTCAAGTGTTGACGCTGGCCTATATGAACCGCGAGTCGCTGAAACTTTCTTTGGAGTCAGGAGAGACCTGGTTCTGGTCTCGTTCCAGACAGGAGCTGTGGCACAAGGGGGCAACTTCAGGGAATACGCAAAAGATCTCTTCCATCCAGCTGGATTGTGACGGCGACGCTCTATTGGTGCGTGTCATTCCGAGCGGTCCGGCCTGTCATACAGGCGCAACGAGTTGCTTTTCTCGTGATATTTCCGTGCCAGGAACAGCTGTAGCACCTGTGGCAGGAAATGCAGGCGCTCAAGCTTTGGAAGCTCGTACTAATGCTATTTCCAATGCTTCAGAAGGCCGCTTTGAGGTGCTCGTCCAATTGGAGGCAATTATTAAGGAGCGCGAGGAGACACGTCCTGAAGGAGCCTATACGACCTATCTTTTTGATAAAGGCGTAGACAAAATCCTGAAGAAGGTTGGCGAAGAAGCCTCCGAGACGATTATTGCAGCCAAAAATAAAGATAATGAGGAGTTGCGCCTGGAGGTCAGCGACCTGATTTATCACCTGCTGGTGCTGTTGCAGGAGCGCAAGCTACCACTCGATGACGTGCTGGCTGAGCTGAATCGCCGTCATGAACGCCCTCGTCGTGATTAGGACGGGTATTGTAGGGTTTGAAAAGGGGAGGGCTACATGAAAATTGACTATCATACGCATCATTCCCGCTGCGGGCATGCGATAGGAAGTCTGGAGGAGTACGTACAGCAGGGAATTCGACTGGGGCTGGATCAGCTCGGTTTGTCCGATCATATGCCGCTGCTGCATGTAGAACCGGCCAACTATTATCCAGAAATGGCGATGCCTATGGATGAGCTGCCCCGATACGTGGAAGAATGCTTGGAGCTGAAGGAGCGCTATAAAGGGCAAATTGATATTCGTGTTGGCTTGGAAGGCGACTATATCGAGGGCTGGGAACGCGAAATTGAAGATATCATCCATGCATACCCATGGGATTATGTGATTGGCTCCGTCCACTTTCTCGGTGAGTGGGATGTCACCGACTTCCGTCAGGTACACCATTGGGAAGGCAAAAATGTGCTGGAGGTATACCGCACATATTATGATGCGGTTTCCAAGGCGGCCGCTACGGGTTTATATGACATCATGGGTCATTTGGATGTCATTAAACGTTTCGGCTATCATCCGAAGCCGGAGGAAAAGGAGGAGCTGCGTGAATTGGAGCGCTCAGCACTCTCAGCGGTGGCCCGCAGCGGTCGGGCCATGGAACTGAATGCATCGGGGCTTTCCAAACCCTGTGCCGAAATGTTTCCGAGCCGACGCATGCTGGAAGAAGCCTTCAAGCTAGGCATTCCGTTGACCATCGGCTCAGATGCTCATGATCCGGCAAAGCTGGCTGAGCACTTGGAGAAGGCGCGTGCGCTTTTATATGAAGTTGGCTATCGCGAGCTAGCCGTATTTCAGCACCGTGAACGTTCACGGGTCCCGTTGACGCTATAATACTTATTTATTGGGTCTTAATGTTATATCTAGTGAATAGCCGAACGCGCCTTTCATACAGGGGAAATGCGCTCGGCTATTTTGCGTATTTTTGCATATGTATCTATCGGGGTACGAGTACGGAACCGTTTTTTGGAATGAGGTAGGATCGACTGTCAAGTCGTTTTGAAGTTGTGGTATACTGAAGGGTATGAACATGCCAGTTACTTTTAAAGGAGGTGCCTTGGTTATTTATGAAAGGGAAACATCTGCGAGTTTCGGAACCTAGCCCTAAGATTATTGCTTTGCGTTTCGACGCATCTTTCTTTTTTGAGAAAGCTGTGCGCTCGCTTGATCGCAATCATTATGACAAGGCATTAAAATATTTTCGCAAAGCCGTTGAATATGAACCGGATAATCCGGTGAATCATTGCAATATGGCGGGTATATTATCAGAGATGGGGGATTATGCAGGTTCGAATGAGATCCTGTCCTCTGTTCTGAGCGACGTAGACTCGTCGATGACAGAATGTTATTTCTATATGGCGAATAATTACGCTAATATGGAGCAGTTTGAAGAAGCGGAAAAAGCCTTGGTTACGTACCTGGAGGAGGACGAAGAAGGCCAGTTTCTTGATGAAGCCGAGGAAATGATGGAGCTGCTCTATTATGAGCTGGACCGTCCAACGAAGCTGAACCGCATTAAGGCCCGGCAGGGAGTGGTCGAGCATGATCAGGCCCGTGTTCTGCTGGAAGAAGGAAAGTTTGCTCAGGCAGCCCAACTGCTCAAGCAAATTTCAGAGGAGCAACCAGATATGTTCGCTGCGCGGAATAATCTGGCGCTAGCGTATTACTACATGGGATTGTTCCAAAATGCTAAGGCTACCATTATTCAAGTGTTGGAGGATGAGCCAGGTAATTTACACGCATTGTGCAACTTGGCGATTTTTTATCAGCACGAAGGTGGCGGTCCGGAATTGGATCGCCTGGTTCAAACCTTGGCGGTCACTATACCGTTTCAGGAGGAGCAGGTGTTCAAGCTGGCGACCACTATGGGGATTCTCGGACGCCATGAGGAGGCCTACAGACATTTCCGCAGGTTGCTTCATGGCAATGGCGAGAACAATGCGGACGCTTCTTTGTACCATTACACAGCGGTGGCTGCCAGCAATACAGGAAGATATGCGGAAGCCCGGCGGTTATGGAGTCACTTGCAAAAGCAGGATGCTTCCTCGGAGGTTCCAAGATTTTTCCTATCCAGATTGGAAGAGCTTCAGCAGGAAGGTACACCACTACAAGTGCTCAGCTATCACTATCATCTCCCGTTTGAGGAGCAATTCCGCATGTGGGAGAAGTTTGGTGCTGAGCAGGTGCCTGACAGTATGAAGAAAGACCCGCTAATCCGGTCATCTTTCTTCTGGGCCTTGCGCCACGGAGACCGGGCGACTCAGCTGCAGGTCATTCAGGCGTTAAGCCTAATCGGGGATGACGAGGTGCGTCAAGCACTGAAGTCCTTCGTAGAAGATCCGGATCAGGAGGGTGAACTCAAACGTCGTGCTTTGCAAGTATTGCAAGAGCTGGCAGAGCAGGATGTGCAGCATACACACGCGGAAACAGAACATCCTGAGCGGTTGGAGGCTGAAAAAGATCCACATACAACCGAAGGTGATATCTCTGCTTCGCCAGTTGATCCACAATGGCAGGCTGTGCTGGACAAGGTGCTGACCGTCATGAGCAAATCATCCGATCCGGCCATGCAGCATGATTTGAAATCACTTTGGCAGGAGTATCTGGATCGGCTTGCTCCAGAGGTCCCGATGGTTCAGCATACTGAGGGATGGGCAGCTGCGCTGGAATATTTGACAGCCAAAATGCATCATCATTCAGTCACCTATCAGGAAGTAGCTGACCGCTATGGTATTTCCGTATCGACCGTAAGCCGCTACGCACGTCAAATTGACAGCGTGTGTGGTATCAAACAGAAGCTGAAGCAGCCGCTCTCCACGTTTAAAAAGCAGGTCTGAGACCTGCTCCAAACATCACTTAAAGGAGGCAACAAACGTATGTATAAATCCATAATTATTGGTACAGGTCCTGCAGGCTACACAGCCGCTATTTATTTGGCACGCGCCAACATGAATCCGCTGATCATTGAAGGAATGCAGCCCGGTGGGCAGCTTACCACAACGACTGAAATTGAAAATTTCCCGGGTTTTGAGCAAGGTATCCTCGGACCTGAGCTGATGGATAACATGCGCAAGCAGGCCGAACGTTTTGGCGCTGAGTTTACTTCCGGTTGGGTAGAGGAAGTCGATTTCAGCAAGCGCCCTTTTAAAGTGAAGGTAGAGGGTAAAGGCATCATTGAGGCGGAGTCGGTTATTATTGCTACAGGTGCGTCCGCCAAATACCTCGGCATTCCGGGTGAGCAGGACAATGTAGGTCGCGGAGTTAGCACATGCGCAACTTGCGACGGCTTCTTTTTCCGTGGGAAAAAGATTATCGTGGTCGGCGGTGGCGATTCGGCCATGGAGGAAGCGAGCTTCTTGACCCGTTTTGCTTCCAGCGTAACCTTGGTCCATCGTCGCGACGAATTGCGGGCATCTAAAATTATGCAAGACCGCGCACGCGAAAATGAAAAAGTACATTGGGCATTAAACCGGACTCCTCTGGAAGTTGTGACGGGAGAGACCGGCTTAAAGGGCTTGAAAGTACACAATAATGAGACCAATCAGGATGAGCTGATAGAGGCAGATGGCGTGTTTGTGGCGATTGGGCATACACCGAACACAGGCTTCCTAAACGGACAAATCCATACCGATGAGCACGGCTACATTGAGGTGAAGCCAGGCACGACAGAAACGAATATCCCGGGTGTTTTTGCCTGTGGCGACGTGCAGGATAACCGTTATCGTCAGGCTATTACGGCTGCGGGAACGGGCTGTATGGCGGCTATGGATTGCGAGAAGTATCTTGAAGGCAGCGCTGTCCACGACTGGAGCGAAACACTGGATCAATAAAGAGTGTCTATAATATACAAAGTGGCTAATATGAGGGGCTAAGAGCCCTCTGTTAAGCCACATTGTTTGTTCAGGAAGAGAAAGCCTGCTGCATTTGCACAGGCTTTCTCCTTTTTATGATTATAGAATTTATAAATTTTCAGCGGAGCTGAACAATTCTATAATCGCAAGAAAAATTTCCGTTAAGTGTGGTCTGGCTTCCTTGAAAGTATGTCAACAGACGTTTTTCTTATGGAGGTCTGAGGTTAAAAGTTCAGCTAATCGTACATTTTTCAACAAGTAAGTGTCCTTGACCGTAACGGGGGCTTCAATTATAGTTGGAACGTAGGATTACTATGATGAGGCAGCAATTTTAAGCTATATTTCATACCAGATTTTAAGTAAACATAAAAGGTGGCTTGGAACATGTCTGAAAGTATCTATGTAGGTGTCGATTTGGGCGGTACCGCGATTAAAGTCGGCATTTGTAATGAAAACGGACAGCTTTTGCACACATATGAGGGACCAACCGAAACCGATAAAGGTGTAGACGTTGTCATTAGTAATATCGAAAAATATGTGCGGCACATTGTTGAGGAATCTCCTTATGAGTGGGATCAACTAAAGGGTGTCGGTGCAGGCGTTGCAGGTTTTACGAATGTTCGTGATGGTATTATTGTCCTCGCTCCTAATATTGGCTTTCGTGACGTGCCGATCCGTGCGCTCCTAGAGAATCGGATTGGCAAGCCTGTGAAAATAGACAATGATGCGAATGTTGCTGCGCTAGGTGAGGCTTGGGCTGGTGCGGGCAAAGGTATAGAGAACTGCGTATGCTATACCCTGGGAACAGGAGTAGGTGGCGGTATTATTATAAATGGTAGAATATACCAAGGCTCTTCGGGCATGGCCGGGGAAATTGGCCATATCAGCGTCGTACCTGATCTGGAGGCTATTCAGTGTGGATGCGGCAAAATGGGTTGCTTGGAAACTGTATCTTCCGCGACAGGCATCATTCGTATGGCTAAGGACGCTGTGGAACGTGGCGACCGGACCTCGCTGGCGCTGGAAGATCACATTGCTGCCAAGGAAGTATTTGATGCTGCTAAAGCCGGGGATGAAGTCGCGCTGCGTATCGTGAACCGGGCTGCCTTTTATTTGGGGAAATCGATGGCAGCGGTTGCCGCTGTGCTTAATCCAGAGTTGTTTATTATAGGCGGCGGTGTTTCTAAAGCAGGCGACTTTTTGTTTGAAGAGATGCGTCGCGTATACGCCAAGCTGGCGCCTGAACCGCTTCAAAAAGGTGTATATATCGTACCAGCGGTGTTAGGCAATGACGCGGGTATTGTAGGGGCTGCAGGGTTGCTGCTACGCTCCTAATCCACAATTGATAGTACAGATACTGGAATAGAGCGAAGAAGCAAAAGGAGAGGGAAGTCCATATGACAGACAATTTAAAAAATGCTGCACCGTGGGCAACGCTCATTATTATTACGGGGATGTCAGGCGCAGGGAAGACCATTGCGGTGCAGAGCCTTGAAGATTTGGGCTTCTTCTGCGTTGATAATTTACCCCCTGTGCTGATTCCCAAATTTGCCGAGTTGATTGAGCAGTCTAACGGTAAAATAGGCAAAGTGGCTCTTGTCATTGATTTACGCGGACGAGAATTTTTCACCGCCTTGTCGGAATCGCTTAATTATATTAAAGATCATTTTACGATTCATTGTGAAATTTTATTCTTGAATGCGAATGACGGTGTTCTTGTGCAACGGTACAAAGAAAGCCGTCGACGGCATCCGCTTGCTCCAGATGGTATGCCTTTAGATGGGATTCGTTTGGAGCGTAAGATGTTGGAGGAACTCAAAAGTTCCGCTACACAGGTTATTGATACAAGTACGATGAAGCCCGCAACCTTAAAGGCGAGGATTATCTCGAGATTTTCTCATCTGGAGAGCAGTATGCTGTCCGTGAACATTACATCTTTTGGCTTCAAGTATGGTATTCCCATTGATGCCGATCTTGTATTCGATGTGCGCTTCCTGCCTAATCCCCACTATGTGGACCAGCTACGTCCACACACGGGACAGGATAGCGATGTATATGATTATGTTATGAAGTGGCCGGAGACTCAGGCGTTTCTGACCAAGTTACTGGATATGTTGCACTTTTTGATTCCGCAGTATCGCAAAGAGGGTAAAAGCCAGGTCATTATCGGTATTGGCTGTACTGGAGGTAAGCATCGTTCAGTTGCAATATCGGAGTATTTAGGAAAAATGCTGGGTGCCAGCGAGACAGAATCCGTTTCTGTATCGCATCGAGATGCTGATCGGGACCGGCATTAATGAGGTGAAATCATGAAAGAGACCGGATCACAACGGGAGCGCCCACGTATTGTTGTTATGGGCGGCGGAACCGGCTTGTCCGTCATGCTGCGGGGCTTGAAGCAAAAGCCGCTGGATATTACGGCTATTGTTACAGTCGCTGACGATGGCGGAAGCTCCGGGATATTGCGCAGTGAGCTGCAGATGCCCCCTCCAGGGGATATCCGCAATGTGCTGACTGCCTTGGCTGACGTGGAACCAGTAATGTCAGATATGCTAAAATACCGTTTCGGTGCCGGATCAGGATTGTCAGGCCATAGTCTGGGGAATTTGATCTTAGCAGCGATGACTGATATATCGGGGGATTTTGTAACGGCGGTGCGTGAGCTTAGTCGTGTATTTGCTGTCCGGGGGCGTGTACTGCCGGCGGCTGAAGAAGGCGTTGTGCTGAGCGCCGAGATGGAGGATGGCACGGTGATCACCGGGGAGTCCAAAATTCCGGAAGCGGGTGGGCGAATCAAACGTGTTTTTCTTGAACCGACTCACGTGGAGCCGTTGCCTGAGGCTGTGGAAGCCATTAATGAAGCCGATGCGATTCTGATTGGTCCCGGCAGTCTATATACCAGCATTTTACCGAATCTGCTTGTACCGAAACTTGCTGAGGCTGTGGTGAACTCAGATGCTATCAAAATATTTGTCTGCAACGTAATGACCCAGCCGGGAGAAACCGACGGCTACACGGTGGGTGATCACCTGCAAGCGATCTATGAGCATGTGGGGCATCATCTCTTTGACTATGTCATTGTAAATAACGGAGAAATTCCACCCCAAGTACAGGAGATGTATGCCGAGCAGGGAGCTAAACCTGTTCAAGTAGACATGGGCGAGCTGGCTGATCGAGGATATAAAGTAGTGGCAGATACGTTAGTTCTGTTCCGTACGTATTTACGGCATGATGCCGACAAACTGAGCCAGCATATTTACCAATTGGTACAAAACTGGATGTTAAGAAGGAGGTGAGTCCCTTGTCCTTTGCGGCACAAACGAAAAAAGAGCTTACGATGATTGAAAGCCAGCCCTGCTGTGAAAAAGCGGAACTGTCTGCGCTCATACGTATGCTCGGATCCGTACAACTGTCGAATAAAAGGGTGATATTGGACGTGTCCACAGAAAATGCCGCGATTGCAAGGCGGATTTACTCCTTGATCAAAAAGCATTTTCAACTTCACATCGAACTGCTTGTACGGAAAAAAATGCGCTTGAAAAAAAATAATGTGTACATTGTCCGTATCCCCAATGGTGTACAAGAGCTTCTAAAGGAGCTTTATATTGTCTCAGAAGGTTTCTTGTTCACTGACGGGATTAATCGTGATATCATTCGGAAAAACTGTTGTAAGCGGGCTTATCTGAGGGGTGCCTTTATGGCAGGTGGCTCTGTCAATAATCCAGAGGGATCGTCTTATCACCTTGAAATTTCTTCGATGTATGAGGAGCATTGTCAGGCGCTGGTTGATCTCGCTAATGAGTTTCATCTCAATGCCCGCTGTATTGAGCGAAAAAAAGGTTTCATCCTTTACATCAAGGAAGGCGAGAAGATCATTGAACTGCTCAGTATCATTGGAGCGCACCAAGCCCTGTTCAAATTTGAAGATGTACGCATTATGCGCGATATGCGCAATTCCGTAAACCGTATTGTCAATTGCGAAACGGCTAATTTGAACAAGACGATCGGGGCCGCTGTCCGGCAAATTGAGAATATCAAGCTGCTGGAGAGGGAAGTTGGTTTGGAGACCTTGCCAGATAAGCTGCGTGAAGTGGCAGAAATTCGGCTCGCTCATCCCGATTTGAATTTGAAAGAAGTCGGGGAAATGCTCAAGGGGGTCGTAAGTAAATCGGGTGTAAATCATCGACTTCGCAAAATTGATGAGATGGCTGACAAAATCAGGGGAGAAAACGGCCTGATTCCGTAAAAAAGTGTCTGTGGGGCTTTTAGCCCCGGTTTTTTTAGTTTTTTTTCTAGTGTCTGTCCCGGGTTAATGTTATAATGTGATAAATAAAATGGAGTAAATAGCGTCCAGATTTATTTGATGAGGGGGTAAGCTGACATGTCAAAACATCCAGTTGTCGTACGCTTGAAAACAGGACTGCACGCCAGACCTGCTGCATTGTTCGTACAGGAAGCGAATAAATATTCATCTGAAATTTTTGTGGAAAAAGAAGACAAAAAGGTTAATGCCAAGAGCATCATGGGTATTATGAGCCTCGCCATCAGTACAGGTACTGAAATCAATATTAGTGCCGAAGGTGCGGACGCCGAACAGGCTGTAAACGCTTTAGTAAGTCTGGTTAGTAAGGTTGAGTTGGAAAATCAATAAACGAACATCTACTTTTTGGTATAATGATGTATGCTCTTAGTGAAAGCCCCCTTGGGGGCTTTTTTTTGTATCCAGAAAAAAGTATTCAACCCAGCCCCACTATTAAGTTATTTATGCATATTTATTTGTATATAGCGACCGTGTTAAGTCCAAGCTACAAATAATTAAAACCCCTGTGGTATGCCCGGTTTCGGAAATTTATACCGCTTGACTGCAACCTTTCCCCGTTTTTTCCGTCTGGAAGGTACAAACATTTTCAAGAAAGAGGCTGACTACAATGAGAGTTTGGACAAAAACTGTAAGCACAGCAATTCTTGCAGGAGCATTATTAGCTGGAGGAGTAGCAGGAGGGCTGTGGACGGGAGCTGATCGCGCTTATGCAGCAACGGCGACGACGGCGAATGGTGTAATTAACGTGAGCGGAAGTGGTGAAATAATGGCTAAGCCAGATATCGCTTATCTCTCTATTGGTGTGCAATCGGAAGGGAACACCGCTGCTGCTGCTCAAAAAGCCAATGCTGCGAAAATAAACAAGGTTACACAGCTATTAAAAGAAAAATGGAGCATTAGTGCAGACGATATTCAGACAAGCCAGTTCTCTGTACAACCTAACTATACCTATAACGAGAAAGAAGGACAGAAGCTCAAAGGCTACATGGCCAACCATACACTTTCAGTGAAATATCGCAATTTGGACAAAATTGGTCAACTGTTGGATGAGGCTACAAATTCCGGGGCAAACAACGTAGATAATATACAGTTTTCCGTAGAGAATCCTTCCGCTTATGAGGAAGCAGCCATTGCAAAGGCGTTGGATAATGCTCAATCCAAAGCCAGTGCCGTAGCAAAATCAGCTAAACGCGGTTTAGGAGCTCTGGTGAATGTTACAGTAGATGGCGGGGAAGCTCAGGTTTTCACACAACGTGAGAATGCCATGTCCAAAGCGCTCATGGATATGAGTGGCGGAACAGAGATACAGTCGGGTCAAGTAACGGTGAAAGTCCAAGTGTCTGCCCAATATGAGATGAACTAGTATAGACCATTAAGCGGAGCCGCAAGCGCCTGCAACATTGCAGGATGACTTGTTGGCTTCTTTTGTCTATTGAAACCGTTTTGTAATGAGTCTGTCATAGCTAAGGGCTGTTAGGTGTACAGATTGAAATCAAGGAGTGTACAGATTGTAAACTACATACAATAGGGTATAGATATAATAAGAAAAGTGATCAAAACACATAGATTATACAGATTTGCAATAGGAGGAATACTTACGATGAACAAACATACAAAAAAATGGAGCGCAGCATTGCTGGCAGCGGGAATTTTAGCAGGGGTTGCGGTTATTCCCGTTTCCTATATTGGGGCAGCATCGACCAAACAGCAGCAAGCGACAACACAGCAACCAGGGATCGCCATCCAATGGAATGGTAAAACGTTGGCCGCTAAAGGTGTTCAAGTGAACGGGAACACAATGATTCCAGTGGCAGCACTGCGTGACAGCTTGGGAATTCCAGTGAGCTATGACACCAAAGAAGGGACATATACAGTGGGGAGTGGGTACAACAAACTCTATATCGTGGTCTCCTCCTCGGATGCCTATGTCAATGTGAACGGAATCAACACGCGCAGCATGGATGCCAAAATGATCGCCGGGAAGCTATACATTCCTATGAGTCTGCTGAAAGACTATCTGGGTATCGATGCTCAGTGGAATGTAGCTCAGAAAACAGTAACATTGAGTAAAAGCCAGCTAAATCCGATCACAATTGCATCTCAGACGCTTCCAGCTTCGAGTAATGCAAAGGTATCTTATAAGATTAAGTATCCGCAAATCAGCGGCAATCAGCTAAATTCTGAGGCTCAACAGGCCATTAATAATGTGCTTAAAAAGCATGCAGAGACAGTATTGGCAGCAGGCAAAAAGATGGTGGCAGAGGGAGAGGTTACAGCAGATAGACCGTATGATTTCGAAAATGATTTTGCAATTGCCTATAATAAGGACGGTATTCTAAGTGTGATTATGCAGGACTACTCGTATACAGGTGGCGCACACGGTATGACGGTACGTAAAGGATATACGTTCTCGCTTGCTGATGGAAAGCTGCTGCAATTGTCTGACGTTTTGAAAGCAAACCCGAACTACAAAAAGTTCCTGAATGCTGATTTGAAGAAAAAAATTGATGCGCTCCAGGCTGGCGAAGGTTTTGGGAAATTTAAAGAGTTGGCCGCAGATCAGAATTTTTATGTGACCAACAGTGGTGTAACCATCGTGTTTGATTTGTATGATTATGCTCCATACGCATATGGAATTCCGGAGTTTACTTACTCATTCGCTCAACTGCTGCCTCAGGGCGGTAAGCCTTTTGTGGGACAAAATCAGTAATCTGGATTAGCTATATATTAAAAAATAATAGTAAATAAAAAAGACTGCCTACCGGATACGAAAATCCGAGGCAGTCTTTGTATTTACCAGCTATTCAGAGATACATAACTTTCTTACACACCTTCTGGAGAAGAGCTAGTTAACACTTTATCAATAATACCGTATTCTTTGGCATCATCAGCGGACATGAAATAGTCACGGTCTGTGTCTTTTTCGATGCGTTCCAGTGGTTGACCTGTGCGATCTGCGAGAATGCGGTTCAATTTGTCACGCATTTTCAGAATGCGACGGGCGCGAATTTCGATATCCGTTGCCTGTCCTTGTGCACCACCCAGTGGCTGGTGAATCATAATTTCACTGTTTGGCAAAGCAAAACGTTTACCTTTGGCACCTGCATTCAGCAAGAAAGCACCCATGGAAGCAGCCATACCTACACAAATGGTAGATACGTCAGGTTTAATGTATTGCATCGTATCGAAAATGGCCATACCAGCTGTGATGGAGCCGCCAGGACTGTTAATATACAAGTGAATGTCTTTTTCAGGATCTTCAGCAGCCAAAAACAGCATTTGTGCAATAATTGAGTTGGCTACAACGTCATTGACGTCCGAGCCCAACAAAATAATGCGATCCTTCAACAGTCTGGAATAAATGTCATAGGCGCGTTCGCCGCGGTTACTTTGTTCTACTACCATAGGAACATAGCTCACGTCAAAAAACCTCCCTTAAATATCATTAGTGGATTTGGTGGATATGCCGATTACACATCCCTATTTATAAACTGTTACCGTATTAACCACATGATAAACAATTTCAAACAAAAAGTCAAAGAAAGTCAAACTATTGATTAAAAAAAAGAGCGCTTAGCGCTCTTATTGGTTAAAAACATTATATGGAACATTTAGCCAATCATATAAAACGACGCGCCCGCGAGGAATCGAACCTCGATCTCAGGCTCCGGAGGCCTACGTCATATCCGTTGGACCACGGGCGCACAGATGAATCATTACAAGCAACTAACTAATTAATTGGAAACAAAGATGATTATATGATATACGGCATTGAATTGCAAGCTTTTATTACGTGCGCATATTCACATAAAAAGTTGAGAAATATAGGTTCAGATAGACTTGCATGTGAAGCAAATATTGGGTAAGATATACGTGGGACTTAAAAAGTTATCCCGGGACATTTTAAGACCAGTTAGAGATATAGCATAGAGACAGAACTTAGAAGTGTGCGGGAGTGGAAAGCATGCGAAAGATATTAGAAATACAGAAGCAGCTTCTGCCCGACCTCATGGATGTTTTGAAAAAAAGGTACACGATCCTGCATCAGATCATGCTGTCCGAAGTTATTGGACGCAGAACACTGGCAGCTTCACTGGATATGACCGAGCGCGTACTGCGCGCTGAGACCGATCTCCTTAAAGCGCAAGGGCTAATTGAGATTGAGAGTGTGGGCATGAAGGTGAGCAAAGCAGGACTGGATCTGCTGGAACAGCTGGAGCCGATTGCGAACAACTTGTTCGGCCTGTCCCAATTGGAAGATCAGATTCGTCAAGCCTACGGTTTGAGGAAGGTGGTTGTCGTTCCAGGGGATTCGGATGCTTCACCGTTAGCGAAGCAGGAACTGGGCCGTGCTGGCGCAAAGGCGCTGCTGAGTGTTATGGATGACGAGGACGTGGTCGCTGTAACAGGTGGCACGACGATTGCAGATGTGGCGGAACAACTGACATTACCTGCTAACGGCCCGCATAAGGGCGGGTGGTTTGTACCGGCACGCGGGGGTTTGGGAGAGAGCATGGAAATGCAGGCAAATACAATTGCCTCCACGATGGCTCGCAAGGTCGGCGCTCAATACCGTCTGCTCCATGTACCGGATTTGCTCAGCAATCATGCTTACAACTCCTTGCTTGAGGATACGAATATTCAGGATATATTGAGCCTGATTCGAGAAAGTCGTATTATCATTCACGGGATAGGCAACGCCATAGCAATGGCCCACAGACGCAAGCTTGACCCTGAAACCTTTGCCCAGATCAGCAATGAGGGTGCGGTTGCCGAATCGTTTGGGTATTATTTTAACGAAGACGGCGTCGTTGTTCACAGAATGCTGACGCTTGGACTCCGCTTGGAGGACATCAGGCGTACGGAGACGGTGTTAGGTGTGGCTGGAGGCAAGAGCAAGGCTGCCGCTATTCATGCAGTATTGCGTTTCGGGCAGGAAGACATTCTTGTCACCGATGAAGGCGCTGCTGCCGAGATTGTAAGCCGTTATTTAAGAGATTGATAAGGTTTTTTAATTGTGTTGTCTTGACGGGCTTTCGGGTCTGTCTTGAATATATAAAACTAAACGAACTTTGGGAGGAACTCACTCATGACAGTTAAAGTTGGTATTAACGGTTTCGGACGTATTGGACGCCTTGCTTTCCGCCGTATTCAAGACGTAGAAGGTATTGAAGTAGTAGCAATTAACGACTTGACAGATTCCAAAATGCTGGCACATCTGTTGAAATATGATACAACACAAGGTACTTTCCAAGGACAAGTAGAAGTACACGACGGTTTCTTCAAAGTAAACGGTAAAGAAGTTAAAGTTTTGGCTAACCGCAACCCTGAAGAATTGCCTTGGGGAGACCTGGGTGTAGACATCGTTCTGGAATGCACAGGTTTCTTCACAACTAAAGAAGCTGCTGAGAAACATTTGAAAGGCGGCGCTAAAAAAGTTGTTATCTCCGCTCCAGCTACTGGCGACATGAAAACTGTCGTTTACAACGTAAACCATGAAATTCTGGACGGAACTGAAACTGTAATTTCCGGTGCTTCTTGCACAACTAACTGCTTGGCTCCTATGGCTAAAACACTGCAAGACAAATTTGGTATCGTTGAAGGCTTGATGACTACAATTCACGCTTACACTGGCGACCAAAACACTTTGGATGCTCCACATGCTAAAGGTGACTTCCGTCGTGCTCGCGCAGCAGCTGAAAACATCATCCCTAACACTACTGGTGCTGCTAAAGCAATCGGTCTGGTTATCCCTGAGCTGAAAGGTAAATTGGATGGCGCAGCTCAACGTGTTCCAGTACCAACAGGTTCCCTGACTGAGCTGGTAACAGTTCTGGAGAAAAACGTAACTGCTGAAGAAATCAACGCAGCGATGAAAGAAGCTTCCGATCCTGAAACTTACGGATACACTGAAGATCAAATCGTTTCTTCTGACATCAAAGGTCTGACTTTTGGTTCCCTGTTTGATGCAACTCAAACTAAAGTTCTGACTGTTGGCGACAAACAACTGGTTAAAACTGTAGCTTGGTACGACAACGAAATGTCCTACACTGCACAATTGATCCGTACGTTGGAATACTTCGCTAAATTGGCTAAATAAGAATTCCTTATCGAGCAACATCATAGAGCGGAAACAGGTGTTATTGTTTCCGCTCTTTATATATCAAAATGTGCCTTAAATTCCTGTTTCGTAAAATTATAAGGGTGCGGAGGAATATGGAGATGAACAAAAAGAGCGTACGTGATATAGAACTGAATGGAAGACGGGTGTTTGTTCGTGTAGATTTTAACGTTCCGGTTGAGGATGGTAAAATTACCGATGACAAGCGTATTCGCGAAACCTTGCCAACCATTAACTACCTGATTGAAAAAGGTGCAAAAGTTATTTTGGCGAGTCACTTCGGACGTCCAAAGGGTCAAGTCGTTGAATCCATGCGTCTGACTGCTGCTGGTGTGCGTTTGTCAGAACTGCTTAATAAGCCTGTTGTTAAGGTGGACGAAGCAGTTGGCGAGGCTGTTAAAGCGAAAGTGGCTGAACTGAAAAACGGCGATGTGCTATTGCTTGAAAATGTACGCTTCTACCCAGGAGAAGAGAAAAATGATCCTGAACTGGCGAAGCAATTTGCTGAACTGGCTGACATTTTCGTGAATGATGCTTTTGGTGCAGCACACCGTGCTCATGCTTCTACAGAAGGTATCGCGCATTTCCTTCCGGCTGTTTCCGGCTTGCTGATGGAAAAAGAGTTGTCTGTCATTGGTAAAGCTCTGTCGAATCCAGATCGTCCTTTTACAGCCATTATTGGTGGTTCCAAAGTAAAAGACAAAATCGACGTAATCGACAACCTGTTGAACATTGCAGATAACGTAATTATTGGCGGCGGTTTGACTTATACATTCTTCAAAGCTCAAGGTCATGAAGTGGGTCAATCTTTGCTGGATGAATCCAAACTGGACGTAGCTCTTGGATTTATTGAAAAAGCGAAAAAGCTTGGAAAAAACTTCTACCTTCCTGTGGATATCGTTATTTCTGACGATTTCAGCGCTACAGCGAACACGAACATTGTGGACATCGACGGCATTCCTGCAGATTGGGAAGGCGTGGATATAGGACCGAAAACTCGTAAAATCTATGCAGATGTTATCAAAAACTCCAAATTGGTTGTTTGGAATGGACCAATGGGTGTATTTGAAATCGAGCCTTTCGCTGGCGGTACTCGTGAAGTAGCGGAAGCTTGTGCTACAACAGAAGCATACACCATCATTGGTGGCGGTGATTCTGCGGCTGCGGCTGAAAAATTCCACTTGGCTGACAAAATGGATCACATCTCCACTGGCGGCGGCGCATCCCTGGAATTCATGGAAGGCAAAGCACTTCCGGGTGTTGTTGCACTTAACGATAAATAATCAAACGCATTACGCGTAATAAAGGCTTTAGGGCACCTAATAGTTAGGAGTTGAAACCATTGAGAACACCGATTATCGCGGGTAACTGGAAGATGTTCAAAACCGTACCAGAAGCTAAAACCTTCATCGAAGAGATCAAAGGTAAAGCAGAGGTTGCAGGAGTGGAGAGCGTTATCTGTGCTCCATTTACAAATCTTCCTGCTCTGGTTGAAGCAGTAAAAGGTACATCTATTAAAATCGGCGCACAAAACCTGCACTTTGCAGAAGATGGCGCATTTACAGGTGAAATCAGCGGCGGAATGCTGAAAGATCTAGGCGTAGACTACGTTGTGATCGGACACTCCGAGCGTCGTGAGTATTTCAACGAAACAGACGAAACGGTGAACAAAAAGGTCCATGCTGCATTCCGCCATGGCCTAACACCAATCGTATGCGTAGGCGAAAAGCTGGAAGACCGCGAAGCAGGTCAAACCAAAGAAGTTGTAAAAGTGCAAACTGTAGCAGCTTTTGCTGGTCTGGCTAAAGATCAAGCAGCACAAGTCGTAGTTGCTTATGAGCCAATCTGGGCCATCGGAACAGGCAAATCCTCCACTTCGCAGGATGCGAATGAAGTGATTTCCTACATCCGTAGTCTGATTAAAGAGCTGTATGATGAAAATACAGCAAATGCTGTACGTATTCAGTACGGTGGTAGTGTAAAACCTGAAAATGTTACTGAGTACCTGGGTCAAAGTGATATCGACGGCGCGCTCGTGGGCGGTGCCAGTCTTCAACCGGCGTCGTACATCGCGCTTGTTGAGGGGGCGAAGTAAGATGACAGCACCAAAACCGGTAGCTTTAATTATTATGGACGGATTCGGACTGCGTGACACTGTGGAAGGCAATGCGGTTGCACAGGCTAACAAACCGAATTACGACCGGTATTTAAAACAGTATCCACATACCACGTTGACGGCTTCTGGTGAAGCAGTGGGTCTGCCGGAAGGACAAATGGGTAACTCCGAAGTAGGTCACTTGAACATCGGCGCAGGCCGAATTGTATATCAAGATTTGACTCGTATTTCGAAGTCCATCCGTGAAGGCGAGTTCTTCGACAATGAAACATTGGTTAAAGCCGTGCAGCATGCGAAGAAGAACAACACTAAACTTCACCTGTACGGACTTCTGTCCGATGGTGGTGTGCATAGCCATATCAGCCATCTGTTCGCTATGCTGGATCTGGCTAAAAAAGAAGGATTAACTGAAGTGTACATTCATGCTTTCATGGATGGACGTGACGTTATGCCTGATAGCGGCGTAGGCTTTATGCAACAGCTGGTCGCTAAAATTCAGGAAGTGGGCATTGGCCAAATTGCAACCGTACAAGGGCGTTATTATGCAATGGACCGCGACAAACGTTGGGAACGTGTTGAGAAGTCTTACCGTGCAATCGTATACGGTGAAGGTCCTCAATATACTGATCCACTCGAAGCATTGAAGGAATCGTATGAAAAATCAGTGTTCGATGAATTCGTGGAGCCAACTGTTATTGTGAAGGCTGATGGAAGTCCTGTAGGGCTGGTCGAAAGCAATGATTCTGTCGTATTCCTGAATTTCCGTCCTGACCGTGCGATTCAATTGTCTCAAGTATTTACCAATGAAGATTTCCGTGGTTTTGACCGTGGGCCAAAATGGCCTAAAAATTTGCACTTTGTTTGCCTGACCTTGTTCAGTGAAACGGTTGGAGGCTTTGTAGCCTATGAACCGAAAAACCTGGACAATACGTTTGGCGAAGTGCTGGTACAAAACAACAAAAAGCAATTGCGTATTGCTGAGACGGAAAAGTATCCGCACGTTACTTTCTTTTTCAGTGGCGGACGCGATGTGGAGCTTCCTGGCGAAACTCGTATTTTGATCAACTCGCCTAAAGTGGCTACATATGATCTGAAGCCTGAAATGAGTGCGTATGAAGTAGCGGATGCTGCTGTTAAGGAAATCGAAGCTGACAAGCATGATGCGATTATCCTGAACTTTGCCAATCCGGATATGGTTGGACACTCCGGTATGCTGGAACCAACAATTAAGGCAGTAGAGACGACGGATGAATGTGTTGGACGTGTTGTAGATGCAGTTAAAGCCAAAGGCGGTGTGGTAGTTATCATCGCTGACCATGGTAACGCGGATATGGAAATTGATGAGCAGGGACGTCCGTTCACAGCTCACACAACGAATCCGGTTCCGTTCATTTTGACTGATGAAAATATCGTTCTACGTGAGCATGGGATTCTTGCTGACGTAGCTCCAACGCTTCTGGATTTGATGCAACTTCCGCAACCTGCGGAAATGACAGGAAAATCTATGATTGCATCCCGCAAGTAAGCTTGATTTAATAAGTATAGGCTTGACCAATAAATTATGAATTACAAAGGAGATTAAGTACAAATGACTATTATTTCTGACGTGTACGCTCGCGAAGTCCTCGACTCCCGTGGTAACCCTACGGTTGAAGTTGAAGTATATCTGGAATCCGGTGCAATTGGTCGCGCTATCGTTCCTTCTGGTGCCTCCACAGGCGCTCACGAAGCTGTAGAGCTTCGCGATAACGACAAATCTCGTTACCTGGGTAAAGGCGTTCTGCAAGCTGTTAAAAACGTGAACGAAATTATTGCTCCTGAAGTAATCGGCTTGGATGCTGTGAACCAAGTAGAAATCGATACACTGATGATCAAATTGGATGGTACTCCAAACAAAGGTAAACTGGGTGCAAATGCAATTCTGGCTGTATCCATGGCTGTAGCTCGCGCTGCTGCTGAAGCTCTGGGCTTGCCACTGTACACTTACCTGGGTGGATTCAACGCTAAACAATTGCCAGTACCAATGATGAACATCGTTAACGGTGGCGCTCATGCCGACAACAACGTTGACGTACAAGAATTCATGGTTCTGCCTGTAGGCGCTCCTACATTTAAAGAAGCTCTGCGTGTTGGCGCAGAAATCTTCCACAACCTGAAATCCGTACTGAATTCCAAAGGCTTGAACACAGCTGTTGGTGATGAAGGTGGTTTTGCTCCTAACTTCAAATCCAACGAAGAAGCTTTGTCCACTATTATCGAAGCGATCGAAAAAGCTGGTTACAAACCAGGCGTTGACGTATTCCTCGGTATGGACGTTGCCTCCACTGAGTTCTTCAAAGATGGAAAATACACTTTGGAAGGCGAAGGCAAATCCTTCACTTCTGCTGAGTTCGTTGACCTGCTTGCTTCTTGGGTTGATAAATACCCAATCATCACTATTGAAGATGGTTGCTCCGAAGATGACTGGGAAGGTTGGAAATTGCTCACTGAAAAACTGGGCAACAAAATCCAATTGGTTGGTGACGACCTGTTCGTAACTAACACTGAGCGTCTGGCTAAAGGTATCGATGAAAACATCGGTAACTCTATCCTGATCAAAGTAAACCAAATTGGTACGCTGACTGAAACATTCGATGCTATCGAATTGGCTAAACGCGCAGGCTACACAGCTGTAATCTCTCACCGTTCCGGTGAATCCGAAGACAGCACAATCGCTGATATCGCTGTTGCAACAAATGCAGGCCAAATCAAAACGGGTGCTCCTTCCCGTACTGACCGTATTGCGAAGTACAACCAATTGCTCCGCATTGAGGATCAACTGGGTGAACTGGCTCAATACCATGGCCTGAAATCTTTCTACAACCTGAAAAAATAATATTGCGAAAAATGCTAACAGCGTCTTAGACCTATGATTTATGATCACGAAGTCTGACGTCCGAAGCTTTTACGCATAAAATAAACAGACCTGCTCGCCATGTGCAAGCAGGTCTGTTTTTTATTATGAAAATGTATAATATATCTACAGAAGCTTAATGACTAAGTGTCTTGCCGTAGTTGTTGTTATCTACTGAAAGCTGTGGTAGAATGAAAATAGTGTTTTGCGTTAATTTCCGGCTATTTAAAGCATGATATGTGCATGTTTTCATAAAAGAGGCTGTGTTGTTTTGCAAAACAGATGTATAAGCTCAGGAGGTGGGATTTTTCATGGAAATCTTTTTGAAAGTGCTGCTCGTTGTGTTCTCGATTGCTGTTATTGCGGTTGTTTTATTGCAAAAGGGGAAAAGCGCAGGTTTGTCCGGTGCCATCTCTGGCGGTGCTGAGCATCTGTTCGGCAAGACCAAAGCTCGCGGTATGGATTTGATTTTACAACGCGTAACTGCTGTTTTGGGTGCGTGTTTTATGATCGTTTCCGTTTTGGTTGCATTTTTCGCAAAATAAAATAAATATACACCTTAAGCCTTCGTTTCACGGGAAACGGGGGCTTTTTTTGGATTTTGGACAGGCAGGGATGCCGTCGATTAAATTCGTGTATACTAGGGTATGAGTATATTAAGAGCCTTGTGTATCAGGAACAAGGAACATGCGGATTTATTACTGAAAACTAAAGGTCACCCGAGGTGGACAAAATTATGATAACAGAGCAACAACTACTTGATTTCATGCGCGAGACCGCATATAAACCTATGACATACCAGGAGCTGGAGCAACATTTTGACATTAAGGATGCAGAAGAGTTTCGTGAATTCCTTAAGCTCTTGAACGCATTGGAGGAAGACGGAAAAATTCTGTTGACCCGCACAAACCGTTATGGTGTTCCAGAACGGATGGATTTGCAGCGCGGGCGTTTGCAGGCTCATGCCAAGGGCTTTGCTTTTTTGATTCCAGAGGACCGGGAACACCCGGATGTATACATTCATGCTAACGACTTAAAGAGCGCAATGAATGGAGATACGGTACTGGTAAGAGTGACGTCAAAGGGACCTGCGGGTGGCCGTTTAGAAGGCGAAGTTGTGCGAATCGTGAAGCGCGCAGTGCTTCAGGTAGTCGGTGTGTTTCAGAGTCACGAAGCATACGGTTTTGTTTTGCCGGATGATAAACGTATTAACCGGGACATTTTCATTCCTAAGGATAGCTTTAACGGAGCTGTGAACGGGCAAAAGGTCGTCGTGCGTATTGTGAGCTATCCGGAAGGACGTGCAGCGGCAGAAGGCGAAGTGCTGGAGGTGCTGGGTCATAAGGATGATCCGGGCGTTGACATCTTGTCCGTTATTCGCAAGCATCAGCTTCCCGAGGCTTTTCCGGATGAAGTGATGGCGGAAGCGGATCAGGCTCCTGATGCGATTACGGAAGAAGAGATCATACGTCAGGGACGGCGCGATTTGCGCGATAAGATCATTGTTACCATTGACGGTGAGGATGCCAAAGACCTCGATGATGCGGTTAATGTAGTGCGCTTGCCGAACGGAAACTACCGTCTGGGCGTTCATATTGCTGACGTAGGGTATTATGTGCGTGAGAACTCCAAGTTGGATCAGGAGGCATATAACCGCGGTTGTAGTGTGTATTTGGTTGACCGCGTCATTCCGATGCTTCCACATCGACTTTCAAACGGAATATGTTCATTGAATCCTCAGGTGGATCGACTGACTTTATCCTGTGAGATGGAATTCAATGAGCATATGAAGGTAGTAAAGCATGATATTTTCACCAGCGTGATTAAAACAAAGGAACGGATGACCTATACTAACGTTCGCAAAATCCTCGAAGAGGAAGATGCAGAACTGATGGAACGGTACAAGGACCTGGTTGATGTATTCCGTACGATGAAGGATTTGGCGTTGAAGCTGCGTGCGAATCGGATGCGCCGGGGTGCGGTTGATTTTGATTTTGATGAGGCCAAAGTGATTGTAGATGATGAAGGCAAAGCTGTCGATATTGTGAAAAGGGATCGTACGATAGCTGAACAAATTATCGAAGAGTTTATGCTGGCGGCCAATGAAACGGTAGCCGAACATTTTCACTGGCTTAAGGTACCGTTCTTGTACCGAATTCATGAGGACCCCGATCCAGAGAAGCTGCAAAATTTTATGGCTTTCGCAGCTAATTTTGGTCATCAGATCAAAGGTCGAGGAAATTCCATTCATCCGCGTGCACTGCAAACATTGTTGGAAGACATTCAGGGTACGAAGGAGCAAACGGTGCTTAGCACGATGATGCTGCGTTCGATGAAGCAGGCAAAGTATGATGCAGAGTCAACAGGACATTTTGGACTGGCCGCGGAGTATTACTCTCATTTTACATCGCCGATTCGTCGTTACCCTGACTTGGTGATTCACCGTGTCATTCGTGAGGTATTGGAGAATGGCGGGGCTTTGACAGATGAGCGTCAGGAATACTTGACCGCACGCATGCCAGATATTGCTCAGCAATCCTCCGAGCGTGAACGTGTGGCTGTGGATGCAGAGCGCGACACAGAGCAAATGAAAAAGGCTGAATATATGCTGGATAAGGTCGGCGAGGAATTCGAAGGAATTATCAGCAGTGTAACCAGCTTTGGGATGTTCATTGAGTTGGACAACACTGTCGAGGGTCTGACGCGTCTGAGTGCACTTACGGACGACTATTATCATTTTGACGAGCAGCATATGGCGTTAATTGGAGAACGTACCTCTAAGGTGTTCCGCATTGGGGATGAGGTTAAAGTTCGCGTCGCACGTGTGAACATGGAAGATTACACAATTGACTTCGAACTTGTCGATATGAAGCAACGGCAACGCCGTGAACGGACGGGTGGCTCGGGCCAGGGCGGAGATTTTGCACATGGCGAGGGCCGCGGTAAAGGCAGGGGCCGAGAAGGACGTGACCGTAAGGGCGGAAAAGACAAGGCTGGAAGAGAGCGTAAAGGCGGTCGTGAGGCGGCTGGAAAGCCTAAAGAGAGCGGTAACGCAGGCATCAGCACCGCAGGTCGTTCAGGGCGCGGCAGTGCTAACGGAGCAGGAGCTGGTTCAGCTAGCAGCTTCGGCTTTGGCAGTGGCAAGGGCGGGTACAATTCGCCAGCATCCGGGGCAAGCAAGCGGCGGAAAAAGACGTCTACCAGCGGGATATTCATTGGTGATGCAGCTACCCCAGGTAGTGATGCAAGATCAGGCGGTGAAGGTGCAGCACGTCGCAAGCGGAAAAAAAAGGGCACTAACGGTGGAAATAGCACCGCTGGGTTTGTACGGAAAAAGAAAAAATAGGTTGATATAACTTACTGTTAGGAGATTGGGGCTTCCGAGAGCAGTGAATGAAGCTTACGGATGCTTAGGTATATGAGCGGTTTCTGTCTGTAGTAATGGATAGAAGCCGCTTGGTTTTAGTGTGCTATACGTGTAATGAGAAATGTAGAAGGCTTGACCTTTCTTGCTTTTACCCTCCGAAATTTGTTACAATATATTTCTAGGTAGCTCTTTGTAGCAAGAATTCTAGATTCAATCTAAGTTATTCATAAGGAGTGGTATTCATGGGTAAGAAGGCAGATGGGAAAGTGCTCGCCCAGAACAAAAAAGCTTCCCATGACTATTTTATTGAGGACACCTACGAGGCGGGCATGGTGTTAACGGGAACGGAAATTAAGTCTCTGCGGAATGGTCGCTCTAACATAAGTGATGCTTTTGCTACGATCCGTAATGGTGAAATTCATATTCACAATATGCATATCAGCCCTTTTGAACAAGGTAATCGTAACAATCCGACCGATCCGACGCGTACGCGTAAGCTGCTGCTGCATAAAGAGCAGATTCGTAAGCTTATTGGTCTGTCCAAACAGGAAGGCTACACCATCGTGCCGCTCAAGATCTATGTTCGCAAC
This sequence comes from Paenibacillus sp. TSM33, assembly GCF_056099025.1. Classification (NCBI taxonomy): domain Bacteria; kingdom Bacillati; phylum Bacillota; class Bacilli; order Caryophanales; family Paenibacillaceae; genus Paenibacillus; species Paenibacillus sp. TSM33. The sequence continues at coordinate 38,674 of NZ_JBLZXB010000003.1, forward strand.
GGTTATGCCAAACTGCTACTTGGACTAGGTAGAGGTAAAAAGCAGTATGATAAGCGCGAAACAGCTGCCAAACGTGATGCACAGCGTGATATCCAACGTGCACTACGAGAGAAGCAAAAAATTGCAAGATAAGCAGTCTGCTTACTCTGTATGGTACAAATTACGTGGATAAGTTACTTGTTCCTGTAATGGTGCTATTTTATCGAACTATAATGGCTTCAATCCGTTTCGTTATGACATGTAATATGTTATACTAACGAAGTAGTGATTTTTCAATGCATCTTGATTTAACTTGTTTGGAGTGTTGAATCTTAGGATTCAGCAGCTTTTGATATTATGCACTTATGCTCCGGTATTTCCGGATTTATCCGTGGAGCCCTTTTATAATAAGGGGGCGTTTATGGATTCGACGGGGATAGTTCGAGCATGGGTAGCGGGTAGTGGGGACGCGTCCACTTCATCAACGCTAAAGCCTATTAAACGGCAAACAACAAAACAACTACGCTTTCGCAGCTTAATAACCTGTGAGCGTGCTCCTCTCCTGCATCGCCCATGTGCCGGATGTAGGGGCTAACCTATAGTGGGATACGCTGCCACATCTCCGCCTGGGGTGTGCTGAAGAAGACAATCAGGCTGACCCAACGTATAGCCGGTTACGGGGCGATACTCGGGTGACATCAAAACTGTGACTACACCCGTAGAAGCTTATGTGTCGTTATCTTCGGACAGGGGTTCGACTCCCCTCGCCTCCATTTGAAAAACCCGCTCATAGAGCGGGTTTTTGCTTTTTAGTAGATTCGATTGCGGACCAAGTGTAACTTTGATTCTACAAACTCCGATTATCTAAACCGCTTGATAAAATCACTTGCATTAAGGGAGCGGCCTTTCCAAGTCATAATAACTGCTTTTATTCTGAGCAAGGATGGATTTAACTCGATCCATGGTCCGTTCCTATCATCCCCTTCTCCATATTAATTTCAGAAATATACATTGAAAATAACACATGGGATGGTTCTTTCTGTAAACAAACTCTCTAATCTGGCCGATACATACATAAGATGGGTTATTGTTAAATATGCCCTTTTGCTTTTATATTTTGAATTAAATACTTATCTTTTTTACGAAGAAGGGACTAACCCTATGAGCTATATGGACGAGCATATTTTAAGTCTCAAAAATAGGCTTAATTATGATGTTGCATCTAATAACGTAAATACGAGTCTTTCTCAAATTGCTATATCCGAACGGGATCAATCCGTTTTCGGGGAAAATCAGGTGTTGCGGTTAGGTGATGAGCTCATTACGTTGGAATTGAGGGTGATTTTGGACGGACAAATGCAGGTAAGTGTGCCGAAATCTTTTAGCTTGATGCCACTGGAGCTGGCCAAATTTAAATATCCTTCGGAATATCGTCCAGAGGTCATTTATACCTCGGAGGATGGAACGGTGAATATCACCTTTAATCGGACAGAGTCCACTTTGGCAGACGAGGAACTTTATGAGTTTGTGGAGCAAATGGCGGACACTTTGCGAGCTGTACAACCGATCCGTAACTGGTTGGGCACTCAAGTGATCGTAAATCATTCCGGTCTGTCCATTGGGGTGATCCGTTTTGTTGCTGCAGGCGTGGATACAAATTTGTACAACGAAATCCTGCTGTTCACCCATGCAGGACAGGTAATGATGGGAACGTTTAACTGTATGGAATCGGACATGGAGGTATGGCTGCCTGTAGCGGAAAACACAGTACAATCGCTCCATGCAGTCTCTTTGCTTTTACATCCTACGCTTGAGAGAGGAGTGGATTCGCTATGAGTCTGGGCTACGATAATATCCAAATCCAGCCTTACGAGCTGGTTGAGCTGGAGCAGCTTACCCTCACGAAGAAAATCAACGAGCATACTCGGCTCTATTTTACAGGGATCATCCCGGAAGACATGCAGGACAGCTATGTGGAAACGACGGAAAAGAACACGGTTATTGAGGTAAGCCAGCGCAATGAATCGGGTGAAAGTAAGCCGCTATTCAGCGGAATTGCGCTATCGGTCGAAGTGAAGGTTGTGCGGGATGTGTACTATCTGGAGGTAGAGGCCATCTCCCATACTTATCGGATGGATATTCAGCAACGCACCCGTTCTTTTCAATATACCAAAATGACGATTCCTCAGATGCTGGAGCAGATTGGTAAGGATTATGAAGGGTTGGATGTGATTGATGGAGCGACAGGTGGAGAGCCTATCGGACGGATTTCCATCCAGTATCAGGAGACGGATTGGGCTTTTTTAAGACGCATGGCTTCCCGCTATCATACGAGCCTGATGCCTGTGTCTCGTTTTGATAGTCCCAAATTTTATTTCGGCATTGAAGACAGCTCTGCACAGGCTGTACTGGATCATACCCGTTATACGGTACGCAAGCAGATGCTGCCTTTCCGCTACTTTCAGGAAAATGAGCAGGCAAAGGTGAACGAAAATGATTTTATTTTTTATGAGGTGGAGACAGACGAGGTGCTGGATTTGGGCGCTCAGTTGACCTTTCAGGGACACAGTTTGTATGTCATGGAGGCTTATACGGAAATGAGACAGGGTCTGTTGCGGCATCAATATGTGCTTGCCTCGTATAAAGGCTTACGGCAGAAAGGCTATTATCAGGAAAAGCTGGCGGGTGCTTCATTAGGCGGGGTGGTCGTAGACGTACGTCAGGATCAGGTACGTATCCATCTGGACTGCGACGAGAAGCAGGCGGTCGATCAGGCGCATTGGTTCAACTATTCGACGATGTATAGCGGTGGGGGACATACAGGATGGTATGTGATGCCGGAGAAAGGGGACCCGGTTTCACTCTATTTTCCGGGCAGCCGTGAAGAGGATGGGGTAGCAGGCAGTGCAGTCCGACGTGCAGACAGAGGGAGCGGGCATAACAAGCTTTCCAATCCGCAGATGAAAATATGGCGAACACCTCATGGAAAAGAAATTCGTTTGGGACCGGATGAACTGGTCGTGACGGGTAAAGATGGTGCTATTTTTATCAAGCTGGACGATAAGGAAGGCATTCATATTATGAGCAATAAACAGGTAAGTATCTCGGCGGGTGGTAATCTGAGCTTGTCGGCTGGGAAAACGATGAATTTGTCGGCAGGCAGCGAGCTGCGTATGGATTGCAATGGCAGTCATATTCAATTGAGTGGATCAGCGGATATGAAGGGCAGTGAAGTGAAGTCGAATTAGGCTGTAGGGCAGCGGATGAATGGCATTAGCCTGAAGATATGAATTTATGAGAGCTTTAGGTGGTGGTTGAGTACAAATGGAGAAGCCTATGGATGAGTTAGAACCGCAATGGCAAGCCATTTTGAATCAGGCGTGGTTTCTCATCCGCAGAGACTGGGCACTGAAGTTCAAGGTGACACAGGAGCAACGGATTCAGGCCTGTGTCGAAGAGTTTCGGGGATATTGCCAGCACATTCGGCAAGAGCAGCTTCAAGGAAGAAAAGGAAGGATCGGTTATATCACGTACTCTATGCTACGTACCACCTGGCTGGAAGAACGGCCTGCTTATTTCGTAGAGGCTTCCGATGTTTTATGGATGCTTGATCCGCAGCCGATCCGATTGGAATGGGATACAAGCTGGACATATTCCTACTGGACCGATTTGCAGCGACAATTGCGAGGGGAGGTAGAGAAGCAGCAAGTTTCTCTATCAGAGCTTGAATGGGAGCAGGTTATGTTGGAAGCAGCGGTACACATTCATGCGCTCGTTGTGAATGTGGTGCGCTCGGCAATGAAACAGGCGGTGTACTTATCGGAGTTTCAAGAGCTGGAGCGAGAAGAGACATTCGAGATTCGTGTCGGCGAATATTTGGATCATAGTGTATCGGTATATCGAGAAGATCGCAGAGCCATGGAGGCGAATGAGATTCGGTCGTGGTTGGAGGAAAAAGAGGAACATGCGTACAGCTATCAGGCGTTGACTCAAGTTCATTTGTCGGATGGGGATTTTAGCCTGTTGGATTTTCGTTATACAGCCTTTCGCCAAATCAGGATGGAGCATAGCCGTCTACATGGCTGTGTTCTAGTAGGAACAGTGTGGCAGGAAAGTGAGTTAAATGGAATTGATTTGACATACAGTTTGCTTCATGGAGCCAATTTTAGCGGATGCTCGATGAAAGGGGCCATATTGGATGTCGTTATAGGGAACGCCGGATATGGATCAGATGCTTCACTGGATTGGGAGCCATTAGGTTTTGCTGGAGTAGATTTCACAGGTGCGAGCTTGCAAGGAGCCCGTTTTCATGATGCACAATTGCGGGGAGCCATTTTTCAAGAGGCGTTACTACAAAAAGCGTCCTTGGACGGGGCAGATCTAACCGATGCCTGCTTTGTTGGAGCAAATGTGACAGGTGCATCCTTTAAAGGAACTTGTTTGATCGGAGCTAATTTTACAGGTGCCAATGTACAAGGAGTCATTTTTACCGATGAACAGCGTAGAGGAGCCATTGGTTTGGAGTGGTCTACTCTTGGGTCTTCTCATTCATATGGAGAGCTGTCTGCGTCTACAGAGGTAAGGGATGATGTTAGCAAAAGGAAGTGGCTGCATTGAGATATTTTCGACTGATGATAGACGAGCGGGTAAAACATCGGGTGGAGCCTGCTGCGCTATCTCCTTTGCAAGTAGAAGAAATCCTGACGGAAGCTGAGGGAGAGCAACAGCAGGATGATCCGCTTTTTTTGGCTGTACATACCGATCCACGAACAGTGTACCCGGATTTCCTGGAATTTCCCCTACCCCTGGTGTCCGACCGGTTGAAAGTATTATTGGAGAAATATATGCCAGGACTGAAATGGAAAGCGGCCATCCTTACCGAATTTCAGCAGGCTAGACAGGAGGTATACTGGGTGCTTTGTCCGCCGATGGTGGATTGTTTGTCCGCACAAACGGAATGGTATCCCAATGGTACATTGAAACAATTGATACTAAGACAGGGGGAGATAGAGCCACCTGTTTTTCGGATTGAGGGACTGGTCGAACCTTATATCTATATCCATTTGGCTGTGGCAGAAAGCCTGCTGCGCCGATCTTTTACAGGCATTCGAGTGCAAAGAGTTGAGAAGGAAGCACCAAGGAGGATGAGGTAAGTGGAAGAAGCCCAAGTGAGACCGGGAACGGGTGCAAAAAAAAGCTATGTTGTGGCGGGAGCGATCTTAAGTTGTAGTTATGGAACACAACCTACCCGTTTGAAGAGACCTTTTAGCCATGGCGTCTACGTAAAAGACAAAGCACAAATGAACATTGGAGATTACGTTCCAGGGGTGAACATTCAGTCTTTTGGAAATTGCTCCAGTCCCTTAAATCCAGCCGTGCAGGCAAGTGAGATGGTGGACATCTATGGCGTGAAAAAGGCTCCGTGTATTCCAGTCCTGACCATGCCGTGGCTGAATGGAAAAAGTGATGTGAAGATCGAAGGGCAGCCCGCTTTGACACATAACTGTACCCATCAGTGTCTGTATTGTGGTCATATCCAAATTGAAAATGATGGACAGGAGCTGGATTAAGGGTCTGTTTCAAAACCGTTAGGTTTCGGAATTGTATTCGGGACGTGTATACAGTTGAACTGAAGGCTGCTTCGCATTCGTACCAGATGGATATCCAGATAAAGAAGCGATCTTATCAGGATATCCGTCTTACCTACGATGGTCTGGTCACTGCGATGGTACGTTTAAAATACAAGTAATATCAGTATGGAGATGGCCTTGATATTATGGGGGTGAGAAGCAACTCAAGAGTTCATCATCTTCTTCTCTTTGTAATAAAGTATTGACAAGAATAAAAATATATTATATCTTTATATCAAGATAAATAAATTAAAGATAAAAACAAACAGTAAATTTTGAATAGGGAGGTATACACATGATTGCGATTTTAGAAAGAATTAATCAGTTGGCAAACAAAGCAAAAGAAGTTGGGTTAACTGAAATTGAAAAAACGGAGCAAATGAATCTTCGCAAGGAATACCTTCAAATCTTTCGGGGCTCTATCAAAAGCATACTTTTGAATGCTACGATCTATGATCCGAATGGAGACGATGTGACTCCTGAAAAACTAAGAAAAGAACAGGCTCAAATCGTTAAGCCAGAAACTTAATTTTGTCTAATATCTCTAATTTGAAAATCTTCAAATAATAAATAATAACTACGGAGAGTGATTTTATGTTGGCGAGTGGATTGTTACTGATACGTTTGGTGGTTGGATTATTATTGGTGGGGCATGGGGCTCAGAAGCTTTTTGGCTGGTTTGGCGGCTATGGTCCAAAAGGTACTGGCGGTTGGATGGAATCCATCGGGATCAAGCCCGGGGTATTGATGGCTGTGGCTGCTGGGTTGATGGAATTGCTGGGAGGGGCTCTATTTACTGTAGGACTGCTCACTCCACTGGCTGCATTGTTGATTACGATGACGATGCTTGGAGCGATTGTCAAAGTACATGGTCAAAACGGAATCTGGGCAACCGCTAATGGATATGAATATCCGCTGGTCCTTATTGCTGTCGTAATCGGAATTGCGTTGACAGGGGCAGGTTCATATTCCATTGATGCAATACTTCATTAATACATGAACTTAGGTCATTAAAGATTATCAATAATGAAAAATAAGGATTTCTACAATTAAAGGAGGGTTTTATATGTCACTTCAAACTACAGGTATCCATCATATTACAGCTTTTGCTGGTAATCCGCAGGCAAATGTCGACTTCTATGCAAGTATTCTTGGACTTCGGTTAGTGAAGAAAACAATCAACTTCGATGCTCCTGAGGTTTACCACTTGTACTTTGGTAACGAGGCGGGGAGTCCTGGAACGATCATTACTTTTTTCCCGGCACCAGAAACTCCCAAAGGGCGCATCGGAGGTGGTCAGGTGGGCATAACCTCGTATGTGGTACCGCCAGGCTCGCTTGATTTTTGGCAGCATCGTTTGCAAAACTTTGATATTCAAGTGACGAAAACAAGCCGCTTTAATGAACAGTATCTTCAATTCGAGGATAATGAAGGCCTGCGTCTTGAACTTGTTGAACGTGCAGAGGGAGCAAACAGTACTTGGTCTTACGGTGGTATTTCGGCCGATAAAGCAATTAAGGGCTTTGGAGGCGCCGTGCTGTTTAGCACCAACCCACAGAAAACGATGGATGCATTGGAGAGCATACTCGGATTTACGAAGATCGATGAAGACGCCGAATATGCTCGTTATCAGTCCGCTGGAGAAATCGGCAACATTGTGGATGTTCCGCTCGTCAAAATGGGCTTAGGCTTTGGTGGAGCAGGCACGGTACATCACATTGCATGGCGCGCAAAAGATTTCGAACAACATGAAGATTGGAGAAGCACAGTCCAGCATTATGGCTATCAGCCGACCCCAATCATCGACCGCCAATATTTTAATGCGATATATTTCAGAGAAGCGGGCGGCATACTGTTCGAAATTGCTACTGATCCACCGGGATTTGCTAACGATGAGCCTGCTGAATCTTTGGGGCAGAAATTAATGCTGCCAGAGTGGTATGAGCCACAGCGGGCTCAGATCGAGGCAAACCTGCATCCTATTGAAGTGAGAACATTAACAGATAAACAAAAGTAAACAAAATTAAACGAAATAGCTGCTGTTTTGCATCCAGATGAAGTCACGTAAATCCACAATCTCATTCGATTGTGGATTTTTCATTCGATGAATTACCTCCTGAAAATGAAATCATCCGCAATTAGCTTATATTTATGATTTGATTAATCTAATATACGACATAATCTATCAGACAGAATCCGCTTCCAGGTATGTGTCTCGTGATCTTCCATCCTTTTGTTATTCTACTAACCTTTCAGACTTTACCAGCATTTCTCGTAACACGTGAGCGACTCGGCTTTTTCGGTGCTCTGCTTTCTTTTTTATCACTCGTAATGATTGTTGGAATGCTGGGGTATTATTGTGATAATAAAACTGCTTGGCTGCCATGCGTAGTGTCCTTCTCAACAACATGGCTGATGAACGTGTTAACCTGGAACGGAGTCCCCTGCGCAATACTCGCAGCGTATTTTTGTAGGTCTCAAAATCCTCGGATGGAGGGATTAGAGCGAATAAATTTAGCGAGGAGTCATGGAACCCGTAAGTTTCATACATGATTCTCAGATTTTCCATATTTAAAACGTTACCTCTAAGATGGGTTGGATGTTCCTGATGATACCCGACCACCTCTTTGATGCAATAAAAGGGGATTTTCAAGCGATGCAGCCTATAGCCAAGATCCCAGTCTTCGAGTCCATATAACACGAACCGTTCATTAAAACCTCCAATACGAATCAAGTGGCTGCGTCTGATGGCTACACAACGAGTTACTAGCATCATCCAGGGAGCTACGTCCGTGGAGGCAAATTGTTTTTGAGTACTGGGCGGAACCCTTGTGGGACTAACGACTTTAGACAGTGCACCCGTTTGATGAAGGATATCTTCTGGCGTTATGACCGGGGTAATTTCATTCGCTGTTTCAAAGTCAGGATTCCATAAGCCTGATTGTGTAAGTATGCTCCGACAATGTTCTTTCTCTTCCGCAGAAAAGTCAGGGTGATAATGGGTAAAAGCATCGTCCCACGAGTGTGGAATGCCTGAAAGCACGGATTTGGGATACTTGCGGTGATAACGGCTCACGGTTCTAATGAAATGAGGCAGCACCAAAAAGTCAGCATCGCAGAAAATGATGTATAGCCCTTTTGCACGGCGCAGTCCCAAATTTCGAACGGCAGATCGACCGCGTTGTTCCGGGTGTGACACATAAGTAAGAGGATAGGATGCTTTGAAGCCTTCGACCATTTCTTTCGTTCCGTCTGTAGAACCATCATCAGCTACAATGACTTCGAATAGTTGCTTCGGGTAGGTTTGTGATTCAAATGAAGCGAGTGTGAGCAACAACTGCTGGGCGCGATTATAGGTTGGAATGATGACGCTGTAGCGGATAGCCAATGTGATCTCCCCCCCCACCATTCTAATTAGAGAACCTTTGAACGAGATAAATAATAACAATGTATTCAAGGATTTTAGCCTGGTCTAGTCAAATACCCCCCTGAAGGTGCGAAACAGGCTTGGTTCTATCGGATGTTAGGTCGGGTTCTGTATTTTTGGCTGTTTTGCAGATATGTTCAGTGGTGTGATGTATATGTCATGGCAGCATTATGCATAAGAATGTAAAGTAAAAGGGACACAAACAAACATGAGATGAAATGGGCATGTTTATGGTAAACTATATGGAGTTATAGAAGACCTGAAAGAGGAGTACTATATGACACAATTTGTCTATAAGCAAATTATTGACGATCTTAAAATGAAAATTTTCGCTGGAAAGTTTGCAGATATGAGATTGCCAGATGAACGTAGTCTTAGTGAGACTTACCAGGTTAGTCGTAGTTCCATTAAACGTGCTCTGACTAAAATGGAGAGTGTCGGAATTATTTTCAAAAAACAAGGTTCCGGGACATTTATTAATCCCTTATACATAAGAAATGAATCTATCTTTAACTACGAAGGCTCTAATCTAGGGGTTACTGATAATTTTCAAATGCATGGCAAAAAGCCAAAAATCAAAGTATTGAGTTTTGAGGTCATTCCACCGACAGAAGAACTACAGCGCGATTTGTTCTTGGACACTCATGATTTTGTTTATAAAATCGTTCGGTTGCGTCTGTTTGATGATGATCCATTTATGATCGAAACGGGCTATATCCCCATTAAAATTGTCCAGGATTTAAATCAGACGATTATTGAGGGTTCCATTTTTAATTATTTGGAGGACTCGCGGAACCTGGCTGTCACCAAATCTTTCTTATCCATTTTTGCAGAACCGTCTCAAAAAAATGACCAAAAGCTGCTGCAATTGAAAGAAAATGAACCCGTAGGCATTATGGAGGGTGTTTTCTTTTTGGATAACGGTACCCCATTTGAATTTTCGCATATGCGATTTCACTACAAATATTTGAAATTTAATACCTTTGTATCGGTACACTAACGAAAAGACTGGAGAATTCTCCGGTCTTTTTTTATGGTTTTGAAAAAGAATTAAAGCCTGCGAACTCTTCGTTTATCACGAATTTTATTTGTTTATCTTTCTATATATTTTAATGTAAGGGCTTTTTTACTGTCTTTTTAATTTATATTTCATAGTATGTTCAAAATTTCACAAAATTGGACCGTATCACTTGTGAAAAAGGTTGAATTAATTTAGCGTAGCGTTATGATGTACATGTAGATGAAATTTACGGAAATAAATTACAAACAATATTACAAACCAAATTACTAGGGAGTGGACACCATGGCCTTATCACCCGTGTTAGCAGAATACTCATCTCAAACATATTTGAAAAAACTGGATGCATACTGGCGTGCAACCAACTACATTTCAGTAGGTCAGCTTTATTTAAAAGACAATCCTTTGTTGAGAGAACCTTTGAAAGATTCGGATGTAAAGGTGAAGCCTATTGGACACTGGGGCACGATTCCAGGCCAAAACTTTATTTATGCTCATCTTAATCGTGTTATTAATAAATATGATTTGAACATGCTTTACATTGAAGGTCCTGGTCACGGCGGCCAGGTTATGGTTTCAAATTCATATCTTGATGGAAGCTACACTGAAATCTATCCACAAATCACTCAAGATATCCCAGGCATGAAGAAACTGTTCAAACAATTTTCGTTCCCTGGCGGTATTGCTTCGCATGCTGCTCCTGAAACACCTGGATCTATCCATGAAGGTGGAGAGCTGGGCTATTCCCTTTCTCATGGTGTAGGTGCTATTTTAGATAATCCGAATCTGATTTCGGCTGTTGTTATTGGGGATGGTGAAGCCGAAACGGGACCATTAGCCGCTTCGTGGTTCTCTAACAGATTTATCAATCCAATCACGGATGGCGCAGTGCTTCCAATCTTACACTTAAATGGCTTCAAAATTAGTAACCCAACGATTATGTCTCGCCAATCGAAAGAAGAGTTAACCTCGTTCTTTAAAGGTTTAGGTTGGGAACCTTTTTTTGTTGAAGGTGAAGACCCTGATCACATGCATCCAGAAATGGCGAAAGTATTGGATACTGCCATCGAGAAGATCGAAGCTATCCAGAAGAATGCGCGTGAAAATAATGACCTTACTCGTCCGGCGTGGCCAGTACTTATCTTCCGTTCACCTAAAGGCTGGACGGGTCCAAAGGAATGGGACGGAGTGCCGAATACAAATTCGTTCCGTGCCCATCAGGTTCCAATTCCGGTTGATCAAAAAAATATGCAGCACGCACCTGCCTTATTAGAATGGCTGAATAGCTATAGACCAGAGGAATTGTTCGACGAAAACGGTCGTTTAAAAGCTGAGATTGCTGAAATTCTGCCTACAGGCGATAAACGAATGGGAATGAACCCTGTTGCGAATGCGGGTAACCTTATTAAAGACTTGAAATTGCCAGATTTCCGTAACTATGCGCTGGATAACTCCACGCCTGGTAAAGTGATTGCGCAAGATATGTCGGTTTTGGGAAAATACGTTAAAGATGTGGTTGTATTAAATGAAGAGAATCGCAATTTCAGAATCTTCGGACCTGACGAAACGATGTCTAACCGCTTGGCTCCTGTTTTTGAAGTAACCAAACGCCAATGGATGGATCAAATTATTGAGCCTAATGATGAATTCTTGTCATCTTATGGTCGTGTCATTGATTCCCAATTGTCTGAACACCAAGCTGAAGGATTGCTGGAAGGTTACGTGTTAACAGGTCGTCATGGTTTCTTTGCAAGTTACGAAGCCTTCCTGCGTGTGGTTGACTCGATGATCACTCAACACTTCAAATGGCTGCGTAAAGCAACGGACCAAGGATGGCGTGCAGATATCCCATCATTGAATGTTGTAGCTACTTCAACGGTCTTCCAACAGGATCATAATGGGTATACACACCAAGATCCAGGCTTGTTGGGACATTTGGCTGATAAGAAACCAGAATTTATTCGTGAGTATCTGCCAGCTGACGCCAACTCTCTGCTAGCTGTTTTTGACACCATTTTAAATGACCGTCAAAAGATCAATCTGGTTGTTTCGTCCAAACACCCACGTCCACAATGGTTCTCTGCTGATGAAGCGAAAGAATTGGTAGACAAAGGATTGAAGATTATTGACTGGGCAAGTACAGATCAAGGTGGAGAGCCTGATATTGTCATCGCTTCTGCTGGTACAGAGCCAACGATTGAAAGCTTAGCTGCAATCTCGATCTTGCATAAAAAACTGCCTGACTTGAAGATTCGCTACATCAACGTAGTAGACTTACTGAAGTTGAGAAGCCAAAAGTTAGATCCTCGTGGATTATCTGACGCTGAGTTTGATCAATTTTTCACAAAAGACAAGCCAGTCGTATTCGCTTTCCATGGTTACGAAGGTCTGATCAAAGACCTGTTCTTTGATCGTCAAAACCATAACCTGCATGTACATGGTTACCGTGAAAATGGCGATATTACGACACCGTTTGATATGCGTGTATTGAATCAAATGGATCGTTTTGACTTGGTGAAAGAAGCTGTTCTAAACTTACCTGACGCTGGAAAGTACGCGAATATTGCGGATGAAATGGATGCAATGGTTAAGAAACATCATCAATTCATTCGTGAAGAAGGCATTGACTTGCCAGAGGTAGAGAACTGGGTATGGGAAGGTCTGAAATAAAAAAGTATAGTACATTTCAGCTTTGTGTTGGACAGCCAAGCAGTCAAGCATGAAGTGAAATATATGATTTGGTAGTAGTATAGAAGTGCCTGACCCCTTGACTTCAAGTATGATTTCAACGGGGATCAGGCACTTTTTGATGTAGCACACTGAGAATTTAATAGGGAAGTCACGAGCAAGTGGGTAATAAGTATATGGGAACTGAATGGTTAGCTGCATTTTGTCTGAATATTGAAGAGGTGTTATGGTATAAGGGAATAGGAGAGGAGGCTGTTAATATGAACCATCAAATTCCGGAGAAGGTATTGAATGATGGCACTAAGGTGCCTGTTATTGGATTTGGAACTGCTGGATTGAAGGGTGCAGATGGAGTAAAAGTGATAGCCGACGCGATTGACGCGGGTTACCGTCTAATTGACACAGCTTTCAACTATGAAAATGAAGGCGCTGTCGGGAAAGCTGTCCAGCAGAGTTCTATACCGAGAGAAGAATTATTGATTTGCTCCAAACTTCCAGGTCGTCGACATGCGTATCAGGAAGCTATTGTCACGATTGAAGAGTCATTATATAGAGGCGGTTTGGACTATTATGATCTGTATTTGATCCATTGGCCGAATCCCCAAATTGATCGTTATGTTGAAGCCTGGCAGGCGTTGATTGAGGCGAAGAAGCGGGGCTATATTCGTTCCATCGGGGTCTGCAATTTTCTGCCTGAGCATAATGAACGTTTGATTCGGGAAACAGGTATCGCACCGAGCATCAATCAGGTTGAATTGCATCCATTGTTTAACCAGGAGCATCAGCGTACCAAAGATGCTGAACAGGGTATTGTGACAGAATCGTGGAGCCCCTTGGGTCGCGGTCACAGCATGATGGAAAATGAAGAGATTGGGAAAATTGCTGCTGCTCATGGCAAAACAGCGACACAGGCGATTTTACGTTGGCACATCCAACTGGGAGCAATTCCAATTCCTAAGGCTTCTTCTGTAAAACATCAGACGGAAAATCTGGACATTTTTGATTTTGAGTTGTCACCAGAGGAAATGAACGTGATCTCAGCACTAAGCAGGGAAGATGGACGGCTATGGGGACAGGACCCCAATTCCTATGAAGAACTATAATCTACAAGAATGAATTCGAAGGGTTCAAAAATCTGTAGAGGTTTTTTGAACCCTTTGCTTTTTAGTAATAGCGGAAAGGATGCGATAGGCCTAAATATAGCTATGATGAATGATGAACATTTTTAACCGGACATGATGTATGATATGGGGGAATGCAGTCTTTTTGAAGGAGGGCATCATGGGAGTTTTATCAAGGTTTAAGGATATTATGAAGGTGAATATCAGCGCCTTATTGGATAAGGCGAGTGATCCAGAGAAGACCATTGATGATTATATGCGGAACTTGAACAGTGATCTGGGCAAAGTGAAAGCAGAAACGGCCTCAGTGCTGGCTGATGAGAAAAGAGCGAAAAGAGCACTAGATGAATGTAGAGCTGAGATCGAAAAGCTCCAGCATTATGCAAGTAAGTCTGTGGAGGCTGGCAATGAAGATGAGGCTCGAAAGTTTCTGGAACGTAAAATCTTGCAGACAGAGAAACTGGAATCGTTACAGACCTCCTACGAATTAGCTTCGGCAAACGCCGTACATATGAAACAAATGCAGGGGAAATTGGTATCCGATATAGGGCGGCTGGAAGTGCGGCGTGCCGAACTTAAAGGGAAGCTGGCGGTCGCCAAAGCACAGCAAGCCTTAAATTCTATGGGCGACCATGATTCTGTATTCGAAGCCTTGGAAGAGAAGGCAAACAAGGCATATGATGAAGCGATGGCGATAGCCGAGCTCCGGGGAGAGACGAAGGACGACCTGGATGCGTTATTCGTACAATATGAGAAGAGTACCAATGCAGAAGATGAGCTGGCTGCAATCAAGGAGAAAATCAATCCCAAAGAATCATAAGAGTTTCTACAATGAAGAGGTGAGCAGATGCCGGTTATCGAGTACAAATGCCCCAATTGCGGCAGCGGCATGGTCTTTGACAGTGAGACAGGAATGTTATCTTGCCATAGCTGCGGAAGAGAGGACAACATCGATACAATTCCTGATCCTCTGACCAATCGTATTTTTTCAGAAGATGAGGCCCATGAGTATCATTGCAATAACTGTGGAGCAGTGATTATGACCGAAGTGGAAACGAGTGCAACGGTGTGCAGCTTTTGTGGTTCTGCCGTGGTTTTAGGTGATCGACTGACCGGGGAGCTAGCTCCGGCGCAGGTTATTCCTTTTTCGATCAGCAAGGAAGAAGCCATAGCTGCATTCAAAAAGTGGTGCAAGAATGGTCGTCTGACACCGAACCGGTTTATGATAGCAGACCGAATCAAGGGAATAACCGGTATGTATGTCCCCTTCTGGTTATATGAATTACATAATCATATTGAGGTTCAAGGTGAAGGTACCCAAGTGAGGACCTATACGAGCGGAGATTACGAATATACAGAAACAAAGCATTTTGATGTATATCGGAAAATCCGTTTGAATTACGTAAAGGTTCCGATTGATGCTGCGGAGAAAATGAATGACGAGCTGATGGATAAATTGGAGCCTTTTCCTTATGATCAGCTCAAACCTTTTAAAACGCCATATCTAGCGGGCTATATTGCGGAAAAGTATAGTTATAACGAAGAGGAGCTTTTCCCGCGCGTGAAAGGCAAAGTGAAGGAATATATTGATGCTTATATTCAGTCCACGGTGTCAGAGTATACGTCCGTGAGTTACACGGAAAAGCAAATTGATACAACATTAAAGCAAGCGGATTATGTCCTGCTCCCAGTATGGGTCATCCACTATGACTACAATCAATTGGAGCATACGTTTGCGATGAACGGTCAGACGGGCAAGGTAGTTGGTAAGCCTCCGATTAGCAAATTCAAAGTGACGGCTTGGTTTGCGGGCATTTTCGGCATGACTCTCTTTTCATTAAGATTGATCACTTGGCTGATCATGGGAGGAGAATTCTATTGAAAAAATATAGAGCCATTGTGGCCGTTTTGTTGTTCTTTGCTGTTTTTCTGGCGGTTCCTATGGAAATGAAGGGCGAAGCAGCAACGACAGAAATGAAGCCATTGATTTATGATGAGGCGAGTTTGCTTAATCAGGAAGAGTATGATGTGTTGAACTCTATGGCTAATCAATACGGAGCCGAAAGAGAAACGGACATTATTATTTATACGACCAACAATCCCGACAATATGGATGTTGTGAAAATGACACAGGATTTTTATGATGATCATGGTCCGGGTTATGACAGATCTCATGGAAATGCAGTTATTTTAACGATGGATATGAGAAATAGAGAGGTTTATTTAGCTGGCTTTTACAAAGCAGAACGGTATCTGGATGACGATAGGCTTACTAAAATACGCCATGAAATTACCCCGGATCTGACGAATGGCAACTATGGACTTGCCTTTCAAAAGTATATTCTCGATGCGCACAAATATTTGGCCATCCGTCCAGGAGTGAATCCAGACAGTATATTTTTCAAAGGCTGGCTTCACTTGGCGATTGCGCTGGGATTGGCGTCTATTATTGTAGGTAAGATGGTTTCGAGTTCCGGCGGTCGGGTTACGGTAAATCGGCAGACCTACGAGGATGCAAGCACGTCAGGGATTCTGGCACATCAAGATATGTACACTCACACCACGACAACGAAGCGGAAGATTGAAAAGAGCAGTAGCAGCAGCTCATCAGGCGGAGGGGGCGGAACCACCAGCGGCGGTCATTCGCATAGCGGCAGCAGAGGATCATTTTAACGGAAGGGATGGATACAGCACATGGGATTCTTCAGAAATCAATTTGCAAATGTTGTTGAATGGGAAGAATTTAGGGATGACATGATTTTTTGGAAGTGGAGCAATCGTGAAATTAAAAAAGGCAGTAAATTAATCATTCGCTCCGGTCAGGACGCCATTTTTGTCAATAACGGTAAGATCGAGGGTATCTTTGAGAATGAAGGGTCATATAACATGGACGCGGATATTATTCCATTTCTATCGACATTAAAAGGGTTCAAGTTCGGTTTTAACAGCGGCATGCGGGTCGAGGTCTTGTTCGTTAATACGAAGGAGTTTACTGTAAAATGGGGAACACAAAATCCGGTTTTGATCCCGACTCCCCAACTGCCAGGTGGAATGCCGATTCGCGCCAATGGTACATTTAATTTTAAAGTAAACGATTATGTTACGCTTATTGATAAGATTGCCGGGGTAAAGGACAGTTATCTTGTTGAGGATGTTAAAATACGGATTACATCGGTGTTGGATCAGTTATTGATGAAGTGGATCAGCAGAGAAGGCAAGGATATGTTTAATCTACAGGCGAATGCTTCTGATATATCAAAGGGCATCCAAGAAGACCTGGATATGCAAGTGATGGACAACGGAATGACGATTACAAGCTTTCATGTGATGAGCTTCAATTATCCTCAAGAAATTCAGGATATGATTACAAAGACAGCTTCTCATGAAATGATCGGTAATCTGCAAAAGTACCAACAAGTGACGATGACCGACGGTATGGCATCGGGGAATGTAAAAGGCGGCGGTGCTGCGTCGGATATGGCCAGTATGATGATGGGCATGAATATAGCCAATGAAATGATGAAAAATTTGAATCCAAGTCAGCAGCCTCAGGCTGAGACTCAGCCTGCAACCGATGCCCCCACTCCTTCTGGCGACGGTAAAAGGCCAAATTTTTGTCCGAATTGTGGTACAAAAAACGAGGGAGCTAACTTTTGTCCGAATTGTGGACAGAAATTGAACGGGTAGCTTTGTAAACCAAACAGCAGTTGTTGCAGAGTATTCTCTGTGATGACTGCTTTTTTAATGTAAATTGTTCAAGCATTTTCTTTATAAATCCGATTTATTGGATTGAAAAAGGTACACAGGATAAGGTACTATAGCTATATAGTACGTATTTATATTAACTAATTAGGTATTACATTAATAAACTAAAGGTATAGGAGCCATAAAGATGACCAAATTCCAAGATCAAATCATTGCGCGGTACAAGTTTGATGATGCAGAGAATGTCGGCAAGGATAGCTCTGGACAAGGTAATGACGGGATTGCTTCAGGCACAGCAGCACCTACGATCTCCCATACTACCGGAAGAGCGGCTTTGGCACTTGAGGGAGGTCCCAACGGAACATCTTATATTCAGCTACCTTCTGATCTGTTTAAAGATGTAAGCGATAACACTGGTGTTACAGTGACGGCTTGGGTAAACTTCGGCAGATTCACGGATATGTGGGAACGTGTTTTTGACTTTGGTAAATCCCATACGGGTCCTTATATGTTTATGACACGGAATCTGCGTGGAACTCTTTTCACTGAGGCTGACTTATCCGTAGACCCAGGAAGAGGTTTTGTCAGGGATGAGTGGATGCACATAGCCCTGTCTGTAATCGGCACAAAAGGTGGTACATTAAGCAGTGCGGGTCCAGTGGTATATGTCAATGGTGAAGTGGCAGCGGACGGCTCCATCAGCCAAACCTCCAGTGGTAACTATGCCAAGCTGCGCAAATGGTTCGAAACGTTTGCAGATACGACCAACTATAGTAACAATTTTATCGGTCGTTCCCAACATGCAGCCGATGTAGACTTTGCTGGCTCGGTTTCGGACTTCCGAATTTATAAAGCAGGTTTGACGGCGGATGAAGTCATTGAGGTCATGTGCGATTCATTGACAGATGAAGAGATCGTGAAGCTTGCCCGCGATAAGTATTTGTCATTCCCGACGACAATTATAACCAAAGACATATCCCTGCCAACGGTTCTGATGGGTGGAAGAGTAGAAGTGACCTGGAAATCCAGCCAGCCTAGCATACTCTCTGACCATGGACAGGTTCAGGCGATTACCTCCGCACAGGGGGTCACTGTTACGGCTCTCTTGACCAGAGGTTCAAGCCGGATTGAAGAAAGCTTTGAAGTTTCCGTTCTTCCAGAACAGCTGCCTCCGTACACGCTGACCATTCATGGGAATAAGGAAGTTGTGGATGTCAGCGAAGTGATGTACGGCTTATTCTACGAAGATATCAATAATGCGGCAGATGGTGGGATTTATGCAGAACTCGTGCAAAATCGTTCTTTTGAATCCTTTGAGTTTGATACGTATTCCCATGCTTCTGGTGAATGTGGCTGCTCTACAGGACGGAACCGTAATCCATTGTTCGCCTGGGCTGGTGATACGGACAAGATGGCTCCACAGCATAGCGGTGGATTAAATGAGTTTTTGGGCGTAAAAGACAAGGATGTGAACTCTTATTATGTGACGGTAGCGGATGGGGCAACGATTCGAAACAAAGGCTTTTCTGATTCCAACCAGAATTGTGCCATGTCCATCCAGGAGCGTGCCAAGTATGAGTTCACCATCTGGGCGAAGGCCGATTCTGCGGGTACAATCACACTGCAACTGCAAGACTCGAAGGAAAAGGCCATCAGTGATTCGGTAACCGTACAGGTGGAAGGTGGAAACACGTGGAAAAAGTACGGTGTCGATTCCAAGCTGGTGCTGACAGGTACAGCTACGGTTCTGGGACAGCTGGCGCTCACATTTGAAGGCGACATTTCCATTGATATGGTCTCCTTATTCCCACAAGATGTATGGGGGGCAGGAGAGGAAGAGCACTCCCCATCGGCACACGCCAACTATCAGGGTAATCCGAACTACCGATTGAGAAAGGATCTGGTAAACGCGCTGGTCGGCATGCATCCGAAGTTTTTGCGTTTTCCAGGGGGATGTATTTCCGAAGGATCGTTTATATGGGAAAACGTATACGACTGGAAGGAATCCATTGGCGATATCGAGCTGCGCAAGGAAAACTTTAATGTATGGGGCTATATGATGACCATGGGTCTTGGTTATATGGAATATTTCCAGTTGGCAGAAGACCTCAATGCTGCTCCGCTCCCAGTTATGGCCTGCGGTGTGCTCTGCCAAGCCCGTTCAGATTATGCTCATCCGGCTGGCGGCGCATTAAGAGAATACTACATCAAGAATTTTACGGATCTGATCGACTTTGCGATCAGCGTCGATTTTGAACATAATGAATGGGCTGCCATGCGTAAAAAAATGGGTCATGAAGCACCGTTCGATCTGCGTTATCTGGGCGTGGGGAACGAAAACTGGGGCACAGAGTTCTTCGCCAACTTTGAAGTGTTCAAGACATCGATTGATGAGTACATGGAGAAAAACTATCCGGGATATGAGCTGCATATCATCTCCACGGTTGGCGCTCAAGCAGACGACGATGCCTATCAACAGGGCTGGAAGTTCCTGAGCGGTAATATGGAGGGCTCTGCCAAGGTTGCTTTTGCGGACGGTAACCAGGTGACGGAAGAAACTGTAACCTGGTATGAAAAGCAAAAAGACTATATGGACACCATTGCCGATGAACACTATTACCGTTCTAATGAATATCTATTGAATAATGTGGACCGCTATAATTACTACTACAGAGCTTATAACACGGATGGCAGTGTCAACTGGAAAGAAACATCGAAGGTTTTCGTTGGGGAGTATGCCTCGACAGATAAGAATACATTGGCGGGCGCAGTAGCGGAAGCAGCGGTGATGACTGGTTTCGAAAATAATGCCGACGTCGTCCGGTTGGCCGCGTATGCGCCGCTGTTTAACAAAGTCCTGACGGACGGAACGTACAGATGGACACCGGATTGTATCTGGTTCGATGACGAAACTGTATGGTTTACACCAAACTATTATGTGCAGCAAATGTATGCCCAATATTTGGGCAATAAAGTATTGGCCACTTCGTTCTCTACTTACAAAAACGGCCAGCCAATCGACCTCATTCCTCAGGGTGGAATTGAGATCGCGACAGGTAACGCCGAGGTTGTGGTTAAGCGTGTAACCGTTACTTCCAATAAGGACGGCAGTGTACTGCTGGAGCAAGATTTTACCAAGGAATTGAATTCGACCTGGCAAGTTATTCCTGGCTCCGTGGGATCTACGGTGGAGGAAGGTAAGGGGCTTGTCCTCAAAGCCCAAGATAGCGGTCTGAACGGCCTGTACATCTTGAACGAAAGCTGGAACGACTACAAGGTAGAGGTCATTGCTTCCCGCATTTCCGGCACGGACGGTTTTTATGTGGGCGCAGGTCTCACGGATATTACCACTGAGAAAAAGAATGTCATCGAATACGCGATTGGCTATGGTGGCAATGCTACCGGCGTGAAGGTTTACAAGCAAGGTATAGAAGGCTATACCATGGGTGACTACTCTTCCAGTACAGCGGCGGGCAACTTGAGAGCAGCCAGCTATGAAGAACTGGCCGATAATACCGACTACACCATCACGGTGAACTATGGGGGAGAAACGGGCAACAATCTGATTTGCTCCTACACGGACGGCAAGACAACCAGCAAAGTGCTGGATTACAAGCTGGAGGCTTACAACAGAGACGTGTTTCATTCGGTGACCCGAGATGCTGAACATGTATATGTGAAGCTTGTAAATGCCGACAACGTAGATAAGGCAACGCAGCTGAATCTACAAGATTTGAATGTTGAGTCCAGTGCCAAGCTGATTACACTAACCGGCGATTCCTCGCTTGTTCATGTACCTAACGTGAATAAGAAAAATGATGAAAAGGTAGTGCCTACCGAACAGCAGGTCACACTTCATACAGATTCTGTCCTCTTACAATTACCGGCTAATTCGGTAAATGTACTGGTACTGGATATTAAAGCGTAAGGTACGAGATAGTTAGGGTAAGGAATGTTGGAACCTTTTCCCGCTTAAAAACAAAAAGGGGTGTCCCAAGCAGCCGTTTTATGGCTTTTAGGACACCCCTTTTTTCTATGGATCAAGTCAGAACGTTGTTGTCTCGATTTGCCTGATGGGCATTACTTCGTGCTTCTGTTTACCAATTCACGCGGATTGGTGCCATCGTCTATCGTTAGCGGGGTAGCCGCACCTGTAGCAATTCGCTCCCAAGGTACCATTTTAAAGTTCTGATTTAACTTCTTGCCGTTTTGGAGATTTTCGTCATCTTGTGCAACGAAGATACCATGAGGGAAATTCTTGCCTAATCCGTAGCCAAGAACATCAATACCGTCTGTGACAGACGTACCGTCTACGGTAGGGCTGTCTCCGATCGTGAAGTTGCTAATATAGGCATTGTCGCCTTGTCGTTCATAGATCGCATAGCTGCTGTTGCCTTGGCTGGAGGCCATTAGGTACCCCTTGCCGTCTTTGCCATAATACAATGTGAGTCCCTCTATGTCATCGTGAAGTCTGCGCCCATCTGCAATATCAACACGTTGCAGCGGCTTGGATGAACCGTCTGGCTCGGCGCTATATTTCCAAATGGCGTAATCCTCTTCAGCAATGTACAGCGTACCATATTCATCATCAGCGACCATGCCCTCGGATTGCGTAGCCAGCTTAAACTGGCGGACAAGCTTGCCGGCAATTTTGCCGTTTCCGTTGTCAGTCAACTCATATTGCTCGAATTCGCCCTCTTTGCCCAAAACGAGCGCGTAAAACTTATCTGTCATGAGGCTATGGTATAAACTGAATCCGTATACTTCTTTCATGGTTGCCTTAATAGGTTTGTCAACTACGTTGGCCAACGTTCCTGATTCACCATCAATGGCAAAAATATCGATCGTGTTGTTGGTTCGATTGGTTGCGCCAGCGATATCGATCTTTTTACCGCCCAGTGTGAAGCCGTAACGAAGATCCACGTTGTTCATTTTTCCGACTTTGATGTTCTGCAGTTGCTTGCCATCCAGATCATAGACCAAAATTCCGCCGCCTTTATTAGTAGCTAAAATTCGGCTTTTATCCGGATCAACGGGATTAAGCCAGATCGCAGGGTCGTCAGCTGCATCTTCTCCATCCTCCACGGCTTCTGTTTCGACAGAGGGGAGCACTTTATAGGTGGGAACTGCATCCTTGGGATCTGCATATTTGCTATTCTCCGCTTCAAGCGCAGTGATCACTTTTGTAGGAAGATATATATTTCCGTTGATCATCTTTATTTCACGATCTGCTTTCCCGGTTTGACCAGCTAGACGATATTGCTTCTCACCAACTGTAAAAGTCCCGACAATGCCATTTTTCAGCTTGATCAACACCGAATGGTCATCACTGTCCCACGTAATTTTTGCGCCCATTTTATCTGCCTGTGTACGAAGGGATTCGTATCCCGTGGGCTGAGTGTCTACCGCATGGATCAGGTCTGGTGATACTAGAATCCCGGTTAACATGGTTAATAGTGCAATTTTAGTTACCTTCATATGTTGCCCCTTTTCCGAAGTGAAAATGATATAACCGACTCAGTATAAAGCGACATTATCAAAAGAATACAATCAAAATGTAAAAGAAATGTAAAAGAGACGTAAACATTCAGTTGGCCGGTTTCCAGTATTGCTGTCTGTAATTTTTCGGTGACATTCCGAATCTCTCCTTGAAGCACTTTGAAAAATAGCTGGCTTGGGAGAATCCTGTTTCCTCCGTAATTTGCTGGATGGACCAGTCGGTTTGCAGCAAAAGACTGCGTCCCTGATCCAGGCGGTAGTCCATTAAATACTCAAGCGGCGTGCGCTGGAAGGCGGCCTTCATGCATCTGGCAAGATAGTTTTGATGTACGTGAAAATGTGCCTCCAGATCTTTATTAGTGACGGCATTTCTGTAGTTTTGTTTTAAAAATATTTCGATCTGTTCAGCTAACTTGGAGGAACTGCTTTTATAATTCTCATCATATTCCAAACCCTGAAAAATATTCACAAATGTTTGTTGAGTCTCCCATAGAGCCAGCTTTCGAGTTTTTAAAGTAGAGGCTAGTAAATAGTCCAATTTGGAGAACAGCTCATGGGGATTAATTAGTTTTTGGTATTTGGGTAGATGGATGGTGGTATGTTCTGAGTGAAAATGCAGCTCAGGAATGGGGGTGCTAGGGATAATAAAATTCGGCGAGGATTGGGCACACCACATACTGTTGGTTTGAAAATGAAACCAGTAAAAGGAGGTTTGTTCTGTACATGCCTCGATGGGGAAATGGTGCTTGTCCGGCTCAAGAATGAGTGCATGATTTTCAGTTATTTTCCACGATTCATCCTCCTCACCGATGTGCAGTAGTCCTTCTTTGATGATAATTACGTCAAAATAACCCAAGTTATAGCGATTCGGATGCCAGTCCCCTTTTTGATATGTAGTAAAATTTCCCTCTATGAAATAAGGCAGTGGAGGAACAAGGAAAGATAGAAAGTCTGCTTTGCTCATGGAAGTCAGCTCCTTTATGTGTGAAATCGTATAAGTTTTAGTTAAAGATCGCGATTTTTTTTATAAATTCAGGTTGATAAAATAAGGACTGTAGCAAGGGGCGCTCAGGTTAGCTTGTTCGATATTATCATTACTTTATCCTTATTTTTTCAAAAATGAAAGCGTTCTATTTTTAGGAAGGGATGTTTATCCAATGAAAATGGCAAAGCCAGTGAAGCATGTCATCGTCGATGATTCATTTTGGAAAAAGTATAAGCAGGTTGTGGCGAAAGAGGTCATTCCCTATCAGTGGAAAGCATTAAATGATGAATTACCAGATACAGAACCCAGTCATGCGATTGAGAACTTTAGAATTGCGGCCGGTGAATCCAGTGGGGAGTATTATGGAACCGTTTTCCAAGACAGTGATCTTGCCAAATGGCTGGAGACGGTTGCTTTTAGCTTAAGGGATCATCCAAATTCTGCGCTTGAAGAGCAAGCCGATGAAGTCATTGAACTGTTGGGGAGAGCTCAAGCTGAGGATGGGTATCTGAATACGTATTATCTACTCAAGGAACCCGATAATCGCTGGACGAACCTAAGAGATAATCATGAGCTGTATTGTGCAGGACACTTTATAGAAGCGGCTGTTGCTTATTATGAAACGACGGGCAAGACGAAATTCCTTCACATTATGGAGAAATACGTAGACCTGATTCAGCAGACTTTTGGTACGGAAGAAGGGAAACGGAAAGGCTATCCGGGGCATGAAGAAATTGAGCTGGCCTTGATCAAATTATACGACGTAACGGCTAAGGATCAATATCTTAAATTAGCGCAATATTTTATCGAACAGCGGGGACAGCATCCAATTTATTTTGTGGAGGAGCAAGAAAAGAGAAAGCATATTCAAACAGAGCCTACCTGGAATGATGATAACAACCTTAATTTCGGCTTAGGCTTTGAATATCAGCAGGCACACCAACCTGTGCGGGAGCAAAAAGAGGCCGTCGGCCATGCGGTAAGAGCAGTGTATTTATATATTGCGATGGCAGACCTGGCTGCCAAAACAGGGGATGCTTCCCTGTTACAAGCCTGTGAAACGCTGTGGGATGATGTCACGAACCACAAAATGTACATTACCGCCGGAATCGGGTCTACGGTGAACGCGGAAGCGTTCACTTGCCATCATGATCTTCCCAATGACAGCATGTACTGTGAAACTTGCGCTTCTGTTGGGCTGGCTTTCTGGGCCAATCGCATGCTGCGCTTAGCGCCGGACCGGAAATATGCCGATGTCCTGGAGCGTGCGCTCTACAATGGAACGATCAGTGGAATGGATCTGGATGGGAAACGGTTTTTCTACGTGAATCCGCTGGAAGTCAATCCTTTTCAAAAGTCGAGAAAGGATCAGGAGCATGTAAAAACAGAACGGCAAAAATGGTTCTTCTGCGCCTGCTGTCCACCCAATTTGGCGCGAATGATTGCATCGGTGGAGGACAATATGTACACCTATACTGATGATACGTTATATACGCATCTGTATATTGCCAGCAAGGTGAACATGACTTTATCAGGCCATAAGGTTGAAATTACACAAACTCATCATTATCCATGGGATGCGGATCTTGTCCTTTCAATCCATGTAACAGAGCCAACTGCATTTAAATGGGCACTGCGAATTCCAGGGTGGTGCAAGCAGGCAGAGGTCAAGGTAAATGGGGAAGCTATCTCTATAGACCATCTGGAAAAAGGCTATGTCGAGATTCAACGTACTTGGAAGGACGGCGATGTGGTCACATTGCATTTGGCTATGCCAGTCGAGCGCATTCGGAGCAACCCGCTTGTCTCCATGAACCAGCAGCAAATTGCTCTCCAACGCGGTCCAGTCGTGTACTGTCTGGAAGAAGCCGATAATGGGGCGAACCTGGCAGGGTTAAGATTACCAAAGGATAGTCCTATTACAGAAGAGTTTAGCGAGAATCTGCTAGGTGGCATTGTAAAGCTGACCATAGAGGGATATCGGGTAAAAGGTTCAAATGCATTATACAGCTCGGAGCCCCCTGAACTTGTTCCTCAACAAATTACTGCTATTCCTTACTACGCCTGGTGTAATCGGGCCAAAGGGGAAATGCGTGTATGGGTTTATGAATCATAATTCATTCGCATGGGGAGAGGAAAGATCATGAGTACGAGAATTGTGAGTACGGAACCACCTGAAAAAGCAACCAGTACCGTTCCTTTTCATCGTAAAATCAGCTATTCGTTAACAGATACGGCTGGCAATCTACTATACTGTGTCATTTCCAGTTATCTATTATATTTTTATACAGATGTATTCGGTCTTTCTATCGGGATTGCCGGGACATTACTATTTATCACCCGTTTTATCGATGCCATTGATGCCCCGATCTGGGGCATCCTGATTGACCGGACCAAATCGAAATACGGTCAGAGCAGACCTTATTTTCTATGGTTAGCTGTTCCGTTTGCCGTATTCATGGTCCTTACGTTCACGACGCCCAATTGGAGCGAATCGGGGAAAATTGCATACGCGGCTATCACTTATATCATAGCAGGTATCCTATATACGGGAATCAGTACACCGATTACGTCTATTCTGCCTAACCTGAGCACCAATTCCAATGAACGCGTAGTTTTGAACTCTTTCCGTATGGTCGGGGGAAACGTGGGCTTCTTCATCGCCACGACGTTCACATTACCCCTCGTAGCCTTCTTTGGACAGGGAAATGATCAAAAAGGCTTTTCCTTAACGCTCGTTTTATTTGGAATCATGGCGATTATTATGTTTTTCATAGCGTTTGCCGATTTGCGTGAAAATGCGGCAGTGAAAACGAAAGCTGTCCCGATTGCTAAAAGCTTTACAGCTATCAAGCGAAACTGGCCCTGGATGCTCGTTGTAGCTGCTAACCTGTGTTACTGGATCGGCTTGAATATTCGTTCGGCTACACTTATTTTTTATCTGCAATACAATTTGGATAGTAAGGACTTGGTGCCTTTAATCAATGGACTCACCTCTTTGCAATTGATCTCGATGGTTCTGATTCCGTTCTTCGCCAGAAAATTAAGTAAAAATACGATCATGATTATCGGATTGATATTAGCTGCACTAGGTCAAGTCGTGATTTTAATGGGGAGTACAAACTTAACCCTTATTATTGCCGGTTGGATCATAGGTGCATTAGGATCAGGCTTTGCGTGCTCGATGCCATTTGCAATGTTGTCCGATACAGTAGATTACGGGGAATGGAAAAATGGAATTCGGGCAAGTGGATTTCTGACTTCTATTGGAAGCGCATTCTGTATCAAAGCGGGTAGCGGAGTTGGCGGATTATTGCCAGCATGGGTTATGGGTAGCACAGGCTATATTGCTGGAAAGGTCCAAACCCCGACTGCTTTGTCTGGCATTCAGTTCAGCTTTATCTGGCTACCGTTTATCGTCTTCTTAATCGGAATCATTCCTATGTTTTTCTATAAGAAATTCGAGAAGAATGAAGCTTCTATTCAACAAGATTTAATTGCGAGAAGATCATAATCATACTTTTAACAAGGTGTTAATAAGATTTTATAACATGGTCATGCCGCATAAAAACCTGTTCACTGAGCTGAGCGGGTTTTTATGTTTTTTTCTATTCAAATGTGAGCAAATCCATTGACAGAATTTTCTTTTAGAGTGATACTTCTATGTAGAGAAAAGTGTACAGAATCAAGAGCCGGAGACATCTAGCCTTGCAACTTTATACATTTTTTCGCCATGAAAGACTCTTCTGCCGAAGGGTTTTTTTTCAATTTGATAAAAAGAATGTGATGATATGAGTCAACTGAGTGTAAGGATGAGAACGCATGGCTTTCTGAATAGGCATTTTTCAGGAGAGTCTATTGATTATCGGCAGATTATTGCCCTGTTTATCCCGCTTCTGATTGATCAGGCTTTTATCGTGGGTCTTAATTTGGTGAACACAGCAATGATCAGTTCGTCGGGGATGGCGGCGGTTAGTGCTGTAAATATGATTGATTCATTAAATATTTTTCTAATTAATGTGTTTGTGGCTGTGTCTACCGGGGGAACAGTTGTTGTGGCGCAGTATAAGGGGAGCGGTAATGACCTTATGGTCTCTAAAGCAACCTCCGGTACCATATCCTCCGTTTCCTTGCTGGCCTTATGCATCAGTCTGTTTATGATCGTGTTGTACAATCCAATTTTAAGTGTGCTGTTTGGCTCCGCCTCGCCTGACGTATTGGCTAACGGCAAGGTGTATCTGCTGGGAAGCTGTATGTCCTTTGTAGGGATTGCAATTGTTGAAGCGGTATGTGGGGCGCTGAGAGGGATTGGCAAGACGAGGGCATCGCTGGCTCTTTCGCTTATCATGAACCTTTCGTACGTGCTGCTGAATGTTGTATTTATTAACTTGTTGGATATGGGTGTACTGGGTATGACGATTGCAGTCAATGTGTCCAGATATGCAGGGGCTGCCTGCGCGCTGATTTATTTGGTCAGGGTAGATGACGACTTGCGTGTTCAGCTTAGGGATATGCTTTATTTTAATCTGGCTATGCTTAAAAAGATCCTGTTTATTGGTCTTCCTTTTGCAGCGGAACAGATGTTTTTCAATGGGGGTAAAATTTTAACCCAAATTTTCATTGTGAACCTGGGGACCAATGCATTGGCGACGAATGCTATTTGCTCCTCCTTAGCTAACGTGTTCCAAATTCCTGCGAATGCTCTGGCTCTTACGATTGTAACCGTGGTCGGTCAATGCATGGGGCGTCGAAATGTACACGATGCCCGCAAGTTTACCAAATCATTTATTTGGCTGTCGTCCGCTTCATTTATTCTAATGGGGCTGATCCTAATGCCTTTGTTTAAGCCGATGGTAGGGCTGTTTCATCCGCCTGCTGAAATTGTAGATGACATTTTTATGGTCATGCTGATTAATACGTTGGCCCAGATTCCACTCTGGTCGATCGCCTTTATTACACCCTCTGCGCTTAGGGCAGCAGGTGATTCTAAATTTACGTCCCTCACCTCGATGCTGTCCATGTGGTTGTGCCGGGTAGTGCTCGGGTATGTTTTGGGCATTGTGTTCAATTTGGGAATTGTGGGTGTCTGGCTGGCCATGGATATTGAATGGGGGGTGCGGGGGATCGTTTTCCTCTGGCGCTTCCGCGGCAACAAATGGGTTCAGCACCGTTTGATCGACTGAATAGATCCACTACTATAAAATTGTCCTCAGGATGAGGCACTTTATAGTAGTGGATTTTTTTCTAGACGCATATGGTTACGTACGCATTATTCCAGTCTGATCCCTATATTGCCCAGCTGAGCTCCCTGCTGTATACGGTAAAAGGCTTGCGCCGTATCTTGTAGAGGGAAGACGCTATCTATAATGGGATGAAGGGAATGACGTTCCATGAATTGGAGCATATCTGCGAATTCCTCGCTGCTGCCCATAGAGGTACCGATGATGCTAATCTGTGGGAAAAATATAGAACGCAGCGGAATCTCTATGTGATCTCCTGAGCTTGCGCCAAATGTAACGATTCGACCATCCGGTTTGATGACATCCAGGTATTTATCGAACGTAGCGGGTCCGATGCTATCAAGGATCAGATCCACGGTATCTCCGTTCATACTTTCTTTCCAATCGCTATCACTGTCGAATGCATGATGAACGCCGTGGGCGAGGGCAGCTTGCTTTTTGACTTCGCTACGTGATGTGACGCTAACCCGTGCGCCCGCTGCTAAAGCCATGAGCATGGCATACGTGGCTACCCCGCCGCCAATACCGGGGATGAGCACATGATCCCCTTGCTGTAATTGGCCTCTGGTGAAGAGAGCGCGGTAAGCGGTCAAGGCAGACAGAGGCAGTACCCCTGCTTCTTCCCAAGACAGGTAAGCTGGCTTGCTGACTGCATTTTGAACGGGAATGATAACCGATTCGGACAATGTTCCGTCTGAAGGACCGCCCAGAATGGCAGGAATCAAGGGGACGAGGTGCGCCTTTTCCCATCCGATACATGGATTGATGATTACTTCAGTGCCAACCAGCGAGCTTGGGACGCCAGCGCCCACAGCTTCGATCACGCCTGCTCCATCCGATCCGAGAATGAGTGGAGCATCGTTGGCGGTTCGATCCGCCATGAGGAACAGATCCCGATGGTTCAAGCCTGCGGCTTTGAGTCTGACCTTCACTTCGCCGTGCCCCGGATGTCTGACCGTAACGTCCTTATACATCAGGCCCTCAAGACCGTTTTTGCCGGTATGTATTACAGCTTTCATTTTAAAGCCTCCTGTGATCGATTTTAGATGCATTTGCATGTACTTTGAATTGTACAGAGCGGCAAGCATCCGGTAAAATGAACAAAATCGAACGTCAGTATCATAAATGATCATACCAAGCAGGTGATGTATATATGGAAAGCAGTGATTTGAAAATTTTTCGGGCTGTTGCTCGCGAGGGCAGTATCACAAGGGCTGCGCAAGTGTTGAACTATGTACAGTCCAATGTAACGTCGCGGATTCAGCAGCTTGAGGCACAATTGAACGTACCGCTATTTCGCAGATCTAACCGCGGAATGACGCTAACGTCGGCAGGAGAGAATCTGCTGGAGTATGCAGAATCCATACTGACCTTGCTCGACGAGGCAGAGAAGTCTACTCAATATTCGGATCAGCCTGCGGGACCGTTGCGACTGGGCTCGATTGAGACGACGGCGGTTACACATCTCACGACTTTATTGACGGGATATCACGCTCAATACCCTGATGTGCATCTGTCACTTATGACCGGGGGGACGCATGCTCTTGTACAAAAGGTATTGAATTACGAATTAGATGGGGCATTCGTCTATGGCCCTGTCGATGATTCGAATATAGAGCATATTTCGGCTTTTGAAGAGGAGTTGGTGCTTATTTCGGAACCGGGAGAAAGGGATATGAGCAAGTTGCTTGCCAAGCCTATGCTGTTCTTTGATGTAGGTTGCACACATCGGACAAGAGCAGAGAACTTTCTGAACGATTCAGGTGTGGATGCGTATCAGATTATGGAATTCGGAACATTGGAAGTCATTTTAGGTGGTGTAGCCTCTGGTCTGGGGGTGTCTATGCTTCCATACTCGTCAATTGTAAAGGCAGAGGAGGCGGGAAGTATTGCTTCGCACCGTTTACCCGAAACCTATCGTAAATTAGAGGTATGGTTTGTTCATCGGCGTGATTCGGCTTACTCCAGTGCGCTGTTAGGCTTGCTCCACTGGATGAAAAAGGATGCTATACTTAACTAGGATTAAATTGACATCAGGGGTGTATCATTTGGAAGAACATCATTTATCGAAAAATTCATCTACAGCAGTGTCGGAGGAATTTGTGAGGAATGGCGGCTATCAACGACGAGAACCAGATAGGATGGCGATATTATCAGAGACATACGGAGCCTCTATCTTTTTCAGAAGATGGGCCGCCTGGATGATTGACTTCATTCTTATCGTCTTTGGGTATGGAGGGCTGGTTTATTTCGCAACTAAGAAACTATCTGAAACGGAAACTCCAAATCTGGGCATGGTATTAATTCTGTTCTTGATTGGCTCTTTCTGCTATTATCTGTTACTGGAAGGACTTACAGGCTATACGCTGGGCAAGTTTGTACTTCGTATTCAGGTTGTGAATGGAGAAGGAAGGCCGCCAGGCATGATTAAATCGTTGATCCGTACGCTCATACATCTGGTGGATACGAATCCGCTGCTTTTCTGGGGGCTGCCCGCCGGCATCTGTGTGCTGGTGACACCTCGGAAACAACGAATTGGAGATATGGTCGCCAATACATATGTAGTTAAGGTACGGGATTTGGGGAAGGTAGGCAGAAAGAAAACCGGAATTATTGCAGGAGCAATCATCCTGATGACGATCGCTTCGATTGTCTTGGCTGTATCCTTAATTTCTACGCTTATCACTCAAATCGTGAAGCCAGAGGTATTTATCAGTAAGGATAACCAGTTTGCGATTACGGCTCCGTGGAATTGGTCAAGAGATAATGGGATTAATGAGGAAGCGGATATTTCCATTAAAAATGAATTTACCGATAGGTATTTGATTGTATTGTCTGAACCGAAAAGCGACTTTGATAGCAGTATGACCCTTCAAGAATATAAAGGGATTATTGAGGATCATTTGGTGTCAGGAATTACGGATCCCGAATTGGGGCTGGCCTCCGACAGGCTGGTGAATGGATACCCAGCCATTGAATTCACCCTAAAAGGAGAAGTGGACGGGATTCCGATCATGTATAATGTGACCACGATTGAAACGCCTTCGCATTATCATCAAGTGCTTGCTTGGACCTACGCTTCCCGATACGGTCGAGCCCAGCAAGAGCTACGCAAGATTAGAGACAGTTTCCGTGAAATGAACATCATGTAAAGTGAACATGAAGCAGCCACTATATTCGAAGTTATTAGGGTAAACAAAAAAAGCAGATAGCTCATAGGAGCATCTGTTTTTTTTGTATTTAAGCTGGATTTAAAAGATGGACATCAAAACGGATTAGGCGGAATAGCGCTGTAGAAGCGAAGCGGTGGCGATGGGAAGCACTATCCGCCTGCGTAGTGGCGTTATCGTAGATTTATATAGATAATTTGATCATACAATAGAATGTCTGATCACTCGTAATCCAGCCACTTTCGCCACCTTGCCTTGTGGATGGGCTTTGAATTGAATTATCACTTCATTTTTGTGGCTCGTCACAGACAGAGGCAACTCATAGGCAAACGTCTCGAATTTATTCATTTCCTCGGATTCCAGCTTGCCTTCTCCCAAATTCTGACCATCTGCGATGATGTCAAAGTCACGATGAGAGCGGTCGGAGTCCTTCAGATAGGTCACTGCTAATTGGACAGGCTCATCAGGGAGCACCTTCATGACAAAAGAGAACCAGCCCCCAGGCCATGTATCGCGATATTTGCGGTTATAGATAGACCCCAAGCCTACATGTTCGCCAGTAAAGGCATGATCCCGTTCAGGCTGCATTTCGGCAGGCTGTACAACATCCACTGTACGTCGCTCCAGTTCTAGTTGGTACGCTAACGCGGTGCGGTATTCTGCCTCCGTTGATGCCCATTCCTCCTTGGAAAAGAGATCCCAATAGACGGTATAAGAACGATCATAGATCTGATAAAACGGACGAAGTTGCAAGTCCCCGATATAGCCCAGGTCGTTTAGATGGAATGTATTAGGCTCGTTTCCGTCAGCAGTCAGCTTGGTTGTCAGGGAATCAGCCGATCCGATCAGAACAGATGCCAGCAGATGTTCCTCGTTGGACTCCTGTTCAACAGGACCCAGATCTCCAGCCAGCACAAGTGGACCGTACATGAAGGCAATCCGACGCGGATTATCTGGCATTTCCTCAACTCTTACTGTCATAGGAATATCGTACTCGACCGTATCTCCATCGTTCCATTCCCGTTCAATTACAATATAGCTGGTAGGACAAGCCTCTGCGGCATACTCTTCCCCGTTGATCTTAATCATCATACCCTGCTCCGCCCAGTGCGGACATCTTAGCTTGATCGTGAAGAACTTGGGCTCCTTGCTTATGACACGCAGCGTTCCTCGCCCATTTTGCGGAAAGAGAGTTTCTTGTTTGAGCTGTACATCCATCTCATCCCACGTCACGGTAGAAGGGACATATTGGTTAACATAGATTGTATTTGCTGAGTGAAAATAAATCGCAGTGCCGTACATAGAGTGACTCTCCATACCGGACCCGACGCAGCATGTAAAATCCTCATATTGAGAATTAAAGGACTTGTGTCCACCCATCTCCAGCGATACAAAATAGCAAACACGTCCATCTACAGGCTGCTGTGAAGCCAGAATATGATTAAACATTGCTCGTTCATAGTAGTCGGCATAAGCTGCGTACGCGTCCCATTCGAACATATGTCTTGTTAATTTCAGCATATTGTAGGTGTTGCAGGTTTCACAGGTGCCTTCGCCCAAACGGTCATTTAGCTTGCCAGGTTCACCAAAATGTTCATTATAGCTATTGCCGCCGATTACGTAGGAATGCTTGTGAACCACCCGATCCCAGAAAAAGCGGGAGAGGTCCGCATATAGAGGTTTGCCTGTCACTTCGAACTGCCGTGCTGCACCAATAATCTTAGGAATCTGTGTATTAGCATGTCGTCCTGCCAGCGTATCGCGGCTGTCTGCCAGATCATTCAGCACTTCTCCATGATAAAAGCGTTCCGCCAGATTCAGAAAGCGTGTCTCTCCAGAATGTTCCGCCAGATCGGTCAGCACCTCGTTCATGCCGCCAAACTCGCAATGGAGTACCTGTTGCACCTGCTCATGGCTCAGTCCTTGGAATACATCCTCCAGCCAGTCGCCGAGTTTGATTTCCATCGCTAATGCTTTGGGATGATGAGCGAGCAGGTGGGCATCACGCAAGCCTGCAAAGAGCTTGTGCATCGTATATAGCGGTACCCAGCCTCCGTTAAGATCAAAGCCCTGGGAACGAATATCTCCGGCTTTGACCTCTTCAAAAATCTCTTTCCCGCGCGGGATACCAGAAATGTATCCGTTTCCATGACTGTTTTGACATATTTCCAACTCATCGATCACATAGTTTACTCGTTCCAGCAGTCTTTTGTCGCCTGTAGAGGCAAACATTAGTGCACAGCCAGACAGGTAGTGACCAAGTGTATGTCCACTGATGCCGCGCGCCTCCCAGCCCTCATAATGAGCCGCTTTGGGCTTCAGTCCCGCATATTCACGAAAACGTGACAATAAACGGTCGGGTTCCAAACTCAGCAGATAGGTCGTATTCAGCTCCATGGCGTGGTAAAGTGGGCCGGAATCAATGCTTACTTTATGCAAGTCAAAAGCTTGTGCTTTCAAAATCATCGCTCCTTAGCTAAGATGAAAGTGTATATTTCTCCACTACATTAGCATTGCAACCGCGGTATGTCAGTAGCTTAACCATACAATAGGTGGACAAATCCGAACATGAATCTAAAGAGGCGATAACATGACCTATCTGAAAGTGAATGTAGATGTTCCGATCCAACTGATCTCGGCAGGCGAGTTCGTTTCCGAGGTGCCATGGAAGCATATGAGCCGTTCCATTGAGAACTTTGAGCTGATCCTGGGTGTCCAAGAGACAGTATATATACGGGAGGAACAGGAGGATTTTGAAGTAGGGGAAGGAGATATTCTATTGCTGTACCCTGGTCGTACGCACCGAGGATACATGGAATCGTTGCCGGGGGTTAAATTTTATTGGTTTCACTTCGATGTGCCTGCGACCCCGAATGTATTATCTAGTGAGGAAATGAAGCAGGAAACAAGTGCTATGGACGGGCTTTTGCAGCGTCATGGCGTAATGCGCGATATCTATTTACCGCAAAGCGTACAGGCAGATAATGGAGATCGGATTCATATTATTGTCAATCAAATTTTGCATGTCGCCAACTCACATTATCTTACATATCACAGTGCTAACTATTTGTTCACCTCACTGCTGATCGAGATATCTGAACTGGCCCTCAGCCGCTTGATCTCCAATCCTGTCCATTCACAGGGGAATGTGAGCATGAACAAAATTATCGAGTGGACTCGAATTCATGCTGAGGAACCGCTGACCGTGACCGATCTGGCTCGGAAGTTCAATTACAACAAGGATTATATATCTCGTTTATTCAAGCAAAATACGGGCATGCGCCCCTTGGAGTTCATTCACAGTATTCGAATCAACAAAGCGAAGGAATTGATTTCCCGTACAGATATGAGCATTAAGCAGGTTGCGGAGGAAGCGGGATACACGGATGAGAAGTATTTTATGCGATTGTTCAAAAAGAGAATCCATATGACTCCCTCGCAATACCGGAATGCCTATCACAAAACATTTATGAACAATGTCTAGTCCATTTCCGCTTTACAGCAGGCATGGCTTATCAGACTATAATTTGATAATCTGATTTAAGAGAGATTGAATGAGAGTGCAATACATAATACTTTGTTAAAAGGGGCGAGTGGTATGCTGCAATCACCATTAAAAGAAGAACTGACTCGAATACTCGAAGAGCATTCACTTGATGATGAGTTAAAAGAAGAGATCTATCAGGAAGCCGAAGCTGCTATACAATTTCATCTAGAGCATGAGGAAAACTATGAACACGTTGGAAATAGTCGGATCGCCGGTTATCCAGATCTGCCGCCTTCGATCGAGTGGCCATGTAATTCAGACGGGGAATATTATACGTTTATTGCTCAGATCAATCTAAGTGAGTTGCCTTTTTCACCATTTGAGGGATTGCCTCATCAGGGTATACTATACTTTTTTCTTGGGCTGGATGAGCCAGCTTATGATATTGACCATAAAATCTTTTACTATAACGGCGATAGCAGCGCTTTGCAGAAAACATTACCGCCCGCTGGGCGCGTAGAGGTGTCGGCAGAGCAACGAGATTTCACCGCGTATGCCATTTCCTTTCAGCCGATTATTACCATTCGGTCGGAGGGTGAGCTAGGAGATATTCTTGTAGATCAATACGAAGAGTTGTATGAGCTTGTATGTGAACAAAGTGACACGGTGTGGGGGCAGCATCAATCTTTTGCCGGGAACACTCGCCGGGATGCTTATCTGTGCCGAAACGGGCTAGAGGGTCTTCTATTTAACTGGCATAAGAGTGAGAGTCAGATCCACCAGGAAGCCGAGCAAGCTATGCATAGGGGAAGTACGGAGTATGCGGAGCAGTTACGATCTGAAGTGCTGCCTCAGCTGCAAGAATACCAGGCGAATCGGGGAAAGCACGATCAAGCTTCGGAAAATTGGCATGTTCTGCTCTCTGTATCATCCTTGAATGAGGTCGGTATGTGCTGGTGGGACGCAGGGTATTTGGAGTTTTTTATAGATCAAAGAGACTTGCAAAACCTTGACTTCACGCAAACGTATGTCAATCTGGCTACGAGCTAGCTAAAGTTCTATACTGGGAAAATAAAGTATTAAAGGGACGTTGCTCCATTAAGCTCACGGGCAGGTTAGTTTAACTCCAGAAACAAGAAAAGGGAACAAGTGTTCTTTACATGTGTTATATATGAGTATATAATCAAAACGAACCGGAGATCTGGTTTTTTTGATAAAACAACGTAGATTCTTCTTTGGTGTAAGAATATTATAAATAACTCAATTTTGGAGGGTCTATATGCCATATTGTAAAGTCAAGAATGCCAATATATATTACGAGGAAATTGGTAAAGGCAAACCGATTATAATGATCCATGGTTTTACACCAGACCATCGGTTAATGAGTGGGTGCATGGAACCGATATTTGAAGGTAATTCCGATTGGCGTCGTATCTATCTTGACTTGCCTGGAATGGGACAAACAAAGGATTACGATCAAATATGTAATTCAGATGATATGCTAGAAGCAGTTATAAATTTTATTGAAACTCTTGTCCCAGACGAAGATTATCTCATAGCAGGCGAATCGTACGGTGGATATATTACAAGGGGAATAATTAATAGACATAAAGATCGTATTGGTGGAGCTGCTCTGATTTGTCCATTAATTATTCCTGAACACAAAAAAAGAATACTGCCCGAGCATTTTGTTGTTCATTGTGATCGCGAGTTTATGGGCACCTTAAGTGAAGAGCAAATAAGTGATTTTAGTGCAAATCAAGTCGTTCTCAATGAATATAATTGGAAAAGGTATTCTGAAGAGATCGTGGCAGGTTGTAAGATAGCTGACTATGATTTTCTTAGCAAGATTCAAAGAAACTATGGATTTTCCACCAATATAGATAAATTAGTTTTTGATAAACCAACAGTATTTACTCTTGGACGACAAGATGCAGTCGTTGGTTACATAGATGCTTTTAGAATTTTAGATAATTATCCTAGAGCAACCTTCGCCGTTTTAGATCGAGCAGGGCATAATCTTCAGATTGAACAGGCTCTATTATTTGAGTCACTTATGCGTGAGTGGCTTGAAAGAGTAACAGAGACAGTATGATTGGAATGATAAAATGCAAAAGCCCTTCCGGCTTTCCATCAGGGAAGTAGCGGAAGGGCTTTTGCTATATATACTTGCCTATGCGGGCAGTTTATTTATATCCGCTGCACGGTGAACTCGAATTCCAGCTTTTGATCGGCTGGGATTTGGTATTCCTCATGTACTGGAGCACCCCAGCTGTCGTCGCCGCCTACGCCCATTTGCTTGCCAGCAACGGTGACAACGGTGTAATACACGTTCGGCAGCTCATACACATGGTATGCGCTTTCCAGCTCGAACGCTGTATACGGCGAAATATTGCATTCCACCGGCGCGGTGGCAGGTGCGGTAATGCGGATGCCCCGCTGGGAATCGTCCGTAATATCGACACGGCGCACGCCTGTACGATTGCCGGATTCCTGTGGCACGACATACCCGGACACGTTATCCGCAGCTTCGTTGCGGAATACGCCGAGTCTAGCACCGAAGGCACGGTCGATATAATTCTCCTCTGGTCCCATCGCATACCAGTCCAGATGGCGGTAGTCCGCTGGAACCTTGAACGAAAGGGCAAAGATCGGCAGGTTAGGCAGTCCCGATACACCTTCATAGGTGGATTTTACGTTCAGACTGCCATCCGCCAAGACGGTGTAGGCTACCGTTACCTGTACGTCGGCATGAATGCTTAGGGTGTAGCGGAACGTAATGGTCACACGGTCTGCCTGCTCTTCTGTGACCTCGATACCCACACATTTACGCGTCAGGCTTGCAGCGAACCAGCCACCAGCTTCAAAACCCAGTGCGGTTCCCCGATCATTGTCAGTGGTTGCCCGCCAAAATAATGGAGCAGGAGGCGTAGCGATCATCTCACATCCGGCGTAGCGAAGTGAAGTCAGGCTACCTGCTCCTTTGGAGAACATGATGCTGAAATCTGCACCGTGAACGCCAATATTTACATCGCCATGTACTACTCGTAGGGCTCCACCTGTAGGAGCTTTTAGCGGACTTGGATCTTCCACAATGAAAATATGCTGCCCGAAGGCCACTTCATGCCCAGCCTCAGCCCAGAGCGTCGCTTCCTTTAAAACAAGCGCCGTGTGAATGACATATTCCCCAGGCTTCTCGTCTGTGCTTGGGAACGTCAATGGAATATAGGCTTCGGTCTGAGCCGCCACATCTACATGACTCACATTTCGCGTGATCTCTTGACCTTCATGCAACAGGCTGTATACCAGTTCATAGTCCCCTGTTCCCTCGAACAGGTTTTCATTGCGAATGGTCACACCTTTGGTATCCGGGATGAGCTTCAGATTTTGATACAGGAATTTGACCTCCTGCATCTTTGGTGAAACCTTCCGGTCCGCATAGACAATTCCGTCCGTACAGAAACCATAGTCTGTTGGACGGTCGTCAAAGTCGCCGCCGATCGCGAGGTACTCGCGTCCGTAGCGATCTTTCTTCATGACCGCTTGATCGATGTAATCCCAAATAAAACCGCCTTGATACAGCTCGTATTTGTTCTCCAGCTCGGTATACTTGTGCATGCCGCCCACGGAATTGCCCATCGCATGCATGTATTCGCAACTGATATACGGCTTTTGTGGATTGTCGTTCAAGTATTGCTCGATATCAGCGGGCTTGGCGTACATCCGGCTCTCCATATCGCTGGTATCATCGTACGTACGATTGTGAAACACGCCTTCGTAGTGTACCAGACGGCTCGGATCGGTGGACCGGAAATAGTTAGCGACATTGCGCAGCACTTCACCTGCATACGACTCATTTCCGCAAGACCAGATCAGAATGGATGCATGGTTTTTGTCCCGTTCCAGCATGGAAATGGCGCGATCCATAACGATATCCTGCCACTCCGGCAGATTGGCCGGAATATTCCACGAAGGCTCGACTGCGCCGAGTTTTTGCCAGGAACCGTGTGTTTCCAAGTTCATTTCGTCAATCACGTATATCCCGTATTCATCGCAGAGCTCATACCACAGTGTCTGATTCGGGTAATGAGAGGTACGGACAGCGTTCATATTGTTCTGCTTGAGTGTCCGAATATCCCACAGCATATCTTCACGGGAAATTGCACGTCCGGTACGAGCGTTAAATTCATGGCGATTCACACCCTTGAACACAATGCGTTTGCCGTTCAGATGCATGACCTTGTTCACCATCTCGAATTTACGGAAGCCGACCTTTTGTGGGATCACCTCAACGAGTGTTCCATCAGCATCGTAAATTTGAATGAACAATGTGTACAAATAAGGCTTTTCTGCGCTCCAGCGCTCTACTTGCTCCAAGGTTGCCGACAGCGAAGCGATGCCATCTGTAAAGTCAGCTTTTAAAGAAGTTATTGTATGACCGGCGGCATCCTTCACATCGACAGTTGTATAAGCCGTTGCTGGTTGTTCCAAAGTCAGTTTCAGTTCCAGCAGGCCCTGCGTGTAGGTAGCATCCAGATCCGCCTTGGCATGCAGGTCGCGTACGTGAACAGTAGGGATCGTGTACAAATATACGTCTCTGAAAATGCCGGAAAAACGCCAAAAATCCTGATCCTCCAGCCAAGCTCCCGTACTTCTTTGATATACCTCGACCGCCAGCTTGTTTTCGCCAGCTTGCAGGTAGGGTGTCAGTTCAAAATCAGACGGTGTAAAGCTGTCCTCGCTGTAACCGACAAATTGTCCGTTCAGCCATACATAGAAAGCCGACTCAACACCTTGAAAAGAAATGAACACAGGCTGCGCGTCAGAATCCATATTTTCGGGTAAAACAAAGCTTTTGATATAGCTTCCGACCGGATTGTGGTCTTGTGGAATATGAGGTGGGCGAACATCCGAATGTCCGTCCCACGGGTACATCGTATTGGCGTACTGCATTTGGCCGAAGCCTTGTATCTGAATATGACCCGGCACCTGAATATCGCTCCAGCCGCCATATTCAAAGTCAGGGGCATAGAATTCTGCTGGGCGAGTGGCTGGATTCGTCGCATAGTTGAACTTCCAGCTCCCATTCAGGCTGTGACGCCAGGCCATATCGGCCTGGTGTTCTGCTTCCTGAAGCGTGGCGTAATATTTATGATCGGAATAGGCAGGCAAGCGATTTACCGCGAATTTGGTTACATCGGTGAGCCAGTCCAGACTAGGGGTATGAATGGTCAAGGCGAACACTCCTTATTTTTAAATTGAATGAAGACCGTATACAGAAATCTATTATTTTACCGAGCCGACCATACCTGCGACAAAGTGCTTCTGCATCAGGAAGAATACCAGTGCAGTCGGCAATGTGGACAGAACAATGGCAATCATAATAACGCCGTAGTCCGGTGCATAGCTGGAGCCGAGGTTCGAGATCAACAGCGGGATGGTTTGATTTTCTGGCGTTTGCAGTACAATCAGAGGCCAGAGGTAGTTGTTCCAGCTGGACATGAACGTGATAATTGCGGCAGCGGCATAGGTTGTTTTCATCGTAGGCATATACACCCGGAAGAACAGACCCAGCTCGGATAATCCATCCATCCGGCCAGCTTCCAGTAGATCCTTAGGAAACATCTTGGTGCTTTGACGGAAAAAGAAGATCAGGAACGCCGTAGTTACGGTCGGAATAACGACAGAAGAGAGCGTATCAATGCCGACCCACGGTATCACGTTAGAAATGCTGCCGAACATCCGGTAAAGCGGGATCATGATTGCCGCAAACGGAATCATCATCGACATCAGCAGGATATTGAAGACAACGTCTTTCGCTTTACTTCTGTAAATTTCAAAGCCATAGCCAGCCAGTGATGCAATGAGCATAGCCAGTAGTGTCGTTGAAATAGAAACTTTTGCAGAATTACTGAGTGCAGTAACGATGTCTACTTGTTCCAGCAGATTGTGCATGTTATCCATCAAATGAGAGCCAGGCAGAAGCTTGCCTTTGGTCACATCGACTGACAGGTTCGTGGAGCTGGATAGCATCCACAGGAACGGGAAAACCGAAATGAATGACACAAGAATCAGAAAGGCGTACGTAAATGCTCTTTTTGTTTTCATCATTTTTTCTCACCTGCCACTTTAAACTGGATGATCGACAAGATAATGATCATAATGACGATGGAATAAGATACGGTTGCCGCATAACCAAAGTCGGATGAATACTTGAAGGACAGATTATAAATATATTGCGAAATAGAAGATGTCGCGTTACCTGGTCCACCCTTCGTAATATTCATAATTTCATCGAAGAGCTGAAGTGTACCAATCGTCGATGTAATTGAGGTGAACAGGATAATCGGCTTAAGCAGTGGAACGGTAATGCTGAAAAACTGCCGGATCGGGGAAGCTCCGTCAATGCGGGCCGCTTCGTAGATGGAACTGTCAATGTTCTGAAGACCCGACAGGTAAAAGATCATGTTGTACCCTGTCCAGCGCCATGTGATCGCGATAATAATCGTTACTTTGGCCCAGAAAGGATCTGTAATCCATTGGATTGGCGTGCCAATCACGTGCAGATTCAGCAACAAGGAGTTTACCAAACCGTCAGATGAGAACAAATACTTGAAAACAACCGAATAGGCTACAAGGGATGTGATACACGGCAAGAAGATGGCGGTGCGGAAAAAGCCTTTGAATTTCAGGTTTTTATCATTCAATAATACGGAAATGAACAGAGCCAGAATGACCATTAAAGGTACCTGGAAAATTAAATAGATAAACGTATTCTTCACGGCGGTGATGAACATTTTATCGGTGAACAGACGCTTGTAGTTATCAATGCCGTTAAAGCTCAGATTAGACCCTGTACCCGTTTTAAAGGATAAGATCAGCGCCTGAATCATCGGATAGAAATAAAAAGCGGCAATCATGATCACTGCGATGGATATGAACAACCATCCTGTCATACCTGCTTTGATACGTGTTGTAGTCATTTTGGGCGCGGCTGTTTTCATACCATGTCAACTCCCTATGCAACATTAAAACCTTGAACTCGCAAGCCCAAGGTTTTAAGTGCTTATCGTTTTATTGTTTAGCCTTGGCTAGATGGACTGTCTTATTTAAGCTGTGCTTCCGCTTGTCCTTGAGCGTCCTTCAGAACTGTATCTACATCTTTTCCGTTCAGGTAGTTTTGAATTTCAACAGTCATGATGTCCTCAATGGCATAAGTGTGCAGGCCATAATTGACTTTTGGAACTTGTTTAGTCCAATCAGCAAACTTCTTGTATACTTTGTCGCCACCGAAGTAAGCATCTTCCACGTCATAAGCTTTACCGCTGGAAGCTGCGTTCAATGAACCGACAATTCCGATTTTGCTCAGCATATCTTGATACAGTTCTGTATCTGAACCAAATGTTTCTTTCAGGAAATCAGCAGCGGTATCTTGACCGTCCGAGTTGAGGACATACCAGGAGCTGCCGCCGAGGCTGGAAGCATTCACGGATTCAGGTATATTTTTCAGTTTAGGGAAAGGAACTACAGCCCATTTACCGGATTGCGAAGCTTCAGCTTTAATCGAAGGCGTAATCCAGTTACCTGTAGGTACAGAAGCAACTGCACCGCTGTTGAATGCGGCCAAGAATTGACTCCAGTCGGCATTCATTTTAACAATGTTGGCGTCGAACAAGGATTTGTACGTCAAGAGCGCTTCTTTCAGAGCCGGATTACCAGCCAGATTTGGTGTTTTACCGTCTTCTTTCAGGTACCAAGAACCTGCAGTTTGGATCATGCCACGGATTAGACCGAGGTCATTCGGATCTTGAGTCAGCATATCTTTGCCTGTTTTTTGTTTTACAGCTTTACCGATTTCAATAAATTTGTCCCAATCAATATTGGTCAAGTCCGCTACTTTGTAGCCAGCTTGTTCCAGATAATCCGTTCTTACATACAATCCCATTACACCGGAGTCGAATGGAACTCCGTACTGCTTGCCATTGTAGCTGGTCGGCCCGATTTTATAATCAGCGAAGTCGGATGCTTTGATCGAATTAGTCATATCATGGAAAGAATCGGGATAGGCTTGCAGGAAGTTCTGTGCCCGGTAATCCTCAATTAGAACCACGTTCGGCAATCCTTTAGTAGAACCGGAGTTGAGGCCGGCATTCATTTTTTGAACGATATCGTTTTGAGCATATTCAACAATGTTTATGGTTACATCTGGATGTTTGGCAACATAACGATCTTTTGCCAGCTTCAGGGCTGCGATATTGAAGTTCGGGTCCCAAGCCCAGACTGTAATTTCTTTCTTGCCTGAATCTGTGGTCGTAGCTGCTTTCTCAGAATTGCTGGAGCACGCGGATAGCAAGATCAAGCTTGCGATCAGCAGAAGGAAAGACATTTTTTTCATTTTGTTCAACCCCTACTCTTTTTTTATATGTGGCTAACCATGTAGAACTTTTTTTGAAAGCGGTTACCTTGTTTATGAATTTAGTTTATCATCCTTGCTTTGCTGGCAGTTAGGAATATCTTTATACAGATTGGTCTTATTATTATGATTTATCAAAAAAGGTACCGCTTACATTTGTACTTTCTTTAGACTTAGGTACTTTTTATAGATTGAACTAAAGGTTTCCACGAAGCGCCACTGCGCGGCCGAATGGTGCTTCCCATCGCTGTTGTGTCTAGATGGCTAGCACCATTCCGCCCACTCCATTCTTGTTCCACCTTTTTTGTTTAGTTCAGCCTATATTTTTTATGG
Organism: Paenibacillus sp. TSM33; assembly: GCF_056099025.1. NCBI lineage: Bacteria > Bacillati > Bacillota > Bacilli > Caryophanales > Paenibacillaceae > Paenibacillus > Paenibacillus sp. TSM33. The sequence continues at coordinate 83,369 of NZ_JBLZXB010000003.1, forward strand.
GGTAGGAGGAGCGGGTTTTACGATCAGTGGCAGTGTCATTCTTACTTTGGTGCCCTCGCCCTTCTTGCTGGAAATGGTCACACCATATTCTTCTCCATATAAAAGAGTAATGCGATTGTGCACATTCTGGATGCCGATGCCCGTAAATAGTTGGCGTTTGCTCTTGGGATTCGGCAATCCGTCCTGCGCTGTATGCCCGTCCAAATCCATACCGTCTCCATCGTCGACCACCTCACAGATCAATGTATCCTCTGTTTTCGACACCAATATATAGATGTGTCCTGTGTTTATCTCATTAAACGCATGGAAAAAAGAGTTTTCGATAAAAGGCTGAATGATAAGCTTGGGCACATGATACTCCAGACAATCGGGTGATACAAAATAATTTACCTGTACCCGCTGCCCATAACGCACATGATTAATAAATACATAATTTTGCATGTTGGCCATTTCCTGCTCGATGGTGATCGTTTCGCTCACATTACTGATTGTATTTTGCAGCAAGGAAATGAGAGCATTAATCGTCTCGGCGGCGGTTTCCTTGTTTCCTTTGAGTACCAGCATTTTGATTGAAGCCAATGTATTGTACAGAAAATGTGGATTGATCTGCCGTTGTAGTGCAGCAAGCTCTGCATTTCGTTGGCCTTTTTGGGTTTCTAAAAGCTTACGAATATAATCATTTAGTTCATCGAGCATGTAGTTGTAAGCATGACTTAGCTGTCTGACCTCGTAGCTGCCCGTAACCGGGATATAATTATCAAAATTTTTCTCACGTATCGTCGACATTTGCTTGACCAACCGAGTCAAAGAACGAATCAGGCGACGAGAAATCAGAAAAACAATCACCAAAGCAATCAGTACGATGGCGATGCAGATCCATACAACAGATTTAACGTCAATAATTTGCCCAACCGCGGTTTGTCTATCGATCATGTTCACCAGATAAAAATCAAATGAAGGGATATAGTTGGAAAGAACGATACTTTCCTTATTCATCACATCCGCATTAATATAGTTTAGTCCCTGTTCATTGATTTTGGTGGCATAGCCCAGTAGCTCACTGGAGCGTTGTCCGATCAGGTCCTGACGGTTGCTCGATACAATCAGTCCCGATTTGTCCAAGATCAGCACATCATTACCGTTGCTCGTGAAATTGTTATAAAAACGCCGAAATTCCGGCTCTCGTATGGCAATGTAGATCATACCGTACATGGTACCGCTGGTGCGCTCCATAAATACTTTGGAGGCAATAATATAGGGGGATGGCTTTTGTGCGGTGCTATTCATTTGTTGATGAAACAACTCCGTATCCATCTGGTACATAAGCTGTGCCGGCCGTGCCACGCTTCGGGCTGTAATGGCACTGTTCTTAAGCTGTTCGGCAGTTACGGGCCAATAGGACGAGTCGGAGTAAAAGCTCCGACCGTTCATCCCTGTTACAGCAACACCGACATCATAAGCATCGACGTTCGATTTAATTTGCCTCATTTGCTGTGCCATACCGAAGTAGATCCTTGCCGAATTAATCGAGTCAGATTGGCCGCCAGTCAAATAGTTTTTGACGGTTCCATTTTCCGAAGCGTGGGTTACAGCATTCACGATAGAATCATTGAAGGATTCAAAGCTGGATTGAATCTGGCTAAGCACCTTGGCATTCGTAATACTGAATGTTTCAGCGAATAGTCGTTCAGACATTCGAATCGTCACCAAAGAGGTCAGCAACGACACCGCAGTGATGCTGACCACCATAACAATAAAGATTTTGAAGAACAGACCTTGATATTTGATCTTGTGGATATATCTTTTCATATTCGATCTCTTTTCTGCTGGCAGATATGCGCTTGCTCACTAATGGAGATGCTCCCGGCGGTACTGGCTGGGCGAGAAGCCCTTTACTTTTTTAAACACTTTAGTAAAATAGCTGGGGTCCGAATAACCTACTGTACTACTAATATCTGAAATGGGCAGCGTCCCCGATCGCAGTAATTCAGCAGCCTTCTCAACCCGGATTTTGTTCAGATACTCGCTAAATCCCTCTGTATGGTGTGCCGTAAAATAACTGGACAAATAAGAGGGGTTAAAATGAAAATATTGCCCAAGGGTCGTCAAATTGAGTGTTTCAGCATGATGTTCCTCAATATACTCCAGCAGTTTTTTCATGCTTGTACTACTTCCTTGCTGTGTTTTGGCCAGGATCTGTCGGTTCGCTTCCTCCAAAAAAGTCTCCAGCAACCGCACGGCTTCATGTATATGAGGAGCATCATTAATTGTTTTGAAATACGAATATTTCGCCGCATCCAGCTCCTTCATATCATACCCCTGATTCCCGAGCAAAATTGTAATGTTGAACACGATATTTCCGAGCAGCGATTTGAATTCAAAAGCGGTAGAGGTATAGTTACCGGACATGGCGGCTACATAGGACCTCAAATCCTGAAAAGCCGTATCAAAATGCTCACGCTTCATCTCTTCCGTAAACTGTTTTAAGTTAAACGAACGATTCACCTGAACAGGCTGAGGGAGTTCATCTTCCATCAGCAGCGCTGTCTCTGGGAAATAAAAGCGGTAACTCAGTAATTTGGGCAGCTCATCCTGATAGACATTGCTAATCTGGTTAAAATCATCAAATAGATGACTGACCGCCCAGCCTGTCTGTGGATCGACCTGCTTCGTCTCTTGAGCAACTTCCCTAACCGCAGCCATCCAGGCGTCTAATTCCCGTGGCTCCAAATTGGCTAAAAAAACAGCTGCATACACATCAGATGGCAGTTGTCGCAGAACCATGTGTTCACAGGCAGAGGCTAACCGATCTGTAAGCTTGGAAAATAGGTCCGAAGCAGAGGTAGTAGTAGAGCGCCCCTTATCTTGCTGTACCGACTGTTCTATACCTATGAGCGCAAAACGGGGATAAGGAAATGCTTGCTTCAGCAGTTCAGCGTCATAATCTATGCTATAGCCGGAGATCAATTTTTCGATCACATGATCTATCGTAATTCGATTATTCCCGGCATCTTCCTGATACTGAATGGATGGGATTTTGCGGGCCGTTCGCTGAAGCACTTGAAGCAGCTCATCTGTGTCCAGCTTCGGCTTCAAAATATAGTCAGCCACACCTTGCTGAAAGGTGGAGCGTACGTAATTAAACTCGCCGTAGCTGCTGAGCACAATGACCTCGATATCTGGATAGTTCTGTCTGACTATGCGTGTCAGCTCTTCGCCGTCCATGATCGGCATTACGATATCTGTAATGACAATATGAGGACGCAAGGCTTCAATCAGCTCCAGGGCTTCTTTCCCGTTGGAGGCCTCACCTACAATTCGAAATCCGTATTGTTCCCACGACAAATGATGTTTGATCCCTTGCCGCACCAATATCTCATCATCTACAATCAAAATGTTGCATAGCTCATTCATGACAGCACTCTCCATAATTATATCTATTCAAAAAAGACGCCATTAAGGCGAGGGCCTAATCACCTGACGGACACAGTTGATAACGCTTCCAAATTTAACTAAAGACGAATGCATTCAATCTTTACATGCTAACATAAACGACACGGTGATTCCAAAGATAATTTAGTTCAAATGGCATATATAAGACAAAAAAGGCTGCCGAGAAAATCTCGACAGCCTGAACAACCGGGATTACTTTATACAGTACCCCATGTCCGATCTCCTGCCAAATACTTTTCAGTCAAAATAGACAGCAGTTGAATACCAACCTCGTTATGTCCTCCCTCAGGCAGGATCAGGTCGGCGTATTTCTTGGAAGGCTCAATAAATGCCTCGTGCATCGGCTTAACCGTCGTCAAATAGTGATCATGGATCGAATGGATGGTGCGACCACGTTCCTCAATATCGCGAAGAACCCGACGAAGAATGCGCACATCAGGATCTGTATCCACAAATACCTTAATATCAAGCAGACTGCGGAGTTTTTCGTCTGACAGCACGTGCAGACCTTCCAACATAACGATATGATTCGGCAGAAGCTCTACCGTCTCGTCCGTGGAACGGGCATGAACCGTAAAGTCATAAACAGGTGCTTGAGTTGCTTGTCCTTTTTTCAGACATTGGAGATGCTCAATCAGCAAGTCGTTGTCAAAGGCAAACGGATGATCATAGTTGACCAAAGCACGTTCGTCATAACTCAGATGTGAATGGTCTTTATAGTAGTTATCCTGAGATATGAAAGTCACTTTATTAGATCCCAGACGCTCAACGACGGCGCGTGCTACCGTCGATTTACCGGAACCTGTACCGCCGGCAATACCAATAATAAGCATGGCGTTTCACTTACCCTTCCCTAAATGTATCCCGATACAACTCAAGTATTGTAGCACAATGCACACTTTTTTTCATCACTGTTGCACGTTGTATTTCTTCCATTTCCGGATCTTGGCTCTGAATGTTTTAAACGGTGCTACGGAGTTGATGTGAATCCATCTCGCCATAGGCCAGTTCGGATTAGTGCCTGTCCACTTGTGAATGCCCTGGGTGAAGAGCTCTTCATGACTGAGTGTGTCCACCCAATCCAGCCACGTTTGCTCAGCCAACTTGAACATATCGCGTAATTCATACAGAGAGTAGTGGGAATAGGTCTTGTAGAATGATTGGTATAGTTCGCCTAGTCTATTCCACTTATAATTCGGGGCAGGCATGATGACGGTTTTCCCTTCTCGTTCGTCTCTGTCCCAACTCATGACAAGATGAAGCCATCCGAGCTGATAGGCTATCATTTCTGCGGGTGTTTTATCTACTTCGTCGATTCGAGTATCCTTGTGGCTTTCGTCGATCTCCTGGAACTCACCGTCAAATCGTAAGTAGGAGGTATGAATGGCTTCTTTTAACTCTGATTTGGAAGCGTAGTCGTAGCTAGACATCTAATCGCTCCTTTACATGATATTGGTGATACTCACCCCTTTATATGTACCATTCTCAATATGACAACCGTATGTCTTATTCAAAAATAAAAAAATCTCGTTTTTTGTGATTTTATGAAACATCATTTGGTGTGTTCGCGAAAAAGAACGAAAAATTAATAGAAAAATTAAGACAAAAGATAAGTAATTAGACATATTTTAATATTTATTTAAGTGCCTATAATTATTGGAGTATAGCGATTAGGGGCCCTCATTGGTGTATGGATATGATTTCCTCCATCAATACGTTATATACCGTTTGCTTTAGTATTCATAAATCCAATTGAGAAGGGAATTGTTATATGAAATCGAGTTTGTTAAAAAAATGTGCAAGTGTAATGTTAAGCAGTACGTTGGCACTGTCTTTATCATTACCGCTATTAGGCCATGCACAGGCTGACGAGAATGTACAGGTAAGTGATGATTTTGAACAAGGAGAAGCCCAAGGTTGGTCCGCAGATTCAGGGAACTGGTCTGTGGTCAAGGACGGGAATGGTTCTACATACCAACAATCTAGTCGAAGCGAAAGCCATTCCGTAAAAGGCAATACCTCATGGACAAATTATAGTGTGCAAGCAGATGTATATGTAAATGATTTCAATGGCTCTAATCGAGTATATGTGGCAGGTAGATACACAGACTCTAACAACTTCTATGCAGCATCGTTGTACAACAAGAAAGGCGGAGCCCTTGAGATTCGTAAAAAAGTTAATGGCTCCATGAAGACACTGGCTACCAATAAAAAATACAAACTGGACACCAATACATGGTACAGAGTGAAGCTGGAACTATCCGGTTTGGAAATCAAAATGTATGTTAATGATCAACTGGAGCTGTCCGCAACAGACACCAGCCTCACAGCTGGAGCCATAGGCCTGGTAACGGCTAAAACCGTTGCCCAGTTCGATAATGTGATTGTATCGGGTGCTTCTTCAGAAGGGGGTACAAGTACACCACCTGTGAAGCCGACACCAGGTACAGAACAACCGACTCCTGGGGTGGAGCCTGGTGTAACCTCCCAAAATAATTATAATTTGACTGGCTTTTCGTATGGTAATACAGGTGGTGGGAACATTGCCGATACCGATGCCAATTACAAAAAGGTGTACAATGCTGTAGATCTCAACGAAGCATTGAAAAAAGGCAGCAAGGTTAAAGTGATTGAGATTATGAATGATCTGGACCTTGGCTGGAATGAAATCCCTAGCGCTGCGAAGGTAATGCCATTTAGCGCCAACAATCCTGTACAAACCCATCCTGTTCTGAAAAAGACAGGGGTGAGCAAAGTCTATATCGAGAATATGAATGGAGTTACGATGTTCTCAGCCAATGGTGCGAAAATCAAGCATGCCGGTTTTGTCATCAAACGAAGCTCTAATTTGATTTTCCGTAACCTTGAATTTGATGAACTGTGGGAATGGGATGAAGCAACCAAAGGAAATTATGACAAGAATGATTGGGATTATATTACCATTGAAGGTGCAAGCTCTAAGGTATGGATCGACCATTGTACATTTAACAAAGCCTATGATGGTCTGGTAGATGTGAAAAAGGGTAGTAACGGAGTTACGATTTCCTGGTCCTTGTTCAAAGGAGATGACCGCAGCTCCAACAGCTGGGTAACCCAACAAGTCAACGCCATGGAAGCAGATAAGTCCTCCTATCCTATGTACGCTTATTTGAGAAGCAGTGCAGTGGGCATGAGTAAAGAAGATATCATTGATATTGCAGCAGGACAAAAGAAAGCGCATCTGGTGGGTGCCACCGAAATGGCAGGCGACAATGCTGATTTGGAAGTGACGCTGCATCATAATTATTATCTGGATATTCAGGACCGTATGCCACGTTTGCGTGGAGGTAATGCTCATGCATATAACATCGTTATGGATGATGCTGGATTGGCCAGAGCCAAAAAAAGAATTACGTCCGACATGGCCAAAGCGATCGCTGCCAAAGGATATCACTTTGACGTCGTGGGTAATGGTGCGATTTCAACAGAAAACGGCACGGTTTTGCTAGAAAAATCGTATTTAATAGATGTATTTTCTCCAGTACGTAATAATCAAAAAGACCCTAACAAAGCGGATTATACAGGTAAAATCAAAGCCGAGGATGTGATCTTTTCGGACAACGGTGCCGTGTTCAGAGGAGGCAGTGACGCTGCGAATAGTCCACTAGCTCCTTATCCAGCAAAGGCTAAGAGCTTCTCTTGGAATGGGTTCACAACACTGCCATACAGCTATAGAGCTGAAGACCCTGCCAACCTGGTTGCTCAATTGCAGGCCAAGGATGGAGCGGGTGCAGGCAAGCTAAACTGGCCGAGCGAGAACTGGTTCAAAACGGTGTACAATACAGCCGCTACGAAAGACGTACAAGTGGAAGAAGATTCCGAGTAGGTAGGTAGTTTGAAAAAAGCAGTCAGGACAGATGCGCTCTGTTCTGACTGCTTTTGTTGTTAAACACGTTTAGGCTGCGTTCGGTACGAACTTAACCAATAACGACAAATGAGGATACGCCAGCAGGTACGGATCTAACGCGGAATAATACTCCGTCATCTCTAAAAGTACGCAGTATATAAGGCTGGTTCGTAGGTGTGCGGACTCTGTTGAATCGGGCAGTACCAAAGCGGTCGAAGCCTGCAGCTTGCACAAAGGTTCCATCTAAACGCCGGAGTGTTGCAAAAAATCCAGACGTGTTAAAGGGTACACCATCATTGTTAGCCCAGATAACTGTAAATCTACGAAGGGTTTGGGTTGGACTCACATTGCGATATCTCGTAACAGGAACCTTTCTGCCCGTAGATTTCAGCGTTTGTGGAGGACGAATGGCCACTAAAAATCAACTCCTTTGTTGTGATGAGATATTAAATGCACACAAAGGAGTGTTGGACCGTGCTATAAACTACTCTTCCTTAAAATAGGCATATAACGAACTTAGCACCTCATTATGCCCAGTCGCGCCGTAGCGTGAAGAGATCTTTCAGTTCATCCGTCGACAACTCGGTAATCCAGCCCTCGGTGCTGGTGATGATTTGGTCGCTGAGCTGCTGCTTGCTCTCCAGCATCTCGTCAATGCGTTCCTCCAGCGTGCCTAGCGAGATAAATTTGTGAACTTGTACATCTTTGGTTTGTCCCATCCGGTAGGCTCGGTCTGTAGCTTGATTTTCCACAGCCGGATTCCACCAGCGATCAAAGTGAAAGACATGGTTGGCAGCCGTCAGATTGAGACCCACCCCCCCGGCCTTGAGCGATAAAATAAACACAGACGGCTGCTCGTCAGGGGGAAGCGTGTGCGATTGGAATTGGTCGATCATTCGGTCACGCGCAGTTTTGGATGTACTACCGTTCAGATAGAGCACGGGTTCTTGAAGTTCCTGAGCGAGTACCTGCTGAAGCATCTGACCCATACCAATATACTGCGTAAAAATAAGACAGCGCTCGCCCTCTTCCCGCAGCTCCTTGACCATAGCCAGAATGCGCTCCAGCTTGGATGAACGGCTAATAACCGCTTCAAGATCGGGCAGACCATAACCTGAAGCTGCTGCATCCAGGAGTGTCTCCTTGGATAAGAGAGCAGGGTGGTCACAAAGCTGCTTCAACTGAGTCAGAGCTGATAAAATGGCTCCTTTGCGCTCAATCCCCTCCAGCTTCTGCATCCGTTCCATCAGTTCTTTAACAATCTGATCATAGAGCGCGCCCTGCTCGGAGGTGAGGTGAATATACGTTTTCATCTCGTTCTTGTCAGGCAAATCAAGCTGTATCGCAGGGTCCTTCTTTTTGCGCCGCAGCATGAAGGGTTTAACCAGCTTTTGCAGATCCAGCGTGCGCTGCTCATTATGTTCTTTCTCAATAGCATTCATAAAGCGATTGCTAAAGGCGCGTGAGCTGCCCAGATAACCTGGATTGATAAAATCATAAATGGACCATAGCTCGGACAGCCGATTTTCAATAGGTGTTCCTGTCAACGCGATACGATGACGTGCAGGGAAGCTGCGCACAGCTGTGGATTGCTTGGTTTGCGCATTTTTAATGTTTTGCGCTTCATCCAGGCAGATCGAATCCCAAGTCATACTTTGCAGCAGCTCTTGATCCAGAGTTGCCGTAGCGAAGGAGGTCAGGATGACATCGGCTTGCTCGACTTTTTCGCGGAACAAGCCTCCTTGCTCCCGCTTGCTTCCATAGTGCAGCATGACCTTCAAGGAAGGAGCGAAGCGGCTGAGCTCCTTCTGCCAGTTGCCCAACACCGAAGTCGGGCAAATCAGCAGCGAACTGGAGCGCACACCCGTCTCGGCGGCAATTTCCTGTAGGTGCAGTAAATAAGTAATAAACTGCACCGTTTTGCCGAGGCCCATATCATCGGCCAGGCATGCGCCCAATCCGAAGCGTCGCAAAAAGGCAAGCCAGGCATATCCGTCCTGCTGATACGTCCGCAGCTCGGCTCGCAGCCCATCGGGTACGTCCAGAGCGGGCCATTCCGATTGCCGTCCGAGCTGGCTGATCAGCTTCAGCAGATGGGCGTTCAGCTCGACCTCCAGTCGAAAGCGTGCCGGGTCCTCTGGCTGCTCGCCCGAGGCGTCGCCTTCAGGCTCGTCGGTGTTGCCGAGCAGATGCAGCTGCAGGATGTCCTGAAAGGACAATCCCTGAGTGCTGTCGATCCCGGCCATGGCCCGGCGGATTTGCGCCAGCAGCGCAGGGTCGAGCGCGATCCATTGGCCGCGGAAGCGCACCAAGCGCTCGTTGCGAGCCACAAGCTCGGCGAACTCCGACTCGCTCAGATCGGCGTCACCGATGGCCACACGCCAATCGAACTGGACAATCGAATCCAGTCCGAACAGCGAGCCCCCCTTCGAGCGTTCTCCCGCTCCTTCGCCTGGGCGTACCTTGGCCCGCAGCTTCGGCTTCTTGCGGGTGGCCGCCTCCCACCAAGCGGGCAGCAGCACCTGCCAACCGCTTTCCAGCAGACGTTGGCTGTCGGTCGTCAGGAATTGCCACGCAGCTTCGTCAGAGAGCGGGCGGCTCAGTATGTCATCGCGGCTTCCGGCACGCTGCCCTGCGGGCAAAATGGCGGTCAAGCGTTCCAGCCATCCGGCTGAGCGCTCACGCACATGCGCCGTCCATGCATCAGGCCATGAGCCGGATGCAAAGCCATCAGCGGCAAGCTGCACAGGCACCAGCAAGGCCGGGTCCTGCTTGTCCTGCAACACAAGCTTGAGCTGCCAGGACGGCTCGTCGTCCTCCAGCTCTGGCTCCAGTAGTTGCAGAAGCGGGCGAAATGGCGCGGTATCGGCTTTCCAGCCAATGGCGATTAGCCATGCCTGGGCATCCAGGCCCACAGCAGCCTGTCGATTGGGGGTGAAGAGAATCGGATACTCTCTTCGCAAATCAGCGGCTTCCGCTTCGGTGCCGTACCAGCGCTGAAAAACAGCGGCCGAGAATGCCGCGATCAGGCCATCGCGCTCGTTCTCATCCAGGCTGTCCAGCAAGGCAAGCTCTGCCGGTTGGACATTTTCCAATGCCTCTGCATCCCATTCCCATTGCAGCTTCCCCGCTTGAAACGACGTAAAGCGGGGCACATAGGCTTTCGCTTCAATACAGTGAGCCAATGGAGGGATCAGCCGAAGCCACGGGGTATTGGCCTCGTCCCAGATCCATTCAATATGCTGTAGAAGCTCCTGCTCCGCCAGAAAAGGGATCACTTGCTCTGAGGGCAGCACGATAATATCTGTGTCTTGAACATGCTGAATCTCCAGCTCGGTGCCATAAAATGAAGCCTCATGCCAAGCAAACAGACGTTGCTTCAACAGTTGGCCGGAAATGCTATAGTTCATGGAGGAATCACCATAGATTAGCGCGTCCCCATAGGTAGTTAATTGGATATGCACCGTAATCGTTTCAGTATATTGGCTCATGATAACAATTTCCCTTTCCGCAATTCCTCCTGCAGCGCCCGCAGGCGGCTGTGACGGCTGGTAAAGATCGTGAAGAACAGCTCCCAGCGTGTTTCTTGCTTCATTTTCTTGTATAGCTTGAACAACCGCTTTAACAGCTTAACTGCCGCTTTATAGCTGGCTCTGTTTTTTTCCAGCACATATCGTTCTACCGCTTGATGATAAAAGGGCAGCAGCAACTCGGGGGCGTTCTTTTCAATAGGTTGCAGCACGCTCACCCGAAAACTTAAAGGTTCACTGCGTATGCTTAGCTGATAGTCGATCCATTGCCGCCATTTTTCATGAGCAAGCAGAGCCTCTTCATACATTTCCCCGGCAAATGGGAGCATACCCATAAGCGTGTCCCACATGTCCTCTTCTGCATCTGGAAGGTGCTGCAATACTAGCTCCCAATCATGCATATAATCCTGTAAATGATCATCCCGATGACTGTGAAGCAGGGGGCCGATATGTCGCAGTCCGTCTTTGAGACGTACCCAATCTTCCGCCTGTCGCAACGCATGTAAGAACAACAGCAATTGGTTGGAGGAGATTTTTAGTGGAAAAGCTCGTTCCGCCTCCTCTAGCAATTCCCATGCTTTATGATCATGCGCTTGGTAAACATACATCCAGCTCCGAGCCAGCATCCACGGAAGCCGCGCCAACGTAGCACTAAGCTCCTCTTCAGCTGCATGTAAATGCTGCAATTCTTCCGTATATATATTGGAGTCCTGCCTTGCAGGATACACCCAGTACAGCCAAAACTGATAATACGCGTCTGAAAAATAAGTGCCATTTCGCGACTCTGTCAGCATTTTTCGGCGCAAATAAGCTAAAGTTTCTGCCATACGAGCTTCATGCATCGGTTCATCAGTCAGCTCCAGTGGACGCTCAAAATCACGCTCGATCGCCTCTTTCAGCTCATCTGCGGCGATTTGGGTGTAGTAACCCATATAGGTATGAGTGGGATAGCCCGTCATGGGGGCCTGAGGTACCAGCTTTTCCAGCACACGCAGATGAGCATGTAATCCATATAGCTGCTGCATACCAGGTGAGAGCGGCGGCTTCACAGCGTAGATCGAAGCTAAAGCACTTTGCACATATTGAGAATTTTGTGTGTGCACGTGATTAAGGGCGATACACTGATCGAACAGATCATGCCATTCGGAAACGGGCATGTCTGGTAGGTTGCTTGCTGTTTTACGAAGAGCATCTCTTGTTGTTTCTTTGTGCTCCGGCGAAAGATTCGACCGGGAAGCAGGTGTAGTACGGGTGTCTGCTTTTGCAGCCAGCCGAGTAAAACCAGCCGAATGAGCGTTCACTAATGCGTGGACGGAACGTTCCTGTTCATTCGCGTAATTCAGCAATACGGCGATCATATGCTTACAGTTGGTGCGAACAGGGCATGTACATCTGCTGGCAGCAAAAGCACTCAAGTGGAGATCCACTTCGTAGAGTTCATTCCCATCCACGACAGCCGCAATATGGTCGGCATCAGGCATTGCGAATTCTTTGACCTTTCCCTGCTTAAAGTACTGAAAACCCCGTTTGATCGTCACATCATTAAAATGGTCAGCCACATTTTGAATAAGCTGCTGCCACTGTATATCATCCCTAAGATAGGTTGGCTTCATATGCATTAGTCTCCTAAGAGAGAATAGTTGATCTGATATTGATCTAATAGTAGCTTAACTCTTCCATTATATCAGTTCACGAATATAAATTGAGTGGAGGGAGCAGTTGGAAAATTTCGAAGTATAACCGCCAAGTACAGTAAAAAGCCCTCTTACGCTGTGGCGTAAGAGGGCTTGAGTCATCAGCAAGAATGGGGAGGCATTCTCTATTGTTTCCCATCCGGATTCTCTGTTCGATGGAAGACCATAGAGATAACAAGAAGCACCAAGGGTACTACCGCGCATACAGCAATTCCATAATAACCTATTATTTTATCGAAGTTGCCTATTTCAACAAAATTTTGGGGATACATGCTCAGGCAAAATAATATAATTAACGGGAGATAACAGATATACCTGTTCCACTTTTGGGTGAGCTGGCTGATCCCCGTTACAATATAGAAATAATAGTTTGAGGCGGTCATGAAAATTTTGATCGTCCACAAAATGATAAATAATATTTCAAATCGCTCCAGGAACGCACCAGGGAATTCAATTTGCTGTGCAAAAGAAACGACTGGCCATTGCAGTCGGGAAACTTCCTCAACTGACATACAGCCGACAACCATCGTTACCATTAAAATATATAAACCCATTGCAATTGAGTAGCCGATCGACCCAGCCTTCCATGCTTTTTGTGGGTGGGTCATCACATTAGTTAGTATAAGGATGGATTCAAAACCCATTGTAGAGAAAGGTATAACTTTAAGTGATTCAAAGATCGGACGCCATCCTTTATGGAAAACAGGGCGCAAATTATCAAGATTAAAATGGTTGACATTAAGAACGACCAACAATAAAAAAACAATAAAGGTTAAAGGGAAAAAAAGCTCAATCAATCGAACCATTGCATGGAGACCGCCCCAGGTCAAATACCCAATAAGCAGAAGAAACGGTAAGAGAATCATGCTTATTGGGGTTCTCTCCAGTGCAAGACCTTTGAGGAATTCCGCCATCATTCTACATACAAAAGAGCAGATCATCGTGCAATGTACAATAAATGCAATATTGATGAGCAGGCCGATGAATTTACCCGCGATCACAGGATTGAGCTCATAGAACGTCTTCCCTGGAAATCTCCGGCACAGTTTAACATGGATAAAAATGATGCCTACCCCAAGCAGACTTGCCAGCAAAAGTCCCTGCCACACGTCGGGCGTTTGCGTCTTTTCCGCGATGGTTCTTGGCAAACTGACAATTCCCACGGCGTACACGGTCGAAGTGACTGTAAGTAAGGCTTGAATTGTGGAGATTTTTTCCTGCTTGATAGAAGGTATGTTGGACATTACTCTCCCTCTCCTTTTGTATAAGCACCTGTTCGTTCAATCTGTACTTCAGCCTGAACGTCGATCGGTATTTGGCTGAATGTATCTTGCCAATTTTCCTTTACCCGATCCCAGTAAGCGGGATAGTTCACTTTTACTTTTGTGCCAAAACCGACTACATCTGCTCTCATTTCTTTCTGAAGGGTGTTTAGCGATTGGGATATGGTCTGTTTGATTTCATCCTGCACCTCTTGTTTAGCGGTTTGGATGAATGATTCCTTCAGGAAGTCTTCAGAATTAACCGTGCTTTCGTTTAGTTTGACATCTGTTTTAATACGAACTGTGAATGAGAGATCCTGTCCGCTGAGGTGGGGGATAAGCTTTGTATGGACATCATCAACTTCAAACACCATGGATTGTTTTGACTGTGGGTCCTCTGTTTTAATAACTGAATCTTTCGTTTTTCCCAGCATCCAGTTGATCCCGATGACTTTCTTTTCCTCTATCCAATTAGCAAATTTCTTCGTTTTGCCGCGGACCAAAGCTGCGCCTGAGAAGTGATTGCCTCCATTGGTTTCTATGCATTGAATGATGAAGTCAGCTTCTTGTGAAATGTGTGTAGAGATCTCCCCTAATGTCATTTCATGGGGGATTTCGGAGTTGAGATCGCTATTTTTGGCCAAAGCTTCAAGGTCAATGGAAGGTATCTCTTGATGTTTGCCCATCTTATTAAGCGCTTCTTTCGCATCGCCCTTTACGATTAGAACAAGTGATTTTCGGCTCGGTTTATAGGAGCGGGTAAACGTATCTAACAATTGGTCGAGTCTTGTTTTTTGTATAGCTTGGTCACTAATCAAAATCAAGCGAATAAAACTGTATAAAGGAGCACGAGATACCTGCTTGGCCTGTTCCCTGGAAGCAGACTGGATGGAATCTTTGTTAAAGGTTGTTACGTTCCTATACATATTTTTTCTGGATTTCTGCGCTATTAAGTGCTGGTAGGTAAGTTCCAGCATATCCTGCTGATCCGTATCAATGGCGACGCCTTGAATAATACTCAAGTTATCAATCTCTCTGCTGTCCCAACAACCAGCGAGGAGAACACATGCGATCCATGTGGCGATGCATTTTTGCACCCACAGGGTTCGACGAAGTAGAAAGATATAGGAGCTCATAGGCTTACTTCCCTTTCCATTTAGAATGTGTCTCATCCTTTGTCTTTAGCATCATAGGGCGCTTTTTGAGATATTTAAAAGGAACCCGAACTAAAGTATCTTGTTGATCTCTTAAGCGAATTGGGGCTAGAGGTGACATATAAGGAACTCCAAAGCTTTTGATCTGGACCATGTGTACGCCTAAACAAATAAAGGCTAAAATTACACCATACAGCCCATAAATTCCTGCAATCATCATAATGGGGAAACGAAGAAGCCGGATTCCAATACTGCCGCTGTACTGCGGGCTTGCAAAGGACGCAATGGCCGTAAGACCAACGACAATAATCAGAAAGGCACTTACGACCGCCGCCTCGACAGCGGCTTGTCCAATAACAAGACCGCCTACAATACCGATAACTTGTCCTATGCCTTTAGGTAGCCGCAGACTTGCCTCGCGCAGTATTTCCAATGATAACTCCATAATGAGAGCTTCCACAAAAACGGGAAAAGGAATCCCTTCCCTTGAGGCAACAATAGACATCACCAGCTCAGGCGGGATTAATCCTGGATGGAAAGAAATAAGTGCAACGTACAGCGAAGGCAGAAATGTTGCAATGAACAGAGCCATTAAACGAAGCATACGGAAAAATGTTCCTAAAGGAAAACGCTCGTAATAATCCTCTGGAGATTGAGCCAGCATCCAGAAGGTCATGGGAGCAATCAGGACAAAAGGAGTGCCATCAAGCATAATGACAACTCTTCCGGACATTAAAGCATTTATGGCTTTATCCGAGCGTTCAGAGGCCTGAATCTGGGGAAACGGAGACCATGGATGTTCCTCGATCCATTGCTCAATAATCCCGGTATCGGGAGCATCGTCCACATCAATCGTTTCGACTCTTCGTTTAACTTCCTGAACTAGCACCGGATTTGCGATATCTGATATGTACAAGATCGCTAACTTCCGTGAAGATCTCCTTCCTATGGTTATTTTATCTATTTTGAAACTTAGATCTTTGATATGCCGCCTTACCATTGCTAGGTTGCTTTCCAAATCTTCAATAAAACCTTCTCTCGGCCCTCTAACCAAAGTTTCGGTGCTTGGTTCATCGACACTTCGTGACGGAAACTGGCCCGTAGAAGCAAAAAAGACTTCATTGGTTCCTTCGATCAGCAGACAGGTATTTCCCGATAACACTTCGTGTACACACGTCTCAAGGTCTGTCTCTTCTTCCATATCAATCGTAAATGCTGTCTGTTGTATCAGCTCCTCCTTTATTTTCTCAGGATTAACTTGAGAGTGGCTTTCACGGACTCCAGTTAAAATGAGCGGCTTGACGATTTGTTCGTTAATGATGCTCGTATCCGCAATACCGGAGAGATAGATCATAATGACATGAATCCCCGTTTGGCCCACATTCATTTTCTTGAAGACGACATCAGGAAGATGACCCAGGGTCTTTTTTAGATGGTCCAATTTCGCCTCGAGTGATCTTGCCATGACTCATCCTCCTTCAAAAAGCTTAAAGCATGATATGCATGTAATATGTGTAAAATAGTGATAAATATTCATTTATTCTTTTTCCAGTACAAGAAAAAAAACGAACACCTAATGGTGTCCGTCTTTAGTCATATATAACGTTATATGAACTTTTCTGAATTGGATCATTTTTTGAACTCGTAAAAATGTTCCTCCAGCATGCTCAAAGAAAGCTCGGCTGTAGTAGCTACCACGATATCCGCACCTTGCATTTGCGAAGGCGTGCCTACCCCGACCGCGAACATCCCGGCACCCTTGATCGCCTGTATGCCAGCCTGTGCGTCTTCTATACCGATACAGTCGGCAGGCTGAACGCCCAGATTTGCGGCCCCAGCGAGGAAAATTTCCGGGTCAGGCTTTCCATGCCGAATGGCAGTGACATCCACCACACTGTCAAAATAGTGTGCCAGCTCCAGCTTATCCAGTATAAACGCTGCATTTTTGCTCGCAGAAGCCAGCGCGATGCCGATTTTTGCTTCACGAAGCTCCTTCAGAAGCGCCCGAATGCCCGGCAGAACGTCTGCGGGAGTCAAAGCCGAGATGAGCCGCTGATACTCGGTGTTCTTTCGCACGGCTAGATCTTGCTTGCCTTCTTCTGAAAACGTATTGGACAGGTTACCGCGCGCCAGTATTTTGTCGAGCGATTCCGTACGGCTGATTCCTTTTAACTGTTCATTAAATTCGCGATCAAAAGGGATGCTGAGCGCTGCTGCCAAGCTACCCCATGCCTGAAAATGATATTCAGCGGTATCTGTAATGACTCCGTCCAAATCGAAAATGACTGCCTTCATTTGCTTACCCCCTGGTTGGTTCATTTATGAAGTACTGCTCGCCATCAACGGCTGCCCGCTGGTAATGTGCGTTGGCTGTCCATACAACTCCAGTGTCAGCGGTTCTCCGTCCAGCAGGGTAATGACTACTTCACCCTCCTGTACGAGAATACTTAGCAAGCGGCCGCGATAGTTGATTTTAAACGTATATTTATTCCAGTCCTTCGGCAGAAAAGGGGAAAAGCTGAGTGTTTCATTATAGGTTCTCATCCCGGCAAATCCCTGTACAATCGCCAGCCAGCTTCCTGTCATGGAAGTGATATGAAGTCCGTCTTCGGTGTCATTATTATAGTTATCCAGATCCAGACGAGCTGTCCGTTTATACATTTCGACTGCCTTATCCTCCATTTTGAGTTCAGCGGCTAGCACGGCATGAATCGAAGGAGACAGACTGGATTCATGAACGGTCATTGGCTCGTAAAAGGCAAAGTTGCGCGCTTTTTCCTCCAGCGTGAACTGGTCTCCAAAGAAATAGAGCCCTTGCAGCACATCCGCTTGCTTAATGAAGCAGGAACGCAGGATTTTATCCCATGACCATTTCTGATTAAGTGGCAGATTGCTAGGATGCAAAGTGGATACAGGCTGCAAATCCTTATCCATAAAGGTATCGTGCTGTACGAAGACGCCTCGCTCTTCATCATACGGATAATACATGTTGTTGATGATATCTTGCCAATGTGCACGCTCATCAGCTGTAACTGCCAGGCGCTGCGCTTTCTCAGTCGAAATTTGAGGCAAGACCGATAATGTATATTTCAGAACCCATGCAGCCAAAGTATTGGTATACCAGTTGTTATTGACGTTATTCTCGTATTCGTTCGGCCCGGTAACCCCGTGGATCATATACTGCTGACGACTGTTGGAAAAATGAACCCGATCGGCCCAGAAGCGGCTAATTTCGACCAGTACATCGATTCCGTATTCATGCAGATAAGTCAAGTCCCCCGTATAGTTGGTGTAATTGTAAATGGCATAGGCAATCGCACCGTTACGATGAATCTCCTCGAAGGTAATTTCCCATTCGTTATGGCATTCCACGCCTGTAAAAGTGACCATAGGGTACAGTGCCCCTCGAAGCCCTTGCTGGGCTGCGTTATGCTTGGCACCTTCCAGTTGTTGGTGACGGTACAGCAGCAGATTTCGCGTTACGTCCGGGTCTGCAAGCGCCAGGTACATAGGTACGGCATATGCTTCTGTATCCCAATAGGTGGCACCGCCATATTTTTCACCCGTAAAGCCCTTCGGTCCGATATTCAGACGGGCATCTTCACCGTAGTACGTAGAGAATAGCTGGAAAATGTTAAAGCGTATTCCTTGTTGGGCCTCCGTATCTCCCTCGATTTCGACATCTGCCTTGTCCCAGCGTCTGGCCCAAGCGTCGATATGCTCTTGCTTAAGAGAGGTGTAGCCTTTGTTGACAGCTTCCACGGCGATGCGTTCACCTTGCGGAATCAATGCATCCTTTTCCATATCGCGTGAAGTGGTGACGGCTACAATTTTTTGCAGTTGGATACGGTCACCTGGCGAGACGTTATATTGATAGTGGCGTGCAGCATACAAAAAGCTCTCTTCCGTCGTCTGCTCATCTTGCCCCTCGGTTACAATACCCATGGTAGCGTTTACGGTAAAGCGCGGAATACCGAAGGGATTATCTATCGTCGTTGTGGACAGGCTGATGAATTTCTCTTGAACCTCGCGGGCCTCTTCCAGCCAAAATACCTCGTCATAGTTTGTGTCCTCATTTTTCGTATTGCCGTCCAAATAAGGAACAAGCTCAATGCTTAAAGGCTGATCGCTTATATTTTCGACCTGATAATCAATCAGGCATAATTCACGTGTAGTAATGCTCAGAAAACGCTCTGTAGTGATACGAATCTGGTCGTTCACAGTACAAGCGCGCCGCAGGATTCCCTGCTTCATGTCCAGTTCCTGTACAAAATCGCTGATGTGTGCCGTAAATAAGTCCACTTCCTCTTGATTTACAATCAGACGGATGCCGATGAAATTCATGGCATTGATGACCTTGCCGAAATATTCAGGATAGCCGTTCTTCCACCAGCCTACCTTTGTTTTGTCAGGGAACCATATGCCAGAGATATACGTCCCTTGATGATGATCCCCTGAATAAGTTTCTTCAAAATTGCCGCGCATGCCCATATAACCGTTGCCTATGGACGTTAAGCTTTCCTGTAATCGCATGTGTGTGCTATGTAGAGTGTGTGTTGTCAGCTTCCAACTATCTACGTCAAATAATCGGTTGTAAACCATGATTGCGTACCCCTCTCGGAAAATGAGATCGTTGTTTTAACGGAACCAATATATGAGCGAGTTCAGTATATAGTGCAACCGTTTGCCCTGTCAACGCAAAAAAACTGATTTTATGAATATCCACAAAATCAGTTCTTGTTCATTTCTTAGAGATTCATAGTGTCTGGCTTGATTTGCGCTCTACAATTCGGTGGGGAACAATGATGTGCTTGGTCAATTCTTTCGGGTCTTTAATTTTTTCGATCAGACTTTTGGCAGCCTGATAACCAAGGCTGAAGATATCAATATCCACGGAAGTAAGAGGGGGATTCATCAGCTCAGCCAGCATCAAGTTATTAAAGCTCACCATGGAGAGCTGCTCTGGCATGGATACGCCTAACTGAGCAAGCATTTTCTGTACGGCCATGGCTACAAGGTCGTCGCTAACGATCATCGCTGTAGGTGGCGGGGAAGCCTGTAATAACGTGCGCATTTCCTCCAGATTAAAGGGCTCCCTGACCACGTATTCTTCTGGTAGAGGCAAGCCAGCTTCTCGTAGCGCATCTTGGTAGCCTCGGAGCCTTTCAAGATTTACGATGTGTTCCTGATCACCGCCAACATAAGCAATGCGCTCATGATTCAGCCCCGTCAAATAAGTGACCACATCCTTGGCAGCCTGGTAGTTATCGTTGTCTACATGGGTAGTTTCACTGACAAACTGCTGAGGCTTGCCGATGACGGTATAGGGGATTTTCTCTTTATGAAGATACTCCACGATGCTGTCCTTTTGCTTGGAGTACAGGACAATGTAGCCGTCAACGCGTCCGGTCCGGGTCATCAGCTTTACGCGGGATAGCAATTCATCACTCGTTTTGCCTGTGACAATCGACAGTGTATAGTTGTGCTCGTTTACCCATTCGCTGATCCCGCGTAGGCTTTCCGGAAAGAAAGGATTCTGAAAGATCGCCACGTCCGATTCAGGCATAATAATGCCTATCGACTGTGTGACACGGTTAGCCAGGCTTTGAGCGGAATAGTTGGGTTCATAGCCAAGCGCCTTCATTTCTTTGCGAACGCGTGCCTTGGTGGCTTCGCTGATTTTGGGGCTGTCTTGAATGACACGGGATACGGTGGAAGTAGCAACTTTAGCACGTTTTGCGACATCTTTGATGGTTACTGCCATCGTCTTCGTCTCCTTTTGCTATCTCAAGCAGAAAATATTATGTTCTATCATACGATATTGCTCCAATTTCAACAAATTAGCGGCTTTTTCGAGTATTTCTATCATCATTAACCAAGATATTTATAACTA
Organism: Paenibacillus sp. TSM33; assembly: GCF_056099025.1. Classification (NCBI taxonomy): domain Bacteria; kingdom Bacillati; phylum Bacillota; class Bacilli; order Caryophanales; family Paenibacillaceae; genus Paenibacillus; species Paenibacillus sp. TSM33. The sequence goes on from NZ_JBLZXB010000003.1 coordinate 104,241, forward strand.
GGGTATTGCCAATAGAAAGCGATATCATTATAATAATCGTGCAACCGATTGCATAATTTTTTTATTGAGCACTACCCATGCTATACATACTATAAGGGATGGAGACTGAACGAGCATGAAAAAACTTCTATCATTTGATTTTTGGCAAAAGCTTGGGAAGGCACTTCTTGTGGTTGTTGCTGTCATGCCAGCAGCCGGGATTATGATTTCACTTGGTAAAGTAGTGGCGATGTTGGCTGGCGATATTCATTTCTGGGTGACTGTCGGCGGGGTCATGGAGAATCTGGGCTGGGGCATTATCAACAATTTACACATCCTGTTTGCCGTGGCGATTGGTGGTTCCTGGGCTAAGGAACGGGCGGGCGGCGCTTTTGCGGCTTTAATTGCCTTTGTTCTCATCAATATTTCAACAGGAACGATTTTGGGCGTATCCTCGAAGATGCTAACCCAAGAGGGAGCAACTACCCATACCCTCTTCGGTGCAACGATTCCGGTTAGTGGTTATTTCACCTCTATTTTGGGGGCGCCTGCACTCAATATGGGCGTGTTTGTCGGTATCATCTCCGGCTTTGTCGGGGCCGTGGTATTTAATAAATATTATAATTACCGCAAACTTCCAGATGCTCTAGCCTTTTTTAACGGTAAGCGTTTTGTTCCTTTTGTCGTGATTTTATGGTCTGTAATCGTTAGTTTGATCATGTCTGCTGTCTGGCCATTTGTCCAAGGAGGGATTAACCAATTTGGCGTCTGGTTGGCGACTTCGGGAGAGTCGGCTCCTTTTGTAGCGCCGTTTGTCTATGGTACACTGGAGAGACTGTTGATTCCTTTTGGTCTTCATCATATGCTGACCGTTCCTATTAACTATACTCAACTTGGTGGCGTTTACACGGTGCTCACGGGTTCTGGAGCAGGAAGCGTTGTTGCTGGGCAAGACCCGCTGTGGCTGGCTTGGGCTAGTGATCTCAGTGCGCTTCGTGGTACTGATCCGGCAGCCTACAACAGCTTGCTGGGAGACGTAACGCCTGCCCGCTTCAAGGTAGGACAAATGATCGGCGGAGCTGGCATCCTTATGGGGCTGGCAGTAGCTATGTATCGCCGTGTAGATAAAGATAAACGGAGCAAGTACAAGTCGATGATTTTCTCAGCTGCTGCAGCGGTCTTTTTAACAGGGGTGACGGAGCCGCTGGAATTCATGTTTATGTTCGTAGCGCCCGTGTTGTATGTAGTTTATGCTATTCTTACCGGAATCGCGTTCGGAATGGCTGATATCATACATCTGCGTTTACATTCATTTGGTATGATTGAACTGCTGACTCGATTGCCATTGTCTATAAATGCGGGGTTGGTACAGGATATAATCAACTTCGTGCTGACTTGCGTTGTGTTTGCGGTAGCAACCTACTTTATCGCGTATTTTATGATCGGCAAATTCAAAATGGCTACGCCGGGAAGACTGGGGAATTATACAGATGAGGAGCCTCAAGCGACTTCCGAGGCAGATAGTACATTAACGGATGGCGTGGCAGCGGTTTCAACTCAAAATCAACTGGCTGCGGATATCATTAAGACACTTGGGGGTGAGCAGAATATTGTCGAGGTGGATGCTTGCATGACCCGTCTGCGTGTGACGGTGAAGGATACAGAAGCTGTCGGGGATGAAAAAACGTGGAAAGCGTTAGGCGCCTTGGGCTTAATTAAAGTAGATAATGGGGTACAGGCGGTTTACGGACCAAAGGCCGATGTGCTTAAATCAGATATACAAGACATACTCAATAGGTGATTCGTTTGAAATTGTTAACCTTAAATGCACATGCTTGGATGGAAGAAAACCAGCACGATAAGCTGAAGCAATTGGCTGCTTTTATTGATGAACAGCAGTTTGATGTCATTGCTTTGCAGGAAGTCAACCAGTCCATAGAAGAGACTCCGTTGTCATCGGACGATTTGGGCGCGTACTATAGTGCAGATCCTGAAGTTGTCATTAAACGTGATAACTATGCTTATGTGCTGAACGATCTATTGTCCGAAGCTTATCACTGGACGTGGGCTCCCGCGCATATTGGTTTTGCTAAATATGACGAGGGTTTGGCGATTCTGTCCAAAACACCGATTACAGGTACGGTGAACGAATACGTTTCCTCAATACAGGATTATGACAACTACCGCTCGCGTAAAATTGTGGGCATTCAGACTGTAGTGGACGGAGTGCAGGCCTGGTTTGTCAGTGGACACTATAACTGGTGGAATGATGAGGAATCCTTCCGTGGACTATGGGATCGTACAACAAAAGTGCTCGATTCTTTTGCTCCGACTCCTGTGTTTATAATGGGTGATTTCAACAACGCAGCTGAAGTCTGCGGAGAAGGATATGACTATGTACTGCAATCCGGTTGGTCAGACACCCATCCGAATGCAGTAGTACGTGATGCAGGACACACGGTCATCAAAGCTATTGCAGGCTGGGAAAGTAACGCAGAGCCGCTCCGTATTGATTATATTTTCTCCAATAAGACAGTACAGGTTCAATCCTCAACGGTTGTACTGAACGGGAAAACAGGATCCGTGGTATCCGATCATTTCGGCGTTGCAGTCGAGTTGGAGCTGTGATGAACACAAAACACAAAGGAGGCCACTTGCTTATGCAATTGGCCTTTTTCTTACGGATTTCGATTTTAATCGAATTACATATTGAATAACAATCGCAATCATTACTAATATCATATTGTAATAAAAGGGGGTATTGAGGCTAAAACGGTCCATGAGTGCGCCTGCAATGATTGGAGACACAATGGCCCCCAATTCGGACAAAGATACGACGTTGCCGATAAATGAGCTTCTATTTTCTTCAGGAATAACATCCCCTAGCTGCGAGTAAAAGGAATCTAGGTAGCTGGCTCCTCCTATACCTCCGATGAACATCCCAAAGTATACGATCCACGGTTCTGTGAACCATAAAAATAAGATAATTTCCAGCATGATCAATAATAGACCGATGATACATAACAGCAAGCGATCCTAGAGTATATCAGATATTTTGCCAATAAAGGGTGCTGATACAAAGGTCTATATGCCGATGATTGTAAAGGCTAAGCTGATTTCTACTGGACTCCAATGGAGCCAAGTGTAGATATCCCGAATTGCTCTACATAAATAGCAAAGAGTGGAAGGATCATGCTTCCACTCATGTTAGCAATAAGGCTGATCACGATCATACAGGCAATATTACGATTTAAATATAAGTGTCTCACCATATCCTCGAAACCTCTCTTCGAGCTTGCATCAAAGGAACCGTTTACCCGATGACTCCTGATTATGAATGAACGGCTTCCATTCGAGCCAGTGGGTTCCTTCATAGGATACGCAGGCGTACTCCATGCTGTGCCTAAATCCCAATGCGATTTTAGAGGTGTGACACGTATGATAAGGATGTGGTGTAGCTTTTAAGCAGGAAAGCCGCCTCCTGGTGGTGGCCAAGCTCCATAAATGCGGCGCAACAGTACGATTTCACCCAAATGATAGGAATTGTGGGAAGCTATATTCCGCAGCAGCCCCGCTTTTGTTTCACCTGGAAAATGAGCCAGTGATTCATCCAGCTGCGCGGTTTCGGCAATTTGCACAGCCCGATCTACACCCTGTAAAAATTCGTTAATGACAGCCTGCCATGCCTCTTCGCTTTGCGGTCCAGTTTCTTCGGGCCAGCTTTCCATGACATTACCTGGAAGCTGGGGCTTTCGTCCTTCCAAATGCTCCAGCATAAATTGCTGCCAGTAAATCATATGTTTCAGCAGTTGATAAATGCTGTAGGGCATTTCCGCGTGTTTCTTCCCTGCCAGCTCGACGTCAATGTCCGGCAAAGCCCGAGCCACGCGAATATGTCCACGTTCCCCGACCAGTGATTTAACCAGCGCTTGACCGAATAATTGGTTGGCATCCGACATGTATGATCATCCCTTCTATGGAGAGCTTGTTTCTAGCCTAGTCTTATTTTACGATTATACAATTATATTTCCCAAAATGTAAATGGAGGTGTGGTTTAAAGGAAAGGGTAAAAATCATTTAAATAAAATGTTTGATAATTGTTCTCAATTAAATTACAATAAAATTGTTTCTATCGAAACAATAAATAAAAGCATGATATGTTTTTAAATATATACGGAAATGTAAAGGGGAGCTTTCCGTATGTATATATTGTTTCTTGTGAAACAATTGATGATGGAAATAAAGTTTTTAGATAGGGGTGTGAACATGGATTATGAAGTGATTATAGTAGGCGGCGGACCTGTTGGGATGTGGTTAGCTGCTGAGTTGGCATTGGCGAGGGTAAGCGTATGTGTGATTGAACGTTTGGAGGAGCCTATTCGCCAGTCGCGTGCGCTTACGCTACATCCACGGACGCTTGAGATGTTTGATATGCGTGGATTGAAGGAGCGGTTTATGAAGCACGGCAGACCGATACGTACAGGTCACTTTGCCATGCTGGATACCCGCTTGGATTTTTCTGTGCTTGATAGTTCCTCCAATTATACGCTGTTTATCCCACAGGTGATTACAGAGCAGTTGATTGAGGAGCATGCGCTCAAGCTGGGAGTTGTCGTTCATCGTGGCATGGAAGTGGTATCTGTGCGGGAGCAGGAGCAGGGCGTAGAAGTGGTGAGTGTACGCGCGTCTGGACCACAAGCCAATGTATCGGTGATGACTGCTGCCTATGTCGTAGGAGCGGATGGGGCCGGGAGCATCGTGCGAAAACAAGCGGGGATTGCTTTTCCGGGCACGGATGCTACTCTGACCGCTGTATTAGCGGATGTAGAGTTAGCCAATCCGCCTGAAAACGGCGTACATTCCGAATATAGTGAACGAGGTGGGGTGATGATTGCTCCTGTGTCTTCAGATATTTATCGGGTCATTTTGACCACACCTCGGCTGATGAATGTCCCGAAAGACGTACCTGTAACGCTGGAAGAAGTGCGCACAGAGCTGTACGATCTGCTTGGTACAGATCTTGGCGTATTCAATCCTCGCTGGTTATCTCGATTTGGGAATGCAACGCGGCAGGCGCAGACCTATCGTAAAGGGAGAATCCTGCTAGCAGGTGATGCTGCCCATATCCACTTCCCGGCAGGTGGACAGGGAATGAATGTTGGCTTGCAAGAGGCTGCGAATCTGGGATGGAAGCTAGCAGGAGTGATTCGTGGCTGGGCTCCAGACACGCTGCTGAATAGCTATCATAACGAACGCTATCCGGTTAATACGCAGTTTTTACGGAATACCGAGGTTCAGACCCGCTTAATGGATTTTACACCTGCTGTCTTGGCGCACCGCCAATTACATGAGGAATGGTTCCGCCATCCGGAAATCAATCAATCTATGGCAGAGCAGATCAGCGCACTGGATGTGTGTTATCCAGGGGCTGAAATTATACCGCAGCATCCGCTGAACGGGAAACGGTTTGCTGATTTTGAATTGCGGTTGCCTGACGGAGTGACATCGTATGCGTACGATCTTCTTCATGAAGGCCGGTTTGTGCTTCTCCATCTTGCACAGGATGCTAAGGTATCGAATGAGTTTCGCGATATCTCACTTTCACATATTTCATACGTGGAGGCCGTAGCCGATGAATTGCCTGCTGGATGGAGGGATGTGCATACGGTTTTCATCCGTCCGGATGGGTATATCGCTTGGGCCATTTCTTTGAAACAAACGGATATATTGAGTGTTATTAAGGATGGTATTGCGACGTTCGTATAAAGGAAAAAGGGATGATCATGACATGGTCATATTGTTTCCTGTGAAACAAATGTGGGCTATAATGAGAGGAGGAGTATGCCAAAGGAGTGACTACTTGTTCGTATGGAGAAGGCGACATCGGTTCAGCATGTCTATGATTTGCTTATTAAGATGAATCACCAGCTGGAGCAGCATCAGCAGAGAGAGGGCATGATCTTTCTCAAGGAAATCCGCGAGCACTTTGATGGAATGACTTCGCTCAATATGACGGATGTGCACGTTATGGATTGCATTGGGAGGCATGAGCCGATCAATGTTACGTCATTAGCGGAGCGCATGGAGCTGAGCAAAGGTACCGTTTCGAAAGTGAGCACCAAGCTGCTCAGGGAGGGCTGGATTCGCAGAACCCAGCTGAACGACAACAAAAAAGAAATTTATTTTCGGCTAACCCCGTTGGGGAAAAAGCTCTTTCTTGTACATGAGCGGCTGCATGCTAAGGTACAGCAGCAGTTATTTCAATTTTTAGATCGCTACAGCCCGGAGGAGCTGAATGTCCTGAAACGTCTGTTGTCCGATGGTGTAGGTTTCTTGGAAGCTATGGAGTAGCAGAACAAGAGTCTCGAATCAAGGGACATTTAAATCATCAACGTGTGCACCTGTTAATCTCCGTGTGATAGCTACATGGGGAGATGCAGGTGCATTTCTTTTTAATGCAATAGTCGTTTGGCTTCCATATAGAGCACCTGCACGAACTTTTTCGTATTAATGCGGGCTTGCGACAGGGAAGGCTCCACATTGTTTTGCAGTTCTAGCATTTTTTTGCGGATTTCTGTAAAATCAAAAAACTTGGATGCATAATTTTCGAACTTAGGATGGGTATAGTCGGTCAATCCGAGCGATACAATATGGCTTAATGTCTGGAAAATGGCGCGGCGGACACGTTGCTCCGATGCCTTGATTTCCTTGCTCAGCTCTACTGCTGAGGCCGAGTCTCCTAATCGCTTCAACGCTATATTGGCAAATATATCCTTTAGCGAGGGGAACAGATAGGGGGAGAGGTTACCTGTTTCCTCCTCATATTGGTCCAGGTATTCCAGCATGTCCAGTAAATCTACACTTCCGGCTTCGCCAATCATTCCCATTTCGGAGAGCAGAAACTGTCCCGAACTTACAATGTTTCGAGTCGGTTCCAGTGTAGATGATGGGCTATTCGATGTGAACATCGACAGTCCTTGCAGTGTGCGCTGAATATCTGTAATCGACTGCTGCATGCGCAGGCGTTCGATCACCTTTTGGATAACTGCAATGATTTCCAGTCGGTTCAAGGGCTTGGCGATATAATATTCAATACCGAGCGAGTACGCTTCGCCGATCATATTTTTGGATTCAATCCGAGAAATCATAATGATTTTTCCGCTAAATTGATCACCGAGTGCACGCACGGTCTGAATGCCGTCACGAAGTGGCATCAGCAGGTCAATCAGCAACACATCAATCCGGTTCAGCTCCAGCAGGCCGCTATTCACGTAGGAACCATCCTCCGCTTCCCCAACGACCTCCCCTAAACCCTCGTCTTCAATAATGTCTGCCAGCATAGAACGAATCCCCTGATCGTCATCTACAATATAAAAACGCATCCGGGCTATCTTCCTTTCTCCGTCAGTTTCCGTAAAGGCAATATGACTCTAAAAGTGGTCTGCAATCTATCTGTATGCTCATCATCATTCTGTAGTAGTTCAAGCGTTCCATCAAGGCTCTCCGCGACTTCACGAACATAAAATAAGCCCATGCCGGTCGAAGGCTGTCCTACCTCATCATACTTGGTCGTGTATCCCGGTGTGAAGATCATTTCCCGTTTGCGCTGAGGAATACCTGGACCGTTATCGGTGACACTAAAGGATATTATATCCTCTTGTCCCGGCAGAAATTGAATGGAAACGTCAATCCTTCCGCTGTCTTTCATCGCTTCCACTGAATTGGATGTCAGGTTGTTAATCAGAGTGAGAGCTGTATAAACATGCAGTTTGGGTAACAAAGGATCGAAATTCAGCGTGAAGCGGATGGACTTGCCCAGCGATTGGGCGTATTTGCTGTTCGTTCGGACGATCAGCTCGCCAAGTTCCTGCGAAGTCATATAATGCACGTCGCTTTCGGAATCAATGAGCTTGGACAAACCGGCAAAAATCCGCTGGCTGTCTTTCTTAATCTCATGGACTTGTCCAGAAATACGAAGCGCCTGTCTGGCGTAATGTTCTCTATCTTTCAGAGATTCATCCTGCTGCAGCTCACGGTACAGTTCATAGCTTTCACGGGTAATTTGCTCTGCGTGCGACAGGGTTTTGCCTAACTGGACTGACTCCTCATACAAGTCTGATACCAGGAGTAAAATTCGCTCCGTCTGCTGTCTTTGTGCCTCTTCATGCTGAACAGACTGATTTAATCGAATTATATTATAGAACCCAAGCACGAAGAAGCTGCGGATCATGGCCATGAAAGCTACTTTGCTGATTTTAATGATGTCCCAGAAATCCCCGTCAATGCTTCGCCGGACACTTAGCTCCGCCACACTTGCGGCAACTTCAATCCCCACAGAGAGGATGCCCACGCGGAGTGCGCGGTAAGGCTCAGCATTAATGTTAAGGACCTGAAAGAGCAAACCATAGACCATGTAATAAAAAAAGGTAGGTCCATGCAAAGTCATCAACTCTTCAAAGGAAAAACCGGGATGGAGGTAATGATTGAGTGAAATGCGAAATGCGACTACTGCTATCCCTGCAAACACTCCCGAAAGTGCAGGCGGAATATGACGTATAGATAACAGAAAGAAAAAAAATACAGGCGTACCGAAGCTGAGACGAAATGTATTATCGAACGGGTGAATATTCAACTCACCTGCCAGGGGTACAAAGATAAGCATCAGCAGGAAAAGAAGGGTATTCAGTTTCATCCATATTCACCTCCGTGTATTTGTTTCAGAAAAGCAATGTAAGATAAATTCACAGGCTCTACATTAATGTTTGTGAATTTATAGAAAAAAACAAATACATGTGTAGATAACTGTCGGTTTTTATAGTTCGGATTGTAGTATAAATAACATCATTTGAATATTAAGAGCTGCATACTGCGAAAATATACAAACCAGCCAGGGGGGGACACGAAGTGAAAAAGATTAATTTAACCATGCAAATCTTTATCGGTCTGGCTTTAGGTATTATTGTTGGTGCCTTATTTTACGGCAATTCAGGGGTGGAAGTCTACCTAAAGCCGATCGGTGATATTTTCATCCGCTTGATCAAGATGATTGTCGTACCTATTGTTATCTCAACACTCATTATCGGTGTAGCCGGCGTCGGAGATATGAAGAAACTGGGGAAACTCGGCGGGAAGTCGATTCTGTACTTTGAAATTGTAACGACTATTGCGATCCTGTTTGGACTGCTTGTGGCCAATCTGGTTCGACCCGGTGATGGCGTGGACATGTCCCACCTGGCTAAGAGCGATATCCATTCCTATGTGGAGACTGCGGAAAAGTCAGGTCATAGCTTTATAGATACGATTGTGCATATTGTACCTACCAATGTTATTCAAGCCCTGGGCGAAGGAGATATGCTGGCTATTATATTCTTCTCCGTGTTGTTTGGACTAGGAGTAGCTGCGATTGGTAACAAGGGCAAGCCTGTGCTGAATTTCTTTGAAGGTGTAGCCGACGCTATGTTCTGGGTAACCAATCAGGTTATGCGCCTCGCTCCGTTCGGTGTATTTGCACTGATTGGAACGACAGTGGCCAAGTTTGGATTAGCTTCGTTATGGCCGTTATTGAAGCTTGTACTGTCAGTGTACGGCTCCATGTTACTGTTCATTGTGATTGTCTTCGGAATTATCGCCAAGCTTTGCGGTACCCGTCTCTGGACTATGGTTAAGATTTTGAAGAGTGAGCTGTTGCTTGCATATTCGACGGCCAGCTCGGAAAGTGTTCTGCCTAAGATCATGGAGAAGATGGAGAAATTCGGATGTCCGAAGGGGATCACGTCCTTTGTCATCCCGATCGGATATTCTTTTAATCTGGACGGCTCCACGCTGTATCAGGCACTGGCTGCAATTTTCATTGCCCAAATGTATGGCATTGATATGCCGATCACGACCCAAATCACGCTGGTACTCGTGCTGATCATTTCCTCCAAAGGTATTGCAGGCGTGCCGGGCGCTTCCTTTGTCGTGTTGCTTGCTACGCTGGGAGCAGTGAATCTCCCGCTGGAGGGTTTGGCCTTTATCGCGGGTATCGATCGCATTCTGGATATGGCGCGTACGGTAGTCAATGTTTTAGGGAACTCGCTTGCGGCTGTAGTCATGTCCAAATGGGAAGGACAATATGATAAAGAAAAAGGCGAGGAATACGTTGCCTCAATTAAATGAAGTACATTGAACTGATTATCAGATAACAAGAGCACCTTTGCGAAGTAATGCAGAGGTGTTCTTTTTGTTTCCAGACTTGTTAACCCGCTTCCTTTTTCGACATTTTTCGATGTTTTATGTATGGGATTATAGGTATATGGACATGAAAAATAAGTCTTAATACCTATGTGATTAAAAATTTAATTATAATGATTCTTAATAAAATTCCGATATTAAATTATACCGTTTTATATATTGGCTTAGAAGGGAAGATCATGTATGTTTCTCAAGAAAAATGAGTCCCAATCACTTGCTCCTTTAGTAGAAGAAAGCCGCAAACTTTCACAAAGAATACAGCAAAAAGATTATGCTGCTGCAATACAGGTTTCCTCAGCTTCTCCTGAGGTTCAAGAAATCGCAAACAATGTTAACCAAGCGATAGAGTCCATGAAAAATGATGCTCAACATGTTGATATCCGTTTGAAGCTTGTTACCAAGGCGATAGAGATTGGCTTATGGGACATGGAGGTTATTGCGGGTGATCCCGTCAATCCAAATAATACGTTCACATGGTCAGAAGAATTCCGTGCTATGCTGGGGTATCAGAGCGAAAAGGACTTCCCCAATGTATTGGATAGCTGGTCATCTCGACTGCACCCCGAAGATTATGACAGGTCTTTGGCAGAATTGTCTGATCATTTGCTGGATTTTACGGGAAAGACGCCATATGACGTACAGTATCGTTTGAAGCTGAAGCATGGAGAATACCGCTGGTTCCGGGCTACCGGAACGACGATCCGCGACGAGAAGGGAGTGCCACTTCGGATTGCAGGCGCTCTGTTGGATGTGCACGATCAGAAGATTAAGTCCGAGGAGCTTCAGGCTCTAGTTACCAGATTTGATCTCATCAATCGTGTTTTGGTGGAGGCACCCTATGACGTCATTCTGGTGGATGGAGACATTGAGCACCCGGATAATATATTTTGGTGGTCCCAGCAATTCCGCAACACCTTGGGCTTTACAGACGAGAAGGACTTTCCAAGTGTATTAAGCAGCTGGAGTTCGCGTATACATCCTGATGATGCCGAACATGCAGTTAAGGCTGTAGTCGATCATTTAAATGACTATACAGATCGTACACCGTATGACATGGTATGCCGCTTACAAAGTAAAAATGGAGAGTATCGCTGGTATCAAAACAGTGGAAGAAGCATACGTGATAGCAATGGAGTGCCTATTCGTATTGCCGGAACCATCCGTGATATCACCGTAGAAAAGGAAAAGCAGGCTGTCGCGGATGAGCTTACGCTCAAAATTCAGCATCTCTCCGATTCCATTACAGAAATGGTGAACGGTGTTAACTCGGTTAGTAACCAGGCGCAGGAGCTGGCTACGGCTCAAGAGCAATCGACAGAGGCGGCGAATCAAGCCAAAGTCAGTGCAGAAGAGACGCAAAACATTTCGAACTTCATTAAAGAGATCGCGAATCAAACCAACCTACTGGGTCTGAATGCTGCAATCGAGGCATCGCGTGCAGGCGAGCAGGGACGTGGTTTTGCGGTTGTTGCAGATGAAGTGAGAAAGCTTGCCATTCATAGTGCTGATGCGACCGGGAATATCGAGACCAGTCTGGACGAAATGAAAACACTTATCGAGCGAATTTTGCACAACATCGGGAATATGTCTACGCTGACACAAACACAAGCTGCACTAACGCAGCAAGTGAACGCTTCTACGGACGAGATCAACAGTATGTCTAAAGCTTTGTTGGATTTTGCAAGAACTATGTAAGGCTTTAGAATTCATGTGAATAATAGGCCGGGCCATGGGCTCGGTCTCTTTACTGTTTTTGGTAGATAAACTATACTTTTGAGGATCGATCTAAAAATAACCTCATAGTAACTTCATGTGGAAAAGAGGAAACGATTTGAGCTTACTTAGTTCAATATTGGTTGGAATTGTAGCGCTGGAGCACGTTTATATTTTAGTGTTGGAAATGTTTCTATGGACGACCCCGCGAGCGATGCGTACGTTCGGTACCTCGAAGGAATTGGCAGGAGTGACCAAGTCCCTGGCAGCCAATCAGGGGCTGTATAACGGATTTCTGGCTGCTGGATTGGTATGGGGCTTGTTCTATCCCGATCCTGTAATTGGGCGACAAATCCAATTATTTTTTGTCATTTGTGTGGTAGTGGCTGCGGTGTATGGTGCATTAACGGCCAATAAGTCTATTTTATTAAAGCAAGGTCTGCCTGCCATCTTGGCATTAATCAGTTTGCTGGTCTTCTAAAAGACGCCCTTAACGGGTGTCTTTTTTGCTAATTCGATCACATAATGTCTGCAATGCTAATGACAAGGGGAATAAACAGTTTTTGAACGATTGTAAATCCGACTATTCCGATTTATAATATTTTTCAATACATACTTAAAGAATTTGGAGGCTAGAGCGATGCGTCGTAATTTGACAGGTATATTCGTATTCATCGTATTAATGTTGGTAGTAAGTGCATGCTCCGGCGGAAATTCGGGATCTTCGTCTGCGACGAATGGTAGTGCGTCTGGCACAGATGCAACTACAGCGGATAACGGACAGCCCAAAGATGGTGGTAGTTTGATTATCGGCGTGCAAGCCGATCCGGTGGTGCTGAATCCGAACTATGCGGGTGACCGGGTAAGTCTGACGATAGATCAAGCGATATTCGCACCTTTGTTCCAAGTGAACAATGGCAAGAAGACGTTTTATTTGGCAGATAGCCTGACTCCTTCGGCAGACAAGTTGACCTATACACTAAAACTGAAAAAGGATCTGACTTGGCATGATGGCGAGAAGCTGACAGCTGACGATGTCGTTTTCACGATTAACAAAATTTTAGACGAGAAGCAGCACAGCTTCTTGAGAAGTAATTTTATGGTCAACGGCAAGCCGGTACAGGCGAGCAAGGTTGATGATACGACGGTGGACTTCAAGCTTCCTCAGCCAGCCCCAGCTTTTGAGGCGGCCCTGGTACAGGTATCCCCGATTCCGAAGCACATTTTTGAGAATGAAGCGGATATTGAGAAAAGCACGAAAAACAACACTCCGGTTGGATCAGGCCCTTTCAAATTTAAAGAGTACAAAACCGGCGAGTACGTTACACTTGAACGGTTCGATAACTATTTTGGCGGCAAGCCGCATCTGGATTCTGTGACATTTCGGATTGTTAAAGATTCGAATGCTGCCAATTTGGCCCTACAAAATGGTGAAATCAATGTAAACTATCTCGACCCGCAAAACGTAGACACCATTAAAGCGACAGATAAGTTTGACATTTTCCCTTACAGCGAAGGCCGCTTGGCTTACCTGATGTTTAATGAAAACAGTGATACAAAGCAGTTGAACAAAAAAGAAGTACGTCAGGCGCTTTCTTATGCACTGAATCAGGATGAATTGATCCAGGTATCGTATGGCTCCAAAGATTATGCAGATACTGCAAAGTCCGCTTTGACACAGGATGTACTGTATCACACGAATGATGTTGCATTTTTCAATAATGATGTGAACAAGGCGAAGGAGCTGCTGAAATCAGCTGGCGCTGAAGGGCTGAAGCTGCGCATTATCATTCCGGGCGGCAACAAGGTTCAGGAAGCACAGGCGCTGTATATCCAGCAGAAGTTCAAGGATATTGGCGTTCAGCTGGAGGTGAACAGCATGGATTCCTCAGCGTGGTCGCAAAAATTCGTTGATACGAATGCCAAGGATTTCGATCTGGCGATCAGCGGCTATATCATGGGGTATGACCCTGATGCGTATCGTATTTTGTATAGCACGGGATCGTCCTCCAACTATTCGCATTATTCTAATAAAGAAGTAGATAAGTTGTTGGAAGAGGGCGCGGGTGAGTCGGATACGACTAAACGTGGAGAAATTTATAAAAAGGTACAAGAAATTTTGGCTGATGATGCGGTTATCTATCCGATTGCATACACCAAAACGATTGTGGCCTTCGACAAGCAGTATGGCGGTATTGATCAGGCTGTGTTGAAGCCGGTCGTGATTTTCGAGGATTTGTCCAAAATTTATCACAAATAAGACAGGGTTTTCAAAAAATAAGCTGGGGTAACCAGCTTATTTTTTTCGAAAACAGCAAGGGGAAGGAAAACGTATGAGACAACTCATCGCCAGAAGGTTGCTGCAAGTTATACCGATGCTATTTTTTGTGTCCATCGTCTGCTTCGGCTTGATCAAGCTGGCTCCAGGTGATCCGGTTCTCTCTTTTGTTACACCGAATATGCATCTGGAAGATATTGAAAGAATGAGGCATAGCTTGGGGCTGGACCAGCCCGCTTATGTACAGTACATATTATGGCTTAAAAAAAGCCTGACAGGAGATCTAGGTTATTCGCTAATTAATCATCAGCCTGTACTGGATCAGATTCTCGACCGTCTCCCGGCGACAGCGGGGTTAATGGGCGCCTCCATCATACTCGCTGTGTTGATTGCAATTCCACTTGGTTTGATTGCTGCGGCCAATCGGAATCGCTGGATCGACAAGCTCATTAATCTAATGTCGTACATCGGTATTTCTGTCCCATTGTTTTGGCTTGGTATTTTGCTTATTTATCTATTTGCAATTTATTTGCATTGGCTTCCAAGTACAGGGATGCGTACGATCGGAACGGACTCGGTGCTGGATGTAATCAAGCATGGAATTTTGCCATGTTTTGTACTGGCCTTTGGCTTTCTATCTGTCTATGTGAGGTACATCCGTTCCAGCACGATTACGCAGCTTAAGGAAGAGTACGTGCAGATTCAATACGCGTTCGGGTCTGGACAACGACTGGTTTTGTTTCGACACGTGCTCAAGCATGTGCTGCTGCCCATCATTACGCTGCTTGGTATGTCGGTTGCGGACCTGGTGGCGGGAGCCATTGTGACGGAGACGGTATTTTCCTGGCCGGGTATTGGCTCGCTGGGCATGACGGCTGTAAAAGGAATGGATTATCCCGTCATTATGGGGATTACCTTATTTTCCGCTTTACTGCTGATCCTGGGTAATCTGCTGGCAGATATCTTGTACAGCATGGCGGACCCGAGAATTAAATCAACGAGGTGAAAACATGAATCGGAGCAAATGGCGCAACATCGGGATCGAGCTGATGACGAGCAAAATGGGCGCCGTCGCCCTCATACTATTGATCGTATTCTCGCTGGGAGCGATTTTCGCATTTTTATCACCGCAGGACCCGAATAAGCTGAACGTACTGGAGCGCCTCCAACCACCGGGAGGCGCACACTGGTTTGGAACGGACGATTACGGTCGGGACTATTTTACAAGAGCGCTGTATGGCGGTCGTGTATCATTGCTGGTTGGCTTTGCGTCTATGATTATTGCGACCAGTATTGGTGCAGTGGTAGGCATTGTGAGCGGCTATTTTGGCGGGTGGATTGACAACCTGCTTATGCGGATTTTGGAGCTAATCATGTCGATTCCGTCTTTTCTGGTTATATTGCTGCTTAGTGTGTTTTTGAAGCCAGGCGTTGGCAATATCATTGTCATTATCGCCCTGCTCATGTGGATGAATATCGCCCGGGTGGTGCGGGCAGAGACGATGACGCTGCGCGAACGGGAGTATGTACTATACGCTAAGGCTTCAGGACAAAGTACATTTGGCATTATCCTGAAGCACATCGTTCCCAATCTGATTCCAGTCATTATCGTAGGAGCGACGAACAATATCGCTTCAGCCATTATGATGGAATCATCACTGAGCTTTCTCGGCTTTGGTGTTCAACTGCCGAACGCTACGTGGGGCAGTATGCTGAATAATGCCCAAGGTTATATTGCACAGGCACCATATATGGCATTGTTTCCGGGACTGCTTATTTTACTGACCGTGTTGAGCTTTAATGTACTGGGAGATGTACTGCGTGTAGGCTTTGAGCCCAAATTAGTAAAACGGTGATTCATAGCATAGATCCATTAACAATGGCTCCAGGAGCGACAGGAAGGGGCGAAAACACAATGACAGAACATCTGCTGTCTGTCGAACAGCTGGAGGTCTCGTTTTTCACTCGTGAGGGGGAGAATCAGGCCGTTCGAGGGGTTAGCTTTCATATTGATGCTGGAGAAACGGTAGGAATTGTAGGAGAATCCGGTAGCGGCAAAAGCGTTACGGCGAAAGCGATCATGTCGATGATTGCCCCGCCCGGCAAGCGGCTGAACGGCGATATCCGTTACCGTGGAGAAAGTTTGACCGCGCTGACAGAAAAACAATGGCGTAAAATACGCGGTAACCAAATCGCAATGGTGTTTCAGGACCCGATGACTTCGCTGAATCCGGTCAAAAAAGTAGGCTATCACCTGGTCGAGGTGATTCGTAGGCATCGAGGACTGAGCAAGGAAGCAGCTACGCAGGCAGCTGTGGAGCTACTGCGACAGGTAGGTATTACTGAACCGGAGCGTCGAATGAATCAATACCCGCATCAATTCAGCGGAGGGATGCGTCAGCGGGTGATGATCGCAATGGCGCTCTCGTGCAGTCCGGAACTGCTGATTGCAGATGAGCCGACTACAGCGCTGGATGTGACGATTCAGGCGCAAATCTTGGAGCTGCTCAAGACGCTCAAGCAGCAATCCGATATGGCGATTGCCCTGATCACCCATGATCTGGGCGTCGTCGCCCAGGTGTGCAGCCGTGTCATCGTAATGTACGGCGGCATGGTGATGGAGGAGGGGCGTGTGGACGATATCTTCTATCGTCCTAGGCATCCATATACGCAGGGTCTGCTGCGCTCTGTACCCCAGCGTACGAACGGCTTCCGTGAGCGGCTGGTGCCGATTGAGGGCACGCCCCCGGATATGCTGAACCCGCCATCAGGCTGTCCGTTCATGGAACGGTGCCCGCACGCGTTTGCCCGCTGTGTGGAGCGGCCGCCGATGGTGGAGCTGCGCCCAGACCAGCGAGCAGCCTGCTGGCTGAACGAGCCGGACGTTGTGCCCGCCGGAGTCTACGAGACGTCCGAAGCGGGCCGTGCAGAGGAGGGGAATGACGGTGAATGAAGCGTTGAGTGAGGCCAACCATGTGGCGGGTGAGGATCAGCCCTTGGTGGAGGTACACCAGCTTAAGAAGCATTTTGTGACCGCAAAGGATTTGTTAGGGCGCAGCTCCGAGGTGCTCAAGGCGGTTGACGGCGTAAGCTTCCACATCAAGCGCGGCGAGACGTTCGGACTGGTTGGTGAGTCCGGTAGTGGCAAATCGACAGTTGGACGCTGCCTGACACGGTTATACGATTATACGGAAGGTACGGTACGCTTTGACGGTCAGGATATTTCCAAGCTGAATGACAAGCAGCTCAAGCCGCTACGTCGGCGTATTCAGAGCATTTTTCAGGACCCATATTCCTCGCTTAATCCGGGTATGAACGTGCTTGACCTGATTGGTGAGCCGATGGATATTCACAGATTGCATCAGGGCAGTGAGCGTAAGGATGCCGTAGTGGCTTTACTGGAGAAGGTAGGGCTGAAGCGAGAGCACCTGTACCGCTATTCGCACGAGTTTAGCGGCGGTCAACGCCAGCGGATTTCCATCGCTCGTGCCTTATCCGTGAATCCCGAGTTCATCGTCTGTGATGAACCGATTTCGGCCCTAGATGTGTCCATCCAGGCGCAGGTCATTAACACGCTGGAGGATCTCCAGCAGGAGTTCGGGCTGACGTATCTGTTTATCGCTCACGACTTGTCGATGGTGCGGCATATTTCGGATCGTATCGGCGTGATGTATCATGGACGGTTGGTGGAGGTAGCTGATGCAGATGAACTGTATGAGCAGCCTGCTCACCCCTACACACAGGCGCTGCTCTCTTCCATCCCTGTGCCTGATCCGAGAGCGGTCGGCGAGCGGCAGAATAGCTTGGCTCAACCCGACGGTTCATGGGTATGGGACAAGGATAGCAACGATGCTGGCGAGCTGAAAGAAATTAGTCCCGGACATTATGTGGCGTACCCGGTTAGCCGTTAGGTTAAGATTGGTTGTACGTGTACATAACCCATAGGAGGTAAAAAACGATGACTGAATCAACGAAAAGAGTACGTATTTCCCAGTGGGACGCGCTCATGCTGGAATCTTTACGTTCATTAGGCTGGTCCCCTGAGGAACTCATCCGTCGGGTGCAGCAAAATGAGCTGCCAACGGACGGACAATTCGATTATGCGGAGCTTGCCACCGGGCTGGCGGCCAATGAACCGGAGGTGTTTGTCAGCGCGGTAACAGACGGGTATCAGATCAAATATAATACGATCCGTGGCATTCGTACGTGGCTTGCCACTGCATTCGGATGTGAGCCTGAGCTGTCTCTGGAGGAAGGAAGCGAAGCTGTTACATCCGAACTGACGCAGGCCGAATATGATCGGCTGGAACAGGTGCTGTCGTTAGGTTGGGTCATTCAGGAGGTACGGCCCGCGACTGGCGATACTGCAGGATTGTACCGCATTGTGCCTGCTGCACAGACGAATTAAATTGTGAATATGGAGCAGCACACTTTACCAGGATTTGAAACGAGCTGACCGGGAGGTCAGCTCGTTTTTTAATACGATGCTTCTTCATCTTTTCATACTTTAGAAAATAGGTTTACGGCTTGGCACCTCATTCACGTCCCTTCCATCTTTCCTCATATGGATATCATCAGTTGAAATGATTAGAAAGGTTACATTTTTCACCATATATGACCGATAAAAGTATAGTGTTATTTATATTTTATGGGAAATGAGGAAAGGGGAACTTTTCAATCTGATGAGTGAACAAGAAATACATGTGGGTGAATGCGGAGGTGGGGCGACCGTCGCTGAACCGAACGCAGCTCCACCACGTCCACAAAGAATAGTTTTAACTCTGGTTACAGGGTTTGCATTATTGATCTTTAGTTTGTTCCTGTCGCTAGTCACAGGTATATTTCCTATCAGCTATGCAGAGTTATGTGAAGTGTTGTTTTCTTCCAATCCTGATCCCATATTGAAGGAAGTTGTATACCAAACTCGTATGCCATTTGCCTTGGATATGTTGTTGCTCGGAGGAGGTCTGGCCGTTTCAGGCACTCTTTTACAACTACGAATAGCTAATCCATTTGCATCACCCACCTTAACCGGACTTATGCCTGGGGCAATGGTGGGGTTATGTGTTGTCCTTTTACTGGGAATGAACATAGACTCTTTTGGTGGTATGGCCCTTTGTATTGCAGGGGCGGTATTTGGGGGATTCATTGTATTTACATTAAATAGAATCCGTTTCATTCGAGGACGGTCTGCGGGAATTCATTTATTCATGATTGGTTTCATTATTGATGTAGCCCTTCGTTCAATCTCTGGATTTATTGTGCTATTTGGAGAAAATCAGCAAGAGTGGGCAATGTCTGTGGGAGGGTGGGGAATAAGAGAAGGGTCATTCACGTTTTGGCTTACCTTGGTTACACTTCTCGTCGCAGGATCTGTCTTCGCATTCCCCAAGCAGCTGAAACCCCTGTACATTCCCTTCGCAATTGTGTTGACCGCCATTACGGTGTGGGCATGTGGTACCATCGGATATATAGGGCTTATTGTGCCTTATTTCATGCGTTGTATGATTGGAAACCGTCCACGGCTTCTCATGTTGGGCTCCATCCTTTGGGGAGGCGGGTTGTTGATGCTGGCCAAAGTCATTTCCGCTAGAATCCATGAGCCGGTTGGGTTGCCCTTAACCCTAGTACTGGCCTGCATCGGCATACCCCTTTTGATCTTTATGATGTGGAGAGAATGGAAAAGAAGCTCCATGCTTGAAAATGGTAAATTCTGAACGCTATTAGCCAGAGCATCAAACTCTATTTTTTTATGCTATATTTTATACATAAAAAAATAGAGTTGAGGTGCAGCATGACATCAATGACGATTGTCGATCCATCCGTCAAACCAGGATTAGTGGCTTATCAGGCAAGTAATGAAGATCAGGCTGAAATTCAGGAGTTAATTTTAAAGACGGCCAGATGGCTGCACAGCAAAGGTTCCACGCAATGGGGCAAATTACTAAGAGGAGAGGATGACCACAATCTGGGCGGAGCTATTGCACGCGGAGAAGTGGTTATGTTCCGAACCTCAGACGATCATCGCTTGGCAGGCGCAGTGATCTTGCAGCAGCAACCCAGTGCTTGGGATTGTAAATTGTGGGGATTAGACGAGACGAATTCCGAGGGAGGAACCTCCGTGTATCTGCATCGTTTGGTTGTAGATCGCGATAACACGGGAAAGGGACTGGGCCGTGAGCTTATGCAGTGGATTGAGCAAGGTATCCGCTTCGCAGGCAAGGATCGAATCCGTCTGGATTGTATTGCGGGCAATGACAAGCTTAGCGGTTTTTACCAACAATGTGGCTATACTTATATGGGCGAAACGAATGGCTATAACACTTTTGAAAAGATGATAATAAATTCTTAGAAAATGGAATTATAGCTGTAGGAATACGAAAGAAGGAAGCAGATGATCTGCATTCTTCTTTTTTTTGTTGTGCAGACCTTTACGTCCTCGTAATGTCTTTCTCTTGGTTACTGTCATATCAGAGCCACTCAAAAGAAAAAAATTTATATAAAAATGAAAATGGGGATATCGCGCTTTCTCCTTCTACATATGATGATAGGGAAAGTTTTGTAAGCGCTTCAAAGAAGGGTGATATACAACCATGCGAAGCTACAGGAGGCGGTTAAGGTGGACAATTACATGAGTTGGATAAAAATTGGATTTTTTCTCAGCATTCTGTTTTTACTTGCAACGGCATGCAGCACTTCTCCCAAAATAGAGAATACAGATGGACAAAAGGTGCGGCTTACGATGCAGGTTTGGGGTAACCCTGCGGAGGTGAAGGTGTATCAGCGGGCACTGGATGCATTTGAAAAAGAGAATCCGAATATCGAAGTTAAGCTGGTACCAGTACCGGGAGACCAATATGAGCAAAAGCTGTTGACACAGCTACAGGGAAGTCGCGGACCGGATGTCTTTTATTCATATGAGTCGACGATTGCGCGTTTGATCGGAGCAAAACAGGTGCAGCCTTTGGGTGAATTTTTAAAAAGTGAGGCAAGTGACGTGAAGGCCGAGGATTTTCCGGAAGGATTATGGGGTCCGGCCAAGCGTGATGGGGAAATCTATGGGGTCACTCCTGACTCAAACCCGATGGTCATGTACTACAACAAAAAGGTATTTAAGGAAGCAGGTGTGAAAACACCGCAGGAATACTATGATGAGGGCAAGTGGAACTGGGACGCCTTTGAGGAGGTTACATCCAAGCTGAAGGCCGCCGGAAAGCAGGGCTATATTGCGGAAAACTGGTGGGCTCACTGGTATTCGTGGGTGTGGTCGAATGGTGGCCGGATTTTTGATGAACAAGGCAAGTATGTGCTGGACCACAATGAAAAGGGCAAGGAAGCGTTCGCTTTTATGCACGATATGGTGAAAAAGGGAAATGCGGTATACCTTGGCTCGCTTCCGAAAGGGCAGGGGGCAGATGCCATGTTCATGTCCAATCAAGTCGGCATGCTGGCGGCAGGAAGATGGCTGGAGCCTTTGTTTAGCCAAAATAAAAGCCTCGACTTTGATTATATCTACTGGCCCTCCAACACTGGTAAAAATGAGCCTGTCGCCATCCCGGTTGCATATGTAGCTGTCAACAAAAACAGTCCGCATGTGCAAGAGGCCATGAAGCTGGCAGCCTTCTACGTCTCTGTGAAAGGACAGGAGGTGCGGTTGGTTGAAGGTGGAAATGCCATGGGTACGCTTGCTGCCGCAGATGAGAGCATCATGAAAAAGGCGACGATTGAGCACTCGGGCTATCTGACGGAGGGACGTAATAAAGGGCATGCTTATGGTTCCGCATTGGCATATGATGCACAGGTGCCGGGGTTGAACTCCGATATCACGGAAACCATTGACCTGATGTTCCTGGGCAAGCAGGATGCTGCGACAACCATTGAAAAGTTGAATCAGATCATATCCAAGGCGGTCAAGTAAACACGGGATGGGCCGTGACCAGGGAGGAAGGTGACAAGATGCAGAAAAAGCATCGAGCGCTGTGGGGCTATCTATTTATTGGCCCCCAGTTTCTTGGTCTGTTATGTTTTTCACTGCTGCCCTTGCTGTATGCGTTTTACTTAAGCTTTGTCAATTGGGATGGTTTTGGGGTGCCTTTGTTTGTCGGCTTGGACAATTTTAAAGGTCAATTATCTGATCCTGATTTTTGGAAGGCACTCATTAATACGGTGTACTATATGGTGTTGGTCATTCCGGTGGGAATTGTGTTGGCTCTGCTCGTAGCCATCGTACTCAATAAAGTGAAGGGCAGGGAAATCTATCGCTTGTTTTTTTTCATGCCAGTCGTGACCAGTTCGGTATCAGTTGGGGTCATCTGGATGTGGATACTGAATGGTGAATTCGGCATTTTAAACCACTTGCTGCGAACGATTGGGATTGTAGGCCCGATGTGGCTTACCGATACGCATTGGGTAATCCCATCGATTGCTCTACTTAGCATATGGCTGGGACTGGGATACAACATGGTCATTTTTTTGGCAGGACTTCAGGGCATCTCCAAAAGCTATTACGAGGCAGCCGAAATTGACGGGGCCAGCAAGTTCCAGCAGCTAAGGTATATCACATTGCCGCTATTATCACCAACAACCTTTTTCGTCACCATTATGATGGTCATCAGCTCTTTTCAGGTGTTCGATCAGGCGTTCGTCATGACAAATGGTGGACCGGCCAAAGCAAGCTATACGCTTGTGTATCACATTTACGATCAGGCGTTCATTGATTTCACGATGGGAGAAAGTGCGGCAGCGGCAATGATTTTGTTCGTGATCATTCTCATATTTACACTGCTGCAATTTAAAATGCAAAAGAGGTGGGTGCACTATGGAGATTAGTTGCAGATGCAGGATGCTCCTGCGCCATGTGCTGCTCGCTGTCGGCTCTTTAATCATGTTTTTTCCATTTCTATGGACCATCCTCAGTTCTTTAAAGGATATCTCTCAAATTTTTGTCGTTCCGCCACAATGGATTCCCGATCCGTTCGTATGGAGCAACTATCCGGCTTCGCTGGAGGCCATGCCCTTCGTGCAGGCGTACATGAACAGCTTTTACATTACGTTTATCATCGTGACAGCGACGCTGATTAGCGCGTCTATGGCGGCGTATGCCTTTGCCAAAATCCGTTTTCCGGGTTCGGATATATTGTTTATTTTGTTCCTCGCTACGATGATGGTGCCTAAGCAGGTAACTATGATTCCGTTATATCTGGTGATGGATCGTATCGGTTGGTTGGATACGCACTGGTCGCTAATCGTACCCGGAGCCTTGTTTAATGCATTCGCAGTGTTTTTGCTCCGTCAATTCGTCATGGGTATTCCACGCGATCTGGAGGAAGCTGCAGTCATGGACGGGGCGGGATACATTCGCATTTACTGGAGTGTCATTCTGCCACTCATTCGTCCAGCATTGGCGGCGATCGGGATTTTCACCTTTTTGGGTGCCTGGAACAGCTTTCTTGATCCGCTGATCTATCTCAATACACCGGAGAAATTTACGGTTCCGCTTCTGCTCAACAATTTTAAAGGGCTATATACCGCCGACTGGTCACTGATGATGGCAGGTACCACCATCTCCGTCGTCCCGGTGCTCATCGTCTACATCTTCGCCCAAAAGCAAATTATTGAAGGCATTACCTTAACAGGCATCAAGGGGTAGGGCATTTCCCTACTCCTTTTTGTGTACTTTCCGATACTGTAATGGAGTACGCCCGGTGAAATGCTTGAATACACGGCCAAAGTGAGCAATGCTGTCAAAGCCCGTTTTTTCAGCAATGGCGGTCACTTTCCAGTTGGTTTCCTTCAAATACGCCCGAGCCTGCTGGACCCGTACATCCTGAAGATACTCGACCAACGTAAAGCCTGTAGTCTGCTTGAAAATGCGGCACAGATATGTGCTGCTAATATAAAAATGTCCTGCTAGTTGCTCCAATGATAGCTTCTCGGCATAGTGGGCATGCAGGTACTCAATCACCGAGTACACGCGCTGCTGCTGCTCGCTGCGTTCCGGCGCTATGGTTTCAGGAGCCGCTGATTGTATACGGCGGATTCGGATCAGCAACTGGAGCAACAGGCTTTGAAGATACATATGACGGTATGTATGCTCTTGACGGTATTCATCCAGCATTTGCTGGAACAAATGCTCCAGCTCGCGTTGTTCTTCCACGGAGGGGCGAAGCAAAAAGCTTTTTTCAGGCAAAAGTAGATGATTCTGATTGTCGGATGGAGTGACAGACGCGGACGAGCCTACAAACGCTTCATCAAAGTTGATCAAAATTCGCTCATGGCTGCCGTTCCCTTTGTTACTCGTACGGTGAAAATCATGTTTGCTAATCCAGATCAGATCGCCCTTTTGTAGCGCGTATACACGCTGATTAATGTAGTAGTAGCGCTCTCCTGCCAGCAGATAATAAATTTCATGCGCTTGATGGACATGGTCGGCAGACATGCTAAATGGCACCGTCCGAAGCGCTTGCTCGATGGTAAAAAGGGGTGTGGCAATCATCGCAGCGTTCTCCTTTATGAAAGTATTCATGAGGATAATATATGCATACTCTTTAGACGAATTCACAATAAAAGCGAAGATTTCGCTCTTTCTTATACTATAAAATATTAGTAATTCATGTAAAGGGTGTGAACCAATTGGCTAAAATCAAATATGCGCTTGTGGGCACCGGAGGAAGAGCTGAATTTTTTTACGGTGAAGTTGTTACCGTTTTCAAAGATACATCGGAGCTGGTCGCGTTCTGTGACGTCAATCAGACGAGAATGGATTATGCCAATCGGCTGTTGCAGGAGAAATACGATCACCAGCCGATTCCAACCTATAAAGCTCACGAATTTGACCGGATGATCGCGGAGACAAAGCCGGATATCGTCATCGTCACCACCATTGACCGGGTGCATCATCGGTATATTATCCGGGCGATGGAGCTAGGCTGTGATGTCATTTCCGAGAAGCCGATGACGGTGGACGAGGACAAATGCCAAGACATCCTGGATGCCATAGACCGCACGGGACGGAAGCTGCGCGTTACCTTTAACTACCGCTATGCCCCGCATAATACGAAAATCCGTGAGGTTATCATGGACGGGACACTGGGTGACATCTTGTCAGTCAATTTTGAATGGCTGTTGAATACTCAGCATGGCGCGGATTATTTCCGCCGCTGGCACCGGGACAAGCGCAATAGCGGCGGTCTACTGGTGCATAAATCGACGCATCATTTTGACCTAATGAACTTCTGGCTTGGCTCGAAGCCGGATACGGTATATGCGATGGGCGATTTGAAATTTTACGGCCGGGAGAATGCGGAGCAGCGTGGCGTGACGGAGTTCTATCAACGGGCTTACGGCAGCAAGGCGGCGGAAAATGACCCTTTTGCCTTACATCTGGATCGTAACGAGCATCTAAAAGGCATGTATCTGGATGCGGAGCATGAGGATGGGTATGTGAGGGACCAAAGCGTATTTGGCGACAATATCAGCATCGAGGATACGCTGAGTGTCATGGTGAAATATCAGAATAAAACGGTAATGAACTACTCACTGAACGCTTATATGCCATGGGAGGGCTTTATCATTGTATTTAACGGCACCAAGGGACGAATGGAAGTTCGGGTGTCCGAGCAATCCTATGTTAATTCCGGTGGCAGCAAGGCAGATGAGGGAGCGTTAAAAGAAAAAAACATCACGATTTATCCTCACTTTGCAGCACCTTACGAGATTGAAGTAGAGGAAGGCGTGGGAGGACATGGCGGAGGAGATCCGGTCATGCTGCGGGATATTTTCGATAAGCCGGCAGAAGATCGGTTTCATCGTGCGGCCTCCCATATTGACGGCGCATGGTCCATTTTAACAGGCATCGCCGCCAACCGCTCTATGCGCACAGGCCAGCCGGTGAAGGTGGAGCAATTGGTGCGATTATAACGATTGTAAGCTAGGAAGCATCATTAATAACAAGAAGCCCCTCTATTCAGATGAACAGAGGGGCTTCTTGTTTGCATTTAAAAAGCAGCTTATATCTTAGAGCACTATATTTTATTATTTTTCGGTCTTCAGCTCACGGGTTCCTAGTTGTTGTACAGGACGATGGTTATCGGGAAAAATGGCAGCAAACTGATTGATTTGGTCTGCTGACATTTCAATGGGCTGTTCCAGTACCGTCCAACTCACATGTTCTGTGCATGGCGGGGTAGTCAGTGATCCGTTGTAGCGAACGGAGTGCAGGTCTTTTGGCAGCAGCGAGGCAAGATTTATTTCTCCCTCCAAGTTCGCTTCTTGAGAGATACCTTTTGGCAGTTTGGACCAAATGCGGTTGAAAGCCTTGTTTTCTTTGCCGCTTTGAATAAGAACACCCAAGACGGCTGTGCTTCCGTTGTCGCTTTGATGAACAAAATGAAGCTCCATTTCAGCATTTTTGCCATCTATTTGGTGTTCGCTTGGATGATGAAAATGAAACTGCTTTAAAGTGAATGTAGTACCGTCCACAACAATATTATTGCTGGGACTAGCTGCATTGATTTGGATGGTATGTCCATTATTCAGTATGGATACTTTAGTGGTTGAATAATGAACCTGCAACGGTTGCTGCGTATGCGAAGCTTCCAGATGGGAATGCTCTATGTTGATGGGAGATTGTTCCTGACCGTTACCACAAGCGACGAAATCCTTTTCCAGCTCCCCCCAATGCTCGGGTCCCTCATCCCCTTCGTAGGACCAGTGCGGGCTTTTGTGAACAACTGCATGAGCGTTGTTAGCTGATGACGATGATGCGCTAGTAGGACTAGAAGTGGCGGATGATGTACAACCTGTTACCGACAGTGCCAAGATTATGGAAAATATGCTGAACAAGCAACCTCTCCAGTGTTTTTTCATGGTTCTTTATCCTTCTTCCAAATAGGGTATGTGAAACTTTTTACATTGTAAATTATTGTACAAAGTTCCTGCAAGGGTACAAGGACTTAGGAAAAAGGTAGAAATGGTTGCTTATTATTACCGGGATGTAGAGAGAATAATGGAGTGGTGAAATATTTGTTTGTCCTCTTTGAGGGAAGTAACTATAATAGTGGGGTGTGCATTACAAAATTATTCCATATCCACTCAAAGGAGAGATCTACATGAAAGCAGCAATTGTTACAAAAGACAAGAAAGTTAGTGTAGAAGAGAAACCTTTGCGCTCCCTGAAACATGGGGAAGCGTTAGTCCAAGTTGAATATTGCGGGGTTTGCCACACAGATTTACACGTAAAAAATGCAGATTTTGGTGATGTCACAGGCAGAGTTCTGGGACATGAAGGCATTGGGAAAGTCATTGAATTAGGTGAAGGAGTAACCAGCCTTAAAATTGGCGATCGCGTAAGTATTGCCTGGATGTTCGAAAGCTGCGGTCACTGCGAATATTGTTTAACCGGACGGGAAACTTTGTGTCGTGAAGTTAAAAATGCCGGATACACGGTAGATGGTGCAATGGCAGAACAATGTATTGTTACAGCTGACTATGCGGTCAAAGTACCAGATAATCTTGATCCTGCCGCTGCAAGTAGTGTAACTTGCGCAGGGGTTACAACATATAAAGCAGTTAAAGTAAGCGATATCAGACCAGGACAATGGATCGGTATCTTCGGTATCGGCGGCTTGGGTAACCTGGCTGTGCAATACGCCAAAAATGTATTCAATGCTAAAGTTGTAGCCTTTGACATCAGTGATGAAAAACTCGAACTGGCCAAAAAAATTGGTGCTGACTATATTGTTAACAGCATGAAAGAAGATCCAGTCGCCCGAGCTAAGGAATTAACGAACGGTGCTGGTCTGGATGCAACCGTGGTTACTGCTGTTGCCAAAACACCTTTCAACCAAGCTATTGACGTTGTGAAGGCTGGCGCGCGTGTCGTAGCTGTAGGGCTTCCAACCGATAAAATGGATCTGGACATTCCGCGTCTGGTTCTGGACGGCATTCAAGTAATCGGTTCTTTGGTCGGTACTCGTGAAGACCTTAAAGAAGCGTTCCAGTTTGCTGCAGAAGGTAAAGTTGTTCCTCTTGTACAAAAACGTCCGCTTGAAGACATCAATGAAATCTTCGAAGAGATGGAGCATGGCAAAATCCAAGGACGTATGGTCATTGATTTTACCAAATAAAATGATGTCCAATTCGTAACTCTTGGAATTCTAAGAGAGAGAAAGCGCCTGCTGATCTATTGCAGACGCTTTTTTTTCGCTTTACAGCTTATTCAGAATGTTATCCTCCAAAACCGCAGATTTATCCCCGTATTCTTTAATAATATGTCTTTCTCCCCAGGCACAAAGTGAATCCAAAATGCCTTTCAAACTACATCCATATTCACTTAGCTCGTACTCCACTTTGGGTGGAACCTGATTATAGCTAATCCGATTGACAATGCCGTCTTCCTCTAATTCACGAAGCTGTTGAGTCAGCATTTTTTGTGTTATGGAAGGCATCATTCGCTTTAATTCACTTGTTCGCATCTTTCCATGGGTCAAATGACACAGAATCACACACTTCCATTTTCCCCCGATCACCTCTAATGTCGCCTCAACAGAGATATTGTATTTTTTCTTTCCCAATGCCGATCCCTCCGTGTATGTCGCCTCTAGGGTACTTTTTGGTACCTATATCACTAAAAAGTACGTACTGTTCATAATTGATTGAATAACTCATAATAACATCTGCTGGTCAAAGATTACTATAGATAGGAGTGAAAAACATGTCGCCAGAATCCAAACGAAGTATCTGGCCATTACTGGCTTTAGCCGTAAGTGCCTTTGCCATTGGGACAACTGAGTTCATCAGCGTAGGACTGCTTCCCCTGATCGCTGAAGACTTGCACATATCCGTAACGATGTCCGCACTAACCGTAACGCTGTATGCATTAGGGGTTACCATTGGAGCGCCTGTGTTGACCTCATTAACATCGAGTGTTCCTCGTAAAACGCTGCTGCTGTGGATCATGATTGTGTTTATCGCAGGCAACAGCCTTGCTGCGGTCTCTAGCGGAATCACCCTGCTGCTGATTGCACGTGTAATCTCGGCATTCTCCCATGGAGTGTTCATGTCCATCGGGTCCACCATCGCGGCCGACCTTGTTCCCGATGATCGGCGGGCGAGTGCTATTTCGATTATGTTCTCCGGCTTGACCGTTGCCACCGTGACAGGGGTACCATTGGGCACCTACGTTGGTCAGCAATGGGGTTGGCGGGCTGCATTTATGGCAATTGTGGTCGTCGGTGTTGTGGCCCTCATTGCCAATCTGATTCTGCTGCCCTCTACGCTCCGGAAAGGGAATAAGACTCCTTTCAGCGAGCAGGTCAGACTGGTTACGAATGGTCGCTTGTTACTTGCATTTATCATTACTGCCTTGGGATACGGGGGCACGTTCGTCGTGTTTACTTATTTATCTCCATTACTTCACGACATAACCGGTTTTGGGCAAAATACGGTAACGTTCATTCTCTTATTGTATGGAATCGCCATTGCTATCGGGAATGTTATCGGTGGAAAAGCTGCGAATCGCAGACCGCTTTCAGCTTTATTCTACATGTTTCTGATTCAAGCTGTGATTCTGTTTCTGCTGTGGTTTACTGTGCCATACAAAACAGTAGGACTGATGACGATTTTCTTTATGGGGTTGCTTGCGTTTATGAATGTGCCGGGCCTACAGGTATATGTCGTCATGCTAGCCGAACGTTTTGCACCCAAAGCGGTCGATGTCGCCTCTGCTGTTAATATTGCGGCCTTCAATGCAGGGATCGCAATCGGAGCATATGTGGGAGGTATTGTGACGGATTCACTGGGTCTCATGCATACAACTTGGGTCGGTGGGGTAATGGTTTTGGTGGCGGTTCTACTGACAGTCTGGAGTCGCATGCTGGAAAAAAGGGATACAACCGCCTTGGCAGGCTAAAACTTTTAAAAATAGAGAGGAAGATACAAAATGACACAAAACCTACAAAGCACCACAACATTGCACAACGGAGTTCGCATGCCTTGGTTTGGCATCGGGGTATTTAAAGTGGAAGAAGGCTCAGAGCTGGTCCGTGCTGTAAAGGGTGCTGTAAAGCATGGCTACCGCAGTATAGATACCGCGGCAATCTATGCAAATGAAAACAGTGTGGGACAGGCTATTCAGGAAGCCCTCACGGAGAATAATCTGTCCAGAGAAGATCTGTTCGTCACGTCCAAAGTGTGGAATGCAGATTTAGGCTATGAAGAGACACGAGCAGCTTATGAAGCAAGCCTAGACAAGCTGGGACTGGACTATCTGGATCTATATCTAATTCATTGGCCAGTTCAAGGGAAGTACAAAGAAGCCTGGAGAGCTTTGGAGTCCTTGTATAAAGAAGGACGGATTAAGGCCATTGGAGTCAGCAACTTCCAAATTCATCATTTGGAAGATCTCATGCAGGATGCAGAAATCAAACCAATGGTCAATCAGGTGGAATTTCACCCGCAGCTAACCCAAACCGAGCTGCTGCAATTCTGTCAAAAGAACAACATTCAAATGGAAGCCTGGTCCCCGCTCATGCAAGGCCAACTGCTTGATCATCCGGTACTGCAAGACATAGCGAACAAGCACGGTAAATCGGTGGCTCAAGTGATTTTACGCTGGGATATACAGCAGGGAGTCGTCACCATTCCCAAGTCCACCAAAGCGCATCGAATCGTCGAAAATGCCGACATTTTTGACTTTGAATTGACGCGTGAGGATATGGATCGAATTCAGGCGTTAAATGCCAATTTGCGTGTAGGTCCAGATCCGGACAACTTCGATTTTTAAGTTCATCCCATCCTAAAACGCCGTTTCCTTCTCCATGAAGGGACGGCTTTTTATGCATGGTGAAACTGGAGCTACAGCAATCCAATCCTGCCATATGGTATTATAGAGTTATATGAAATGAGAAGTTTTGGACGCTTATGAAAATGAAAATCCCGGGGGACCTCATGAATAAGACAATTGCAGATATAGCCCAAATGGCTGGTGTATCCAAGAGCACCGTATCCCGTTTTTTGAACGGCGGGTCTGTCAGCCTGGACACTAAGCGTAAAATTGAAAAGGTGGTCAAAGCCACGGGGTATGTGCCCAATACCTTTGCCCAGAGTTTGAAGGCAAAACGAACCAACATTATCGGAACCGTCGTGCCACGGCTAGATTCCTTTGCGACATCCCATACGTTAATGGGGATTGATGAGGAACTGCGTTCCCAGCATTACCAGATGCTGATCTCGAATACGAGTCAGGATGTAAAGCGTGAAATCGAAGCGATCTATGAGTTCGCACGACAAAAAATTTCAGGCATCATTCTGCTGGCTGCCCAAATTACAGACGACCACCTGACCGCGATTCGAGACATCAGTATTCCGGTATTGCTAGTGGGCCAACAACATGAGCAGATCCATAGCCTTATCCATGATGATTATCGTGCCGGATATGATATCGGTGCATATGTCCTGTCACAGGGCCACCGTGAAATTGCCTATGTCGGTGTTACTGAAAGGGACGTTGCTGTCGGTGTGCAACGCAAAGAGGGCTTTAGGCAGGCTGTTCGCGATGCGTTACCTGCTACGTGTTATACGGACGAGGCGATGCGAGCCGCAGGATATGATATCAGATACTATGAAACCGGGTTTAAAATGTCCGATGCACGGATTGCTGCATCCGCCATCTTAGACAAATTCAAGCCATCGTTAATGGTGTGTGCTACGGATAATATCGCGCTTGGGGTAATCAACGCGGCCTATTCCAAAGGAATTATCATCCCGTCGGATTTGTCGGTCACTGGCTTTGGGGGATACGATATCACGGAGGTCATCCACCCTGCGCTAACAACTGTTCAATATCCGTATATGGAGGCCGGACGTGTAGCAGCCCAAAACATTGTACGGCTGGTAGAACATAAAACGGTAGAGCAAGTTACGGTCATGGATTATACCCTTATTGAAAGAGAAAGCGTTGACAAACGCTGAGCAGGTGGATTATAATTTCTTCGAAACCGGTTCCATTGCACTCTTGCACAATTGGAATCGGTTGCAAATCCATGGATGAGTATATTTTTTTCATTGTGTAGGAACCGGTTCCGTTTAATTTTTTTCATTGCATTGGAACCGGTTCCCAAAAATCAAGTTTTAAAAAATGAGGTACACCTATGAAAATGACAAAAGAACAAAAGTATCGATTAATCGAGCAGGCTGAGCCCGGTGAAATAGCGAGTTTGCAGAAAAAGGTGGAGCAATGTCCGTGGCGGCAGTCATTTCATATCCAGCCACCGACAGGTTTGCTCAATGATCCGAATGGATTCTCATATTATCAAGGTGAATACCATTTATTTTATCAGTGGTTCCCGCTAGGAACGGATCACGGAATGAAATATTGGTATCATTTGAAATCCCAAGATTTGGCCACATGGCATAGTGCAGGCATTGGCATCACGCCTGGGGACGATTTCGACTCGCATGGGGCGTATTCCGGCAGCGCGCTGGAGCATGAGGGCAAGTTATACATGATGTATACAGGAAATACACGAGACGAAAACTGGATCAGACATCCTTATCAATGCATGGCCGTTATGGATGAGAGCGGTCACATTACCAAGTGGGAGCATCCTGTTATTGACCATGTGCCAGAAGGCTATACAGACCATTTTCGTGATCCCAAGCTATGGAAGGACGGCGATAGCTTCTACTGTGTGATTGGTGCCCAGAGGACGAATTCAACAGGCTGTGTTGTCCTTTACCGGTCAACCGATCTTCATACTTGGCAGTTCGAGGGGGAACTGAGCACGGGGTTGGAGTCGTTTGGATATATGTGGGAATGCCCGGATTATTTCGAACTGAACGGAGCGGGTGTTTTGGTCTTTTCTCCACAGGGCTTGGAGCCTTCAGGGGATGAAAACCACAATATTTATCAATCGGGCTATGTTATCGGCAAACTGCTGGATACAGAGACAAGAACACTGGAGCACGGCGCATTCCACGAGCTTGATCGGGGCTTCGACTTCTATGCACCACAGACGATGATTGACCCGCAGGGGCGTCGTATTATGGTGGCCTGGATGGGGCTGCCAGATATCGAATATCCGACAGATCCGAACGGATGGGCCCATTGTCTGACATTACCGAGGGAACTTACGCTTCATGATGGGAAACTCTTGCAACGGCCAATCCCAGAACTAACCACGCTGCGTAGAAATAGGGAGGATCGAGTAGCTGATACGTTGTCCTCAGAGAGCAAAACCTATGAAGGATTTAAAGGTACAGCGTATGAGATGATCTGCGAAGTAGATCTTTTGGATGCCAAGGCATTCGGTATTGAATTCCGTGCAGGTGAGACGGAGAAAACGGTGATTAAATATGATGCCATTAGCCGTAAACTTGTATTGGATCGTACGCAATCGGGTGAGCCTGTAGCCACTTCGTACGGTGAAGTACGGCAGTGTGCATGGGATAAGGATCATATCAAACTTCATTTGTTTGTAGATATATCTTCGGTTGAGATTTTCGTCAATGATGGGGAAGAAGTGTTCACCAGTCGTATTTTTCCGCACCCAGAGAGTGACGAGATACGCTTTTTTGCCGACAAGGGAGAGGCTCTCTTCCAAGCGGTAAAATGGGATTTTACATGAGTAGGCTAATACAACAAGTGGATCGTTAATCAGCAAACATAACGGAATGAACGAGAGGATGAACATCATGGCGGAAAACAGAGAAATAGCTAAAGAAGTGATCGAAGCGATCGGCGGAAAGGAAAATATCGCTTCGTTTGCTCACTGTGCAACGCGCTTGCGGATTATGGTGCATGATAAGGAGAAGATTGATCAGAAAAAAGTTGAGGAGATCGACAAGGTTAAGGGTGCTTTCTTCAATTCAGGACAATATCAGATTATTTTTGGTACAGGAACGGTAAATCGGATTTTTGAAGAAGTTGAGAAGCTCGGTGTGACCGGTTCATCCAAAGAAGAGGTCAAGAGTCAGGCGAAAAAGGAGGGCAACGTCTTCCAGCGTTCGATTCGTACCTTTGGCGATGTATTTGTACCGATTATTCCTGTACTGGTCGCTACGGGGCTGTTCATGGGACTACGTGGCCTGCTCACTCAGCCGCAAATTCTCGCTTTGCTCGGCATGACGCCGCAGGATATTTCGCCTAACTTTTTATTATATACACAGGTACTAACAGATACGGCTTTTGCTTTTCTACCTGCGTTAGTCGCATGGTCAGCCTTTAGAGTATTCGGAGGCAGTCCGGTGCTGGGTATCGTTCTCGGTCTGATGCTGGTAAACCCAGCTTTGCCTAACGCGTATAGTGTTGCGGATGGCTCAGCCCAGCCGTTAACGATGTTCGGATTCATTCCAGTGGTGGGCTATCAGGGCTCAGTATTGCCAGCCTTCTTCGTAGGCTTGATCGGAGCCAAACTGGAGCGGGCGCTGCGCAAACGGGTGCCTGAAGCTCTGGACCTGATTCTTACACCATTTTTAACACTGTTGATTATGATCACTTTGGGGCTGTTTGCCATCGGTCCAGTGTTCCATTCACTTGAAGAATGGGTACTGCACGGAACAACATTTGTATTGGATTTGCCTTTCGGTATTGCGGGGATTATCATCGGCTTTTTGCATCAGATTGTTGTCGTTACTGGTGTGCATCATATCTTTAATTTTCTGGAGATTCAACTGCTTGAAAAGAACGGCGTAAATGCCTTCAATGCGATCATTACTTGCGCTATGGCTGCCCAGGGTGCTGCTTGTCTGGCGGTTGGCCTGAAAACGAAGGACAGCAAGCTGAAAGCGTTGGCGCTTCCTTCTTCGTTCTCCGCTTTCCTGGGGATTACAGAGCCGGCTATCTTCGGGGTCAACCTGAGATATATGAAGCCTTTTGTTATGGGTCTCATCGGCGGAGCGGTTGGTGGTTTTATTGCCTCAGTCTTGCATTTGGCGGCTACAGGGATGGCGGTTACAGTTATTCCAGGTACGTTGCTTTACATGAACCATCAGCTTCCGTTTTATATTTTGGCAAACTTGGCTGCGATGGCTGTATCTTTTGTCCTGACTTGGATGTTTGGCTTTAACGATAAAATGCTGGAGAAAGTCAAAACAGCAGGTTCTTCTAATTAATAACATCCACTCAGCACAAATACACGCAGATTCATGCGCGTAAGCATAAATATAATGGTCGCTTTTACATGGAGCGCTCTTGTCCTTTAATAAAGGATAATTAGAGCAGCATTCGATGTGAAGCGACCATTTTTTTATCTATGAAATTAAGCTTAGGTTATCAGATTAGACAATGGAGGAACGTTCATCCAGAAATTCGGACGGCGAGCAGCCTGTTAAGCGTTTGAAGATCCGATGAAAATAAGAAACATCACTATAGCCCACATACTCTGAAATCTCACGAATCGTTAGCCGCGACTCCGTCAACATGTAAATGGCGGTTTTAATACGTTGCGTATGTACATGCTCGCTAATCGTTTGGCGTGTAACCTCACGCAGCAGTGTCGCCGCATAGTTGGGGGTTTTGCGGATGGCGTCACCAAGCTCCTCTTTGGTTACCTTTTCCCTGTAGTGATTCTGAATATACTGCTTCATATGTTCCACATGCCGCTCTTTATCGCAAGAAATGGCGCCTTTGTCCCATTCCTGATTCATATAAATCATGGTCTCGGTCAGCAGGCAGTCAGCCATCAGAGTATAGTAGCTTGGGTGTTCTGTCCATTGATAATACATCGATTTGATCCGTTCATGCAGCATATCGTAGCATCCAGGCTTGATCAATAACGGCTTGTCTGTGTTCAGTATAGGAAGTGTACTGTTCGTACATGTTTTGCGGAAATGTATCACATACTTGGTATGGAAAAGCGTAGGAATACTCTTACCATAGTAACTCAGATGAGCGGGTAAAAGCAGTG
This sequence comes from Paenibacillus sp. TSM33, assembly GCF_056099025.1. Lineage (NCBI taxonomy): Bacteria > Bacillati > Bacillota > Bacilli > Caryophanales > Paenibacillaceae > Paenibacillus > Paenibacillus sp. TSM33. The sequence goes on from NZ_JBLZXB010000003.1 coordinate 140,349, forward strand.
CTTCACCCTTGCCAAGAATGAACTTGTAATCGTTCACCCAATATACACATTTGCCAAAGGTGACCAAAATGAACAGTAAGTCATCGTTGCCGCTATTTGCGCCAGCCTTTTCATACCAGTCCACACCGTTGTCCTGCCGTATATCCATCAATGTAATCACGAAACTCACTCCCCGATGTCTTCAACATTCACTATACTGTAGTACATTCATCATACTATAGTTCATAGTCTTGGTGCACGGGTACAGGTAGAATAGAGCTATATAAGTTTAATGTAGATAGAGAAGCAAAGTGGAATAGAAACCATACAGTAAAGACATTCAGGAGGATGACATTACTATGCTTAAAACGAAAATTATTTGTACTATGGGACCTGCCTGCGACTCCATTGATTTGTTAAAAGAAATGATCCAGGCTGGTATGACTGTAGCCCGCTTGAACATGGCTCATGGAGAGTTGGAGGATCATGTTAAACGTATTGAAAATGTGCGGCAGGCTGCGAAGGAAATGAATACCTGTATCCCTGTCATGATGGATATTAAAGGACCGGAAATACGGATTGGCAAGCTGAAAGAGGCATCTGTTCTACTGAAGCCAGGCAGCCAGCTCATTCTGACCACGGAAGAGATTTTAGGGGACGAGCATCGTATTTCGGTGAATTACCCGGATATGCCGAAGGACATCAAACCAGGTGACCGCATTCTCATCGACGACGGTTTGGTTGATCTGACTGTAACCTCCATCGAAGGAACCGAGATGATTTGTAATATCGTAAGCGGCGGTATTTTGAAGCCGAGAAAAGGTGTGAATCTGCCAGGAATTCATACAACTCTTCCAGGCGTAACAGAGCGTGACGTGAAGCACATTCAATTTGGGGTGGAGCAGCGTATCGAGCTTATTGCGGCTTCTTTTGTACGTAAAGGCGACGACATCCGTGAAATCCGTGAAATTTTGAAGGGACATCATGCCGAGCATGTACAGATTTATTCTAAAATTGAAAATGCCGAAGGTATGGAAAACCTGGATGATATCATCGAAGCTTCGGACGGCATTATGGTAGCTCGTGGCGACTTGGGCGTGGAAGTGCCAATTCAAGACGTGCCTGTGATGCAAAAAGAAATGATCGACAAATGTAATCTGGTCGGCAAGCCCGTTATCGTTGCTACTCACATGCTGGAGTCCATGCAGGTGAACCCGCGTCCGACGAGAGCTGAAGTTAGTGACGTGTTCAATGCCGTTATGCAGGGAGCTGACGTAGTGATGCTGTCGGGCGAATCTGCTGCAGGTAAATACCCTGTCGAATCCGTACGGACCATGGCTGCGGTAGCTGCCAGTGCAGAATCACAATTGGATTACCAGGAGCAGTTCGATAAGCGCAGAGCACGCCAAAGCACCAACATTACCGAAGTTATTAGTCAAGGTGCGGTAAGTTCGTCTCTGGAGTTGGATGCCAAAGCGATTATTACCTCGACTGCCAGTGGATTCACGGCTCGTATGGTGTCCAAATATCGTCCGAAGGCACCGATCATTGCGGTTACTCCGAATAACACAGTATTCGCTAAAATTTGCCTGTTGTCCGGTGTATTCCCGATTAAAGGGGATAAAGTAGCTACAACGGATGAAATGTTCGAATCTTCCATCCGTAACGCGCTGAATGCAGGATATATCCATAAAGGGGATACTGTAGTCCTGTCGGCAGGTGTTCCTGTCGCTGAGGCAGGCACGACCAATCTGATTCGGGTATATCAAGCGTAAGGTATATCAAATACAGAAAAGGCGCTGATCCTCTAAGGGTTCAGCGCCTTTTTTATATTCGGTCGTGTCCTAGGCTTACAGCCCGAACACACTTTTGGCAACGACTTGTGTCAGTTCTGCCTTATGGGCTTGGTATTGCTCTAGGGTAATGCTCTTATTGGCCAGTCGTTGATCCAACTGCTCTGTCAACTGAGCTACCTGTAGATCAACGATAGCCTGAGCATCCTGATTATTGGTTTGTGCAATATCAGCCAAGGTTTGACCATTATATAACGCATCATATAATTGCTCATCCGAGGATATACCCAGTGCTTTCAACAGATCATCATCCTTGGAAGCTTCATTGTCCTGTACATGCAGGGCTCTCTCTGGAGCCAGTGCAGCAGCATTAGCACGACTTCCCCAAGTAGAAGACTGCCCAATAGATAACGCCAGTAACAGTGTGCAGATGACCAACATTCGTTTTCGATTCATAAGTGTAAATCTCCTTTTGTGTTTCATTAAATTTCTGACGGGGTGGAACGGTATATGGATATCCAACGGGAGTGATGTTTATGCCTTTAGCCCATCCGGCTTATGTAGTTACCAGATTCTTAAATACATCATACACGCCCAATCTTAGCGCCAGCTTAATACTCGTTTAAAATAAACTAAAAGAGAAGATTGTAAACAGGTTACGCCAAAAATAATTCACAGATGACAAAAAGAGGATATAAAAAACCTCCTTCACAGAAGTGAAAGAGGTTTTAGACAACTACATCAAATTACAATTTAGGATTTTTCCCATACTTATTGTCGCCAGGCTGACTGTCTAGGCATGTGAATACAAGCAGCACAATGCTCCCAAAAGGAACCAATGCGATCAGGATCCACCACCCGGTTTTGCCGGTGTCGTGTAGTCTACGGAAAAGAACTCCCAGAGACGGTAACAAAACAGCCAGACCATAGATAGATGACAATACGAAAGGAAGTCCCAAGAGGAAATCCAACAAGTATAATACCAGACCAGCTATCGCATTGAACAGAGTAAACATCCAGTATTCTGTACGTCTTGCTCTACCTTGAAATCCTACATAGTTTTGAAGCACTTTTAAATACCATTGCATAAATTTTCACCTCCTCACAAAATGTAAAAATTTGTATTATATTCGTCGTAAAACAATTCTTTTTAGATATATCGGCAGGTAACATATAGAATTTTACTTGTAAAATTATAACTTTAAACTAGGAATTAAAGCAACACATTTATTAAGGTTAATAATTAAATAAATAATTTATAAAAATATAAAATTACATATTGAATTTTCCATACCCATTGAATAATATAGAGATACGATTAACCGTCAGGTTTGAATCGTCCTTCTTAGCAGAAGAAGGTTTTATTTTTCAAACCAATTGGAAGCGCTTTATTTTTAAGGAGGGGATGATCAATCTTTAATCCGAGGATGAAGAAGTTAATTTAAACATAATCCTGACTGCCTTATTCCATATTGTTTATGATTTCAGGAATGTTCAAAACGAGAGGAGATTGATTTATGAAGCAATTATTTGTTCGTAAAGTAACGGCTGCTTCTCTGGCGGGTGCGCTGTTATTGCCTGCTTCTTTGGTGGGCGCTGAGTCAACAATCAATTCAGATACAGCTGGGATTCAAAGTCTGGAGCAAACCACCCTTCAAGCTCAAGGTCTGGATAACATTTTAAGCCGAAGTAAAAAGGCCGTTTCCTTCAAGGAGACTTCCGTACATGATCCATCCATCCTGAAAGTGAAAGACACATTCTACATTTTTGGCTCACATCTGGCGGCTGCCAAGTCCAAAGACCTCATGAATTGGGATACGATTGCAACAGGAGTGGCGAATGGTAATGCATTGATTCCCAACGTCAAAGAGGAATTAAAGGAAGCACTCGATTGGGCACAGACAGACACGCTGTGGGCAGCAGATGTCATTCAACTGGCGGATGGCAAGTTCTATATGTACTATAACGCTTGTAAAGGCGACTCCCCACGTTCAGCTATGGGCCTAGCGGTTGCTGATAAAATTGAAGGACCTTATAAAAATAAAGGAATTTTCCTGAAGTCCGGTATGTGGGATCAACCGAGTGAAGATGGAACGATCTATGACGCAACCAAGCATCCCAATGCCGTAGACCCTGACACTTTCTATGATAAGAGCGGCAAGCTGTGGATGGTATATGGCTCCTACTCCGGAGGCATTTTCATTTTGCAGATGGATGAAAAAACAGGGAAGCCTTTACCAGGCCAAGGCTATGGGAAAAAACTGACGGGTGGTAACCATGCTCGTATGGAGGGGCCGTACATACAATACAGTCCACAAACGGACTACTATTACTTGTTCCTGTCCTATGGCGGATTGTCAGCGGATGGCGGATACAATTTGCGTGTGGCTCGGTCCAAAACACCGGATGGTCCTTTCTACGATGCTGAGGGCAACGATATGATCAAGGTTAAAGCGAATCCTGACAAACCTCTTTTTGATGACGCTTCCATTGAGCCGTACGGTGTCAAGTTAATAGGTAATTACTTGATTCCAAGAGAAATTGGTGATCCGGGAACAGGGCTGGGTACAGGCTATGTGTCGCCCGGACACAACTCGGCTTATTATGATCCCAAGACGAAAAAGCATTTTGTCATTTTTCACTCTCGTTTTCCGGGGAGAGGCGAGCAGTTTGAAGTGCGGGTACATGAAATGTTCATGAACGCTGACGGTTGGCCTGTAGTTGCTCCTTATCGTTATTCAGGAGATGAGGATTCACTGAAAAAGCTGTCAGAGAAGGATGTCATCGGTCAATACTCGTATGTAAATCACGGGAAGGAAATTTCGGCCAATATTAAGCAAGCTGTTACCGTCAATCTGGATCACGGTGGCAAACTGTCTGGCGGAGTGAACGGTACATGGAAGCTGGGGGCAGACAATCAGCTGGAAATTACAGCAGATGGTGCGAAGTATAGAGGGGTATTCCTGCGGCACCGTGATCCAGACACGGGAGCCAAGACTCTTGCTTTTACCGCATTGTCCTCGAAGGGTGTTGCAGTATGGGGTTCGCTAAAGCCTGACCTGAAGGCTAACAAGATTGTAGCTGCGGTGCAGAAGGATCTGAGTTTGGGCGACACGAGCAATGTTTTTTATGATCTCACGCTACCTACTCAAGCTGCACAAGATACCACGATTTCGTGGGAATCTTCCCGCCCTGAGATTATTTCTGTCACTGGTGAAGTGTACCGTCCAGAAGCTGGTTCTCAGCCTGCAGCAGTTACTTTGACGGCGACTATTAAAAAGGACAAAGCTACAGCAAAGAAAAGCTTTACTGCCATTGTTCCCGAGCAGGCTCAAGGCCCTCAGCTCGCACGGTACTCGTGGAGTGAGGATCAAGGAACTTCGGTTGTCGACAGCACATATAATCAACTCGACGGTAAGGCCTATGGGGGCGCCACATGGGATAAAGACGGGAAGCTTGGTGGTGCTCTTGCCCTGAACGGCAAGGATGGTTACGTGCAGCTGCCCAATACGGTAACGGATGCGAAGGACTTTACCTTTTCTGCTTGGGTGAACTGGAAGGGCGGAGCAGCTTGGCAACGGATTTTTGACTTCGGCAACGGCCAGGCTCGTCATATGTTCCTCACCCCTTCCCAAGGAAGCGGTGTACTCCAGTTTACCATCCATGAAGGTACGGATCAGAGCTTGCTTTCCAAATCATCATTACCTCTAAACCAGTGGACCCATGTGGCGGTTACACTGGAGGGGAATACAGGGAAGCTGTATGTTAATGGTGAAGAAGTAGCTGTAAATGACGGTATCACCTTTAACCCCAATGAGCTGCTGACAAACGAGGCATATCTCGGTAAAAGCCGCTTTGTCGCCGATGCCTACTTTAACGGCAGCCTGGATGAGGTACAGTTGTATAACAAAGCGCTGACAGCAGAGGAAATTAAAGCACTGGCGGATTTGTAATTAAAAATGAAAAAGTAAAGCAGGAGATGAACTTTTTTAAGAAGTTCATCTCCTGCGCAACGTTGTGTATATTTATTTCTTGATTACTGGTATAATAGGAACCAATTACGGATATAATGTTTTAAGTAGGGGTTAATGACTCGCTCTTGTATAATGAAGACAGTTTGAAGCAGCAATAGTTGACATAAGCACTCTGCATAAATTAAATTCACCAGTGCTTGCGTTTTCAATACACTTATGGTAATATGAGTATATTGAAATTGTGACCTGAGATTCACATATTGTAGAGGGTTATTGTTTTAGGTTGAAATAACCTTGTGCAATATGTGAATTTTTATTTGTAAAAAATAAAGGTCATATAAATATATTTTGGAGGTAATTCCATGCAAACAGGTACAGTTAAATGGTTTAACGCAGAAAAAGGTTTCGGTTTCATCGAAGTTGAAGGTGGAAGCGATGTATTCGTACACTTCTCCGCAATCCAAGGCGAAGGTTTCAAATCTTTGGACGAAGGCCAACGCGTAGAATTCAACGTAGTTGAAGGAAACCGTGGACCACAAGCTGAGAACGTTGTAAAACTGTAATTTTAAATTACAGCCTACTTCAGATGCCCCGAACATAGCGTTTGGGGCATTTGTTTTTATCTGTTCACAAGACCGTTTTTGAACTGATTACATCTTATCGCTTTATAAATCATGAAGAAAGAGGGATGTTTATGTACAATTCACGGAAAAAGCCAATGGATGAAATTCCTGAGGAAATTACTACTGTTTGGAATTGCGCCAGTGATACATGCAACGGCTGGATGCGGGATAACTTCGCTTTTTCTGTCGAGCCGACATGCCCCATTTGCGGTTCTGCCATGGTGAAGGGCGAGAAAAAGCTGGCTGTTTTAAACAATACGAGCTTTAATCATACCAAACAATCCTAAGCGGATACATGTTTGTAATGAAAGATGCCCCATAGCCATAACGGCGCTGAGGCGTCTTTTTTGTTTTTCTGAGAACAGGTTTTCAATTAGGGTGTATAGAGGATGGGGATAGTATGCTCAGTAAGGTGGAATTAAATTCAGGTAGTGCCTCATAGAATACACCGTGGCCGCTTCGTTCGAAAGGAATAAGCCTGGAACCGGCAATTCCTTTTTGGGTTTGAATTGCTAGGGGGAAAGGGCAGACCCGATCCAGCTTGCCGTGTAGAATCCACGTAGGCACGTGTATACATGACAAGTCGTGTCGTAAATCAGAGTCACGCAGTGAATACAAAGTACAAGCCATGCTATGAACCGAGGCCGCAAAGCCCTGATCACGTAACCAGTCACGTAAACTCTGGCTGACGGGTTTGGCAAATAACATTTCGCCAAATGATGTTACCAGTTGCGGACGATCTGTATAGGCTTGCTTGATGAGTTTATCTACCTCTGCGACAGGAGTACCGTAAGGAAAGTCGCTGGTTGGGGTGAACCGAGGCGTGGCAGCTCCGATCAAAATCAGCTGATCAACACCCCATCCCCGGTGCCTGCTCATGTAGCGTGTAACAACAGCTCCCCCCATGGAAAAACCGATCAGCCGTACATGGGTTAATTGAAGGGACTGTATAACAGCCAGGAGATCGTCTGCCAGTCGATCATAATTGTAGCCATGCCATGGTCGATCAGACTTCCCGAACCCCCTAAGATCAACTTGAATACAGCGGTATCCGTAAGCAGGCAACAGGGCAACCTGGTATTCGTACATTCGATGGTCCAGCGGCCAGCCGTGCACCATCAAAACAGGGATGCCTTCTCCTATATCTTCTACATACAGCTTAACGCCACGTTCCACTTCAATATAATATCCCATAATGCTCCCCCCCTTTAAAAATCACGAAATTTCGTTCTCTCTCACATATATGTAGCCAGGGCTTAGCTCATTCGAAAAAGGGGTGAGTTCGTCGCTACGTAAGTATGCAATTAGTAAAATATGTATGTCATCCTGCATGGGGATAGGATATACTTATGGGATGAAACAGCATTGGGAGAGTGGAACAATGACACCATCAAAAACATTAAAATGGATTACAGGGGGATTGGAGCTTTTTTTTGCTATTCCTGTTTTGGGCGGGCTGCTCGTCATAAATTCTGCGTATACTGTATTGTTCTTTATGTTGATTTTTCACATTGTTACGTTGGTGCTATCGGTGACTAATAAAGAGACTTATTATGGATCTATTTTAGGGATTGTGACCTCGGTTGTTGGGTGGATTCCATTTGTAGGCTGGTTAATGCACTTGCTCTCAGGCATATTTTTGATGATTACCGCAGCCCAACAGCCGCGAGACCATTATCGTAATCGCAATCCCTACGATGATTATCGCTACTAGGGCCAATATCGCCTCGAAATGATGAAAGATCCTGTTGAACAGGATCTTTTTTAGTTATGGAATCTTCCCATGATTATGGTGTTGTAGTATTGACCATCTGAGAGAATCTTGTCGTTTTTTAATAACCCTTCGATTTCAAATCCATGTTTTTTATAAAGTTCAATGGCTTTATGATTGGTTTCTAGAACTTGTAGGCTCATTTTCTGGATGCCGTTAGAGTCTGCCCAGGAAATAGACTCTTTCAAAAGATTCGTCCCGATTCCATACCCCCAGAAATCCTTTCGTACACACACACCGAATTCAACTTTATGAGCGAATCGACGCAGAACATGACCTTCACATCTTGAAAATCCAACGACTTTATCATGAACGACCGCAACTAAAAATAGATTTTTGGCGTGCTCTGTATCGGCTTTAATAAGCTGTTCAAAACCGGATGTACTTATGAATGCTTCTCCCTTTTCTCTGTCTAAATTTTCAGTCTCTCCATCCATCCGTAAGCGGATTTCAGACAAATTCATCGCATCTTGAATCCTAGCCGATCTGATAGTATAGCTTACCCCTTGTACATTAAATTCCTGTTTATTTATTTTCATACATACTCCTTTTGCTGAATCAGGATAAAAAATGTGATCTCTGGCCTATGTTAGTTTACCACATATTGTATGAAGTGCATGAAAAATAAGCCTGTCCTCTTCTGTTGTATCGTAGCAGAGGACAGGCTTATTCATTCTCGATCCGTACAGGGAAGCCGGATGGAGATTTATTATGATGGAGTGGCAGTGTCAGATTAACAAATTTTTCTTATGAATGTGACTTATCGAGCTACAGCTTTTGGAAAACAGAAGCTGTAGCTATTTTTGCTTATCAGAGGCTTTAGCTGCATTTGGTTTAGCAGGAACCTTAGCCGCATCTGTTTTAGCTGGAGCTTTACCTGCTTCTCCTTTAGCACCGTCTACTGGTGGCTTAGAAGGCTTAACGCTATTCACCATATCGGTAATCATTTGCTTCAGATTGGAAACACGCTGATTATATTCGCTTGCGGTAATCTTGCCATTTTGTTTTTCCGTAGCGAGTTTCGACTTCATATCCGAAACCATCACATCAATCACGGAGTTTACGCTCACGCCTTGTGTTTTGGCGATCGTAGCAAGGGATTTACCGGCCTTCAACTGTGTATCCAATTGACTGGAGGACAATTTCAATAGTTTCAGGAGAGCCTTGTTCTCAGCATAGTTTCCTCCTGCGATTTGTGGACCGTTAGCATCGCCAGGGTTTCCCTTAGGTGCCTGTGCTTTGTTTGCAGTGGGAGTCTTCTCAGGTGTAGTTGAAGCGGCATGGGCTGCGCTCGTGGAGTACAGCGCTCCGCCTCCTAAAAATGTCAACGCCAACGTTCCGGCCAAAATTGCCTTCTTGGTGCTCTTCATCTTCATTTTCCACCTTTCCATTATGGTTTGTTGGGTACGTGATACATCATAAGGGATTAACTTGAATGCTATCTGAGCGCAAGCTGAGCATTTACTGAATGAAATTCGGATGGCAGGACTAGCATTTTAACGAATTGCTATTGTATTATGTGTATTAAGTGATATAATACACTGCAGGCACGATAGATACAGCCGAATTAGGGGGAAGCACCCATGGAAGAACAACGGGTTGGCTCGTTCCGATTTTTAATAGACTTTAGCCAGCCATTATATGAACAAATATTAAATCAAGTACGAAGCTCCATTGCTAAAGGGGAGATCGAAATGGGAAGCAAAATGCCATCTGTGCGTGATCTGGCGCAGGAATTGCGTATGAATCCGAATACTGTGATGCGGGCGTATCAGGAGCTGGAACGGGACGGATTGACCGAGAAGCGACGCGGCTTGGGTACGTATGTAACTTCGTCCAGTGAGCGGATTGCTAGCTTTCGGGAACAATTGGCTATGACGTATATCGATCAGTTTCTCGGACAGATGAGCAGCCTGGGATTATCCTGGGAAGATGTACAGCAATATATAAGAAGCCGACAGGACGGAGATCACGAGGAAGGAGGCGAAAAGGCATGACGGAGTCTGTGGTAACCGCCAAGCAGCTGATGAAGCAATATGGCAGTAAAAAGGCATTGGATCAACTGGATGTCGTCATTCCGGCAGGACGTATTGTAGGCGTACTTGGGCCCAATGGCTGCGGGAAGTCCAGCTTCTTTCGAGCCATCACGGGGTTGATTCAGCCGGACGGGGGCGAGCTTCAGGTGCTGGGCCAACAGCCTGGCTGGGAAACCAACCAGAATATATCCTATCTTCCTGACCGGGCACGCTGGTATCCCAATCATACAGTTCAGCAGACGCTGGAATGGGGGAAGTCCTTTTTGCCTGGCTTCAATATAAAGGATGCCTATAAACTCGCTGACCATATGGATGTGGAATTGGAGCTAAGGATGACCGGGTTGAGTCGCGGACAAGAGGCACGTGTGCTGCTGATTCTGTGTCTGGCACGAGAAGTACCGCTTATGATCCTGGATGAACCTTTTGTAGGCATTGATGTGCTCTCTAGAGAAGCGATCGTAGCTGGGATTATTGATTATTTGGAGGATCGACAACAATCTATACTCATTAGCACACATGATATTCAGGAAGTGGAAGGCTTATTTGATTACACGGTCATGATGGACCGAGGGCGAGTGATATGGTCTGGTGAATCGGATGATCTACGTGCAGAGCATGGCTCGCTGAACCAGGTGTTCCGCAATTTGTACAAAAGGGAGTGGAAGGCGTGAATTCATCAGGGCTGTTCAAAGATTTAATACGCCATGAATTTCGAAATAAAGGAAGCTGGAGGAAGCAAGGCCGCAATCGATTGCCCAGATCGTGGAGACTTATATATTTTTCACTATTTCTAATTGCGGCGTTCGCGATCTCCTTATACTTCGCTCTTCACAACCAACTCGAATTGACAAGGCTGTGGTATGTCACCCTGGGCTTGCCATACATGATCGTTTTCATGGGTGTGGGAATGCTGAGAAGAGAATGGGAAAATGACACCTACGGATGGTGGCTGACCCTTCCCTATCCGCGTATGTGGCTAATTAGCGCCAAATGGATTGCTGCTATTTTACAAACCATTTTCGTGATCTTGCTCTTGTTTGTGGTAGGTTCTCTATATGCGCTGCTTATCTCATCGATCATACAGGCTTATACGTTTGCGGATGCAGCGTCTTTTATGATAGCCGGCTTGAACTGGTTTGTAATGATTATCGCCTTTACACCGTTGGTTATTGCGCTGGGTCTGCTGACGGCCAGTACCAAATACAGCACCTTGCGGCCGCTTAGCCCAATCCTGTGGATTCTTTTGATGGGTGGAGGAAGCGTCTTTTATTGGTCAGGCGATCAGCGGATTTATGAGCAGTTTCATCATGTTCACAACGGACAGTGGTTCCCTTTTACCTGGCATTTTCCGGTTGCGGTGTTGATTAGTTGGGTTGCTGCATATGCACTGATCCGCTTGAACGCTTATTTGCTGGAGAAAAAACTGTCGATTTAACTTAGAATAAATGACTATATATTAGAAAGGAATTTCACCATGATGACAATCTTTATCTATGCATTGATGGCTGTTCTGGTGGGTCTGATGATTTGGTTGAGAACCAAACGACGAAGGGGCCCGGTAAAGGGAAAAGGATTTCGGATTTTGCTCCCTATGTTTATCGCTTTCCCAGCTATGATGATATCGGTATATCAATTGATGCATATCCCTGGTCAAACGTACGCGCTTCCCGCCTTTTGGGAGCTGCTGGTTGCTGGGTTATTAGGGGCTCTGTTTGGCTACGTTATTTTGCTGCATACGGCGTATGAAAAACGGGATGACGGTCTTATCTATCCTAAACCGAACCAATATTTTAAGTATATTATCATCGCTATTATTTTGATTCGCATTGTTCTGACCCAATACCTCAGCAGTCTGGGTACGACCCAAATTAGCATGCTGGCCATTACGATGGCGCTGGTATATATCTCAATCTGGCGAATTGGGAGCTTTATCAAGTTCCGGAGAACACTATCTGTATAACAATATGAATGAGGTTAACAGCGGCTTTCTATTCAAAAAGCGTCCATTCGCTTGGTGATAGGAGCCGCTTTTTGGAGCTAACTTTATTAGTGCATGTTATTCATAATAAAATTATGGAGAGTATCATACATTGTTATTGCTTTCCATATCCTTTATTCTAAGGTTTGTGGTTTGCGTGGCAATGGCCATAAGTATAAAAATTTAAAGGAGGGCTATTAAGGTTTCAAATAATTTAAATGAGGTTTAAAGTTAGATAGATAGGAGGGAAGTTCATACTTTCGTGGTTAATTGAAACTATATTAGTTACATAAAAGGGCATTGTGTTTCATACTATATTTTACAGGTTGAGAGGGGCTTACATTCATGAAAAAACATACAGTTACTGCTGCACTTGCTGGCTTGCTCGTTCTGTCTTCTGCTGTACCGGCTTTAGCAGCCGACGTAAAACCTGCTACGGGTATCCAGGTTTGGGTAGATGGCAAGAAGGAGGCTTACAAAATTGCGTCTATCGTGAGAAATAAGCAGGTTTTGATTCCCTTGAGACAGTTGGCCACCAGTTTAGGAATTCCGCTGGACGCCAAGCATATTACATTCAATACGGCGCGTCAAAGCACGACGATCCGTTATGATCAAGCGACAGTTGTACTGGTATCAGGCAGCCCGGAAGCGCAAATCAACGGGATTAAGGTACCACTGTCTACCTCGACCATCTTGACCAAGCAAGGGGTAACCTATGTACCGGTTGATGTTGTCAAAGAAGCGTGGGGCAAGCAAGTGATTTGGGACCCGGCCAGCCAGACCTTGCAAATCGGGGTGAGCAATAGAGATAAGGTTGTAGAGATTTTGAAGAGCTTTGAAACGGGCGATACGAAAGCAGCTGAGACTTGGATCAGCAAAGATCAGTACATTCATCATAATCCGAGCTTTGCTAGCGGGAGAGATGCCTTTTTGCAAGGGATTAGCCAATCAAAGGGAGCCAATGTGCTTGTTGAAGTCCAGCGGGTTATTCAGGATGGCAATGATGTAGCGGTACATTATAAAAAGTCCATTGCAGGAAAAACAAGCATTGCTTTTGATATTTTCCGCTTTGATAGTAATGGTAAAATTGTTGAGCATTGGGACAACATGCAGGACTCGGCTCCAACCAATCCAAGCGGACATACCATGATTGACGGAACAACACAAATCACGGATCTTAACCAAACTGAGACGAACAAAGCGTTGATCCGCAAGTTTGTGGATGATGTGCTGGTTGGCAAAAATCGTGCAGCATTGGAAAGTTATTATAATGGGGATCAGTATATTCAGCATAATCCTCTTTTTGGTGACGGTGTATCCAATCTGAAGCAAGCATTATCCGCAGCGGGTCAGGGAGCTTCTATTGGATATGATCAGGTGCATATGGTTCTTGGAGAAGGCAACTTCGTGCTGGTTGTAAGTGAATTGAAGTCTCCTAAGGGAATCTCAGCCGCTGTCTATGATCTGTTCCGTGTGGAAAACGGCAAAATAGCCGAGCATTGGGATGTAGTTCAGGAGGTTCCAGCTAAAACAGAGTGGAAAAATACGAACGGTAAATTTTAAGAAATGCACTCGTCGTGTAATCTGATTGGCACTGTCCAGACCGTCCTGATCCTGTTAAAATGATGCAAACATAGATCAGGGGGTTGGACGGTGGAAGGCTTGAAGGAACGTGTAGGTTGCCTGCATGCGCATCACTCGAACATTGCCTATGTGGAACGAGCTTTTGCTTCTTATGAGGTGGAGCTGGTACATTTTGTGGAACCAGGACTTATGCGCCGGGTATCGTCGGATCCGCATTTCTCTGCGAATGATGCCAGCCGCAAGGTAGAAGAGCAACTGAATTGGATGTCCCAAAGCGATCTAGACGTTATTTTAATAACGTGCACGAATTATATTGCTTTGGCGGAGAAGGCTCAAGGGGCAATGTCTAAACCAATAGTCGCACTGGATGAACCTTTCTTGCATGAGATGTGCGATGATTTGCTGCCACGAACCTTGGTATTCACGAATCCGGCTACCGTAGAGGGCACGATGAAGCGTCTTTATCATACGGCCACTCTGCTAGGCAAGCCAGACCTCTCTTTTTTGATTGAGGTCAAGGTGGTGGAGGACGCTTTTGGACTGATTATGCAGGGACGTAAAGATGAGTATGAGAAATTGCTGGTTCGTTCATTGCATGAACTGAGGAAGGCTGATCCAAGTAGAGGGCTGGCTGTAGCACAGTTATCCATGGTTGATGCTGCGTTGCAGGTGGAGCTGGAGACAGGGCGGACGATTGCCAATCCCTTACGGTCGTTGGCAAATTTAATTGCGGTTTTATTAGGTTAAATAAGTATAGCTAAAAGAACTTCCTACCCATTTTGGGACAGTGGAAGTTCTTTTTTTTGGAGGCTGGCGGGTAGGACACCTCTGTGCGGTTCATTAGAGCTCCTGCTGATCTTGGGTGATGAGCACCGTGCCTGCCGATTCTCTTTGAACAAGCGTAACGTACAAACGTTCATGCTCCACGTCTTCCCCGGCAATGATTTTGAGAACCTGTTCAGCGGCTACAGCACCCCATTTGCGCTTGGAGTAATCTATCGTTGTTAGTCGGGGCTGAATATATTGCGCCAGCTCGATATTATCAAAGCCGACGATATGGATATCCTCGCCAATGGTAAGCTCTGACTGAGCCATTCGATTGTAAAAGCCTACGGCCATTTCATCATTGAGACAAAATACGGCTACAGGTTCCGAATCCGGGCGAGCCTGTTGCTGCAAAATGATCTCAGCCGCCTGCTCGCCGCCCGATTTCTCAAAATCGCCACCAATTTCAATCATCTCGGCGACGCCGCTACGCTCAATGGTCTGCTTGACCGCTTGCATCCGCTGCCAGGAATCATAAGAACCTTCTGGTCCGGTCACAACATATAGCTTGCGGTGTCCCAATTCCAATAGATGCTCTATCGCGAGCGCGGCACCTGCTTTGTTATCCAGCAGCACCTGGTTAATGTTAGGATGATTCAGTTCACGGTCCAATACGACAATTTTATGCCCGCGCTCGGCGTAGTTCAGCAGCTCCTGACTATCAAACGTCTGATCTAGTACGATGGCTCCGTCAATCATGCGTTCTGGCAGCATTCGATGAGATTGCTTGCCGCTGCAGACAATGAGGTCATAGCCCTTCCGGTTCAAAATTTCCTTGATGCCGTACAGCAAATCTCCATAAACATCTCCGCGAAAATCAGTCAGGAATACGCCAATAATTTTGGTCTGCCTTTTCTTGAGATTCCGTGCGGCGGCATTTGGCACATAGTTAAGTTCTTTGGCAATGGCCAAAATACGTGCACAAGTCTCTTCTGTTACCTTATCGCTACCGTTCAAAGCATATGAAACGGTAGATATGGAAACGCCCGCCTGTTTGGCGATATCTTTAATGCTGACCACAACGTCACCTCCTTGTGTTCGTCTTATATGTGCTATTGTATATGGATTATTAACCACATATCTATTCAAAATGTCGTAGTTCTACATGCAAGCAGCAAAGGGCGATCCCGCAAGATCGCCATCCTTTGTTGCCTATACCTGGTTTTGCTTATGCATCATTCGATTTTACAAAATAATCTCCAGGCGGTGTACACCATCATGTCCTGCTAACGCCTGCTCGAAAGTCTCACGTTTGATGCGCAGGGCACCGGAACGGTAGCGATTATCATCGGCTGGCTCGCTTTCCAGAGGGGCTCCGTTCAATACTGCACGGCCTTGCTCACCGCTCGTATGCTCTTGCAGCATGCGGTAGACGAAGGTGATTGGCTTTCCTGCAAAGGAAAATTTAAATTCCAATCCGTCGAGATCGTCCGGCAGCACAGGGTCCAGAATCAGATCCTCGCCTGACTGACGAATACCAAGGACATTCGATATGAGCTGATTCATGTAGATTCCCGGACCGCTGGAATAGATTCTCCAGCCACCCTTGACGGGTACGGCTCCTTCCCGCAGTTCACCAAACCGTTCCTGTGCTTCATAGCGGTTGTTAAATTTACCATCCGAGCTGCTGAAATACGCGTTGCTTTGGCGCCATTCGGCATTCGGTACGGTTGCACGGATGCCGACCGGATTGATGAGCTTCAGGCTGTGCCAAGCGTCATCCTTGCGTCCTAACTTGGCCATGGCTTCCACAAAGCGGATATGAGCATGCACATATTGCAGCCCGACCTCACGGCCAAAGTTGGCCGCTTGCTCTGCGCGCTTGAAGTGCGAACTCACACCGCCGTCATATTGTGCAGGACGGTTCATCAGACGCACACCATCCGGGCAGAGGAACTGCTCGCGGATGAGCTGCTCATGAGCCAATGCTTGCTCAGGCGTGAGCAACTGGCTAATCATGCTGCGTGTCATCGGCAGCAAGCGGTAGTGGATTCCCGTCTCGGTGTCGGACGGATGGAGCATGAGCTTGGGTTGACCGGGCTCTTCCATATATACGAAGCCTGGAATAGTTCCGCTCTCCAGCATGTAGCGATTGAAGTCTTTACGGATGCCGTTCGCCATCTGATGTAGATCTTGTGCGATCTTATCCGCTTCGCTTACTACATCTGCAGGAGCTTGCTCCAACGCAGCAGCAAAGTTACGAACCACTTGGTAGGTGAGTGCAACCGTCCAGCTGCTCGCCATGTATTGCTTCAACTGCGCATTGGCTGGCTGAAGTGTGTCGTCCCAGTCGCCATCGCCATAAGCCGATAAGTACGTGTCATGCAGGAAATTTTCTCGAATATATTCGATTTCCTTCAGGGCATGTTCCATGAGGGTCGCGGTCTGCTTGGTATAATCGAAAGTATGCCGATGGGTGTAAGGCACATTTTCTCCCAGAATACTGTAATCACGCGTAGCGGTCAAATAATCGCCCAGTACTTTGAGAGGCCAAACGATAATATCCCCATGGCTTTCTTCTTGCTGCACGTGAGTATAGTTGTCAAACATAAACCATTGCGGCCAGTTTCCACTGTCTTCATACTGATGGCTGAATACAGTTAGCAAAATGGAACGAACCTCATCGAACTTTTGTACCGCTGAAAAATATTCAACAGGTCCCTGACATACATCGCGTGTTCCCCAAGCTGCTCCGCCGTATTGCTCCAGACCGTGAGGTACAGAGTAGTGGACGAGCATATTGTGGGTGTACCACCAGGCCACTGCGTTTACACGGAATAGCTCGCTGGTTTCCTGTTGGCCAAGCGTCAGATGGAAGCCATTCATAAGCTCGGCAAAATACTCCCGGTAGCGCTCGCGCTCATCTTCAAAGGAGGCGTGAAGCTCCTTGTGTGATCGGTCCTTCCCGGTCGAGCGGCCATGCAGCCAGCCCTGTACATTGCAGGTCCATTCGCTGCTGTCGCCCAGTTCCAAAACGACCAGTGATGCATCAGGAGAGGCTCCACCCTGTAGCAGTGCTTGAGCGTCGCTCACATGCTGTAATGGTGCGCCCTCTACGTGCATTCGGTAAAGCAGGTCGGGATAGGCTTCGGCGCTCAGGGAAGCGGAATCAGCTCTAAAGAGCAGGTTGTCTCCTTCGCGTTCCATATGAAACGGAAGCTCATATTCGTTCACATTCATACACATTTGCTGAGTGATCAGGAATGGGTAGGCTTTACCACTTGCCGAGCGCATGTGAAGCCGCACTTCCGGGCTATCGGCATTCGTATGGTTTGTAATAATGAATGTATCGTCAGCTGTCTTGTAATACCAGCGCACATAATTAAAGCCAATCTCAAACAGGGAAGGCATGGTGAGCAAGCGATATTTCCCTTGAATTCCGACGTAGATACGTTGACCGGATGTCTTAGGAATGTTGAGCGCATTACGCACGTTGGTGATCATTTTGTTGAAATTCGTATTGCCGATCACGAGCTGGGAATTGAATACCCCGTACATATAGGAAGTGGTTGTAATGGTTTCTTCCTTATCCCCAGAGTAATGCCCACCCATTAAAATGTGTCCGTGAGGACGCTCTACACGAAGCTCTTTGGATTTGAGTACGACATGCTCATAGCTATCCGTGAAAAAGGAAAGTAGTGTATCGCCATCCCGTTCTTCTTCCTGGCGTTTCGGGAAAAGCTGATTCACTTCGGCATCGGTCAAGTCCAGTGTGCGCAGCGGTTCACCGATGGTTTGAGCTGGGGCCACACGCCCTGCCTGAAGATCACTTGCCGCGTGTGCTGGTATGCTGGTCTCAGAAGCGTCCGCTAGCACGGCAGCTACTTCATCGCGTGCTTTGGTTACCAGGTCCTGATACTCCAGCTTCGTCACTGCAGCCGGATGGCTCGGCTGGAACAGACCGTAAAACGTAAAGCGAGCTTCCCCAGCAAGTTTTACCCGCTCAGATTGCAGCGCCGTATAAGCGAATTCGTATTGATACACTTCATTGGCGAGCGAGTCGCGGCGCAGTGCTTCCGGCTCATTCGTTTCCTTGTAAGAAAGTCCAAAGAACTGAAATCCGTCTGTCGAGTAACCAACAGTGCGGGTTAACGAGCCTTGTTGAATGTATGGGAATGCCTGACTTTGAGGCTGGTTTTGACGTGAGCAAACGGTATAGCCTCTTTGTTCATCATGATAGACAGTATGGTCAATATATTGAGACAAATAAGCTTCATTACTGCGCACAGCAGCGGTATCGGCAATGCCGATATCCTGACCGTACACAATATCTGCTTCAACATCATCGCCCTGTAGGGTTACATCCCAGAACCATACTCCCAGGCGGCTGAGTGTGAAGGTCACCTGATAGCCTACACCGGCAGTGAAACCTTCCCATATAATCTGCTGATCCGTTTGCCGGATTACGCCGGGCGAACGAACTCCCAGCAGAGGAGTGATGCTTACGCCGGAAGGACGATACAGTCTCAGGTACAGATTGTTCAGGGAACCATCGACTGAATTGGTCAACAGTTGGTTGATCATCGTTGAGCCGTGAGCGATCTTGTACACATCACCGCTGCTTAAGAAGGTAAAAGACAGGTCTCCGGCCCGCAGCAAAATATTTTGGTCTAGACTTGTATTCATCAAAGGGAACGCCTCACTTTCCTGTTTCTTTTACTAACCGAAAACGACCTTCAGTAGTATCCCGGCTGTTAGGTCCTGTAAAGACGGCGAATTCACCGCTGTCACTGTCAAAGCTCAAATCTGCATGATGATAGCGCAGCTGAGGCTCGGTCACTGTAAATTCCACTTCCCGGCTTTCGCCTGGGGCAAGCAGGATTTTGCAGAAATCTTTCAGTTCTTTCATTGGGCGAACCGTATCACCGCTGATATCACGGACATAGAACTGAACGGTCTCCTCGACTGGACGTGTTCCTGTGTTCGTTACCTGCACTCTAACGGTCAGTTCTTGACCGGGAATAAGGGTATCACCGGACAGTTGTAAGCTGTCATAGGCTACATCGGTGTAGCTCAGACCATAGCCGAACGGGAATAAAGGTTCGTTCGGTACGTCTAGATATTGAGACACGTAGCGTTCTGTTGTGTTCGGATCTAACTGCGGACGTCCTGTATTAAAATGGTTGTAATACACTGGCACCTGTCCGACCGATTGCGGGAAGGACATCGTCAGACGACCCGTAGGTTCAGCATCACCGTATAACAAATCGGCAATTGCCGCGCCGCCTTCGCCACCAGGGAACCAGGCTTCCAGTACAGCGTCTGCTTCTTCAATGACGCCGTGCAGATCCAATGGACGACCATTAAACAGTACGGCTACCATTGGCTTGTTCAGTGTCTTCAGGCGCTTCACCAATTCCAATTGAGCCTGTGGCAGGCGGATATTCGAACGGCTGCCTGCTTCACCACTCATATCTGAGCGCTCGCCAAGCGCTAGCACGATGACCTCTGCTTGACTGGCAGCATGCAGAGCTTCTGCATATTGCTCCTCTGTTATGTCGTCTACAGAGCATCCTGCCGCTACCGTGAGCAGCGAGGAGGATATTTTCGATTGGAATCCATCAACAACACGAATGGCTTCCTCTTGTGAACCGCTCCATGACCAAGAGCCCAGAATATCGCCGCTCTCTGCAAAAGGCCCGATCAATGCAATATGTTGATTGCGATTCAATGGAAGCACAGAATCATTTTTGAGCAGCACGCACGATTTAATGGCTAGTTCTTTAGCAACCGCACGGTGGGCTTCACAGAATACCACTTCACGTTCACGCTTAGGGTCGGCGCCGCGTAGCGGATTCTCGAACAAGCCCAGCTTTTGTTTGAGCTTCAATATACGCATTACTGCTTCATCAACGAGCGCTTCATCTAGCTGTCCACTACGAATCAGCTCAGGCAGGTGCCCATTGTAGCAGGAGGTCATCATTTCAATATCTACGCCTGCCAGCAATGCTTTTTTTGCGGCCTCCCGTTCATCCTCGGCGATGCCATGAGGAATCAGCTCTTTGATCGCGGCCCAGTCCGAAATGAGTACACCGTCAAAGCCCCATTCATCACGAAGCAGATCACGCATCAGACGCTTATTGCCCGTTGCGGCTACGCCATCTACGGTGTTGAAGGACGTCATCACCATTTCACATCCTTCATCTAAAGCAGCTTTGTAGGAGGGGAGATAATACTCTCGCAACTGCCATGCGGATACATCTACGGTATTGTAATCTCGTCCGCCTTCACCGGCTCCATAAGCAGCAAAGTGCTTCACACATGCGGCTACCCGCTCGGTATCATTCGTCAGATCTTTACCCTGAAATCCGCGCACAAACGCACGGGCAAATTGACTGTTGAGATAAGGGTCTTCCCCAGTAGATTCCATCACACGACCCCAGCGCGGATCACGTACCAGATCGACCATAGGAGCGAAGGTGACGTGAACACCGGATACGGCCGCTTCCCGGGCAGCAATGGTAGCGCTCTCCTCTGCAAGTTGCATATCCCATGAGCAACCCATAGCCAGCGGTATAGGGAAAATCGTTTTGAAGCCGTGTACAATATCTGCCATAATTAAAAGCGGAATACCCAGACGGTTTTTACTCAAATGAGCCTGCTGAACACGAACCGCTTCCTGAGCTCCTGCAAGGCCGAGCACGGAACCAACGTTGTGAACCGTTTGCTCTGTGATGCCGAGAGAAGCCATAGGTCCAGTAATTTGGCCCTCTGTACCGGCTTCTTCAAAAAAGCCACCCACAAGCTGAAGCAGTTGGTCGACTTTTTCTTCAAGTGTCATGTTTTGTAGATAGGAATTCAGGTGTTGTTCCATCATAATCCTCCGTAAGCTGTTTGGTTGGCAAACAGCTCTCTTTTTCAGATTCATGAGATTTTGGATAAAATTGATTCAAAAAAGTGCTGAACAGGCTAATAGCTAGTATAGAAGCATAATCTTCTG
This sequence comes from Paenibacillus sp. TSM33, assembly GCF_056099025.1. Lineage (NCBI taxonomy): Bacteria > Bacillati > Bacillota > Bacilli > Caryophanales > Paenibacillaceae > Paenibacillus > Paenibacillus sp. TSM33. The sequence continues at coordinate 161,852 of NZ_JBLZXB010000003.1, forward strand.
TTGTATTATTAATCGAAACGTTTCTATTGTTGGACTCAGTTGGATTATATACGCTTCCAAATGGAGAGTCAAATGCAAAACGGGGGTTTTTTATAGGACAAATAGCGTAATAAAGATTGAAATAAATGAAAAAGAGATGAGATTCTAAGAAAATAAAAAATAAAATCCCTATTGAATACGGTTTCAATTTGTTCTATAATGACTATCGAAACGTTTCTATTGATGAGTATGGTCCTTAGGCTTTGCACATAATTGTTATAACGGTATGCTTTAACTGCTATGTTTTTACGTGTACAAGGATTTTGCAAAAATTGATTCCTATCGTTCCAAAGTGCAATATATAGACGAACTAGACCATTTCGATCTATATATTAGTTATTGGAATTCGCTTATTGATTTTCTGCAAAATTCTAGCATTTGAATCCGTTATCATATTGCATGATCGGTAAACTGATCATCTCGGGAGGAATTCGTATGTTGAAAAGAACATTGGGGATCATTTTGGCAAGCTCCTTATTACTGGGGGGGGCGCTGGCAGGCTGTTCATCCAAGGATGATTCGTCGGGCAAAGATGCAAGCGGCAAGACGACCATCACCTTGTGGGGCATGGGAGCGGAAGGAAAGTTGCTGCCTGAAATCGTAAAAGATTTTGAGAAAGAAAATCCGGATATTCACGTTGATGTACAGGCGTTGCCTTGGGATAACGCTCATGACAAATTGCTCACAGCGGTTGCTTCAAAGTCCGGTCCAGATGTGGTCCAATTGGGCACGTCGTGGGTCCCTGAGCTTGCGTCTGCGGGTGCATTGACAGACATCACACCTTATATCAGCAAATATCCTGAGCTGGAATCGAAAAATTTCTTCCCGGGTGCTGTGAGTACGACCAAATTTGAAGGGAAACCGGTCGGTGTGCCTTGGTACACTGAAACGAGAGTTTTGTTCTATCGTTCTGACCTACTGAAACAAGTCGGATATAATGAAGCACCTAAAACGTGGGAAGAACTGTCCGATGCTGCTAAAAAGCTAGCGGCTCGGGGTAAAGGCAAATATGGTATCTCCTTTAGTGCAAAGGAGCAGTCCATGGGCTTTATGTTTGCTCTCCAGAACGGTTCCAAGCTGGTTGACGAGCAGGGCAATCCGCTATTCAACCAACCACCGTTTGTAGATGCTGTGAAGTATGTAAACACCTTTTTCCAAAATGGCTCTAACGCAGTGGATATTGGAATTGATTCCGTTCAAGGTCTGCAAGGCGAGGGGATCGTTCCAATGTTTATCAGCGGTCCTTTCATGATTAAAGAAATCAAGAGCAAGGCACCAGAACTGGAAGGCAAGTGGAATATTGCGGAGCTTCCTGGCAAAGTAAACAACCTGTCCGTTTTGGGTGGAGCCAACCTTTCAATTATGAAATTCAGCAAGCACCCAGAGGAGTCGGCCAAATTCCTGGCTTATATGAGCAAACCAGAAACACAACTAAAATGGATGGATCTGTCCAGTAACTTGCCTGCGACTACTAAATCGTGGGAAGATGCCAAACTGAAGAGTGATCCGATGCTTCTGACGATTCGCAAACAGCTGGATCATTCCGCAGCATTGCCGCAACTGGCTGCATGGGAAGAGGTTTCTCAACAATTCATCAAGAGCTTTGAGCGTATTTACCGCGGTCATGCCGATGTACAGAAGGAAATGGATGACTTTAATCAGCAGGCTGCAAGTATAATGAAAAAATAATGATCCATATCCGTCATTGTCAAAGGGAGTGAAGGCATGAAAGGAAGCTCGCAGAAGCTTGCGCCATACTTGTTTATCGGTCCCTCCATCATCCTGTTAACGCTGTTTTCGTTATTGCCGATACTACTGGCGCTCGTGATCAGCTTCACGGATATGGATCTGTCCGGACTCGTTAATTATGAAAGTATTCGCTTTATAGGATTGGAAAATTACACGAACGTGCTTTTGGACCCTTCCTTTTTGAAGTCCATGGGGAATACGTTGTTCTTTGTTATCATTGGCGTTCCGCTGGTGCTGATATTTTCGCTTAGCATCGCGATTCTGATTAACATGGGTAAATCACGTGCTTTCAAAGTATTCCGCGTCGTGTTCTATCTGCCGTCCGTAACGAATGTGGTTGCGGTCGCAGTGGTTTGGAGCTATCTGTATAACCCGACGCTTGGGTTATTCAACTACGTACTTGGTCTGGTGAATTTAGGTCCCGTCCCATGGCTGACCGATCCAACAGTAGCGAAAATTTCGCTGATTGTGTTAGCGGTTTGGCGGGGCATCGGCCTAAATATGATTATTTTTATTGCGGCTATTAAAGGGATTCCGGGCTCTTATTATGAAGCAGCACAGCTTGACGGAGCCAATACATGGCAGCAAATTCGTTATATTACGCTTCCGCAGCTTCGTTACGCTATTTTCTTCGTGTCCATCACGACGATGATCGGCTGGCTGCAATTTTTCGAGGAACCTTTTGTCATGACCAAAGGGAAACCGCTGGACGGCACGCTGACGGCATCCCTGTTCATTTACAATAACGGCTTCCAATTTAGTAAATTCGGTTATGCCGCGGCGGGATCGTTCATTCTGTTCTTCGCGATCATTGCGGTAACGCTGATTCAGTTCCGTTTGCAAAATAAAGCGGAGTCCTGATAGAGAGAGGTGATGAACGTGAAAACAGCTGTTCAGCAAGCCCGCGCCAATACGCGCAGTGGTGAAAAAACATTTCAATGGTTCGTGGCGATTCTCCTGACTGTGGGAGGTCTGTTGATGGTGCTGCCTTTTGCGTGGATGATTTTATCCTCCTTTAAGACAGAGGGCGAGGTAACCAAAATTCCTCCAACCATCTGGCCGGAGCATTTTACACTGGATAATTTTAAAATCCTATTCGATAGCATGGCGTTTGGAACCTATCTGACAAATACGCTGATCATTGTCTTAGCTTCCTTCTTAGGATTATTCCTTAATGCCATGGCGGGCTATGGTTTTGCCAAATTCCAGTTTAAGGGCAAAGGCTTTCTGTTCTATCTGGTGCTGGCAACCATGATGATTCCAGGTCAAGTGACGATGATTCCCGTCTATTTGATTCTAAACCAGATGGGGTTGACCAACTCCATGCTGGGGATTGTCCTTCCTGGATTGGTGGGCGCGTTCGCGATCTTCCTCTTCCGGCAGTTCATGTCCGATATCCCGGAAGAACTGCTGGAGGCGACACGACTTGATGGAGCAGGGGAGTTCCGCACTTTTTTACAAATCGTGCTGCCCATTTCGACGCCGATTATCGCGGTACAGGCGATCCTGACCTTTATCGGCGGATGGAACAGCTTCTTATGGCCACTCATTATTGCGAACGATGAAAAGCTGTACACCCTGTCCGTTGGTCTGTCACTGCTCAAGGGACAGAACGAAAGTCAATTTGCCCTGCAAATGGCAGGTTCGACCTTCATGGTCGTTCCGATTATGATTATCTTCATTATTTTCCAAAAGTATATTATCGAGAATTATACAATTTCGGGAATTAAGTAGGGGTATAGGGTGAAAGCAAGTTTAGTCACCAGAACGAGTAGCGGAGCTTCTCTTTAGGAGAGAAGCTCCGCTTTTTTTGCTTTATATGGATATCTATATATGAGTTAGACAATATTGATGGGATAATGTACGAATTTTTCTTTTCAGTCTGTAGATTCGAGTCGTTGTCGCTGTAACTGAAATCTTATATTTGTCAGCGAGGAAGGATACAGGCATTTGTCGACAAAAGTAGTCCTGATAGAGCGTATATTCAATGTTGGAAAGCTGCGTCAATATGCTAACCATAACCGTATCCACATCTTCCAACTTTTGATTCTCCCACTCCTCCTCTACCGAATTCGAAAAACCACATATTTTCTCACATTCAAGCGTAGTTTCATGCTTCCTTTGCGTATAGTAGCACCTAAATGATTTATATATGAGATTCTTAGCCGTAAGGTACAGCCATCCCTTAACATTGGGGTGATGCTTGAGCTTGACCAATTGCTGTCTTGCCGCTACAAAAGTATCTTGTGTACATTCTTCTGCCATAAATTTAAAACAAGATTGATTCTTGATTAAATGCATACAGAACCGATATACCTCTCTCAGATACAATTCACAAATTTTTTTGTAAAAGCATCTGGAACTACCTCTGCATTGATCCTCTTTGCAACAGTCAGTAACCATCGTGGTTGGCATTTGTTCAAGCCCCCTTTGGACGGATAAAAAGATAAATGACTTTTACATGTTCCAATCGTATACATTAATACCAATTTTGAAGAATGACAAAAATCATATTTAATCTCGCAAATGTGGAATTACTAGAACAGTTAAGAGATATTTTAAGGTGATTTTGATTCCGATACGGAATTAGTTAATAGGGGGAGAGGGCGCATCAGCTGAAGGGGGGAAAGGATGAAGGATTCTGTAGTATACAAACGCTTGGCAGCAACCTTTAAACCTCATTTGAAGACAGTTGTGATCATTGTGGCCTGTCTTATCGTATCAGCAGGCTTGAATATGTTGTTGCCTTTGACAAGTAAGATTATTGTGGATCAAGGTCTCTTAAAAGGAGATATGCAGGCTGTAGTCCTGTACACTTCTGCTGCGTTCTTCATTGTTTGCTTGGACAAGATGCTGCATGTGTATAAAGAATCTTTCCGGGCAGGCTTAAGCGCACAGGTTACCTTTTCCTTATTTGAAAAGGCGTACCTGCATCTGACAAGAGTTCGAATGAGCTATTTTAACCGAACCAATGAAGCAGAACTGCTGAACCAGATTAGTACAGATGTAGGCAATGTATCGAGGATCACAGATAGTGGAGTGTTTTTTACTATTATGCAAGCGTTCAGCATGATTGGTGGTTTATTTGGTCTACTGCTTATTAGCTGGAAAATGACTGTAATTGTGCTGTGCTTTTTGCCTATCAAATATGTTGTGGTGAAGTATTTTGTGAAGCGCAGAAAAAGATTGGTGGGGGATTTGATTGAAGGCAGCAGTGATTTTGCCCAGTGGTTTGGGGAATCAATCGGAGGTATGAAGGAACAGCGGATGTTTGGTCTTACCCCCCGTAAGCATCAACAGTTCTCATCCAAACAACGGCGAATTGTAGATTCAGAACGAAAACTGTCTCTTCTGGATGCGTGGAATATCGCTTCGGAATCGATTTTAATTCAGCTCCTGATGATGCTTGTGTACGTTGTTGGAGCTAATCTTATTTTTCGTTTACAGCTCACTATAGGTGGCATTTTTGCCTTTGTTTCTTACAGTGCTTATGTCACCACTCCTATTTTCGCTATTTTAAACATTGGCTATATGCTGGCCGAAGTTGTTCCTTCTGCCGTGCGTTATTATCAGTTTTTGGATTGGGCAGAGGAAGAGACATCTAATTCAGTCCCTGCTGCGTCTGTACTCACTGAGCCGCCTCTTGAGGATCACATTTCGTTTCATCATGTTTCTTTTTCTTATACCAAGGATGAACCTATCCTATCCGATGTGAACTTTAGGATTGCCCGGGGAGAAAAGGTAGCTATCATAGGAGCAAATGGGTCGGGGAAGTCTACGCTGCTGGATTTGATGATGAGGTTCAGTCAGCCTGATCAGGGAATGATCACCTATGAAGGCATTGACGTTCAAAGCTATGAAATAGATGAGTATCGAAGTCAGATAGCCTTGGTCAGCCAGCAGGTATATTTATTTGACGCTACTTTTTTTGAAAATATCCGCTTAGGTACAGAAGCCACTAATGGGACAATAGAGGAAATTATCGCGGAGGTTGGTCTGAAAGATTTGGTTCACAGCTTCGCAGATGACTTTCCCATAGGCTCCAATGGCTCCAAGCTGTCGGGAGGACAAAGACAGAAAATAGCCATGGCCCGGGCACTGGTCAGGGAAGCGCCATTGTATATTCTCGATGAGGCGACTTCCAATTTGGATGCAACAGCCAGGCTAAATGTCCAACAATTGTTAAAGACCCGATTGCGTGACAAGACCGTAATGATCGTTACCCATCACAGCGACATATTAGCGCATGTCGATAGAGTTATTTTGCTAGAGAATGGCAAGCCACTCCAAATCGGAACACATTCACATTTTATGACCTGTCATGCGGAATACAGAAGGTGGGTGTCAGAGAAAGAAGAGGTTCTATAAAATGATGAAAAAAACAAACACCTTCATCGTGTGATTTAACACCATGTAAGGAATTAGTATGGGTGAACACCCGTTTTAATCATATTAAAAAATGAGAGGAGTAGTTTTACATGCGTAAGCTTGTGAAAAGAAGTGCGAACGTAGGCGACACGATTGAGGCATTTGGCTGTGGTTGTTCCTGTTATTGTCCTTGCTCCTGTTATTGCGCTGGCAGTTTGACTCGAAGCTCCAATACATCGCGAGAAAGTGACGGTTCTTATCGCAGAGATAATGGAACGGGAATTGGTAATTATTAAGCTTGTATTTGTATGGAGGAGCCTGGACATTACAGGCTCTTCTATCTACATCAAAACAGAGTAGGTGTGAATCATGAACATGTGCCAACCTTTTATATACACGTTTCAGACAAGACTCCACCATTATGTATATGATGTAAATACCAATTTAATCTTACGGATTAAAGAGGAGGCTTACCATTTTCTGAATTCGCATTCCAGCTTCGACCTGAATGAGATGGAAGCTACACCGGAATTGCAGCAGTATATCCGTGACTTGTTGGATAACGGATTTTTATCTTCACAGCGCCCACAGATTATGATGCACCCCAAAACGAAACATCTGGAGCATATGCTTCAGCATCAGCTGAAGACCCTAACTTTGCAGGTCACTCAAAATTGTAATCTCAGATGCTCTTATTGTGTTTATTCAGGAGGATATGAGAATCGGGGTCATACCAGTCTGATGATGGATTTTGAGACAGCACGCAAGTGTATTGATTTTGTCATTGATCGCTCAGTAGACAGTGACCGCTTGGACTTTGGCTTTTATGGGGGAGAGCCGCTCATTAATTTTCCTTTGATCAAGCAATGTGTTGAATATATTAAGGAGCAGGTAGCATACAGAGATGTGGGCTTTCATTTGACGACCAATGGTACGCTGCTTAATGACGACATTTTGGACTTTTTGGATGAGCATCGTTTTGTGCTGACGATCAGTCTGGACGGAGATCAGGAGAACCATGACAGAAACAGACGGTTTGCTGTTAACGGACGGGGCTCGTTCGATACGATCATTGCCAATGTGAACAAAATTAAAAGCAATTACCCAGCCCTCTTCGAATGGATCAATTTTAATGTGGTCTTGGATACTCGCAATGATTTTGGTTGCATTAATGACTTTTATACGAACTATGAAACGTTCGAAAGTCTGTACAGTGTGAGGTCATCCTACATTAATGATGCTTATGTGAAGGATGAAATCTTGTACAGAAATGAATTTATTGAGCAGAGGGGCTATGAGGTTTTTAAAATGATGCTTTCCAAGTTTGGAAGAGTGGATGAAAGCCATGTGTCCAAATTGATTAAGGACTATTATATTCAGATTTATTTCCGAATGTTTCATTATAGAAAGCCTTCGGCGGGGATGCCTATAGAAGCGCATCATGGCGGACCCTGTGTGCCCGGTGTTCAGCGTCTGTTTGCCGATGTAAATGGAAACCTGTTTCCGTGTGAACGGGTGAGTGAGCAGTCGGAGGTCGTGCAGATTGGAAAGGTGGACACTGGCTTTGAAGTGGATAAAGTCAGCCGAATTTTAAATGTAGGGACGGTTACGGAGGATGCATGCAAAAACTGCTGGAACTTCCGTTTTTGTACGCTATGTGTGGCTGTAGCAGATGATCTGCATACCTTGTCTAAAGAAAAAAAGCTGAGTCACTGCTCTGTAGTTAAAAATGATATCAGACATACCTTACTTGATTTTTGCATGATGAATGAGCTGGGCTATGATTTCTCCGAGGATACGATCCTTGATTTTGAAAAAGCATGAGGGGTGTCTCCATGACGAATAAATTAATCATTTTTCCATTTGATTATGAAACGATAGCTCTGGTTAGAAACTTGAACTTATTAGGAAGTTATGGGGAAGTTGTACTTATTTCGTTTCAAGGATCGGGTATGATCGGGAAAGATGCCTGTGTGGTGGACAAGGGACAAGTAACAGGCCTTATCGTGAAGCCGGTGTCTTGCTTGGAACAGGAATTAGAGAGCTGTGATGACATTTTACTGGTACAATCTAACTTCAAGCTGGATGTAGCTGAGGTGTATCTCCCAGTGATCAAGAAGGCTAGACAACTTGGCAAAAAAATCATGTGTAATTTCACTTTGCCAGACTCATGTATGGAACATATTCAACCCTGTGAAGGGCATGATTATAAGCTGATATTAAAAAATACATTTGATGTGCGCACAGAACATATTTCACCGCCGGACCCGTCTTCCGCCATTCATGATTTTTTTACACCAGTTCTGTTTGTAATAGGTCTGAACGAGCGAACTCACAAGCTTCATTTGCAGCTTAGCATTCGGCAGAAGCTTGAAGCACAAGGATATCAGGTATCGCAAGTGACATCTAACGGATGCGGAGAACTGATAGGTGCACATTCTTTCCCGCAGTTTATGTTTGAGGGCGGTATGACTGAGACGCAGAAGATTATCATGTTTAATCGCTATTTGAAAAAAATAGAGCAGAGCGAAAAGCCTGATTTGATACTCGTTGGTATCCCAGGTGGGATTGTCCCTTTTAATAACACGTTCACCAATTATTTTGGGGTGACCTCATTTTTGGCATCCCGTGCAGTTAGACCCGATGGGCTGATCTGTTGTCTTCATTATGATGAATATAATCTAAAATACCTGGAGCATGTCAAACAATACATGGAAAATCGCTTTTCCTCTTCATTGCTGGGATACGCCTTGAGTAACAATGTATTCGATAGCTATTCTTCTTCCACGGTGAATTTGCAATATGCTTCTGTTGATCCTCGTTTTGTGGAAGAGAAAAAACAAGAGTTTTCCAGTTATCCCGTGCCTATACTCAATCTGTCTAGCGATGAGGATATGGGCAAGCTGACGGAAGACATTTTACACTATTTTTCGGTCGATCATCATGTAGCTCAGTTCTAATGGAGGGAAAAATATGAACTTTACTCAGGATGTAACAGAAACACGAGCTAAGCTGGAAAATATATTTGGGGAACTTTTTAACATCAAAGCGAGCGAGATCAATAAAGAGGCTACTTTATTGGGACCAGAAATGAGGCTGTTTCCCCGAGATCTGGTGTATCTATTCTTTGAGGTGGAAAAAAGCTTCGCGATCCGAATTCCGGAAGAGCGTATATTGGAAGGGGGGTTGCTTACATATAACAGCTTGTGCGAGACGATAAAGGACTGCTTGGCAGTGGAAAAGGAATGAATGATTTGTGAAAATGATGATAAAACATACAAAAACATACAAAAGAATCCGATATACCTCTAGAATCACTTATTAGAAGAGAATTGGAGGTTTTAGGATGAATGTATCTTTTACATCATCTCACCAATCGCCGTTCCGCACCGCAGATAACAACCGACTTGAACTACGGCATCCACTTTCCGCGCAGGCTGAAAGAAAGAGTATAGGCAAGCCGCAAAACAAGATTATTCAACAATTGACAGAGCAAAAGCAAAATTTAATGGAGAGGCGTTCGGACTATGTAAGTAATGCCCTCAAGCGTGGTCTCGGTCCAGAAGCTGTAAAGGCTGAAATGGAGGAGATCGATAAGCAGATTCAGCAAATTGATGAGAACATTCAAAAACAGTCACTGGAAGAACAAAAAAAAGCTTTAGGCATGGATGAGGACAGTAAAAAAGAGGCTCAGGAAGGTAAAAAGGAACAATATATACCGAAGACTGCAGAGGAACAGAGGCAAAATCTGATCACCTATACCATGCATGGTATAGTATCTGCAAACAATGAGTTGAAGAATGCCAAAATAGCTAAAATGGCACAAATCACATTGGGAAGCGAGGCTAAGGGCTGGGAAAGCACTAACCCTGCAAAATCAGCGGCTTTGCGTGAGAAGGCAGAAGGGCTTGACGGAAAAATTATGGGAATCGCTGCGAGTATTAATGAGCGCATCAGTGAAGCCGCGAATAATGCACCGGCGATTACAGAACAGGATGAGCCAAAGGGTGGAAAGAAACCATATCCAGAGGCTGGCAGAGTGTGGACTGAACAAGAAATCAATGCCTATCAGGATTCGGCTAAGAACGAGGACAAGATGGCAGGCACGAAGGTGAATATTGCGGTCTGATCCGGTTATTAAGCGCATAGTAGGCTAATTAGGAGGGTGCTTTCGGACGAACGCTAGCGTTCGTAGAGGCATCCTTCTCTTACTTAATGAAACGGTACAGAGCAGTGAGAATCACTTTGCGATCCAAAAGGATAGGGGGAGAAACGATGAATGCTAAGATCCATGTAGCCATCATTGACGATGGGGTGAATGCTGACTTCCTGAACACTCATTTATTATATGATGTAGAAATAGCACATGGAGGCGTAGCAGATGGACGTCGTTTAAATCACGGTACGCTGTGTGCTGCTATTGTACAAACGTATTTTCCGGACGCAATCATTAGCAGTGTGAAAATAATGAACGATAGGAAAGGAAATGCGGTGCAGCTTTGTGCCGCACTGGATTGGTGTGTAAAGCATGGGGTACAGGTAGCGAATATGAGCCTGGGAAGCATAAATTACCGAGATCGAGGTAGGCTGCGGGAAGCTGTAAATGTTGCAGCTAACGCAGGAGTGATTATGGTATGTGCTGCACAAAACGGGGGGCTTCTTACTTATCCGGCTTCTTTTGCTAATGTGATTGGAGTACGCTGTGACCGAAGCGGCATACTTATGGCAGGGCAATATACATATGATGCTGAAAAAGCTTATTCAAGTGGTATTGAATTTACCGCTTTTGCCAGACATGAACTGGTAGATTCAACGGGAGGGATTGTGCTCTGCTCCAATTGCAATAGCTATGCCACTCCATTCGTTACGGCCCAGGTGTGTAAAGCTTTGCAGCAGTCCAAGCATGTTCCTTCTATAGAGAAGCTAAAATATATTTTGTATGAGAATAGCTACCGTCCGATACAGGATACGGATTTACCTGTAATCCAATACAAACATCCAGATTGGATACGACGTGCCCATGTGTTTAAGGGGGAGGGCGTAGTTGGCTCGGTAGCACCTTATTATTTTCAGACCCCATATGAAGCCCAACTTCCTCGCACAAAAGTAGCTACATTTATCGAACAAGCGATTCTCCAGGAGCAAGAGCAACAGTTGGATTCAGCATTTAGGACGGGAAGACGGAGTGAAAATCTGACAGATACGATTGTCTTGCTGGACACAATGGAACCAGAAGAGTTGCAGGAAGTGGAGCAGTTGGCTGTGCGTTATAGAAAACATGTCGTTTATATCTCTACAAGTCAACGCCACACTCCTGCCCCGCCTTTTTTATCTGACCATTTGCGCTGGTGGCAGCAGGAGGATCATTTCTTTATAAAGCAGGAGGAGGCGATTGCGATAGAAGCTTCTCACATTCCGCTTATTTGCATGTATTATAGCAAGGAGATTGATATCCTATATTTTTTGCATGTGCTGAGAGATTTCTTTGCCCGAGATGGATATCAAAGCTGGATCGTGGTAGACCAGCCTACCGCTATGCTGCATGATATGGAGTATTTGCCTCTTAAAGCTGCAATCCATGGATTACAGGCATTAATAATCGCTGCCGGGGCAATGGCTTATAGTGCGTATACGGATATTGTCATTTTGTGTATAGAGGAGCAGGATGTTCCGGTTTGGAGCAGAGAGCAAGATATATCAGGGATTGATATTGAGCTTTCTTTGATGTCCGTACCAGAAGCTGAGAGTATTCAAATATTTATGAGGACAGAGCAGGGAGATTTGAAAGAATGGGCCCTTACGGGTTTAAATGTGGACGTTATAGATCGTTTTTATACAAATTTAGAGCAGCTACTGGTAAACTGATATATAAAATACGTAACCAAATACTTATCGTTTAATATTATTTAATTAATATATATATTAAGTATTTAATAATAATATTGACTATGTTAATTATGGTGTGTTATATTGAAAGCGTTAATAAAATGGCTTGTTAGCTTTAGGTACAACAAATTTTATTTTCGCATTCAGAGAGGATGGTTTAGGTGGCAGCAGCTGTAAAAGCAAAGATGATCGTAGACAAGTCTTTTCGTATTGCTGAAGTCGATAAACGCATTTATGGTTCTTTTGTAGAGCACCTCGGGCGTGCTGTATATGGTGGTATTTATGAGCCTACTCATTCAACCAGTGATGAAAGCGGTTTCCGAAATGATGTTAAAGAACTGGTAAAAGAACTAGATGTTCCTATTATACGCTATCCGGGCGGTAATTTTGTATCCGGTTACAATTGGGAGGACGGCGTTGGCCCTGTCGCATCCAGACCTAGACAGTTAGAGCTGGCGTGGAGAACGGTCGAACCGAATGAAGTAGGGACGAATGAATTTTTTAAATGGGCCAAGGATGTTGGCTCTGAAGTGATGATGGCGGTAAATCTGGGTACGCGTGGAATTGATGCGGCGCGTAATCTGGTGGAATATTGCAACCATCCAGGGGGCTCCTATTGGAGTGATTTACGTCGTAGTCACGGTGTAGAGCAGCCACATAAGATTAAAACCTGGTGCCTTGGCAATGAAATGGACGGTCCATGGCAGATTGGTCACAAGACAGCAGAGGAATATGGTCGTCTGGCTGTAGAATCTGCAAAAGCCATGAGGCTGATTGACCCTGACATTGAACTTGTATCCTGTGGAAGCTCCAGCTCCACGATGCCGACGTTCCCGGAATGGGAGGCAACCACATTGGATCATACGTATGAGGTAGCCGACTATATTTCCTTGCACCAATACTATGGCAACCATGATAACGATACGGCTAATTATCTGGCACGTTCCATGGACATGGATCATTTTATTCATACCGTTATTTCGACTTGTGATTATATCAAAGCGAAGAAACGCAGCAAGAAAAAAATGATGCTCAGCTTTGACGAATGGAATGTGTGGTACCACTCCAACGATGCGGACAAAAAAATTGATCCATGGTCTGTGGCACCACCGCAGCTTGAGGATATCTACAACTTTGAAGATGCATTGTTGGTCGGCAGCATGTTGATTACGTTCTTGCGTCACGCGGACCGTGTAAAAATGGCTTGTATGGCTCAACTGGTCAACGTTATTGCACCAATCATGACCGAAAATAACGGAAAAGCGTGGAAGCAAACGATCTTCTATCCGTATCTGCATGCCTCCCGTTATGGTCGTGGAATATCGCTGATGCCTGTAGTGGACTCTGAAAAATACGACTCCAAAGACTTTACAGATATTCCTTACCTGGATAGCGCTGTGGTTTATGATGAAGAGGGAGACGCGCTGACGGTCTTCGCAGTGAACCGTCACTTGTCTGAATCGCTGGAGCTGACGGTAGATGTACGCAGTTTTGAGGGTTACCGCATTGTCGAGCATACTGTGCTGGAGCATGATGATCTCAAAGCGACCAACAGCCCAGCTGGTGAAAAGGTTACGCCTCATAACGGTGGCAATGCCAAGCTTGAAGACGGAATTGTAAAAGCTCATTTGGGTAAAGCCTCGTGGAACGTGATCCGTCTTGCTAAGTCTCATTAATTCTCTTCATAAAAGAATGGACTAGGCTATGCCTATTAAGCCCGCATTCTCTCTTGTAAGGCTACTACAAGAGCAGGAATGCGGGCTTTTTGTATAAAATGAGTCATTTGTCCCTCCATCGATCTAGTGCTCGAAAGGAAGGAATAATTTTAATAAATATTATGTTTATTCCTAAATTTAACTAGGAAAAGATGATCCTTATTCACTAAGTGTTCGTGCTTCATTCATTTTTGTGAAGTTAATTAGACCCAAGACCGACATTCCCGGGTGAAAAAAGACCCTGTTATACCGTTGTCAATGAATTGATATCTGAAACGAGGGTGTGTAATCCGACTTGAATCCACGTTATACTTTAAAAGATAGCTATTTTTAAAAAAAGATGGCTGTAGCATTTCGAGAAAGGAATGAACTCTATGAGTCAAACAGACGAATATCGTTTTCAAGTGAATTTGGGCGGCATGATCGATATTTTGGCCAATCATTTATATAGCAGTCCACGAGTGTTTATACGTGAAATACTACAAAATGCAACAGATGCGATCACAGCTCGCAAGGAGCTACGGAGCACTGAAGCTGAAAGTGGATCATTGAAAGAAGACAATGTCCTTGAAGATACAGCTTCTGAGAGTAACGACTATGAAGGCAAAGTCATCGTAGAGCTATCCGGTGCCGGGGACCAGCAGGTGTTGATGATTCAGGATAACGGGATCGGATTGTCGGAAGAAGACATTCATCGGTTTCTGTCGATCATTGGCCAGTCTTCCAAAAAGGGAGCTGATTTGCTGACCTCGGAGACTTCATTTATCGGACGTTTTGGGATTGGTTTGCTGTCTTGTTTTATGGTGAGCGATGAGATTGTAGTACTGACCCGTTCGGCGAAGGAAGGCATTTCTATGGAATGGAGAGGGAAGCCGGATGGGACATATAGGATTCGTCGATTAGAGACCCAATTGCCTACAGGGACGCAAATTTATTTGCGCTGCAAGCCAGGGAGCGAGTTTTATTATGAGCCAGCGCAGGTGAAAGATTCCTTATTTTATTATGGGGCTTTGCTGCCCTATCCTGTCCTGCTGTCTGTAGACGGGGAGACTAAGCAGGTCAATCTTCCATCGACAAGTTGGATGCAAGACACGGAACAATTACGGAGTCGCCGCGGTGAAGTGCTAGATTTAGGCTATCGCCTGATGGGTGAGCGCTTCAGTGATTTTATACCGCTGCGGACAGCATCGGGTAGAACAGGCGGGATTGCATTCATTTTGCCTCGCAGTGTTAATCTGAACAGCAAGCGGCTGCATCGGGTGTATCTGAAGCATATGCTCGTGTCTGACAAAGCGGAAAATGTATTGCCAGAATGGGCATTTTTCATTAAAAGCCTGATTTGGACAGATGAATTGCAACCAACGGCATCACGTGAATATTTTTATGAAAATGAGCAGCTTGATGTGGTTCGTTCTGAATTGGGGACCTGTATTCGCGAAGAACTGCTACGCATGGCGGAATATGAGCCAGACCGCTTGCAGCACTGGATTCGTTTGCACGAGCTGTCCATGAAGGCGCTCGCGGTCGAAGATGATGAATTTCTGCGGATTATGCATCGCTGGTTTTCCTTCGAAAGTACATTTGGGCGGCGCGAGCTGAGTGAACTGATCCGAGAGGCGGGCGGACGTCCGCTCCATTACACGGCGACCGTGGATGAGTATCGTCAGATTACGCATGTGGCGGCAGCGCAATCGATGCTGGTGATCAATGGCGGATATATCTATGATGCAGAAATTTTGGATAAGCTGCACTGGATTGATGCTTCCCTGCAAACCGAGCGACTTAGCCCTGAAGATGTATCTCTTTCATTTACTGGACTGACTCAGGAAGAGCATACAAAGTATTACGGTGTGCTGCGTGTGATGGATGCTGCTTTGCAGCCGATGCGTTGCCGTGCTGAGTTGAAGCGTTTTGAGCCTGCGAGCTTGCCTGTGCTGTACACCATTTCACAGGATGCACTAACCTTGCGCTCCATGGAACACACAGTTGAAGAGACGACTTCACTTTTTTCCAATGTGCTTGATAGTCTAAAAGCGGGAGTCCAGCAGAATGCGGGCTACTCGACCTTGTATTTTAATTTCAACAACCCGGTAGTGGCGCGAATTTTTGAAGCTACTGATACACAGATGATTACGGCTGCGACAGAAATGATGTATGTGAATGCACTTATGATGGGTCACTATCCGATGAACCGCAGTGAGTTGGGGCTGATGAACCGGAGTGTGCTGCATTTTATCAATTGGGGATTAGGGAACGGGCAGAATACGTAATTGCGTAATTAGAGGAGGATTCAAATGGAAGAGACGATATATGAATTGATGGAGCAGGCCCAGGATATGCCCGGAGGGGCGGCAAAGCTGGCGATTCTGGAAGAGGCTGTTCGCTTGGCGGATACTTCAGGTTTGAAGGAGCTCGCTTATGAAATTCGGGGAGAGATTGTAGACTGCGCTATTTTTAACGGATATCCATTGAAGTCATTGATTGCTTTTTCATGGCAGTTGGGTCAATTTGACCAAAATCCAGAGGAATACGACCCCGTTGAGCTGTTGTGGAATTACAAGTGGATACTCGGGAAGGTGTGCAGCTTTTCCAATATATCGAAGACACAAATCGAAGATCTGGTAGAGGATATGCGCAGACGTTATGCCGAATACGGGTATAATGAGCGTCCATATTACTATTATAAGTTCCGCATCGCGATGGACATGGGGGAACTGGATGAAGCGCGGCGGTATCTGGATATGTTCCGCGTGATTGAGCCAGACAGCATGAGTGATTGTGATGCCTGTGAGCAGAGCCAGATGGTGCGGTTCTATTACTTGACCGGAGAAGACGAGCAGGCGCTTGCCGTGGCGAAACCGATTTTAACGGGACGGATGAGATGTGCAGAAGTGCCGCATGTGACGCTCTCGCAGGTGCTATTGCCGCTGTATCGTCAAGGCGAGGTTGATCAGGCGAAGGAGCAGCATCAGAAAGGCTATCGCCTGGTTCGTGATGACAGAGACTTCCTGAAAACGATCGCAGAGCATATTGAGTATTTGACGGTTGCCAATCCGATTGAAGGCATCGGAGTGGTGGAACGCCATTTGCACATCGCATTGGACTATGAGAGCGGATTGGAGCAAATGTATTTTTACGCAGCAATGGTGGGGCTGCTGCAAAAGCTGGATACTTCGAGAAAACTTCGTTTGATTCGGATGCCTGCATCTTTTGAATGGGGCAAACAGGAACGTACATTAGAAGAAATCATCGCATATTTTAAACCTCTGGCAGAGTCAGCAGCAGCCGAATTTGATCGACGGAACGGAAATACATTTTATTCGGATTGGATCGGGAAGATTGTTCAACCAGCTTAGAGGAACAGGCAGTTGTGGCGAATATTTTATACAGCCCAAACAATGAACGAGTACAATGTTCTTGTTAGAAATGACAGGAGGGATTAGATCGTGACTATGACCCGGAAGGTGATTAATTTTGCACATCGCGGAGCTTCGGGGGTATGTCCTGAAAATACGATGGTGGCTTTCCGCCACGCGTTGGAACTGGGAGCAACAGGTATTGAAACGGATGTGCAGCGTACCCAAGATGGGCATTTGGTGCTGATTCACGATGAGTCGTTGGAGCGCACGACAGGTTGCCTACTGGATGTAAAAGATATTACGCTGGAAGAATTGAATAAACTGGATGCGGGCAGTTGGTTTGATGAGAAATTCCGCGGCGAGCGGGTACCGCTGCTGGATGAGTTACTGGAACTGGCACAGTCCTCAGATACCATTATTAATCTGGAACTGAAAAATAGCATTCATCTCTATCCGGGGATGGAGGAAGAGGTCATTGCCACTGTGAAGCGTTTCGGATTGGAAGAGCGGGTGATCTTATCCAGCTTCAATCACGAATCGCTCGCGCTCTGTGCACAGCTTGCTCCCGAGATCAAGACGGGAGCGCTGTATATTGAGATTATGGTTCGCCCATCGGAGTATGCAACCCAGTTCGGGGTTACAGCACTTCATGCTTACAAGCAAGTGGTTACACCAGAAGCGGTGTCTGAGGCGTTGGCATTAGGTGTCGTCTACCATCCATGGACGGTGAATGAGCCGGAAGAGATGGAGCGTCTGCTGAAAGCCGGAGTGAACGGCATCATCACAGACTATCCTGATCGGTTGGCGCACCTTCTAGCTGTCCACTCATCCTAAGTGGAAGACGCAGTAAAACTAAGCGACTACTAGGGATTGTACGGAAATAGTTGTAGCTATGTGTTGAAGAAAAAAGACTCTCCTACGTACTCGCTTTCACGAGACAAGGAGAGTTTTTTTGGCTTGAGCCGAAGTGAATATCATCACGCCGATTTTGATTCCGTTCTACTTGATGCCGAGTCTCATACGATAGCTGAACAGAATATCCAGTGTTCTGCCTTCAAAATGATTCTCAACCAGCTTCACGAAGCGGGCTATATCGTCGTCAAGCGTTAGATTGCCAAGTTTGAACAGGCTCTGAATTCCTCCCTGGCTAAGAGCGAGCCCAGTATAACGAGCAGCGTCACATTGCTCACGATTGTGAAAAACAATCTCCCTAATATAGCGGAATTGTCCGCTATGATACAGATTAGCTAGATGCTGATCCTTGCTCCATTTATGAGCCTGTTGCTCTACAGGAGCTTCCTGTTCCAAAACGGTATCAGCTTTGGTGATAAGCTCTGTATAAGCTTGCTCTATCTGCCATTGCAGCACAGGAGGCCAGTCACAGTCAAAGGCTGCGAACACGCCGCCTTGTGCCAAGACCCTGCCTGCTTCATGGAGTGTGCTCTCGGGGTCCATCCAGTGAAAGGACTGAGAACAGGTGATGACATCTACAGTGCCGTCCTCAAAGGGCAGGTTGTTGGAGAACCCGCTTTCGAAGGAAATGGTTCCTGTCATTGTCGTTCCTGCTCTCTCCAGCTTGCGCTGCGCTATTCCTCTCATGTCCAGGTTAGGCTCGATGCCGACGATTCGACGAGCGCTGTCTTTCCATATGAAGGTTGAAAGTCCGGTACCGCAGCCAATATCGGCAACTAGCTCTACGTTCCGTTCCAGATAGCGGCTGATGATTTCCACCACGAGTGATGGCGCTTCTGGACGGTGCTGATCGTAGTTGTCGGCAAAGCCATTGAAACGATCCACATTACTTTGCAGATTTCCCTCAGGTATCATAGGGCCTTTTCCTCCTTAGCTTCGGCCGGGCGACCGAACAAATTCCGATGCTCTGTACTCTTATATTGTACAAGTTTATGTGCTTAACCAGCTACTTTCGTGATTTCACAACATCATCGGATTTTGGTGGAGGAAACTTGCCTATTTTATCATGGAAGCAAGCGCCCACTCTCGCATCATGGAGTCAAGCATTGGACGCAAATCTTCGCGCTGCATGCCCATGTGGAGCACCGCTTCCAGATAGCCGGCTTTATCACCAATATCGTAGCGTGTGCCCTCCAGTTCCAATGCGAGCAGTTGGCCCTGCAATGCTACTTGATGCAGAGCATCTGTCAATTGGTATTCACCGCCCGCTCCAGTGGAGAGGTTCTCTAATATAGAGAAAATGGAAGGCTCCAATACATAGCGACCAATGACCGCCTGTCGCGAAGGAGCATCTGCTGGAACGGGTTTTTCAACAAGTCCGCCGACTTCGTGAATAAGACCATTCTGGTGGATAGAGTCAATAATGCCGTATTTACTTACATCCTGTTCTTCCACTGTACGCACGCCAACCACTTGCTTGCCAGTGGCTTCGTATACATCCATCATTTGACGAATCGCCGGAGTGGAGGAGTTCATAATATCATCGCCCAATAAAACGGCGAAGGGTTCATCGCCAATGAACTGACGGGCGCAGCGCACTGCATGTCCCAAGCCGAGGGGTTCTTTTTGACGGATATAATGAATGACTGCTTTGCCCCCGATGCTTTGTACTTCACGCAGGAGATCATATTTACCCTTGCTCTCTAGTACTTGCTCCAGCTCTACAGACTTGTCAAAATGATCCTCGATGGCTTTTTTATTACGCCCCGTAACGATAATGATGCTCTCAATTCCGGACTTGATGGCTTCTTCTACGATATATTGAATCGCTGGTTTGTCTACGATGGGAAGCATTTCTTTTGGCAAAGCTTTCGTAGCTGGCAAAAAACGGGTACCTAAACCGGCGGCAGGAATAACGGCTTTTGTAATTTTTCTCATAGAAACTCACTTTCCCTTCGGGCTGGGGAACCGAATACCCAGTATCGGCTCCCGATATAATTGATAATCATTCCGGCTGCAGTGGCGATCAACTTGCCTAAAGCAAGCGGCAGCTCGGTTTTAGTGTGAAGCACTTGCAGTAATAAGGAGGTTATCCCCAATACGATGAGGTTGATCACGATAAATCTGAGTAATTGACCTTTGCTTGTGTTGTTTGCTTGTTGTTCGCTGAATGTCCATTTGCTGTTCAAAATATAACTGTTGGCTGTGCCGCAGCTGTACGAAATGATCTGCGCCATCACGACCGGCACTCCGGTCCAAGCCAGGAGCATAAAAATGATATAATCTACACCCGTATTCACCAGACCTACGATGCCAAATCGGATCATAGGAAGCAGCTGGGTCATGCGATTTTTCATGGGTTAGGCTCCATGACCGGATTTGGGTCCATTATATACCGCGCTGTTGCCGCGTACTGTGCGTGCACCCGAAATCAGGCTGTCACGGGCTCCTTGCATGTACAGGGAGTCGCGCTGTTCAGGAGCCTTCATAGCATGCGTCGGACCGTTATCGTATTGTCCACCCAGACGCTCACGGACAATGTAGAGTGGACGCGCTTTGGTTTCGTCATAAATCCGTCCAATATATTCACCCATAATACCGAGAATAATCAGAATCACCCCGTCGAAGATCAGGCTGATGCTAATCATGGATGACCAGCCTTTCATCACATAGGAATCGGTGAAAAGATTAAGAAACAATACATACATCAGATATAGGAAGCCGGACATGGATAGAAGAGCGCCGATATACCCTGCCAGCTTGAGCGGCTTAATCGAAAAGGATGTGATCCCGTCGAGACTGAGCTTGATCATGCGTTTTAGCGGATACTTGGTTTCACCTGCGAGCCGCTCATCGCGCTCATATTCAACAGCGGTTTGTTTAAAACCGATCCAACTGACCAGACCGCGTACGAATCGGTTATTTTCCGGCAGCCGTTTCAATTCATCTATGACCTTGCGATCCATTAGGCGGAAGTCCCCGGTGTCGACCGGGATATTAATATCCGTTGATGCTTTAAGTACGCGGTAGAAGAGGCTGGCAGACCATTTCTTGAAGCGAGTTTCGCCATTGCGTTTGAGCCGTTTGGCGTAGACGACTTCATAGCCTTCCTTCCACTTGTTAGCCATCTCAACGATCAGTTCCGGCGGGTCCTGGAGGTCGGCGTCAATGACGACGACCGCCTCTCCCACCGCATAATCCATCCCGGCGGTAATAGCTAGCTGATGACCAAAGTTGCGAGAGAAATCAATCAATACAATCGTGTCATCTCTGAGACTGAATTCCTTGATGAGCTGGACGCTGCGGTCCGAACTTCCATCATTGACGAAGATCAACTCGTAGGGCTCACCCATTGAGCCCATGACTTGTTTCAGCCTCCGATAGGTTTCCGTAATAACGGCTTCCTCGTTGTACATTGGAATAACTATGGAATAAAGGATTGGTTCACTCATTCGTAGTTCCTCCTCATTTATAATGTGATTTCGTATAAAGTACCGCTACCACCACGCTCGTCTCCGCCAGGTCCACCTTGACCATCCTGAGCGCTCGCATTGCTGTTTGTGATGTCGTTTCCGCTGTCGGTTGCTTTAACTGATGTACTTGTTTCTCCTGTTGTTGTTTTCCATTCATCTGTAGGGATTTCTTTGCCGTGTTCCTTAATCCATGCATTGACTTCGGAGTTGCCGCCGTCCGGTCCACCGCCGCCACCAGAAATCATAAAGTATTTCACTTGCCCACTTTCAACCAGCGCCTTGATTTTATCGACGGTATAGACCGGATCGGAAGACACAAAACCGTTCATAATAATTACCTTTTGTCCGGCTTCGATCAGGTAAGGAGCGGCTGTTGAATAATTACTTGCTGCGAAAAGGTAGGTTTCACCTGTGTTGTTTTTTTGCAAGTAGCTCAACGTTTTTGGATCTAAACTTTGACTGCCGTTCGGGCCTCCCATCCCTCTGGAGCGGGTAGAAGATCTCTGTTCCGTGTCAGTACTTGTTTGTGTGTTTGAAGAATTTCCGTCAGAGCTGGAATTGTTTGCATTATTGTTCTGGTTATTCGCTTGTATTCCTTCAGCTTGTTGTCCATTGAAACCTGAACCTCTGTTGCCATCATTGCGGCCTGGCATTCCGCCACCGCCGCCGCCAAATTGAGTTGGTCCAGCTTGTGGAATCATGCTGTTCCCCCCGTAGACGATTGGTGTCAATGCCCAGTACACAGGACCGATAAACATAGCGAGTATACTTGCAATAATGGCATATCTTGTGGACTTCTCGGATTTCATTCGTGCTACCACCAGGAGTGCTGTGCCGATGATCCCTAGGATCAATACCGCGATGGACCAGCCGCTGCCAATGGTGTCGTTGTAATTTTGCAGGACGAACCAGCTAAATACCGATGTTGCCAATACTGCCACGGGTAACAGCCAGGAGAGCCAGTTGGAACGCTCACGATATTGCTGCCACAATTCTACGAATCCTGCTCCAAAGAGCGCTGCAATCGGTGGTGCAAGCATAATCAGGTAATAATGATGGAAGAAACCTGCTACGCTGAAAAATGCAGCTACGGGAATCAACCAGGCGAGCCAGAAGATAACCTCTTTATGTTTCTGTGTGATATTACGGCGTCGAATACCGGCAAGCAAGCCGATAGAAGCAATGATTGCGAACGGAAGTAGCCAGCTGGCTTGGCCTGATAGGGAAGATTGGAACAACCGCAAAGGCCCCTTTTCACCAGTACCGAACATGCCGCCACCGGAATTTCCACCCGGGCCACCACCAGGACCACCCTGTCCGTCTCCACCAGGAGCGCCTTGTCCGTTCCCCTCGAATCCGCCCGGTGGCATTTGACCACCTGCACCAGGTCTGTCTGCTGTCATGTTGTTGGAACCAGAGTCATCCGTAGTGGTAGTGCTGTCGGATGATGGAGTCGTCTGGATCTGATCCGTGTTCGTATTGTTGCTATTCGTTACAGCGTTGTTGTTCTGCTCTGAGCGTTGACCGCCACGATTGCCACCTGTTCCCTGATCTCCTGTCAGGCGGGACAGGCCGTTATAACCGAAGGCCAAATTCAGTACAGAGTTGGTTCCGCTACTCCCCATATAAGGACGTTCATCGGCCGGAGTGGAATCCACTATGACTGCCCAAGAGAGCGATACAATCAGGAGGACCGCTGCCGATCCTGCCAACGTTATTGCTTTTCGTTTCCAGTTATACTTGGAAGCTAACAGATAGAACAGGCCCAACGCCGGAACGATCATATAGGCTTGCAACATTTTTTCGTTAAAGGCGACGCCGACGACTGCGAAAGCAGCCAGGATCAGCCCGGTTTTGCTATTTTTAAGGCCTCTGAACATTAGCCAAGTTGCGAGCAATAATGTGAAGACCAACATAGCGTCAATGTTATTCGTGCGGCTAACCGCTACGGCTATCGGTGTTGTTGCCATGGCGAAGGCAGCCAAGCGTGCGGCCAGTGTTCCAAAGCTCGGTTTAACGAGTAAGTAAACGAGTAAGACTGATCCGACCTGAGCCAGCGCCTGCGGCAGGATCACGCTCCATCCGTGAAGCCCGAATATATAGGCGCTCAACGTCTGAATCCAGAACACCACAGGCGGTTTGTCTACCGTTACCGATCCTGCAGAATCAAGTGAGGCGAAAAAGAAATTGTGAAAGCTTTGCAGCATGCTTGCTACCGCCGTCGTGTAGTAAGTGTTAACGTACTTGTCTTGCCAGATGTTGTATCCGTTCAAAAATGTGGATATCAGCATAATGATGATCAGGGGGATGTCCGCCCTGGTCTTAAACCATTTCTTAATCATGTTCATTCCACTCCCTGTGAGAATTTCTTTGTCTTTATTCCGTTGTTCTAGCCGCTATCTTCAGGACTGCGGAATGACCAGCCGCTTCCGATCTTGGCCCGGTGAACTACCGGCTTGCTATTATCTTGCCATACGTACCTTAATGAGTTCTGAGCGCTCCCTGAACGTTAGCTGAAAGCTGAGGAGAGGTGCTTTTTTTACGGCAGGATTCAGGTATTATTAGATACAGGTGAAAATGAAGCGACTTTTAATGTGAGAAAAATGCAGCAATATGAAAGGGAAGATTATTAATGAATCCAATACATGGAGTTAAGATAATGCTGGCGGACGATGAGCCTCATATTTTGCAATTTTTAGAGCTTGGACTGATTAATGAAGGGTATGAAGTCAGAACCGCCGAGAACGGGAGTGCAGCGCTCGAACTGGCTAGAGAGTTTCGTCCGCATGTAGCGGTGCTGGATGTGATGATGCCTGAAATGAACGGTTTTGAGGTATGCCAAAGTCTTAAGGAGACAGAGGAAAACATCGCAGTCATTATGCTGACAGCTAAGGATGATGTGGATGATCGGGTAAAAGGACTCAAGCTCGGCGCGGATGATTATATCGTAAAGCCCTTCAGTTTCAATGAGTTGCTGGCTCGCATCGAAGCGCGTTTGCGAAATCAGTTCCCTGACCTGTTGGGAGAAGTGGTTCACGGACCCTTTCAAGTGGATGACCGACGGAAGGAGATTCGCTATCAGAGTCAGGTGCTGGAGCTATCGCCTACCGAATACGAACTATTGAAGTTTCTGGTGTTGAATCACGGAATTGTGCTGAGTAAAAGTCGAATTTTGGACCGAGTATGGGGGTACGACTTTGGGGGCGAGGATAATATTGTGGAAGTGTATATTCGCTCCTTGCGTGAAAAACTCAAAGATAAGGAGCATCGGGTCATTCGGACGCTGCGTGGTGTTGGGTACCGAGTGGATCTATTATGAAGGCGGGAGGGAAAAGTCGGAGAAAATATGCGCTTCGTTCTCTCCGGTCTCAGCTTTTGGCCAGAACCTTACTCATTTTGGCTTTATTGCTCGTATTGATCGGTTTTCTCCAATACTTTCTAATGAAGGATTTTTTGTATCGCAGTCGGGCGGAAGCTATGGATACACAGCTGAATTCAATTCCTGCCGACTTATTAATTAAGGATTCGCATGAAAAGAGCGGGGGTGGGGTTACCATCCCTCAGAATGAGACCAATCGGAGAAGTAATCGACCGGGACCGTTTCTGTTTTGGCCGGATATGTCGCTTGCTTCTATAGGTGTAGACGGCACCTTTCAGAGCTTGTCCAACATAAATGGGCTTCAACCGCCGCGCCTCACCATTCAGCAGTATCAAGCAATGCAGCAGAGCAAGCGCATGCGTCATGGCTATCAATTAATTACGGATGCTCAGGGAAAGGAGCAACTGGTTGTGTTTCGCCCGCTAGGTCCACCAGACCGTTCGTCAGGATTACTTCAAATGGGCGTATCCACAAATTCCATGCAAGAGCAGCTGATCAATCAACTTCGCACCTTTATTTTATTGTCTCTGATTGCACTTGCGATTGGTTTGGCGCTTATGCTTCCTGTGCTTCGCCGCACATTGGTGCCCCTCTCCAGAATGGTCGAGGCAGTCAAACGTATTGATGCGGGCAATTTGGACGAGCGCTTTGACGCAGAGCAGGGTCAGTATGAGGTAGATCGCTTGGCAGTTTCATTTAATGGAATGCTGGAGCGGTTGGAGCATTCTTTTGCTGCCGAGCGGGAATTGCAGATGCAAATGCGACGATTTATTGCGGATGCCTCCCATGAACTGCGTACCCCGCTCACATCCATTCACGGTTTCTTGGAAGTGCTGCTTCGTGGAGCAGCATCCAATCCAAAGCAGCTCCAATCAGCACTAGAGAGTATGTATGGTGAATCCAAGCGGATGAATAAGCTTGTCTCTGATTTGCTATTGTTGGCTAAGCTGGATCGAACACCGGAGTTGAAGCTGGAAGACATATCACTAGATGCATTGCTGCTGGAAATGAAACCGCAGCTCCTTATGCTGGCGGGCACACGTAAGGTAGTTTTTGATATGACAGCAGGTGTACGGGTATTGGCAGAAGGCGATAAGATCAAACAAGTCGTGCTTAACCTGTTTCACAATGCTGTTCAACATACCGATATGGAGAAGGGCGTGATCCATGTCAACCTATCGGCTGGTAAGAAACTGGCAGATATTCAAATTCGTGATAATGGACCCGGCATGGAGAAGGAACAGCTGGAGCGGATATTTGAGCGATTTTATCGTGGAGATGAATCGCGTACACGCAGCTCAGGCGGAGCGGGCCTTGGTCTGGCTATTACACAATCGATCGTGGAAGCTCACGGTGGGAGCATTACAGCTGAAAGCACACTGGGAACGGGGAGTATATTTAAAGTAACGCTGCCTTTAGCAGGGACGGTATAGTATCGCAGGTTATGGTCTAACATAAGAATAGCCCCCCGAACCGCGACTTTGGTTAAATAACGGCTCGGAGGGCTTTTTTAATTGTTAGTTAATCAGCGCAGCTTTTTGTAAAAGCAGGTGCAGCACCTTGGCAGATGCCTCACGTGTTGTAGGTGCATTCGGCTGGAAGTAGGAAGAGCCTTTGATCGTTGCTCCGTTAATAATACCTGCCGCACTTACTTTTTCAATACTGTCCTTGGCATAGCCTGCAAAGGATGAAGTATCATGGTACGGTGTGCGTGCAGGACCATCGGCTGCTGTTTTGATTTGAAGCAAGTCTACTGCTTTGCCCAGCACAACAGCAATTTCTTGACGACTGATATTTGCTTGCGGATCAAACTTGTCGTTGTTGCGACCTGTAATCAATCCGGCCTCATAAGCGGCTGCCACATCCCCGGAATACCAGCTACCTGCCGGAATATCACTGAATGGCGCAGCAGTACCTGGTGTCAGGCCAAGTGCCCGGGTGACCAAGGCTGCAAATTCTGCACGCGTGACGTTTTGCTTCGGTGAGAATGTCGTGTCGGTTGTGCCGTTAATTAGCAACTTATTCGCTAGCGATTGAATATCGGATTGGGCATACGACGATGAAATATCTTCAAAGCTAACAGGACGTGTGGCCGCTGCATACGTCGAGAAGCCCGGACGGCTTACCTTAACGACGGTAGTTCCATCAGCTTGCTTGGTGAAGATGGACGGAACGGGATAGACATTTCCATTTGCTGTATAAAGCACACCGGCTGTATTAGGATCAATTTGACCAGGTACGGTAAAGGATCGGCTAATGAACTGTCCTGGGACCACTTTAAGCGGTTGACTCTTGCCACCAGTGACAACGTTGGCCTCAAACCCTACCGGGGGGCCAATCACATTCGTGCCTTTAAGCTTGCTTGTAAATGTGCCGCTCGCCTCTGCCTGGCTGCTGATGACCACTTCAATGCCTGCACCTTCAGGTGCGTTTTTAAGAGCAGATACTGGCAATGCCAGGGAGGAGCCTGTATTGCTCACAATCAGGCTGCTTCCTGCTGCGGCTTTGCCCAGCGTTGCCAGTTGTGACGAAGTGAGTGCTGCCTTAGTCGTTTGGCCTGCTTGGCTAGTAGCCGACAATACGATAGCTGTCGGACTGGAGCCAGCTGCTGTCACGGCAGCCTGCAGGTCTGCATCAGCTACTGTCAGTGACTGTACATTATTGTTTAACGTAACGGCTGTAGGCACAGCTTTTACAGCTTGTCCTTGCTTCACCACGCTTTGCAGTGAAGGGGCAGATGTAGCAACAGGGGTGGATGTTTTTGTTGTAACAGAAGGTGTAGTATTGCTTCTGCCGCCACCTCCACCCCCTCCGCCGCCACTACTACCACCAGATGCGGCGCTATTATCCACACGGATGGATTTCGTGGCAGTGAACAGTTTAGGACCATCGTTATTGCGTTCTACTTCTCCCTTTTCATTCAGTTCTGGAGAGCTGACTTCCAGCTTGTACACGCCATCCTTCAAGTGTTGAATAACGGGCTGACCGTTAGCATCCAGAATTGGCTTGCCATTGTCATCAAATTCGACGTAGCTTCCGTTAATCCCCTTAAAGGAATAAGCGCCTTGTTTGAGGCGAGCGTTAGCTCCTTGTTCCTTGGTAGTGGCAATCCCATCAATCAGACCGATTAACTTATCGTCTAATCCGTATACATAGAGCGCGATCTGATTGGTCTTATCTGTGGTCAGACGGAAAGTCAAATCTGTTGTGCGCTCCGCACCTGTACGACTTGGATAAATAATCGGGTTAGTAAAACTCAGGTCCTGCAAGCCGAAGCCTGTCGTTGGGTTTTCTTTGCCGACATGCACAACGAACGGAAGATGAAGTGTCGGCTGTCCAGCGCTTTTTAGAATAACCTCTCCTTCATATACACCTGTAGCTGCATTCGCACTTGGTTGTACAGACAGGAAGAACGGTTGCGATTTGCCTGGTTCTGCCGAGATAGATCCATTCGTGCCAACCCCCTGTAACTGAACGGTAATGTTGCTCACGTCAGGTGTTGCAATAGGCTTAGTTGGATCAGAGGTGACATTATCATGTAAAACGTAGCTGGCTTCATACTGCACAGGGTTTGCGGATAGGTTTTTGAGTTGAAGCTGGATCTGCTTTGCATCACTACCCGGTCGTAACACCCCGAAGCTGGCGGACGGATTGTAATTCACAACTTCCTGACGATTAAAGTTCTTGTCAAGAATCGTAATCTTTTCAACGGTTTCCAGCAGGGCTGGAGTCTGAATCGCATTCGCAATGTTTACCAGACCTGCACCTTGGGAATACACATCATATTGGGTTTTATCTTCATTAAAGAGTGTAACCGAAGTGTTTGCCAGAGCAGCGCGGATATCAAACGGTGTCCAGTTCGGATGCTGCTGCTTCAGCAGCACGGCAAGTCCAGCCACATGCGGAGATGCCATACTCGTTCCGTTGCTGCGTTTGTAAGCTTGCTCATAAGATGCATCCGGATAAAATTTGGCGAAGGCAGGGTACGTTGACAAAATGCCAACACCCGGTGCGCTCACGTCCGGCTTGATACTCAGCAGTTCATCTCCATTTGGCCCACGGGAGCTAAAATCGGCCATGGTATTACCTGCATGATCTGTGCGAATGTAGTCTGCTCCAAAGGAAACGGAGAACTTCTCTCCAGCATTGTCTACGATTTGTTTAGCCAGTGCACGACCTTCCTTACCTTTCATGTCAAAGGTTGGAATAAAGTCGAAGCTGTCACCCAAGTTGGAATTAACGTAGTCATCGCGACCTGAAATGCTTTCCCCTAAATCAGCCTTGGTGATATCGCCAGGTTTCGTATTTCCATTGAAAACAATTACAGCTTTCGCGCCGTTTTCTTTCGCATTTGTGATTTTATCTACGAATGCCAAGTTGCCCCGTGAAACGAGAACAATCTTTCCTGCTACGTCTTTTCCTTCAAAATCATCAGGTTGTCCCAAATTAGCATATACAAGCTCATAAGGGGCAGTTCCCATAACGGAGGCAAAGTCTTCTCTGCCTGTCTCCCAGCCCATCAAATTAAAATCGTAATGTGCATAAGCATCAGCAGTTACGGTTTTCTTTAATTCACCGTTAGCCTCCCAATAGGAGTCGCGTGTGACCGAGGCTGTGCCAGAGAAGCTTTTGCTCGGTGAAGTGGCTGCACCAACGGAAATGGCTAGCTGGGATGTGGCGGGAGAACCCATCGAATAAAAATAAGGTCCTTCTTGTGCAGCGTTACCGTTCGCGATGACGGCGACTACCCCGGAAAGTACCGCATTATTGATGGCAATGGCATCTGGGGAGTTGGGATCTTTTTCAGAATCTGAGCCTAGCGACAGGTTGATGACATTCATGCCATCCTTGACAGCACGTTCAATACCGTCAATGACCTGAGCCGAGGAACCGGAGGAACGACCGGTCTTGGTATTGCGTCCAAGCACCTTATACACGTATAAGTCCGATTTATAGGCAATCCCTTTTTGTACAATATCCGAGGATTTATTTGCGGCTTTCCCGGCAATGGTACCGGAGACATGAGTACCATGTGTCGTTCCGCTAAAACCTGTGCCGTATGGATCATTCTCTTTTTCAAGGAACGGTTCCTCGTAAGGGTCATTGTCCTGTTCAAAAGAGTCATATCCGCCTTTGTAGGCTTCTTTCAAATCCGGATGCTCATAATCGATACCGGTATCAATAACCCCGACCTTGATTCCCTCGCCATGCAATCCTTTGGCCCAGGCTTCAGGCACACCAATTTGGTCCAGTGGCGCATTGTCATAAGTGGCTTCATTGGCTGTAAGTGTTGGCGGGTCCTGCACGGGGATAGAATAATACGTTTTGTTTTCGTGAATGGATTTAACGCCTGGTAGTTTAGCCAATTCTGGAATTTTATTCGCTGGCACCGTAACCTCCAGTCCGTTAAGCACCGTGTTGTACTGGTAATTCACTTGAAGAGAAATGCCGTGCTCAGCGGCTTGGTCTACGAACGTTGTCTGCTCGGTGGCGATTGCAGATTCGGTTTTTTGCTCGGTTTGAGCAGTGAACGCTTTGGCGTTTGAACGTGCCGTATATTTGTCCACAGCTAGGGGCTCACCATCAAGCTGTACGATGACTCTGACCTGACGAGAGGAGTCTGTGCTCAGCTCAGGTGAGATAAAGGCTGGAGCCGACTCAATAGTTAATGCTTCCTGAGCTTTTAAAAATGAGTCGATTGGCAAATCTGCAGTAGCGGCAGAACTGAAAGACGGCAGAGATAAGCTTACCGTCAAGGCAAGAGCGAGTGAAACGACAGGTATTTTTTGCAAAATGATCGGCTTTTTCAAAGATTTCCCTCTTTTCAATCAAAATATGATATCTCTACATACTAGGATTTGAAGCCACTGCCGTTGTTCTCACGCCTCCCTTAATATCTAAAATAATAGAATTGACCACTGGTGACTAACTTGCCAGTTTTGAGGCATATCTTACCATATTGGTGGGATATATTACTATATGTTTTTTATATTTTTAGAAAAAATAAGGATAACTTCACATATAGATTCCATGGAAATGTTATGAATTTACTAGATTATTTTTGAAATCATTCGAAGGGGAATGGGAGAATGCAAGATTTAATGATATAATCTGCATTGGAATTGTAGAGGTTACACAATCACGTAAAATGCTTAAGGTGAAGGAGTCGATTATGTTGGCAAAAACATTGATTTTCGGGCATAAAAATCCGGATACGGATACCATTTGCTCAGCTATTGCTTATGCAGACTTGAAAACCAAACTGGGCGCGGACGTAGAGCCGGTTCGTCTGGGTGAGGTTAACGGGGAAACGCAGTATGCGCTGGATTATTTCAAAGTGAGCGCGCCGCGTCTGGTTGAGCAGGTTGCTGCTGAGACAGACAGCGTCATTCTGGTCGATCATAATGAACGCCAGCAAAGCGCAACGGACATTGACAAGGTACGCGTAACTGAAGTCATCGATCACCACCGGATCGCTAACTTTGAAACAAGCCAGCCGCTGTACTTCCGCGCTGAGCCAGTAGGTTGCACAGCTACCATTCTGAACAAGCTCTACAAGGAAAATGGTGTAGCAATCCCCAAAGAAATCGCAGGTCTGATGTTGTCCGCGATTATTTCTGATTCCCTGTTGTTCAAGTCTCCGACCTGCACAGATCAGGACGTAGCCGCTGCTCGCGAACTGGCTGAAATTGCTGGTGTGGATGCAGAGCGTTACGGTTTTGACTTGCTTAAAGCAGGTGCTGATTTGAGTGGTCACACGATTGAGCAGTTAGTAAGCTTGGACGCAAAAGAATTCCAGATGAATGGACGCAAAGTGGAAATTGCACAAGTGAACGCAGTAGACGTAAACGACGTATTGTCCCGTCAAGCTGATCTGGAAGCTGCTTTGTCCCAAACCATTGCAGCCAAAAATCTTGATCTGTTCTTTTTCGTCGTAACAGACATTGTGAACAGTGATTCCATTGGTATTGCGCTGGGAAGCCAGGCTCAGGCAGTTGAAAAAGCCTACAATGTACAGTTGGATGACAACAAGGCTGTTCTGAAAGGCGTCGTATCGCGGAAATCGCAAATTGTGCCTGTATTGACTGAAGCTTTTAACAGTTTGTAATGATAAAAAATAAGCCTCCTGAATCTGACTGCATGAAAGCAGTGGAAGCAGGGGCTTATTTTTATGAGCTCACGTCATAGCTTTCCTGTAGCGGGATAGGGAATTTATGCTCCGGGGCCAAGCAATAATCGACATTAACGACGACACAATTCGCTCGTTCGGCAATGACCGGGCACCAGGGGCATCCATTTCAGCACTGCCCATTATGAATCCGCTACCATGAAAATTGACGAATGCTGGGAGTGGATCAGCAGACCGGAGGGAAGGCTCATATACAATTACACTAGAATCATCTACAGAGGTGTGATCATCCTCTCTGTCCGGTGTACATTGGGAGAATGCAAAGGATTAAAATCGGATGCTGTTACCATTCGGCCAGCCGATCTGCAGGCAAGTTTGACGAACAAATTTTGTCTCAGTCTTCGCACCATTTGTCTTTCTCCTCTTTGAGGGTGCTGGAGGTAGTTAGACGCGAACCTTTAACATCTTCAAAAGCATCCCGTACGCGTGACAAATAGTTCTGAAACTGGCAGAGTTCTGATTCAGTAAAGTCTGACATCAGACGTGAGGCCAGTCCTATGAAAAAAGGATCCATCTGCTGAATTTTACTTCTTCCTTTATCATTCAGGGAAACAAACACTCCCCGCTTGTCATTGGGATCGTCGTATTTATTAATGAATCCTTCTTGCTCAAGAGAAATAACCATAGAACTGATGGCTGCTCGGCTGACACCCATCTTTTCAGCCAAAGCAGAAGGAGATGACATTTCATCTCTTTGTGCAGAAAGTACACAAAGTGCAATATATTGCCCATAGGAGAGACCAAATTCACGCGAACGTTTTTCCATATTTTTTCTTATTTCATATGTTATAGAAAATAAATCTACCAAAACACCAATCGGTTTATTGCCACCTGGAAATAGATTATAGGCCAGCTGACGAATTTCGGAGTCCAAAAAAAAGAACATGCGATCCACCTCGATGTAGTTAATTAGTTAACTGTAATTTAATTAACCACTGGTTGCAATGATTTATACAAACTTTGTTCTGCATTTTTTTTAAAAGTATCGGTAAAACGTCACTTCCAGGGTCCGATGCACTGTTCAATACCTTGATCCACAAAAGCTTGGATGGAGGGCTGACGCAAGGTACGTCCTTCTTGCCAACGCCACTCGCTATATTGAATCTTGGCGGTAAACATGGGCTTTACCCAAAATGCGTCTTGATGCCGATCCGGTTTATTGATAAATGGTCGTTCTGATATGGTATGTGGCATCAGGCGCTCGGTAAGCTGACGCCAATCTCTACGAGTCAGCTTACCTGTACCCACGTGCCCGATATAACGCAGCATTCCTTGTTTATCATACTGGCCCAGTAATACAGCGTTGACAACACCTTTGTTTAGGGTATAGCCACCGATAACGGCAATGATATCACCATAATTTTTGACCTTGACCCATCGTCTATCCTGTCCGCCCATTGTGTATGGGCTATCCAGTTTTTTGCACACAATACCTTCCATTCCTTGGCTGCACATAACCTGAAATAGAGCTTGTCCATCAGGATGAGCAGGAGCCAGTTGGATCTGTTCATTCGGTATGATGATCTGATGCAGCAGTTCAAGCCTTTCCTGTAACGGTTTGCGATGAACCCATTCCCCATTTAGATATACAATGTCGAACAACATGTAAGTAGCGGGTACGGCTTCATAGGCTGCCTGGATTCGATCCGTCCGGCGAATCAGATCCCGACGCATAATTTCATGGAACGATGGTTTACCGTCGGCACCAAGTGCGATCATCTCCCCATCTAGTATGACTGAATCTGCCCTACAGTAGGAGGAGAAGCGAGCAAGTTCCGGGTACAAGAGCGTTCGTTCATGCTGTTTACGATTGAACAGACGTGTGTTGCCCTGGTCGTGATACGTTAAAATTCTTGTACCGTCCCATTTTATTTCGTAACGCCAAGGGCCTGCATCTATAGGGACTTTTTCACTCAGTTCTGGTTCAAACGGGATGACAGGCTTCATTTCCGTACCCAACACAGCACCTCCCCTTACCTTAATTGGAATAAATATAGTGTCGACGATAGTTCCTTTTTTATGTATGCGATGTTTCGCTGTCCCCTAATTAGGGGAATGATAAGGATATCTAGCGTGGGCATCAAGTGATTGCAGTATTCGTTCGCATGGAGTTGTTACGGCATTTTCTTCAGTCAGAAAGGGGATTAGTCTCATGAGACAAATTCGCGAGGAGGACCATGCAGTAGTCATGGTGGATGATGGACAGGTAGTTGCAGAAGTAGGTTATAAATCCGTAGATGACCACTCTTTGGTCATTGACCATACATTTGTATCTGAGCAGTTACGGGGTCAAAAAATTGGCAAGGAGCTTATCGACAAAGTTGTTGCTATGGCAAGGGAACAGCATAAAAAGGTGATCCCTGCTTGCTCGTATGCGCTGGCTCTGTTCAAGCGCCATCAGGAATACAGTGATGTCTGGCAGCAGTGAATATGGATATCATGACAGCGTTAGTGCATAGTCAATACAACACCGGAGTGGGGGATGATCCCTTCCCGGTGTTTTTTTGTGCATAAAGCTTGTAAAATGAATGCATTCTACCGTTGATATTGGGAAGTAAGAGTGGTTCCCAAATCGATGAAGCATATTTCCTGGAGAATGGCTGTGAAATTGTTCATACTGTTGTCACTTCACAGGCTATCTATGAGTTCTATATAATATATTATGGTTATGACCGCAAAAATAACGAAAACCTGAATTTAAACGAAGGAGACGCTCATGATGAATAAAGCGAGTGAGGACAAGCAGTACGTTCCAACGAGCAATCGTAATTTTACAGCCTTGATTATCACCGTTTCCATTATAGCCAATGTGATTATTTTGCTGCTGTTCTTTTCGCCGATCGGATACCAGGGGAGTGTTAGTTTCGATCTCACTATTTTCCCAAGGTTGAATGCGATTTTTAACAGCTTCACATTTATTTTCCTGGTGGCTGCATTGGTTGCGATTTTCAAGAAAAACATTAAGGTCCATAAAACCTTTATTCTGCTGGCCTTTGCCAGTACTGTTTTGTTTTTGTTTTCCTACCTGACCTTCCATTATATTTCGCCGGAAACTGCAAAATATGGCGGTGTGGGTATCCTTCGGCCGATTTACTTTACGCTGTTGATTTCACATAGTATATTAGCTGCGATTATCGTACCGCTGGCGCTGTTCACAGTTGTATGGGGATGGACGATGCAGGTAGCAAAACACCGTAAAATTGCCCGTTGGACGATGCCTATTTGGCTATATGTGAGCTTGACTGGGGTTTTGGTTTACGTTTTCATGGCTCCATATTATTAATAGATGTGAACCCTCTACGGGTTGTTTTTGGAAAGCATGGCGTCTCTGCTGAAGAGGCGTCTTTTTTGTATCCAATAAAAGAAAAATTATTCCTTCTAAATTTATTTTATTGAAAAAATGTTCCTTCTATAACGGTATTTCTGTTATAATTTACCTTAATCAACTAAGAACAAGGGGGTCACCATGTGACAAAGAAAGCGAAAGGCAGGTTACGGTTGCTTGTATCTATGCTGGCGCTGGTTGTACTGCTGAGCGGCTGCGGTGGCGGAGGCTCAAAGCCGGAAAAGGTAGACGGAGGGAAAGTCACACTGCAATTTTGGACCATTGCGCTACAACCTACATTTACCCCGTATTTTAATCGGGTCATTGCCGATTATGAGCAGAAAAACCCTAATGTCAAAATTGATTGGAAGGATTACCCGTATGACGCAGTGACCAATAAGTTATTGACGAGTATTGCTAGCAACAGCAGCCCGGATGTAGTGAATCTCAATACGGAATTTGCTAGCCAAATGGGCTCCAAGGGTGCCGTTGTTGATATGAACGAACACTTGTCGCCTGAGGAAAAGGCTGCTTATTTTGAGGGTATTTATAATTCGACGGTCATTAACGGTAAAGCTTATGCGCTACCCTGGTATACCGGCACGGAAGTGCTCTACATGAATACAAAGCTAGTTAAAGCTGCCGGATTGGACCCTACTCATCCGCCCAAAACACGGGAGGAATTATCAGAATGGGGCCGCCAAAT
This sequence comes from Paenibacillus sp. TSM33, assembly GCF_056099025.1. Lineage (NCBI taxonomy): Bacteria > Bacillati > Bacillota > Bacilli > Caryophanales > Paenibacillaceae > Paenibacillus > Paenibacillus sp. TSM33. The sequence goes on from NZ_JBLZXB010000003.1 coordinate 197,952, forward strand.
CAATAGAAAAATCGGTAAGGCAGGCTATGCTCAGCAGCTTGTATCCAAGCTTTTTGCGGTTGACGGTATTCCCATCTTAAATAAAGAGAAGACAGCAGCCGCATTCAACACACCAGACGCAGTCACCATGATTGATAATCTAAAAAAACAGATGGAAGATGGTGTCGTGCTCAAGGAAGATGCTGATTTTTCACAGCAAGTGAAATATTATGCCGGCGAGCAGGTTGCCTTTGAGCTGGCAGGCCCAACGTTCATCAATTTTATCAAAACGGCAGCGCCAGACGTATATAAAAATACGATTGCTGTTCCCGTCCCAACCGGCAAAGCTGATGTGCGGCTCTCCAACTCTATGGACCTGGTCGTACCTACCAAGTCTTCACATATAGACGAGGCTGTGAAATTTGCTGTTTTCTTAACAAATGCAGAGAGTCAAACGGCTTTTTCTAAAGAGGCCAATACGCTACCTTCCACGAAAGAATCCATTAAAGACCCGTATTTTACTCAGTCTGACCAATCATTGGAGGCACAAGCCAAGGTAGTATCTGCACAAAGCCTGGATAAGGCGACAGATTATATGGTCGGGGTGCCTAATGCCAAGGATGTGAACAGTGCGATCGCGCGAGCCTTGCAAAATATTTTATTGAACGGAAGGGATACGAAGGAGACGCTTACTGCCCTGGAGCAGGAAGTGAACGATATTCTAAAGCAATAGGTATGACAGGGGAGTAATGCGAATACTCCCCTGTTTATTTATCAAAATCAGGTGGTGATGCAGCATGATCAAATGGTTGAGGTCGGAGTCCTTTACGGCCTGGGCCTTTATGACGCCGGGACTGTTATTGCTTGCCGTCTTTGTATTTTGGCCTATTATTTACAGCATTCCGCTGGCATTGACGGACTACTCTGTCATATCAGATACCCATTTTGTCGGCCTGGATAATTTTGAAGCAGCGTTTAAGGACCGTAACTTTCTTATTTCGATTTGGAACTCATTGTTGTACGTGCTCATTGTTCCCTTTCTTCAAATATTCTCTATCCTGATGGCCGTGCTGGTGAACAGTCGTATCCCCGGAATTAAAATATTTCGTACGACCTACTACATCCCTGTTGTGACTTCGATGGTAGCTGTGGCCTTAATTTGGAGCTGGCTGTTGGGCAATAACAGCGTAGTGAACTATTTGCTTATACAAGTCGGTTTGATTAGCAAAGACATACACTGGTTATCGGACAGCAATTTAGCCTTGTATGTACTGATGTTCATCACGATGTGGAAGGGACTCGGGTATTATATGATGCTCTATCTGGCAGGATTACAAAACATTCCTCAAGATCTGTACGAAGCCGCTAGGGTGGATGGAGCCAGTCGATGGCGTCTGATTGTTCATATTACACTTCCGCTGCTGAAGCCATACGTTCTGTTTTGTACCCTCATATCGCTCATGTCAGCTATTCGCGTATTTGATGAGGTATATGTGTTAACCAAGGGTGGACCGGGAACGGCCACGTTGACATCCAGCTTGTATATTTTTCAAAAGGGGATGGAGCAGTTTAATTTTGGGTACGCTTCGGCACTTGGCTTGATTGTCGGTGCAATGATTGCAGTACTCAGTATTATCGTATTCCGATTCAATAGGAAAGGCGGTGTCAATCCCTATTGATGAATCTACAGAATGATAAAATGCTGCGCTCGTCTCTTCCTAAAAAAGAAAGCAGTCGCATCATGCGTAGTCTTGGTCGAGTGCTCAGAATGACAGTAATGTATGTGCTTTTAGTGCTGCTAGCCCTCTTTTTGATGGGACCGTTTCTATGGCTGCTTAGTGTATCCCTCATGCCAGGCCGTAATATTTTTTCAACGCCGCCTGCGATCTTCCCGACCTTTATTGATTTCGACAACTATGTTCAGGTGTGGCAGTTCATGGATTTTCCAAAATATATGCTGAATACGGTCATCATTACGGTGTTGGGCGTTGTGCTCAATGTGGTACTGGCCAGTTTGACGGGATATCCCTTGGCTGTATTTCGCTTTAAGGGTAAAAATGTGGTGTTTACGCTGCTGATTGCTACAATGATTATTCCTTCTTACACGGCATTTATTGTGCATTATCTGACCATTCAAGGGCTTCATCTAGGTAATACATATATGGGTGTGGTGTTGCCCGGGGCAGTCTCTGTGTTCAACATTTTTCTAATGCGGCAGACGTTTATTCATATCCCCGCCGATGTGCGTGATTCAGGTAAAATGGATGGCGCTTCGGAGTTTCGAATTTGGTGGCAGCTGGTGCTTCCACTGGTCAAGCCGGCGCTTGCTGTGATTTCTCTGTTGGAGGCCATGTCGTTCTGGAACAGCTTCCTGTGGCCTATCGTTATTCTGAACGATACGGAGCTATACCCGCTGGCAGCTGCACTTACGTATCTCAATGGTCAGTTTGCCTATAATTTTGGCTGGATTGCTGCAGGCACAATGATTTCGGTATTGCCGATCATTATATTGTTCCTGTTCACGCAGCGTTATTATATGGAAGGATTGGCGGGAGCCGTAAAAGGCTAAGTCAGAGGTCACGGCTACGGAGAGCCAGTAAATGGAAGGAGACGATTGCGATGGAACTGTCCAAAGGAATGAGACCTAATTCGGATGTAGGGCTAACACCACAGGAGGTTCAATATTATTTTCGTGATGTGTATGACAGTGGGGACAAACTGGTTATCTCTGAACCGAACCTGATCTGTGAACTGTCCTCTCGCTTCGCAATGAATCAGGAGTATGAAGGTGTGCTTGACCCCGAGGGACCGATCCGACTCATTGCACCTCCGGGGCCCGGTGTTCCGACTGAAACAAGGGGAAGCGTGCAGTTGATGCTCGAATATGACGGAACGCTTACTGCCGATGGATATCGTTTGGACATTCAGAAGGAAGGGAGAATTGAAATCCATGCATCCAATAAAAGAGGGCTCAAATACGGCATGGATGCCCTGCATCTCCTGCTTCAAGTAGAACAGGAACGATGTACGCTACCGGTGATGTCTATTCGGGATGAGCCTTCCTTTCCGGTCAGAGGAATCATTGAAGGTTTCTACGGGAAGCCGTGGAGTTTCGCAGATCGGCTGGATGCCGTTCATTTTATGGCTGCGCATCGGATGAACACGTTTATGTACGCTCCCAAGGACGATCCCTATCATCGCGAGCTATGGAGGGAACCGTACCCCGAGGAGACATTTGCCCAAATCCGCGAATTAAAGGAAGCCTGTGAACGGCACGAGGTTGATTTTCACTATTGTATTAGTCCAGGGAATGACCTGAACTTTGGTAGCGCTGAAGATTTTCTCAAATTGACGGAAAAGCTGGCAGCCATGATAACGATAGGCGTACGTCATTTTTCTGTATTAATGGATGACATTGACTACGTCCTTAAAGGAGAAAATCGGCATTTGCTGGGCCGCTCGGGCCACGCTCATGTCTTCTTGACGAATAAGGTTCATACATGGTTGGCTGAGCGGCTGCCTGAATTTACGCTGACAGTCTGTCCATCGGAATATTGGTCCTATTGGGATACCGAATACAAAAAGGATTTCCGGGAGCGATTGCATCCAGATATTAAGGTATTCTGGACGGGATACTTTGTATTTGCTCCACAGATTGGTCGCCAGCATGCTGCCGATAACCATGCATTCTATGGGCATGAGCTGTGGTTATGGGATAACATCCCGGTGAATGATTGTGACCATGATCGGTTATTCCTCGATCCGCTGCGCGGACGGTATTCCGGGCTTCCAGCTTGCGGACATACCGGCATGGTGGCCAACCCGATGAACCAATGGGAGTGCTCCAAGGTGACGCTTATTACGATGTCCCACTATATGTGGAACAGTGAGCGTTATATGCCGGAGCTGTCCTGGGAATGGGCTGTGCGGGAGTTAGCGGGGGAGCATGCAGATGAACTGATGTTTTTCTGTCGCCAAAACAAGAACAGCCGACTGGGCAGCAGCACGTATGAGGACGTGGACCTTGCCTTGCAAATGCGCGATATCCCTGCGCTGGATATATACTTCGAGCGGCTGCTTCACGTCGTGAGCGTCTTACAGAATATATCTGCCGATGATCCGCCGGCAGGCTTCGTGGCACAGGCTGCGCCTTGGCTGGAACGTGCTAAGTTGGACGTAAACCTGTGGCAAGTACTGCGCCAAGCTGCGCTCAACAACGAACATCAGAACAATGTGCAGTCCCAGGGCAGTCTCGTGCATAGCGAAGCTACTGGCGAACATGAGCCACCGCCTCTGACGGACGAGGTTGTGAACGAACTGCGACGCAGCATCACGGCTTGCCTAGAAGCAGAAGCTCGACTGGGGAGTAATCCGGCGATCCGTGCTGCCGTGCAGTGGGGCTATGTCGATCAAGATGAACAAGGCAAATATCGACTGGTCTTGTGAGAATTTGTGATGGTTAAGAAACAAGGCAGCAAGCTGCCTTGAAAATTACCATTTGCCGTTAGGATAACGGTAATTTTCAGGAAGGTGGAGCGTATGGTGAAGCCAAATACCCGATTGCTTTTTGTGCCGCTGGATGAGCGGCCCTGTAATTATCAATTTCCTTACTTACTGGCACAGGGCACAGACCTTGAAATGGAGCGCCCTCCATTGGAGTGGATGGGACAAAAGAAAACCCCTGGTGATACGACCAGGCTATGGGCATGGCTCGAAGAACGGGCGGCGAGTGCTGATGGAGCGATCATTGCAATGGATACGCTACTGTACGGGGGGATCGTACCCTCTCGGCTACACGGAATGTCGAGTGAGCAGGTCGGAGATAGGGCTAATCGTCTTCGCAGGTTAAAGCAACTATACCCGCAACTGACGCTGTATGCATTTCAATTGATTATGCGTTGTCCGCAATACTCTTTGGCTGATGAGGAACCAGACTACTATGCTGATTGGGGTCGTGAGATATTCAGAAAGGGTTTCATTGAGCATCGTCAGGAGCTAGCGATCGCTACCGCAGAAGAGTTGCTGGAATTAGCGGATATTGATGAGCGTTTGCCTATAGAGATTTTGAATGATTATCTAGGGCGTCGCCATGTGAATTTGGAAGCCAATCAAGTAGCGCTGGAACTGGTAGCAGAAGGCGTGGTTGATTTTATGATCATCCCACAAGATGATTCGGCTCCCTACGGCTATACCGCCAAGGATCAACAGCGGCTAAGAAGTCGTATTTCCGAGCTTGGGCTAGATTTGAAAGTTTACATGTACCCGGGGGCAGACGAAGTGGGTTGTACGTTGCTAGCTCGGTGGGTGAATCGGATGAACCATGTAGTTCCACTGGTGTATCCTCGATTGTCTGCTTTGCAGGGGGCGTTCGTAGTCCCTCTTTTTGAGGATCGTTATTTTTACGAAACGTTAAAGTATCAGATTATAGCGGCAGGTGGGCTGATTGCTTCCTCAGCAGTGGAGGCTGATTTGATTTTGCTGGCTAACACGCCTGGCGACACGATGGCAGAGGCCTCATCCCAGCAGCATGCGATGGCCGGATATGATGTACATCGGAATCTGGTAGAGCTGGTTGAGTACGGTGCTCATATGCAGCATGATGCCAATAAACATGTTGCAATTGCTGATGTAGCCTACGCTAACGGTGCCGATCTCAAGCTGCTTAGACTATTGAAGCAAAAAGGACTGCTTTTTAAGCTGGCAGGCTATGCAGGCTGGAATACCAGTTCTAATACGCTCGGTACCGTCATTGCCCAGTCCATGCTTTATATCCGCTATGGTCCTACGGAGGAACACCTGGATTTTCTGGGGCTGCGCTACGCTGAGGATGCCTGTTATTGTGCTGTGGTACGTACAGCTATGAATAATGGAATTGTGGAGCAGATGGGTTTTAACAAGTTTATGCTTGATGGACCTAGAGGATCGGTAGCTACAGTCATTCGCGGACGGCTGGAGCAGGCGCTCGATGAATATGTGAACGGGCCGGAGGGTCGCGTGGAAATTACAGATTGCTACATGCCGTGGAACCGTACCTTTGAAGTTGGATTGACTGTGCGGCATTATGCCGAGGGGAGGGAGTGATACCTATGGGAATGGAAGGTGTATTATCCAAGGTTCGGCATGGGCTGATCGTTTCCTGTCAGGCGCTACCTGGCGAACCGTTGTATGGAGCAGATTTTATGGTCAAAATGGCACGTGCTGCTCAGGAGGGTGGAGCTGTAGCGATTCGCGCCAATGGTGCATCGGATGTACGTGCGATTAAACAGGCGATCCCTCTACCAGTCATTGGTTTGGTTAAACGGGATTATGCTGATTCTGATATTTACATTACGCCTACCCTCCGTGAAATGGAGGAACTGGTGGAGGCAGGTGCAGATATCATTGCGCTGGATGCCACATCACGACCGCGCCCAGAGGGGAGCAAGTTGAAGCAACTCATAGATTACGCTCATGAGCACGGAGTCACTTCCATGGCGGATATATCGACACTGGAGGAGGCGCTTCATGCGGCTTCCCTTGGTGTAGGCTGCGTATCCACGACGTTATCCGGTTATACGCCATATTCTACTCAGATAGATGGTCCAGACCTGGAATTGGTGCGGAGAGCATCAGAGCTGGTTCCTGTTCCTGTCATTGCAGAAGGCAGAATCCATGATCCGGCACAAGTAGAGGAAGCATTTCGGCTGGGTGCACATGCAGTGGTTGTAGGCTCGGCGATTACTAGACCCCAATTGATTACGCAGCGGTTTGCCGATGCCGCAAGGAAGGCAGTGAAATGCATCTATGGAGATGAACGACCGAATTAACACGTATTATCCTTCATTAACGAAATCGGAGCAAAAAGTCGCTTTGTGCGTACTGGAGTGCCCCGCAGACATCATATATTTCTCCGTGACGGAACTGGCTGACTTTGCAGGTACAGGCGAAACGACGGTTATGCGTTTTTGCAGGAAAATTGGTTTTAAAGGGTATCAGGATTTCCGACTGTCGCTGGCACAAAACCAGACTTATCGCAAAACCGATATGAGCGAGGAGAACATCGACCCAGATAACGAACATGATATTACGCGCACGGTGTATCACAATATGCTCGATATTTTGCATTCCAGTATGGGACTCCTGGACCGTTCGGAGCTTAGTCGTGCGATAGCGTGTCTCGATCAAGCGGGTTATGTTCAATTTTTCGGTGTAGGTGCATCGGGAATTTCCGCCCAGGATGCCAAAAACCGCTTCTTGCGGATTGGGCGGCGCGCCGAGGCTGTGGCAGACGGACATATTCAGTCGATGATGGCCGTGTCCATGAGTCCTGGTGATGTCGCTATTGGCATCAGTGTATCAGGAAGTACACTGGATACCAACGACATGCTGCACAAGGCCAAGCAGAACGGAGCAACAGTTATTGCAATTACGAATTATGCAAAATCACCTATTACCTCCATTGCAGATATTGTTTTACTGACCGCAGGGAAGGAAGCGCCGATAGAAGGCGGTTCAATTGGCGCCAAAATCTCACAGCTATTCGTGATTGATCTCATCTGCGAAGGACTTGCTCGCAAGCACACGAGTCACACCAAACAGATGAAGGAAAAAACAGCGAGAGCGGTGATTGAACGAAGTTATTGAAATTCTGCGGTTGTGGATTGGGATACGGCATGCCTCGACAATTCATCGTGTTTTTCTATCTATAGAAGGTTTGTGCTAAGAGCTCGTAAGCTTGTATGTGGGGGAACAAGGAGGATATGGTGGTGGCAGTTGCATTAAACAAAGTCATTGGGATCGACATTGGAGGAACTTCCGTAAAGGCCGCCATAGTGGCGCGGGATGGATCGGTACTTGATGAAATTCGAATGGATACAGATGCCTCCCGTGGGCGTGAATGGGTATTGTCGCGTGTGTCTGAGTCTGTATTCGGACTGATGCGTTCTTTTGGAGATACCAGTGTGAGTACCCCTATAGGTATAGGCGCTTTAGGTATTGCTACTGCTGGCAGAGTGAACGTGGAGAGCGGTGAAGTTGTGTACGCCACAGATAACCTGCCTGGCTGGCAGGGTACATCCTTGGTGGAGTGGGCTAAAGAAAAGCTGGCTCTACGTGCGGTTGCTGATAATGATGCGAACGCTGCGTTACTTGGAGAAGCGTGGCAGGGGGCCGGGAAGGGCAAACAGCGCTTGGTCATGCTCACCTTGGGAACAGGGGTCGGAGGCGCGTATATGGAAAATGGCCTCTTGTGTAGAGGGGCACACTGGAGCGGCGGCGATTGGGGGCACAGTATTTTATTTCCCGGAGGTCACCCCTGCAATTGCGGGAAAAAGGGATGTGCAGAGCAATACGTATCAGGTAGCGCCCTATTACGTCGAGGCAGTGAATACACCGGACAATTGTACCATTCGGGGTACGAGATTGTGACAGAGGCCGCTCACGGCAACCTGAGGACAATTCAGGTGCTGGATGATTACACAGCAGATTTAGCTGTGCTTCTGGCTAATATTTCGGTGACCCTTGATCCTGAGTTGATCATTGTTGGGGGAGGAGTAGCGGACGCGGGAGAGGTCTGGTGGCCCTTGCTCGAAAAGCATTTGTACCAACTGGGAGTTCAAACAGAAGTAAGTCGGGCAATGTTGGGCAATCGCGCTGGATACATCGGCGCTGCTAGGCTTGCTTTTGAAATGACGAAATCTTAGTACAAAATTGAAAGGGGAACGAACCATGACGCAAAAACGGCTTGATGCCGATATTGTTGTGATTGGCGGAGGTCTGGGAGGGACATCGGCAGCCCTTGCAGCGGCGAAAGCTGGTATGAGAGTCATCATGACAGAGGAGACGGACTGGCTGGGGGGGCAATTAACTTCACAGGCTGTTCCCCCAGATGAGCACCGATGGATCGAACAGTTTGGTTGCACAGCTACATATCGTCAGTTCCGCAATCGTGTACGCGACTATTACCGTCAGAACTATCCGTTAACTGAAGAAGCCTACAATGATCCGATTCTTAATCCTGGGAACGGCTGGGTAAGTCGTCTGGCCCATGAACCACGGGTAGCTCTACAGGTGCTTGAGGATATGCTTGCTCCTTATTTAAATACGGGACGCGTTCGTGTATATTATCACACCGTGCCTATAGCTGCTCAGACAGATGGAGATTGTATTACTTCTGTTACCGTCCGTACCTCGCATAATCCTGATCATAAGAGTGGCCTCAGAGTGCTGCATGGAACGTTTTATCTGGATGCCACAGAGTGTGGCGATCTCCTTCCCATGGCGGGTGTGGAGCATACGAGTGGAGCGGAGTCGCGGGCTGCGACAGGGGAGCCTCATGCACTGGAGTGCGCCAATCCTCTTGATATGCAATCTATCACGCATGTGGCTGCTGTAGACTACATTCCCCAGGAAAGCTTCATTATAGAGCGACCGCAACAATATGATTTCTGGAGAAATTATATCCCGTCCTTTTCCCGTTTTCCGATTTTGAGCTGGTTTGCTACAGATGCAGATGATACCAGTAAACTAAAACAGTTCACATTGTTTCCTAACGATCAGGGTATTGTATCCTTATGGGATTATCGCCGTATCGTAGATCCCTCCATATGGAGCGAACCGCTAAATGATGGAGAGGTTACTCTTTTAAACTGGGCGCAAAATGATTATTACCTAGGACCCTTGATCGGCGTCACCGCTCAGGAGCAGGCAAAACATCGCGAAGGAGCGCGTGAGTTGACCCGTTCATTAATATATTGGCTTCAAACCGAAGCACCGCGCTTAGATGGAGGATTCGGCTATCCAGGAATTCGCCCACGGGGTGATTTTCTTGGCACTTCTGACGGTCTGGCTAAAACGGCTTATATTCGCGAGTCGCGCCGGATTAAGGCCAAGTATACAATTTCGGAGTTTGATGTAAGTCGTGAGCTTCGGGGTAAGGAGGGACCCAAACGGTATTCAGACAGTGTAGGTGTGGGCAGCTATCATTTAGATCTTCATCCGACTACGGTATCTCAGCGAACTTTTTATATCCCTAACTATCCTTATGAAATTCCATTGGGCTCACTTATTCCTGTGAGAGTACGTAATTTACTTCCTGCTTGCAAAAATATAGGGATGACTCAAATAGCTAATGGTTGTTATCGGCTGCATCCTACAGAATGGAATATAGGAGAAGCATCGGGAAGCTTGGCGGCTTACTGTGTCTCCAACGGAGTATATCCTATTGAAGTGAGTCGGTCAGAAGAACATCTTGGACGTTTTCAAAATATTCTCCTTCGCCAAGGTGTGGAGCTGCACTGGCCAGCAGAGGTATTCGAACCAGAGGGAGTCACCAGCTAGTGAAGGGGCAGCTAGCCCCTTCACTGATTTAACGGAGCAGAACATGAGTGAATTTATCTAAAAAGAAAAAAAGTGCTTGCTAAGTTACTTAGGTATATGATATATTATTTGAGCTGACAACAAAACAGCCGTTTCAAAAGAGAATAAACAGGATGAAATGATCTTCGAAAAGAAGAAAAAAATAATCCTTGCATTTTTGAAATGAACATGATATGATCTTATAGCTGCTGAAAACGCAGCGAAAAAGAATTTGATCTTTGAAAACTGAACAACGAGTGAGTAAACGATTTTGTTCGCAAAATCAAACAAGAGATATTTTATCTCGTCAGTTTCAACATGAGCTAATCGCTCTTTCTATAACCAACCTCGGTTGGTCTTTAATGGAGAGTTTGATCCTGGCTCAGGACGAACG
>NZ_JBLZXB010000004.1:0-4981 GCF_056099025.1 Paenibacillus sp. TSM33
TTGACTCCGTCATGCATAGGTTCAAATCCTATATCCCCAGCCATTAAGAGCCATTAGCTCAGTTGGTAGAGCACCTGACTTTTAATCAGGGTGTCGAAGGTTCGAGTCCTTCATGGCTCACCATTATCATTGTATGCGGTCGTGGCGGAATTGGCAGACGCGCACGGTTCAGGTCCGTGTGGGCTAACCCCCCGTGGAGGTTCGAGTCCTCTCGACCGCACCATATTTTGCGGACGTGGCTCAGCGGTAGAGCATCGCCTTGCCAAGGCGAGGGTCGCGGGTTCGATTCCCGTCGTCCGCTCCATTATCCATACGGCGCCATAGCCAAGTGGTAAGGCAAAGCTCTGCAAAAGCTTCATCCCCAGTTCAAATCTGGGTGGCGCCTTGACTGCTCATTATGGAATTAAATATGCGCCCTTAGCTCAGCTGGATAGAGCGTTTGACTACGAATCAAAAGGCCGGGAGTTCGAATCTCTCAGGGCGCGCCATTTCTTAAAAAATGTATAATGTCGGGATGTAGCTCAGCTTGGTAGAGCACCTGGTTTGGGACCAGGGGGTCGCATGTTCAAATCGTGTCATCCCGATACTGATTTGCGGGTGTAGTTCAATGGTAGAACTCCAGCCTTCCAAGCTGGTAGCGTGGGTTCGATTCCCATCACCCGCTTTTTGCTATAGCGGATTCTTGTTGCCTCAGTGGTGACACCTTATAAATAAAGAGAGCCTGTCTGGGGACAGAGCTCTCTCTTTTTTTGTATGTTTATCTTACATAGGTTCCACAAAGTGTTGACTATCGATAATCCTTGCTATCGGTGTATTCCTTCTGCTCCTGCAGTGAGTATACACCGATAACTGATCTAGTACACAGGTTTTACACTGGTATGGTCAGCTGTATGGAGGCTCCCTTATTTGGAGCAGAGGTCATGCTCAAGAAGCCGCCTACTCCTCTAGCTCGTTCTTCCATGCTGAACAATCCAACTCCTTCTCCTCGAGACTTTCCAGAAAAGCCAATACCTTCATCCCGAATAGTCACTAGTATCGTTCTATCTTGATCCTCTACCTCAACGTAAGCCTCTGCTACATCTGCGTATTTGGCTACATTCGTCAATGCCTCCTGTACAATCCTATAGATTGCTATTTCTTTGCGTATATCAAGGCGTTTGCGTAGAGTACATTGAAAATGTACTTCGATTCCGTAATGAGAACAGAAGTTTTCAATATAGGTTCTGAGGGCTGGTACGACACCCAAATCATCCAGAACTGAGGGGCGAAGTTCCCACGCTAGGCCACGAACATCTTTAATGATATCGGTTACCTGTATACGCAAATTTTCCAGAGTAGCGCTGGGTTGTTCGGCTAGTTGGCTATCTAATTGAATAATAAGTGAAAAAAGGCTTTGTCCAATCCCATCATGAAGCTCTCTTGAAAAACGTTTACGCTCTTCCTCCTGTATTTGCATGACTTGCGTCATCATAGACTGGAGCTCTGCCTCTACTTTTTTTAGTTTGGTGACTTCATTACGGATCGCTAAGTACTGATAGGGTTTACCTTCCTCGTCCATAAATGGAACGATCGTAGTATTCACCCAGTAGTAGCTGTTATCTTTAGCACGATTTCGTATTTCTCCCTGCCATACCTTACCTGAACGGATCGTAGTCCACAGGTTCTTCATGAAGACTCGAGTATGATAGCCCGAATTAATGAGACGATGATCCTGCCCGATCAATTCTTCGCGACTATATTGCGAAATCTCACAGAACTTATCGTTTACGTACTGAATAATTCCTCGATGATCGGTCAAAGCAACAATGGAGGATGTATCTAAAGCAAATTTAAGATTGGATAGCTGGTGGAGAGAACTACGCAGTACATGGAGAAAAGGAGAGTCTGGTATATGAATTTCTAAATCATTCAGCAGTTTATCGGTTGACTCCCCAAAGGCGGGCTGCAGTAAAGGGTTAGAAGGTTCATTCATAATGGAGCAACCCCTTTTTCAGTGCAAATTTGACCAACTCAGGTCGTGTTTTCAAGTTAAGCTTCTCCATAAGGTTGCTTTTGTGGGACTCTACGGTTTTGACGCTAATCACCAAGTGTTCGGCAATTTCCTTGTTGGCATATCCTTTGGCTACCCATGATAGGATCTCCTTTTCCCGTTCAGAGAGGGATTCATACGGTCCGGCTATGCCCTCTTGTTTGATTTTGTCCAAATATTCACTCATCAGACGTTTGGTTGCATTGGGGTACAAATAGGCACTACCTTCGGCTACAGACTGGATGGCAGCGAGTAATTCCTCGTGAGGTGCACTTTTTAAAATATATCCAGATGCTCCGGCTTGAATGGCTCGGAACAGATATTCTTCATCGTCATGCATCGTTAAAATAAGTACTTCTGTATCTGGCAATTGTTTTTTTAATTCAGTGGTTGCCGTAAGGCCGTCTTTGCCAGGTGGCATACTAAAATCCATGAGCACGACATGAGGTTGTAGCTCCACCGCTTTGCGGATCGCCTCATCTCCGTCTGCTGCATCTCCAACTACCTTAATTCCGTTTTTGCCGTCCAATAGGGCCATGAGGCCAGAACGTACGACAACATGATCATCCACTACAAGTATACGAATCAATTAGTCATCCCCTCGAACGGTGAAAAAACCGTGCGTTTTATCATAATCATAGCAAATTTTAGGGATTTCAATCAACAAAGATAGTTAGATGAGCGTTCATATTGACTTAAATTTATAATTTTATTTTATCAATTATCAATTATGGAATGAGAAGGGAGCGCACATAGCTGGCCAAGGTGATGAGCAACTTGAGTGGCCTTGGCTACATCAGAATCGGTGAATGTTCTCACATCTCGGTTACCAAGAAGTAGTACACCGTTTGGCAATTCTCCTGTACTTGAGAAGGGAATGGCTACTGCAGAATGTAGCTGTTCGGCCAGCATAAGCGCACATTCTTGACGTAAACGTATGCTTCCTGATATTAGAGCGTTAACGGTCACGGTACGTCCCAAACGAACAGCCATCCCAGCAATCCCATGTCCGACTTTAAAAGAGATAAGTCGATAGCGATTGTTTCGACTGCCGGAGGCATAATACCAATGCAACTTACCCCCCGACTTGGACATAAATGCAAGGGCAGTTAGATCTCCATACACATGATCTCGCAACTGGTTTAGTTCTTTTCGCATTTCATCCGTTATTTCTAGCATAGAAGACACATCCTTTTTCGTAACCAAACTGTAGCTCTAATTCATTGTAATTCCGACAGGTACAAAAGTAATTCAGGGAACCCCCTGATCTATAGGTTCAGGAAACACTGACTTTTCATTGGGCTGGGTAATTAATAAGAAGAGGAGCGATAAAAGGGGCGCTAGATAATCCTGGAAGTGATATTTATCACTGCAAATCAGGGAGTAGGGAGGTGCAAAATCAGGTGTTCTCCCGATAACAACCCAACCATCAAAACATTATGATAAGGGTGACAGGTAAACACGAGGAGGACGCTAATATGCAAGCCACTTGTATGGAACGGTTTGGGGACGAAGCGCAGCGCACGGGGATTCAGCTTTTTCTGACGGAAGAGCATTTTGAACTGTTAAAAGATATCATGTCCTGGAAGAAGGTAAAGGCAGGCGTTATGCTTTTCCGAGAGGGTGATGATGCGGAGCAGCTTTATTATATACATTCGGGTCATGTTAAACTCCGTAAGTCGACAGAAGACGGTAAAGAATTGATTCTGACTATTCAGCACCAAGGCGATTTAATCGGGGAGTTTAGTGGGATAGATGGGGAAGAGTATAGTTGCACTGCAGAAACAGCCGATGTGTGTGAGTTAGGTGTCGTGCTTGTTAAGGATCTGGAGTCACTCTTGTCTAAGCATGGGGAAATGGCGCTTCAGTTCATACAGTGGATGGCAATGAAGCAACGAATTATGCAATCACGGTTTCGGGACTTACTGTTGTATGGTAAAACGGGGGCACTAGCGTCTACGTTAATCCGTGCAAGTAATACATGTGGCGTAGCTGTGAAGGATGGCATTTTACTGAATATGAAGTTAAGTCACTCCGAACTGGGTGAGATGATTGGAGCGACGCGCGAGAGTGTGAACCGGATGCTGAGCTCGCTGAAAGAGCAGGGTACCTTGGATACGAGAGACGGAAAAATCGTCATTCATGACCTGAAGGTGTTGCGTGCCATGTGCTGCTGTCCTTCGTATGGTCAATGTGCCCATGAGATTTGTAGGTTATAGAATTATGAGTATTGTTAGGCGGGGGGCTAAAAGACTCCGTCTAATTGTAAGTCTTCTGACAACAAGCGATTAAAAGGAACAAGTATCGTAGATATCTAAAAAAGAATCGACGACGCGTTTAGCGGCAAATCAACGATATAGTGGTTTTTAAAATAGCAATCATGTTGATAAATAGTTGATTAGCAGTCGAAAAGAGTTTTAGGTAATGTTAATTTACATTTATTACAAGTTGTATTCTGTGGTTGAAAATGATATATTATTTGAGCTGACAACAAAACAGCCGATGCAAAAGGGAGTAAACAGGGTGAAATGATCTTCGAAAAGAAGAAAAAAAATAACCCTTGCATTTTTGAAATGAACATGGTATGATCTTATAGCTGCTGAAAACGCAGCGAAAAAGAATTTGATCTTTGAAAACTGAACAACGAGTGAGTAAACGATTTTGTTCGCAAAATCAAACAAAGAGATATTTTATCTCGTCAGTTTCAAAATGAGCTAATCGCTCTTTCTATAACCAACCTCGGTTGGTCTTTAATGGAGAGTTTGATCCTGGCTCAGGACGAACGCTGGCGGCGTGCCTAATACATGCAAGTCGAGCGGGGTTGTTTAGAAGCTTGCTTCTAATTAACCTAGCGGCGGACGGGTGAGTAACACGTAGGCAACCTGCCCACAAGACAGGGATAACTACCGGAAACGGTAGCTAATACCCGATACATCCTTTTCCTGCATGGGA
>NZ_JBLZXB010000005.1:0-37456 GCF_056099025.1 Paenibacillus sp. TSM33
CCGATGGTACTTGGACCGCAGGGTCCTGGGAGAGTAGGACGCCGCCAAGCAACAAGTAAAGAGGACCATGATCTTACTGAGATCATGGTCCTCTTTTGTATAACCGATTTATTTATCGGTCACCTGAACGGCTCATGCCATGCCTTCGGTTAAAAGTACTACAATACTCTGGTTGTTCCTTGTACAGTACTGCCTGACGTGCTGTTTCAACTGAGATCCAGTATTAACTGTGGGATGTTAATCTATTTCAACCTCTTCTGCCTGGAGGGCACTTAAGGCTTGAAGTTTACGGGTAATTTCCTTTTGCCACTTTGTATCTCCGACTTGCACGGCAAGATTGAGAAGATCCAAATAATCATCGATATGCAGGGAGGTTTTACTAAAAGTTTCTTTCACTGCGGTCCTGCCTCCTTTAAAGTCTATGTGTATTTATCTTTAATAATGATAATCATTATCAAACAGTGACGTTATTTATATTATGCCTGTCTTCTGGATAAATTGCAAGATATGATATGAATGAATTTTGAAGCACGCAAATGAGGGCTTAAAAAAACAAACCCTTCTCCTTAAGTTCACGCATTGTTCACGTCTTTTCTATGGAACATAATGAAAAGAACAAGCGGGCATTGAGTGTCCACCGACTAGGAGGATAAATTGCGCAATGCTTCAACCAGAGGAGGAAAAGGAACATGAGCAGAGTAACAATGAAAGCGTTTACCGTTGTGGCGGCGGGCGCCTTGGCATTGACGCTGGCAGCTTGTAATAACGGACAGAGCGCAAGTCCGGGAAATTCAGGGGAAAAGGGTAGAGGCAATGTAACGAAGGATGTGACGATTACCTTTCAAAACATCAATCCTGATCCGAGCACCCCTTCATACAAAATGATAAAGCAGATTGTAAGTCAATACGAGCAGGATCATCCTCATGTCAAAATTGAATTGGATTCGCTAAATACAGATCAGCAGAAGCTCAAGCTGAAAACACAAGCAGCAGCGAAGGAAGTGCCAGATATTACGATTGTAAATCCGGCTGCACAGATGAAGCCATTCGTAGATGCCGGGCTACTGGCACCATTAAATGATGTAGCTGATAAAGAGGGGTTAAAAGATACGTTTCAGGATGGCCTTCTTAATTACTATAGCTTCGATGGTAAGCTTTACGCTTTTCCGGATGGTAACAATATAGAAGTGGTCTTTTACAATAAAGAACTGTTCGAGCAGGCGGGAATTCAAAAGTTGCCGACCACCTTTGATGAGCTGATAACAACGGTGAAGACACTGAAGGCAAAGGGAATTACTCCAATTGCTATTGGGGAAAAGGATTCATGGACCGGGTCCCTCCTTTTTATGAATATTCTGTTGCGTACGAATGAAGGACCGAACTTCCTCAATGATGTGCTGGATGGCAAAAAGACGTTTAACGACCCGGGTTTTGTGGAGGCTGTGGATGCATTTCAGGAGTTGGTGCAGGCCGGGGCTTTCCCAGATGGAGCCACATCTATTGACTATAATGCAGGCGGTAATATTTTTAAAACAGGAAAAGCTGCGATGTATATCATGGGTACTTGGGAAACAGGTTCTATTGATGCTTCCCCGGTAGCGGGTAAGGTCGGAGCGTTTCAATTCCCTACGGTGAATGGCAAAGGAAATGTGAATGAGTATATCATTGCGCCGGGTAGCGCGTTTGCGGTATCTGCGAATAGTGAACATTTACAGGAGACAAAGGACTTTCTGCACTATTTTATTACGGAGATGCCCAAGATTCAGTTTGATCTGAAGAATGCAATTGGCAGCGGTCAGAAAATGAAAGGCGATCTGAAGGAAGCGGGTTATTCCGAGTTAGCCATTGGTCTCAATGAGTTGTTCAAAAATGTAAAAGGAGGGGACCTCGCTTTTGATAATACGATGAATCCAGCTATTGCGCAGGCGCATCTAAGTAGCATTCAAAACTTGTTTGTGCAACAAGAAGATTCTGCGCAAGTTGCGAAGGAACATCAGAATACTTTTGAAGCGAATAAATAATTGAGAATTTTTGCAAACATCCAATAAGTGACTTCCAATGAAGGGTGTATAGATCGAAATGGCCTAGTTCGTCTAAATATTACACTTTGGAGCGACTGGAATCGAATTTTGTAAAATCCTGAAGAAGCAGACTCAAGGGGAGGGAGCGAAAGTTCCCTTCCCTGATTGGGAATCACATATGGCTAAGCTTCCCCAGAAGGTGCTCCGAATCAACACAAAGGAGATTAGAGCATGAATGTACTGAAGGTGCCGACACGCACGATTGCCGTTTTCGTGCTGCCCTGCCTGTTGCTGTATACCTGTATGGTGTTTGTTCCGATTCTGGTGTCTGTGTATTGCGGATTGCTGGATTGGAACGGAATTGCAGAGGCGAAGTTTGTGGGGCTGGCTAATTTTAAACGAATTTTTACAGCCGATCCAGTGTTCTGGCCGTCCGTGAAGCGAACGATGATGTTCGCTGTATTTTCCATGCTGGAAATTCCGCTTTGTCTGCTGCTGGCTATTTTACTCAATCGTTATGTACGTAAGGCAAATACATTGGTAACGATATATTTTCTGCCGGTCATTCTATCGGTGGTTATTATCGGACAATTGTGGAAGACAATTTATAATCCGGCCTCGATGGGTGGGATGCTGAACGGCATTTTAATGGCGGTCGGGCTGGAAAGCTGGACACGCTCTTGGTTGACGGAACCGCAGATAGCGATGTATGCTCTATATTTTGTATCGTTGTGGCAATATTTTGGCTACCATTTGCTTATCCAGTTTACCGGGGTACAAAATATACCCAATGAGTTGTATGAAGCAGCTAAAATTGATGGAGCAGAAGGATTCAAGGCAGACCGTTACATTACGTTGCCACTCATTGTGCCTATTTTCAAAATATCTATTGTATTAGCCTTTATCGGGTCCTTGCAATCGTTTGATTTGATTTGGGTAATGACGGGGGGAGGACCAGCCCATGCGACGGATACAGTATCCACGTATATGTACAATATGTCCTTTTTATCTATGAAATACGGGTATGGCAGTGCATTGGCTTCGTTTCTGGTAGTGATCTGCTTGTCATTTACAATTGTGATAAATTTTGTTTTCAAACGTATCGAAAATAAGGTAAGCTAAAGGAGATGGGACTGTTGAACGCCTTGAAGAAAATGGGGGTCTTCGCCCTGTTGGCCGTCTTAGTGGTCACGCAGCTGTATCCACTCTTTTGGTTGCTGACCTATTCGTTGAAGACGAATGAAGAGATATTAAGTTCAAGCTTCTTTGCACTCCCTCAAGTGCCCCAGTGGCACAACTACCAGGAAGCCTATGAATCAGGGAGCTACTTACGTTATTTAGGAAACAGTGTGCTGGTGACCGGGGTTACGATGATGTTCGTCATTGTATTAAGCTCGATGACTGCTTATGCAATTACACGTTTTCGCTGGCGTTTCGGGGCTGTTGTGCTGACGTTGTTTTTGGTCGGGATGATGATCCCCATGCAAGCTACACTGCTACCGCTGATGGTGATGTTTAAAAACGTCCATATTCTGAATACGTATTTCTCGCTGATTTTACCCTACATTGCTTTTCAGACACCGATTGCGGTCTTCATCCTATCCGGCTTTATGCGGTCCATTCCCCACGAAATTGAAGAATCCGCCTACATTGACGGAGCGAGCATTTATCGTATCTTCCGCAGTGTAATCTTACCCATCTCGATTCCGCCTATCATGACAGTGTGTATTTTAACTTTCATTAACATCTGGAATGAATACATTATGGCTGCCACCTTTATCTCGTCCGAAAAGCTAAAAACTCTCCCTTTCGGCGTATATACGTTCGTCAGCCAGTATTCTGTGAACTACGGCAATATTGGTGCTTTTTTAGTCATGGGAGCCTTACCGGTCATTATTATTTATTTTGTCCTGTCCGAAAAAATCACCAAGGGCATGGTAGCGGGAGCGATTAAAGGATAGGCGGCCGATGCGAAAGGAGCGCACGGAGGTATGATGCGCCGTTTTCAATCCATTCAATACCGCTTGTTTGTTCTGTTCCTATTGAGCATGTCCGGCATTGTGCTGGCGGTCAGTCTATTATTTTACAACCGTACTACGGTGCAGTTCCATGATAAGGTCAGCGAGCTTGCACGTAAAAATGTATCTCAGACGGCAGGACTGTTCGAATTGCTGCTCGACAGCTATAACAGTCTCTCCAAGTCGATCAGCAACAATATGGATTTGGTTCGTCTGCTGACGACAGATCATAGTGATTTACCTGCTGTCAATTACATCAACGAACGTACGATTACGAATATCCTTGGAGCCATCTACTATTCGCGGGACGACCTAATCGGCATTCATGTCATCACAGACACTGGCAAGGTATACAATTATGGAAATTATATGAATGTCATTGATACTCATTACGAGCATACGGAATGGTACAGGGAGATTCGAAGATCGGCGGGCAAAATTGCATGGCTGGGTGTGTATCCTCACTCTGTCATCGACCAAGTGGAAACCAGGTCTGTGTTTGCGTTCGGACGGCAGCTCTATGATCTGGATGAACACAAGCCGATTGGTATTGTTTTGTTTGAGGCTGAACCGCGTTCAGTTTTGTCCGCACTCCACAATTTACGCCTGAGCACTAATAGTCAGGTCTATCTCTTGGGCCATGAAAATCGAATTGTATCGGCGACTTCTTCTGATCCGCCACCAGATCTGCGAAATCTAGAGCAACAGGTCCCGGAGGAGGATGTAATTGTAGATCGGAATAATGAGAGAGTTGTAATCGCTTCCAAACTTCCGTTTGCCGATTGGTCGGTGATTAGTGTGACACCCAGTGAGGATCTGAACGTGGAACTGGCGCAAAACCAAAGGTACTTATTTATTGTAGCACCTATACTCATCTTGGTGTCGGCGCTAATTGCTTCTATCGTCTCCAGGGGCATCTCCCGTCCGCTCAAACGAGTTATTCGGGAAATGAAACGGGTAGAGACAGGTAACTTCCGCCACACGGTAAACATCGAATCCTATGAAGAAATCAACCAGTTGGCTACTTCTTTCAACCATATGGTAAGACAGATTGCAGAACTGATTGAGTTAGTGCGTATATCATCGGTCAGCGAAAAAAATGCAGAGCTGCACGCTCTACAGACGCAGGTTAATCCGCATTTTCTGTACAATACACTGGATATGATCTATTGGATGCTGGATGAAAAGGGACAGGATCAGCTTGGTGAGTTGGTTCTCTCCTTATCCCATATGTTCCGTTACAGCAGTCACTGGGAAGAGGGAGCCGATGTAAGCCTACGGGAAGAAGTAGAGCAGGTCGGCCACTACCTCACCATTATTCAAGCTCGGCTGGAGGGCAGGGTATCTGTTGACGTCAATATTGAAGAACGATGGCTGGATATCCGTGTACCCAAAATGACCTTACAGCCATTGATTGAAAATGCGGTGAAGCACGGACTGGAGCCTCTTCATGCGGATACAGGGGGCAAGCTGCTCGTCAGAGCGGAGGAGTATGGCGGTGTATTGAGCCTGCACATCATCGACAACGGTGTAGGAATGGAGTACGAACGATGGGAGGTGGTCCAGATCGCTTTGGCAGAACCCGGCAAACAGGCGGGCAGCGGGCAGGCGGGAGGCATCGGCCTGCAAAACCTAAATTTACGGCTACGGCACATGTTCGGGGAAGAGTACGGCCTGCGGATCTCTAGCGCACCAGGGGCCGGAACGACAGTCACTGTAAGTGTGCCTCTGCCACAGAAGGAGGAGAAACATGAATATTCTGATAGCTGACGATGAAAATATGATTCGACAGGGGATTCGGCGTACTATTGGCCAAGCTCTACCAACCTGCGGCATTCATCTCGCTGCTTCCACCGAGGAAGCAGCAGGCATTCTGGCGGAGCATCCTGTAGATATTGTTTTGACCGATATCCTGATGCCCGGTATGGATGGTCTGGAATTCATGCGTATTTCCAAGCGAAAGCATCCTCATCTGCAGTGGGTTGTCATTTCGGCCCATTCCGACTTCCAATATGCGCAAAGAGCAGTAAAGCTGGGTGCCAAAGACTATCTGTTAAAGCCAATCGGCAAAAAGAAGCTGCTGGAATGCATTGAAATGTTAGCAGCCGAAGCGCTCGTGGCTTCGCAACAGGCGAACGAGGGCAGGCTTCTTAAATCCAATATGGTTTATTTGCGTGAAGCTGTTTTCCAACGGTATGCACTCGGACTGGATACGGGTAAGCTGGATATACAGCCTTTCGTCGAAAATTATCCAGAATTCCATCTTTTTATGGTTCGCATGGAACCTGATCACAAGCAGACGCATTTGGAGCATTTTATGATTGAAAATGTACTGTCCGAGCTCATTGAAGCTGGAGGCAGTGGCTTTGTCGTTAGTCTAGACCGCCATAGTCTGCTGGGGATTGCAAGGCTAAGGGATGAAGCAGAGGCTGCACGGCTAGAGACGTTGCTTGAATCCCATTTGAAGCGTTATGTCAGAGTGCCTCTGCAAATTACACGTTCAGGTGTTCACCACAATTTCTCATCCATACCTGAAGAGGTAGCGCGACTAAGACGAACACCAGAGGAGATTGCAGCCGCAGCAGCGGATACAGGAGAATGCCTCCGCAAGGGCATGCATACGGTTGATGTAGCATTGCAATATATCCGGGCTCATTTTACAGAGGAGCTGTCACTGGAAAAAGTGGCCTCAATCGTATTTTTAAATCCGGTGTATTTCAGCCAGTTATTCAAGCAAAAGACGGGACAAGGCTATAAGGATTACGTTATTTCCTTGCGTATGGAAGAGGCAAAGCGGCTGCTAAATGATCCTCATCTACGGCTGGCTGATATTTCCGAGCGGATTGGATATCAAGATATGAGGCATTTTACGCAGGTGTTTCGGCGCAAATGTGGAATGACTCCGACCGAGTATCGGCATCAGGGAGTGAAGTAAGTCGGCATCAACGACCGAATGAAGGAAGTTCATCCAGCATCAGACTGTTTCAGGAGTAGAGCGGTAGAGCATCTACTCGGGAACAGTCTTTTTCGTGTCTCCAGCTTGTAGCAATTCAACAAATTTGCGAGCTGCATTGGATAAATAACGATCCTTGCGCCATACGACGGCAGGCTGTGTGAAGGGGAATGGCTCCTTAATGGAGAGTGTGCGAAATCTGTCCCCATATTCTTGTCCCAAGCCAGCGTCTGGAATAATGGTAATTCCCATGCCTGTGGAAACGAGCGAGAGAATGGTCGATATTTCTGGACAGTCCAGTACCACGCGCGGAATAAGATGGTGTTCCTGAAATTTGCGGATGACGGTTTCGTATAGTCCGTGTCCTTCTGTTCGGCGTCCCAACAAGAGGTCATAGCTGGCAGCTTCCTGTAATGTAATTTCCCCACTGGGATGGCGATCTGCCCATTCACACGGAAGAACCGCAACAAAAGAAACGCCCTCCAGTTCAATCGTATGGTACGATTTGTCGTCTACCGGAAGCAGCAGCAGGGCCAGATCAACTTTATTTTGATGCAGCAGCTCTTCCAGATGATGTGTGTCTCCGTGTCCTATTTTAACGTATACCTCTGGATAAACCTGATGAAAGTGACTGAGCTGTTCAGTAATCAGAGACATACAGGCGGATGACGTGCCTATGGCAAGTGTGCCGATTACTCTGTTTTCAAACTCCCCAATTTCTCTACAGGTGTCCTCCATTTCAGCCAATAATCGTTTGGCGCGTGTATACAGTGTATATCCGGCCTCGGTAACTTCCCACTTCTTTCCTTCACGGTAAATCAGCTTTACACCAAGCTCGTCCTCCATATTTTTGAGTTGTTGACTCAGTGGAGGTTGGGCCATGTTGAGCGTTCTGGCGGCCTTGGTGATTTGCCCTTCCTCCACGATGACGCAAAAGTAATGCAGATGCTTCAAGTCCATTGGGGATTCCTCCTCATTTCTAAACAACGCTTCGATTTGAATACTTTTAAAGTATGCATTACATATATTATATATATTTTTCGTGTGCAGGGAACGGGCGTATAATTTTTGACAGTAATGCATGGGTGAACATAAAACGATGGGATGGAAGAAGGGGACATATGAAGAAAATCATTGTAGGAATATCGGGAGCGACAGGGTCAATCTTTGGTATCCGTATATTGCAACAATTACGGGAGGCTGGAGTCCAAAGCCATCTGGTGCTATCCCCGTGGGCTATTGCCAACATTCCCTATGAGACAGGCTACACGGTGAAGGAAGTGGAGGCAATGGCGGATGCAGTCTACTCGTATAAGGATCAGGCCGCACGTATTTCTAGCGGCTCCTTCCGGGTAGATGGTATGGTCGTCGCTCCTTGCAGTATGAAGACTCTTGCCTCTATTCGTATCGGTATGGCGGACAACCTGCTTACCCGATCAGCGGATGTGATACTGAAGGAGCGAAAGAAGCTGCTGCTCATGACCAGAGAAACACCATTAAGCAGTATCCATCTGGAAAATATGCTGGAGCTGTCACGTATGGGCGTGATGATCCTGCCGCCGATGCCTGCCTTTTATAATCATCCTGCAAGTATTGAGGAATTAGTGGATCATATTGTTTTTCGCGCATTGGATCAGTTCGGTATTGTCACAACCGCAGCCAAACGCTGGGATGGGATGAAGCAGAATGACTCCAGGCTGCACCAGAATTGAGAAATCGAAAGACGAAGGAGAATGAATGATGGCTTATAAAGACTTTCGCGATTTTCTACACACCTTGGAAAAGGAGGGACAATTACTCACGATCAGCGATGAGGTAAAGCCGGAGCCGGACCTCGCAGCAGCTAACAGAGCATTAAACAATCTTGGAGATAAGACGCCTGCTCTCTTTTTCAACAACATCTATGGATATACGGATGCTCGTATTGCAATGAATGTGATGGGCTCCTGGCCCAATCATGCCCTCATGATGGGAATGCCCAAAAATACGCCGCTCAAGGAGCAGTTTTTTGAATTTGCCAGACGCTATGAACAATTTCCGGTGCCCGTGAAGCGGGAAGAAGCCGCTCCTTTTCATGAAGTCGAGATTACGGAGAATATTAATTTGTTTGATATTTTGCCGTTGTTTCGTTTGAATCAGGGGGACGGAGGGTTTTATTTGGATAAAGCAATTCTAATTTCACGCGATCTGGATGACCCGGACACCTACGGTAAGCAAAATGTCGGCTTATACCGGATGCAGGTGAAAGGCAAGAACCGTTTGGGCATCCAGCCTGTACCACAGCATGATATTGCGATCCATATCCGTCAGGCTGAGGAGCGTGGCGAAAATCTGAAGGTGGCTATTGCCCTCGGATGTGAGCCTGTGATTACAACGGCAGCTTCTACGCCGCTGCTGTACGATCAATCCGAATATGAGATGGCGGGCGCCATTCAGGGCGAGTCTTATCGTGTGGTCAAAGCGAAGGATGCAGATCTGGATCTGCCTTGGGGAGCCGAGGTCATTTTGGAAGGCGAAGTGTTAGCAGGTGAACGTGAGTATGAAGGTCCATTTGGTGAATTCACAGGTCACTATTCCGGCGGTCGCGCGATGCCAGTCGTTCAGATTAATCGTGTATATCACCGCAAACAGCCTATCTTTGAGCATCTGTACATCGGGATGCCTTGGACGGAAACGGATTATATGATCGGTGTGAATACAAGTGTACCGTTGTTTCAGCAGCTTAAGGATGCTTTTCCTAATGAAATCGTAGCTGTTAATGCCATGTATACGCATGGGCTGGTCGCTATTATTTCCACGAAAACCCGGTATGGCGGCTTTGCGAAGGCTGTGGGAATGCGTGCGTTAACGACTCCGCATGGATTGGGGTATTGCAAGCTGGTGATTGTGGTGGATGAGAAGGTCGATCCGTTCAATCTGCCGCAAGTCATGTGGGCTTTATCCACCAAGCTTCATCCAAAGCATGATGCTGTCATTGTTCCTGGCTTGTCTATTTTACCGCTTGACCCCGGCTCTGATCCGGCAGGTATGACGCACAAAATGATACTGGATGCGACGACACCTGTAGCACCGGATATTAGAGGCCATTACTCGCAGCCGCTCGATTCCCCGCTGGGTGTAGCGGAATGGGAGAAAAAGTTGAGTCAAATGCTTCGCTAAATATTTTTAAAAACAAAGAAAGATTAAAGGAGTGCTGACAGATGCATATTTGTCCCCGTTGTGAGTCCAATCGTTCAGAAGTCGTTTCCCATTCGCCGGTTAAAGGTGCCTGGGAGGTTTTGTTGTGCCCTGTATGCCTGTTCACATGGCGAACCTCAGAACCGGATAGCATTACTGATCCAGCAAAGTATAAATCGGCGTTCAAGGTAAACCCCCAAGATATTCCGGATGCTGCTCATGTTCCTCCTATTCCAGAGCGGATATAGGGTCGTTCGTAAGTAGCCGTAAATTATGGTATTTTGAAGTTATAGGCCAAATGTAAAGGGGATTATACTTCATGCAGACGCCAAGGATCGGTAAGGAGCTGTTCACGCTGCTGAACGGCAAGGAGTTGGAGCACAAGCAACAAGAAGCAATGATGCTGTTGACGGTTACAGAAGATCAGTGGCCGCACATAGCGATGATTAGTGTGGGCGAGGTTGTAGCGCTGGACGAGGGGAATTTGCGTCTGGCCCTATGGCCGGGTACGACCACGACAGGCAACATGATCCGTACTGGGAAGGCAACGCTTGCGGTGTTCACCGGGGGAAAGGCGCATTATGTGCGATTGTCGCTGGAACATCTGCCTGTTTTGCCCGGGGCCAAGCATGTACGTGAGCGATTTGCTGCTCATGTTTTTGCAGCCAGAGAAGATTCAGCCCAATATGCGGATATTTTGACAGGTGTCACGGTTCGTCTCAAGGAACCGGAATCGGTGATCAATCGCTGGAAAGAGACGGTGGCAGAGTTGTTGGTATAAACCTATCTGATGTTGACAAATCATCTTTGTAATTGCCCAGTTTAGCGTTAAAATAAATGCAGGGGAAAAAGCGTTTACATGGAATCAGGTTAAGCTTATTGGAACAGGAAAGTAGAGCGTAGGGGAAGCTTGTTTCTTTTGAAGAAAAATAGGAGGGATGAATATGTCTCGTTTTGACAAGGTAGATCAGCTATTGCAACAATTCTTAGCGAATGGACCGGCAGGGTGTGGTTGTGCCATTGCACAAAATGGTCAAGTGTTGTATGAAGGTTATCATGGATATGCTGATGTGGAAACTAGGAAACCGATTACTGAAGATACCGTGTATCGCCTGTTTTCCATGACAAAGGTTGTTGTATGCGCAGCTGCCCTTATGCTGTACGAACGCGGACAATTTTTATTGAATGAGCCTTTGTATGAATATTTACCTGAGTATCGTGATTCGTATGTATTCAAAACTGCTCCTAACGGGTACACCTACATGGATAAGGCGGATAACCCTATTTTAATTAAGCATATATTCAATATGAGTGCGGGGCTTCCTTATGCTTCTGAGTTTTCAGAAACAGGAAAAGCTATGCAAAAGGTCATTACAGCTTTAAAGGAGAAGCACGGGAAATATGACCTGCGCACAGAAATTAAAGCGCTTTCCGAGGTTCCACTCGCATTTGAACCGGGAACACGTTGGTTATACGGGTATGGACACGATCTTGTTGCAGGTTTTATTGAAGTCATTTCGGGTAAATCGGTAGGACAATTTTTGAAGGATGAAATTTTTGATCCACTTGGAATGAACAACACAGGTTACCGTTATTGTGGAGATATTGAATCGCGGATGGCCTCCATGTATCAACGGACAGACGCCGGAAAACTTAAAAAAATTGAAGGTTTCCTGGATGAATATCATCAGCCAGATGCTATATATGAAGGTGGGGGCGCAGGTTTATATTCGACAGTCAAGGATTACCTCACCTTTTCACAAATGATGTCAAATGGCGGCACGATAAACGGTGTGGAGCTATTGGGGAGAAAAACCATTGATTTAATGCGCTCAAATCATCTGAGTACAGCCCAACTAACGGATTTCACCAATTCATACCATACAGGTTATGGCTATGGACTGGGCGTGCGTACGTTAATGGATAAAGCAGCTGGGCATGCAAACAGCTCGATTGGAGAATTTGGCTGGACGGGAATGGCAGGCACTTGGGTTTCTATAGATCCGAGCGAAAAGTTCTCTGTCGTTTATATGCATCAGCTCGATCCCAATATGGAAGAGTACCACCATTTGAGAATTCGTGCAGCAGCTTATAGCTGCTTGTAAAAGTGAGGGTATATTTAACGATTTGATCTTTGGTAATACCGATTCTAGTTAATAAGGACCAAATTTTCTTTAAAGTCTAAACTATTCTTTTCCATATGACGACATAAAACGTAGGTGTAGGGATTTTACGAAATCCTTAATTTTTAGCTTTGAAATGGGAGGGAATTAGATTTTGAAGAATAGATGGTCCGGTTTTCTGGCGTTGGTCATCCTGATTTCAAGTTTTACATCATATGCAGGGTTTGCATCTGCAGCAGAAGCAGTGCTTTCCAAGATCGTCCTTTCGTCTAACGAGGTAACTTTGCAACAGGGGGATACAGCTGCGTTGACGGCAACGGCTGTTTATAGCGATGGGACAACCTCGAATGTAACCGTCAGCACAGATTGGAAAAGTGATAATACATCTATTGCTACAGTGTATAATGGTACAGTTTCAGCCAAAGCTGAAGGGGAAGCCACTGTGATTGCGACCTATAAGGAGAAGGTACAGTCAGTTCAGGTACATGTAACGAAAAAGGTTAAGGCGCTGACATCCAATGTACAAAGCCTGAACTTGCGTTCAAGCGGTACAGGACAGATTGATCTGACAGCGACTTACAGTGATAATACAACAGCTCAGGTTTCAGGTGATGCGGCCTGGACTTCGGATAATCAGAAGGTAGCGACTGTAGTCAACGGATTAGTTACTGCTCAGGGAGCAGGTTCAGCTAATATTAAGGCTGTTTATGGACAACAGAACGTAACGATTGCTGTACAGGTGGAGCAGGTTAAACGGCTGGATGCCAGTACATCAGAGGTTTCTCTTTTGTTGAAAGATACGGAGAAGGTTAAATTGACAGCCATGTTCCCAGATGGATCGACTCAGGATGTTACAGAGTCTGCCGAGTGGAGCTCCAGCAATACAGCCGTGGCAGATGTTCTGAAAGGCACTATTACCGGCTATAGCACAGGGAAGGCGACAATTATAGGTAAATATGGCACGATGTCCGCTACGATTGCGGTGGATGTGGATCAGACGAATAAGCTGAAAGCCAGCGAAACCAACATTTTTCTCCGTTTGGATGGATCAAAAAAAATACAGGTATCTGCTGTGTACCCGGATGGAACGGTAACAGATATCACAGATAAAGCTACTTGGACATCAAGCGATGAAAAAATTGCAACAGTGAATAAAGGAACCATTATGGCCATTGGAGCGGGTTCAGCTACAGTGACTGCTAAGTATGGAGATAAGACAGTTTCGATCAAGACAGATGTCGAAACCTCTAGATTTCTGGATTTGAGCGAGGACAAGCTGAGCTTGAACGCCAAGGAATCCAAGAAGCTCAAGCTGACTGCAACGTACGTGACAGGTACGGAAGAAGATATCACAAGTAAGGCAGAGTGGAAGTCCAGCAATGAAGATATCGCTTTTGTCAGCGCGGGGGAAGTCACAGGTTATAAAACAGGTGAGGCTACGATCACAGCTTCTTATGGCGGCAAAACAGCCACAGCTACGGTATCTGTAAATGTACCTGGTGATCTGTCTTTGTCCTCCAAAACGGCGACGATTGATATTAATGAGGATTATACTGCGACTCTGACGGCTACTTATGCGGATGGGCGCAAGGAAGACGTAACACAGGATGCGGAGTGGGCTTCAAGCGCGGAAGATATTGCTTCTGTGTCCAAAGGAACGATTACGGGTAAAGCAGCCGGTAAAGCGGTTATTACAGCGACCTATAACGGCAAAAAACTGACGATAAACGTACAAGTGGGCCTTGTAGATCGTCTGGAAACAGACTCGCGCGTAATTGCACTCGGCGCTCAGGAAACGAAGCAACTGAAAGTAACAGGCGTTAAGAGTGGCGGTACAAAAACAGACGTAACCAAGGACGCCACTTGGACTACTAGCAATGTAAAAGTAGTTGAAGTTAGCGAGGGTTTGATCAAAGCGAATGCTAGCGGTAAGGCAACGATCACTGCTTCATATGGCAAGCAAACCATTACATTTACGGTAGAAGTAGACGTAGCGCAAAAGATTGAAGCGGATGCCATTGCATTATCACTGAAATCCGGGGATCAAAAAACGATTGCGATTGTGGTTAAATCCAGTGATGGTAAAGAAAAGGATGTTACAACTCAAGCTGAATGGAAAACCTCCAATTATAAGGTAGCCACCGTCAAAAAGGGTCAGGTTACCGCGGTCAGCTACGGTAAAGCTAACATTCAGGCGAAGTTCGGTGGGAAAGTGATCAGCGTGCCTGTTGATGTTGATACGCTTAAATACTTACAAACGGACGAAGTCGCCTTGACTTTGAAGGCAGGGCAGTTGGCTAAGGTTACAGCTACAGCCACGTATAAGGATGAGTCGGAAAAAGATGTTTCCAAGCCGGCTGTCTGGTCCTCATCCAGAATTATTGTTGCGACGGTCAAAGACGGTAACATTAAAGCACAGGGCAAGGGCAAAGCTGTAATTACCGTGAAATATGCAGGTAAAATGACGAAGGTACAGGTGACCGTTCAGTAATCTGTAATCGACTGAAAAGAAAAAGAGCAAGCATACGTCTAGAGACGACATGCTTGCTCTTTTATTTTTTAAAGCTTAGAAGCTACGACTTATGCTTCTTGGCCCGTGTGTTGCGTGTCAGTGATTCGGTCAAACGCTTGCCAGTGGGTGTCTGGGCCAAGCCGCCTTTGGCGGTCTCGCGGTGCTTTGATGGCATTGCGCTGCCGACTTCAAGCATTACGTCAATGACTTCGTCAGACGGAATGGCGCTGCGCACGCCTGCCAAAGCCATATCCGCTGCGGCAAGTGCGGTCACGGCTCCCAGTCCGTTGCGCACGATGCATGGAATCTCGACGAGTCCGGCGACGGGGTCGCAAATTAGACCGAGCGTGTTCTTGAGCGCTAGGCCTACGGCGTGAACGGCCTGCTCAGGTGTGCCGCCGCGTAGCTCGACCATCGCGCCAGCGGCCATCCCGATGGCTGAGCCAATCTCAGCCTGACAGCCTCCCTCCGCGCCGGAAATGAAGGAATTATTGGCGATGACGTAGCCAATGGCTCCGGCTGCGAACAAGCCGTGCACCATATGCTCATCATCCCAGCCGAACCGCTCCTGCGCACTAATGAACACACCGGGGATGACTCCACAAGAGCCAGCAGTGGGCGTAGCCACAATACGCCCCATGGACGCATTAACCTCCGACACGGAGAGCGCATAAGCCATGGCGAGTGCGGAGGCGTCGCCGGAGCAGGTTTCCCCTGTCCGCAGATACTCGGCCAGACGCTTGCCGTCGCCGCCCGTTAATCCGCTGCGGGATACGGTGTCTTGCGTCTGACCACGATGAACGGCCTCCTTCATGACTTCATAATATTCAGACATTTGGCGGAAGATTTCTTCTTCCGTTGTATTCGTCTCTTGTACCTGCTCTTGAATCATCAGGCGGCCAATCGTGGTGGATTCCTCCGCGCATATGGCGCTGATTTCATGCAGATGGCTAAATCGCATCAGATTCAGCTCCTTTTTTCAAATTAATCATTTTAATTTCGTACATATGTGGTAAGGATCGTAGTTTTGCGATCAGTTCAGCCGTAGGAGGACTGTCCGTTTCGATGGCTGTAAGTGCTTCACCATCCCGGCCTTTGCGATCCACATGCATATAGGCAATGTTAATGTCGGCAGCGCCGAGTGCTGAAGTCACCGCACCTAATGTACCGGGTTTATCCGAGTGAAGGAGCACTAACGTAGACAGTTCCCCGGTCAGGTTGACTCGGAATTCATTGAGCTGCTGGACATGGATGCTGCCGCCGCCAATGGAGGAGCCCAGCAATGTGCGCTGATCCTCACCCTTCCACAGCTCAAAACGGACGGTGTTCGGATGGGGCGCGGGTAGGCCGCTGACGGCAAATTCCACGTCCATTCCTGCCTGCTCCGCCCATTGCTCGGCATCTGGAATTCGATGGTCGTCCGTATCGTAATTAAGCAGTCCTGCGATGAGCGCCAGGTCTGTACCGTGTCCTTTGTATGTGTCAGCGAAGGAGCCGTACAATGTCATGCGGGCGCGGTCAGGCTGCGACCCGAGCCAGTGACGGGCAACGCGTGCAAGCCGCACCGCGCCTGCGGTGTGTGAACTGGAAGGTCCGGTCATGGCCGGACCGATAATGGAAAATACATCTTTGAAACGCATGGTGTGACCCCCTGTATGTTCTAGTACCATAGTATATGGTATTTCCGCGTT
Source organism: Paenibacillus sp. TSM33 (assembly GCF_056099025.1). Taxonomy (NCBI): domain Bacteria; kingdom Bacillati; phylum Bacillota; class Bacilli; order Caryophanales; family Paenibacillaceae; genus Paenibacillus; species Paenibacillus sp. TSM33. Next base: position 16,496 of record NZ_JBLZXB010000005.1, read on the forward strand.
TGTGCGCGGCTATGACGGTTCCTAATGCTGACGTACAATGTGAGCGCAAAAAAGGACAGGATAAGGAAGTTTCCCTTATCTCTGTCCTCGTTACCTGAGAGTTTCGTGCGGTGTTCTTACCGCCTTACCCCTTGGGTGGCTTGCGCTCTCTCCAGAGTTGCGTCAGATGACGATACATGGACCTGAGAGATTATCCGCCAGCCGGGTGCTGGCGTCTTGCTCCTTCGGTGCCGCCAGCGTGTAAGCCCCTGGACAGACTCTCCCGTCATCTTCATTCGCGTATACCGTTCTACATATATTTCTTAGCGTAATGTATGCCGTGCTCGGTGTCAATCGCAGGGATTAAATTTTACATAAACAGGCGATTTTTCGATAACAAAGATTAAAATTTACATAATTATGGATGAAATCAGGAAGGAATTAGAAGATTGACAGCTAATCTGATAGAGGACAAGTACATTTATGGAATTATAGGAGGGATATTGACGTATGGTAAAAGGCTTGCGGTTCACAGGTTCACGCTTGAAAGGGGTGCTGCATCTGGCAGCGATCGTATCGCTGCTGATTGGGATCTTCGTTCCATTCGGTCAGGTCAAGGCAGAGGGAGCATTGACGGTAGACGAAGCACTTCAGCGCCAAGGCAGTGGAGGTACAGTGACGGTGGAAGGCTACATCGTCGGACATGCTACCGGATCGAAAACGGCTAATTTTTCTGCTCCGTTTGCAAATGATTTTAACGTACTGATTGCCGACCAGGCCAGTGAACGTAGCACGTCTAATCTATTAAATGTACAGCTGACATCAGCGTACAGAGGGCAATTTGGGCTAACAGGCCATCCTGAGCTGATTGGCAGCAAAATTCGTGTGACAGGTACGCTTGGCGCCTACAATAATTTTGGTGGAGTAAAAAGCCCGAGCGCTGTGGAACTGGTGAATGGAAGCGAGCCGGGTGAACCTAATCCTGGCAATCCAAGTCAACCTGGCTCGACGTTGCCGGACGGCAAAGGTAAAAAGGTGCTGTTCGATAATACGCACGCCCAGACAGCTGGGGCAGCAGATTGGGTCATTGAGGGCGCCTTCTCTGATTTTTCCAATGGACTGCGTAATGTAGGCTTTACAGTGGACCAATTGAATCGCCCTATTCCTTTTACTTATGGAGAACAGGCCATAACCTATGATAAGCTGCGCCAATATGATGTGTTCATCATTGGTGAGGCGAATGTTGCCTTTAAGGCATCTGAGCAGGCTGCCCTGCTGCAATATGTGAATAACGGGGGAAGTGTCTTCTTCATCTCCGATCACTATAATGCAGACCGTAACAAAAACCGTTGGGATTCCTCCGAGGTTATGAATGGCTACCGTCGTGGAGCCTATACGAATCCGGCAAAAGGCATGACTGCAGAAGAAGCAGCATCACCAGCGATGCAAGGGTTAACTAGCTCCGATTGGCTGGCAACCAACTTTGGTGTTCGTTTCCGTTATAATGCGCTTGGCGATGTGAATGCTACGGACATTGTAGCCGCAGATCAATCCTTCGGTATTACCAAGGGTGTACGCTCGATTGCTATGCATGCCGGATCTACGCTGGCTATTATTGATCCTACCAAAGCCAAAGGAATTGCCTATATCCCTACAGGTACGAAGAAATGGGGCAATGCTGTAGACCAAGGTGTCTATAACGGCGGGGGCCGTGCGGAAGGCCCTTATGCTGCGATTTCCAAGGTGGGTCAGGGCAAGGCAGCATTTATCGGTGATTCTTCCCCTGTAGAAGATGCAACACCGAAATATGCACGTGAGGAAAACGGACAGTCGAAAAAGACATATGATGGGTTCAAGGAAGTGGACGATGCCACCTTCCTGGTGCAAACGGTCCAATGGCTTGCATGGAAGCAGGATTACACCAAATTATCCGATGTGGCAGGCTTAACGCTGGATCAACCGACGAAGCTTCTGCCGTTTGAGGAGCCAGCGGCTTCCACGGAACCGCAACCAGAGCCTTGGTCTGCTCCAGCAGCAGGCTACAAATGGTACGATCCAAAAACGTTCAAGTCGGGTTCCTATGGAGCGGCTTCGTAATAAATGTAAAAAATTCAGTGTGAATTGTTGGGTGCTAGTTAGCCGTTTGATCCTTTGTAGGGGATCAAACGGCTTTTTTGTGATGAAAATTAACCTGTGGTTGGTTATTTGATTACATTTTGTGCCAAGAAGGTCGCACCACTGCTGGATCATTGATTTTTTAAATGATGTTGATAGCATAATCTTAATTGATATATCCATATACTGGTGATAGGATGTATTCAAATTATTCCGACAAAAACGGTATGTAATGTTTGTGGAAGGTTTTAACATCAAACATGGTGAGAATAAGCAGGACAAGACCATGGAGAATGGAGGAAGCGCGCGCATTGAATATCGAGCCTGTGTTGGAGATTAAAGGATTATCCGTATCTTTTCGCATCAACGATCAATATCACCCCGCAGTCGACCATCTGGATCTGACGGTCAATCCCAATGAAGTGCTGGCTGTAGTCGGAGAATCCGGTTGTGGCAAAAGCGCGCTGGCGCTTTCGATCCCACAACTGCATGACATGGAGCGGACACGTGTCGAAGGAAAGGTTCTTTTTAAAGGCACGGATTTGATTCGTCTCTCCTCAGGGCAAATGAATAAAATCCGCGGGGCGGGCATTGGCATGATCTTTCAGGACCCGCTGACAGCACTTAACCCGTTAATGTGCATTGGTAAGCAGATCGAGGAAACCCTCGATTATCATACTTCCCTTTCATCGAAGCAAAAAAGGGAACGTGTACTGGAGCTGCTGGAAAGCGTAGATATCCCCAACCCTGTACGTGTGTATGAACAGTATCCGCATGAACTTTCAGGAGGGATGCGTCAGCGTGTGATGATCGCGATTGCCATAGCTTGTCGACCCTCTCTTATTATTGCAGATGAGCCGACGACTGCGCTCGATGTAACCATTCAATCGCAAATTCTTGACTTGCTCAAACAGCTTCAACAGGAGACCGGAAGCGGAATTATTCTGATTACGCACGATCTTGGCGTTGTGGCCGAAGTAGCTGACCGTGTGGTGGTCATGTATGCCGGAGAAATCGTGGAAAGCGCTGATGTTTTTGAATTATTCCGGCATCCACAGCATCCGTATACGCGTTCCTTGCTAGCCTCCATGCCGGGATCGCATACCAAGGGAGAACCGCTACATGTCATCGGTGGCATGGTTCCCTCATTGCAAGATATTCCCCGCAATAGCTGTCGTTTTGCTTCACGTATTCCCTGGATTCAGCAGAGAATGCATGAAGACCATCCCCGATTAAAAGAAATTTCCCCCGGCCATTGGGTCCGTTGTACATGTTACCAGCATTTTCATTTTGAAGACGAAACAAAGGGAGAGACTGCTCATGGCACTACTGGAGCTAAATGATTTGAAGGTGCATTATCCGGTGCGCGGTGGTTTTTTCCAGCGTGTCGTTGACCAGATAAAAGCAGTGGATGGCGTGTCGATCAGCATAGAGGCAGGCCAAACATATGGGCTGGTAGGAGAATCTGGCTGCGGAAAAACGACGACAGGCAGGACGATTATCGGCCTGAATAAGCTGACGAGCGGACAGATTCTTTTTAATGGCATGGATCTTGCGGCTTTGAGTCGAAATAACCGCCATCCGCTGCGTAGAGACATTCAGATGATTTTTCAAGACCCCTATTCTTCGCTTAACCCGCGCAAGCGCGTATTGGATGTCATTGCTGAACCGCTGCGAAATTTTGAAAGGCTGAGTAATGAGGAAGAGCGGCGAAAAGTACAGATGCTGCTGGAAAGGGTCGGTTTGAACGCTGACGCGGCCTACAAGTATCCGCATGAATTTTCCGGGGGCCAACGGCAGCGGATCGGGATTGCGCGTGCGCTGACATTAAATCCAAAACTGATTATTGCTGATGAGCCGGTATCGGCGCTTGACGTTTCTGTGCAGGCACAGGTGCTTAATTTTATGAAGGATGTGCAGCGAGAGTTCAATTTGACGTATTTGTTCATTAGTCATGACCTGGGGATTATCCGCCATATGTGTGACCAAATCGGCATCATGTACCGAGGTCGCTTAGTGGAACAGGGGAGCGAGCAGGATATTTATGAGCGTCCACAGCATTTGTATACCCAGCGGCTTATTGCCACCATTCCTAGTATCGATCCTGCGAAACGGCTGGAAAATGCTCACAAAAGGCAGAAGCTTTTATCCTCTTACAAGTCAGAGCTGCCCAAACATTTAGACGCGAGTGGAAAGCCATTTGCACTAAAATCAGTAAGTTCATCCCATCAAGTCGCGCGACCCTAAGGGAGGTACAGAATATGTGGAAATTTACAATGCGTCGGCTGCTGGTTATGATCCCTCAACTTTTTGCACTGAGTGTGCTTATATTTTTCCTAGCCAAGGCTATGCCTGGGGATGCCCTGACAGGACTCATCACTTCAACACCCAATCTGAATCCGGCTGCATTGGAAGAACAGCGGCAAAAACTGGGACTCAATGACCCGGTGTGGGTGCAATATGGGAACTGGCTCGTTCAGCTTGCTCATGGGGATCTGGGCAAATCTTATGTACATAAAATTAGCGTTACCGATTTGATTGGCAGCCGTTTGGGGAACACGTTTTTTCTGGGCGTAGTGATTCTGGTTCTGACGTATCTAATCGCCATTCCGCTGGGAGTACTCAGCGGTCGGTATCAGCATAGCCTGCTGGATAAAACCGTGGTGGGATATACCTATCTCAGCTTTGCAACACCTCTATTTATACTCGCATTGCTGCTGCTGTACGTGTTTGGATTCAGGCTTGGCTGGTTTCCAACCAGCGGTAGTGTGGATGTAGGAGTGGAGCCGGGGACATGGTCATATTACGTGAATAAGTCGTATCACCTCATTCTACCGGCGGTTACAGGCGCATTACTCAGTACGACGGCTACCATTCAGTATTTGCGCAATGAGGTCATTGACATACGTCTGAAGGATTTTGTGAAAACAGCGCGTTCCAAGGGGGTACCCGAAGGAAAGATCTATTCCCGTCATATTTTTAAGAACTCTTTATTACCCATTGCTGCTTTCTTGGGCTACGACCTGACGGGTGTGATTGCCGGCAATATTTTCTTGGAATCTATTTTTGGTTATCCGGGGTTGGGCCAGTTGTTTCTTCAGTCTATCACCCAGCGGGACTTTTCAGTCGTGAACGCGCTGGTCATGATCTCCGGCTTCTTGGCACTATTAGGAACCCTTTTATCTGATGTCATCCTGAGCAAGGTCGATCCACGCATTCGAATTGAATAGCGAACAAGTCTAGAGAAAAGGAGGGATTATGGTGTCTATGCAGGTGGAGGACGTCTTCTCGCCGGAAATTATTCGTAAATCACCATCCAGTTGGTCTGTACTGCATCGTGAGCTGATACGTGACAAAATGGCCTTGATTTCCATTGGATTTGTGGCTCTGTTCTTGATTTTTATATATGCCTCTGTCTTGTTTGTCAATCAGGATGTAGTCACGACGGTCGATTTGGGCGCGATCCGCGAAGCTCCCGGCTCAGTGCATTGGCTGGGTACGGACCGAGCGGGCAGGGATATATTCGGCCAGCTGGTCATTGGGGCCCGCAATTCCTTTACCATTGGCTTTACAATTACTTTGTTATCCGCCGCCATTGGCTTGACGCTGGGCTTACTGGCTGGGTTTTATGGGGGACTGGTTGATAACATCATCATGCGAATCATTGATTTTATCCTGGTGCTTCCATTCTTGATGCTGGTTATCGTGTTTGTTAGCATTGTGCCCAAAAGCGGCATAGGGTCTTTTATCTTCATTATGACCGCCTTTTTATGGATTGGAAAAGCGCGCCTGATCCGGGCCAAGGTGCTGTCGGAGCGGGAACTGGACTACGTGCAGGCTTCCAAAACCCTTGGCACACCCAATTGGAAGATTATCTGGTTGGGTGTGCTGCCTAATCTCAGCTCTGTTGTGATTGTTAATCTAACGCTCAGTCTTGCAGGAAATATCGGGATTGAGACCGGGCTTTCCTATCTCGGCTTTGGCTTGCCAGAATCTACTCCAAGCTTAGGGACACTGGTGAGTTATGCCAATGACCCGGATGTATTGCAGAACAGCTGGTGGATGTGGTTGCCTGCCTCACTGCTTATATTAGTGCTGATGCTGGCGATTAATTTTATCGGTCAGGCACTCAAACGTGCCACGGATGCCAGACAACGATTGGGTTAAAACGAAGTTCAAAGATAAGGACAACGACAAGGAGGGGTTTATAATGGTTAAAAGCTGGAGAAAAGGAATTTTGCCTGTTCTATCTGCTGTTTTGGTGCTTTCTTTGGCCGCATGCAGCGGCTCGCCTTCCACTTCGAGTGGAGCAAAATCGTCTGACGGTACAGGTGGGGCAGGGTCCGACAGCAAGCAGGTGAATACGACTGGGCTGGTAAAGGCGGTCAAGAACGATAAACCCCCGATTAAGGGCGGCATCATCAATTATGCACTCGTGTCCGATACCCCTTTTGAAGGTATTCTGAATCCTGTATTTTATGATGGAAATCCGGATTTTGAAGTCTTCCAGTTTTTCTACCCTTCCATGTTTTCGATTGATTCCAATCTGAATATTGACGATAAAGGAGCGGCGACGATTTCCTTTTCCACAGATAATAAGGCGGTGACTGTCAAAATTGATCCCAAACTGAACTGGACAGATGGTAATCCCGTAACGGCAGAGGACTATGCATTTTCCTATGAAGTGATCGGTAACAAAGACTACGAAGGTCCGCGTTATGATAGTTTTATGACCAACATTGTAGGGATGGAAGATTATCACGCCGGCAAGGCCAAAACGATTTCAGGCATCAAGGTGCTGAATAAGAAAGAGGTTACCATTCATTTTAAGGAACCTAACCCTTCGGTAAAATCGGGGCTTTGGTCCACACCACTGGAGAAGAAGGTATTCCAAAACATTGCTGTGAAGGACATGGCTGGATCTGACCCTGTTCGTAAACATCCGATTGGTTATGGGCCATTCAAAATTAAATCAATGGTCACAGGTGAATCTGTGGAATTCGTCAAAAATGAAGATTATTTCCGCGGTGCGCCCAAGTTGGATGGCCTTCATCTGAAGGTAGTGAACCCGAATGTCATTACTGAGGCGTTGAAAAGCGGAGAAATCGACTGGGCCAGCTATCCGACCACCCGTTACAATGAGGCCAGCAATCCGAAAAATGTACAGTTTCTCGGTCAGGAGGAATTGTCTTATAGCTATGTAGGCTTTAAGCTGGGTAAATTTGATCAGGCCAAGAGTCTGAATATTATGGACCCGAACGCCAAGCTGGCGAACAAGTCATTGCGTCAGGCCCTTGGCTACGCGCTGAATAATGAGCAGGTTGGCAAGCAACTCTATCATGGGCTTCGGACTCCTGCGACATCCCTGATCCCGCCCGCCTTCAAGGGGTATCATGACGTGAATGCGAAGGGCATTGCATATGATCCAGACAAGGCGAAAAAGCTGCTGGACGAGGCAGGATATGTGGATACCAATGGAGATGGATACCGTGAGGACCCTAAGGGTAAGGAACTGGTGCTCCATTATGCAGCAATGAGTGGGGATGCGACAGCCGAATCGCTGGCTAAGTTTTATTTGCAAAATTGGAAGGATGTCGGGCTTCATGTCGAGCTGGTAGACGGTCGTCTGCTTGAGTTCAATTCTTTCTATGACCGTGTGCAGAAGGATGACCCCGGCATTGATATTTTTGGCGGCGCATGGAGTACAGGTACAGATGTAGACCCTAGTGGGCTGTATGGACGCGGAGCCAGCTTTAACTACTCGCGCTTTACCAGTGAAGAGAATGATAAGCTGTTGCAGGAAGGGGTGTCTGTGAAAGCCTTTGACGACAATTATCGTAAAGATATATACAATCAGTGGCAGGCGTATATGAGCGAGGAGGCACCCATTGTACCAACGTTATTCCGTTATTCGCTGGAGGCAGTGAATAATCGGGTAGCCAATTACGATATTACCCGTGGCAAGGAATACGATGCAGACGCGTTTGCGAATATTACGTTGACTTCGGAAAAAGCAGAAGTAGCCCAATAATCTAAAAAAGCGCATTAACCTGCGAAGAAGCGCGAACCGGATTGATCCGATCCCGCGCTTCTTTTGACCTGTTCATGCAAACATTCTGGGGATTCTCGAAGGGAGAGAAGGAAGACGGAAATACGTCAGCTTCAATACTTCATAGCCGTATGCGAGGAACTGCATTTTACGAAGGCATCGGAAAAGATCGGTATCTCTCAACCCACGCTTAGCTTGCAAATTAAGGCGCTGGAGGAGGAACTGGGCATGACGCTCTTTGACCGCGCAGGCAAGAAAATTAAAATGACAGATGCGGGGAAACTGCTGCTGCAACACAGTGCCCATGCGCTCAAGGGATTGCAGCAAGCAAAGGCATCCATTGAGGAGCTGCGTACCGAGCAACGCGGAAGTTTACGGATTGGTATCGCATTACCGGAGCTAGAGGAGCCATTGCAAGAAATGCTTGTCCATTTTCATCGGTCATTTCCCAAAATCTGCTTGCACATCTGTCCATCTTTTGATGTAACAGAACGGTTGCTGGATAACCGTGTGGATGTTGGCATCACCCTACACTCGGGTACAGATGAAAGGCTTGTCCAGCTTCCTCTTCGCACAGAGAACTATTGTCTTATTGTCCCGGTAAACCACGCATTTTCCAACCGTTCTTCCCTTATGCTGGATGAATTGAGGCATGTACCTTGGGCGATGCAGCCAGAATGCCATCCCGGCAGGAAGCTGATTGAGAAATGCTTTCGTGATCGTGGGTATGCTTTTACAACCGTCTTGGAAACAAACTCCATAGCTTCAATCCTGCGCTGGGTGCAGGAGGGACTTGCCGTAACCCTACAGACGAAGTCCCTTGCGGCCGAGCTGGATTGTTCGCATTTTTGCAGTGTACCTATTTTGCGTGGTATACCCCAAGGTCAGCTAGAGTTGATTTATCGGTCTGACCGTTATCAGGGGGAAACAATGAAGCGATTGATTGAACAGATACAAGCTGTATTAACAGAGCGCTCCAACTAGTGGCGACCCTGATGCGTATCACGAGCTTTAATGTGTGCGAACCTCCAGTCTGCGTGCAATCAGTGACATACTGTAATTAACGGTAAAGTACAGGAAAGCGGCGAACAGCAGAGCTGGAATGACAAAGGATTGATTTTGTCCACCGACGATCTGAATGTTATGCGTCAGCTCCGGCAAACTGATAATGACAGCCAGTGAAGTATCCTTAAATAGGGAAATGAACTGGCTGACAATCGGGGGCACCATGCGACGAAGCGCTTGGGGCAGAATGATATGCCATAAGGTTTGAGAATAGCTTAGACCGGAGGAACGCGCGGCTTCCAGTTGTCCTTTATGGACCGAATTGAGACCGCTGCGCACAATCTCGGCGATCATGGCTCCCTCGAAGATCGACAGTCCTGTAATGGCTGCCCACTTGAGGGAAATAGACAGTCCGATGGATGGCAAAACCATGCCGATGAAGAAAATAATGAGCAATAAGGGCAGATTGCGAATCAAATCAATGATAAAGGCTGCAACCTGTGAGAGCACAGGTAAGCGGGTATAGCGCAGAATGCCGAATATGATACCGAGAGCGAAGCTGAATATGATAGAGTAAATGGCGACTTCCAGCGTGAGCAGGAAGCCCTCCAGTATAAAACGCACATTAGGCCATACAAACAATCCGCTGAAATCCATACGGGCTTCCCTCCTTAGGATGTTTTGGACAGGCGTCGCTCCATATAGAGTACAAGAAAGCTGAGCGGAACCGTCAATATAAGATACAGTAGTGCCGTGATCGCATAGACTGTGATGGGCAGGAAGGTATCCGAGTTAATTAGATCCGAGTAATACATGAGATCCAGTCCGGCCACAATGGCCAGCACGGAAGAGTTTTTGACCAGATTGATGAATTGGTTGCCGATTGCAGGCAGTACAATTTTAATGGCTTGCGGTAAAATAATACTGATCATCGTCTGGTTGTAATTCAACCCGGAGGACCTTGCCGCTTCAAATTGTCCTTTGGGTACAGATTGAATGCCGGCACGTATAGCTTCTGCAATAAAAGAGGCTGTGTACACAGTCAATCCAAGCGTTCCAGATACAAAGCCGTCCAAGGGGATGCCCAAAGTGGGCAGACCGAGATAAAAAAACAGTACGACAATCAGCAATGGAATATTGCGGATGACCTCTACATAGACAGTACCGATCCAGTTTAGCCATTTAAAAGGCGCAATTCGGAAGATGGCAATGATAGCGCCCAGAATAAAGCTTCCAATCAAGGCAATAACACTTGCTTGAACGGTATGAAGCAAGCCTTCTCTAAAACGGTCGCCATGATCGAAAAGTACGTTGATATCAAAAGTAAGCATCTACGGGTATACCTCCTTATCCAGAGCTAAGAAAGGAAGGAGCACGCAATCGCGGCTCCTTCATAAGATCATTATTCGGGTTTAACCCCAAGCCATTGCTCATGCAGCTTATCGTATTCACCATTGCTTTTCAGTTCCTTGATCGTATCATTAATGGCTTGCAGTAGTTCGGTTTGTCCCTTTTTCACTGCGATGCCGTAAGGTTCCTCTGTGAAGTTCCCGCCTACTAGGGTATAATTCGGATCTTGCTGCTGCATGCCAAGCAGAATAGAGTTATCGGTCGTCAGCGCTTGCCCTTTACCTGCCTTGAGAGCGTTGAAGGCATCCTGATAGTTTTCAAACTCTAAAATCGTTGCTTTGGGCGCTTTTTCGCGGATATTTTTTGCGGAGGTAGAGCCTTTAACAGCGAGTACCTTGGTATCGGGAGTCAAGGATTCTAAACCAGTAATCGGGCTTCCTTTTTTCACGAGCAGGGATTGCCCTGCATTAAAGTAGACATCGCTGAAATCTACCTGTTTTTTGCGTTCATCCGAAATGGTCATCGTGGCAATAATAGCATCGATGTCCCCATTTTGCAGTAAGGTGATTCGTGTTTTGGACGTGACTTCCTTGAGTTCGAGCTTGGTTTCATCACCAAAAATATGCTTGGCTACCGCCTTGGCGATGTCGATATCAAAGCCCTCGACCTTCCCGCTAGCCGGGTCTTTTAGTCCGAACAACTTGGTATCGTACTTCACCCCAACGACCAGCTTGCCGCGCTGTTTGATGGCTTCCAGCCCGTTGGAAGCTGCTGCCTCATTTCCTGACGTTGCTGCTTCTTGCTTGCCTCCACAGGCTGCCAAGACGAGCAGACAGGATAATGCAACCAGCACCAAAGTACTCCACTGAAATCTTTTTCTCATAAGAACGATCCCCTTTCGATTTTTATTCCATTGATAGTCTGTTTAATGATGAATCAGACGGCTCAGGAACAGGCGAGCCCGTTCTTCACCCGGATTCTGAAAAAACTCAGCAGGTTGACTTTCTTCCAGGATTTGTCCTTTGTCCATAAAAATCACGCGGTCCGCCACTTCACGGGCAAAGCCCATTTCATGAGTGACGATAACCATCGTGATGCCCTGATGGGCAAGCGAGCGCATGACATCCAGCACCTCACCGATCGTTTCCGGGTCCAGAGCTGAAGTAGGCTCGTCAAACAGCATAATTTTCGGATTCATGGCGAGTCCACGGGCGATTGCCACCCGCTGTTGCTGTCCGCCGGACAATTGGGCGGGGTAGCTCTGTGCCTTTTCCTCGATTCCAACGCGTTTCAGATAGGTGAGGGCTGTTTGAGTAGCTTCTTCTTTCGGGATGCCCAGTACCTTCATCGGTGCCAGTACAATGTTCTCAATCACCTTTTTATGGGGGTAGAGATTGAAATGTTGGAACACCATCCCGATATTGCGGCGGAAGGCATTAATATCAATCTTTTTGTCATGCACAGGGACATCGTTAACGATCAACTCCCCATCAGATATCGTTTCCAGACGATTGATGCAGCGGAGCAGGGTGCTTTTACCCGAGCCGGAGGGACCGATGATGACAACGACCTCGCCCTCCTTAATCTGAAGATTGATGTCTTTGAGTACATGAAAGTGACCATAATGCTTGTTGACATTGCGAAATTGGATCAGAGAGCTCACCCCTTTTTTGACTTGAATACACCACTTAGTAGACGGACTGACATGATTAAGCTCTATTAGAATTTCAAAATTTCTCTCATGATACTATAAGCTTACAATAAAAAACAAGATTCAATGTCATAAAAGTTTACGTACAATATACTTTTATATGCTTATCTAACTGTTAAATGCTATCTATATGATAAAATGGGTTGGATATTCTTGAATTTATGTTATATAAATTATCATAACTTATTGACCTTCGACGTGCAGAGGGAGAAACGTGACAAAAGCAGCGCTATGTTTTACAGTAGGGAAGAAGGAATTTAGGGTAAAGGAAGGATAGACAATGACGAAAGCTATTTCACCGCTAGTTACGGCATTGGGCATGGAGCCCCATCCAGAAGGCGGCTGGTACAAAGAGATGTGGAAGGCCAATTTTCAAATTCCGAAGCCTGTACTGCCGGATGTGTATTCCGGTCCCCGCTTTGCAGCTTCGTCGACGTATTTCTTGCTGCATCCGGGCGAGTTCTCCGAGTGGCACGTGGTCCATTCTGATGAGCTGTGGCTATACCATAGCGGAAGTCCTATAGAGTTAAAATTGGGTGGAAGTGGAGAAGAACCTGGCGAAGAAACGGTCATTATCGTTGGTGCAGATGTGGAGGCAGGACAACATCCACAAGCACTCGTACCAGGAACAGTATGGCAAACGGCACGTCCGCTGGGGGATGAGCCTGTGCTGGTAACCTGTGTTGTTGCACCAGGATTCCACTTTGATGATTTCAAGCTGATTGCCAAGAATTCAACTGAATGATGATATGAACCATGGCGGGTGTATTTCTGTAAAGGAGCAGGGATGACCCGCCTGATTTATTTTTTATCCATAGGAATCGGCGCTTTAGTTAGCTTTAGTTGCTCAGTTTAGCCTGAACAATAAGACGATGGGTGGGATTCACGAGAGGGTCACATGTAATTAGCGTGAGCAGCTTATAGTTTTTGAAGCTTTTCAGAACAGACACGTCTGTTGGATCAACTACCTTTATGCTGTAAACTTTATACATATAGTGGTTACCTTGAGCGTTAACAACAATCTGATCTCCAATCTTCAACACATGAAGACGATTAAATAAACGCCCAGGAGTACGGGCTCGATGAGCAGCGATAGCAGCATTCCCCACTTGTCCCAGCTTCCCCGTTTCCGGCATATGTACTGCCGCATATTTCATGTTTTTTCTCGTTGCGCCTTCCAACACAGGGAGCTTTAAAGCAATACGACTTATGCTAATAGTGGCTATAGGAGTTTGTTCATTAACGCTGACATTGGGAGCGGGGGATGGAAAGGTATGTTGCTGTGCCTCACTAACCGGAGCTTCCGCAACCCGAGTGGACAGGTGAGCATAGCTGTTTGCAAGACTAGAAGGCAATACTGAATTGCTTTTTTCTAGTGATAACTCCGCTGCTTGTAACAACTTGTGTTGTTCTCGATCCTCATTCCATTCGGTCGCTTTAGGAAACAAAATAAAGAGTAAGCCCAACCCAATAAACACATAGGAAAGTTTACGCAGATTCAGCAATCCCATCTCCCCTAAGCAATGTATGGATGATACATACTTTGAAAAAAATGCCCCATTTCCGTCTCATTCCAACCGGGAATGAGACGGAAGATCAGGGCAGGTAGAGTGCATTTATTTTTTGTTTGTCCGTCTAAATTTCAAAAGTACGCCGCATATAATCATGGCAATGCCTGCCAAATAAAACGGAACGGGGCTACCTTCACCTGTTTGGGGCAACTGATGCACCGCAGGTGGCTCCTCCGGCTCTTTCTCCGGATCATGGAGACGGATTTTAGGTTTGGGCTCGTCGTTCGGCTCCACTGGAGGAGACGGATCTTGATGAGGCATGACGGCTGGCGGTTCAGGCAGTGCTTTGGGTTCCTCCCGGGCTACTGGCGGCGGTGTAGGTGCGGGTTCCTCCTCTGGAGGGACTATGTCCTCCGGAGGCCTTGGCAGTGACGGAGGAACGGTTATAGATGGTGCCACGGGCACCTCGGGATCTTTATCATGTTTTTTTCCGGAGCCTCCCGCTGGGGGAGACGGCTCTGGGTGGGTAGGCGTGCCTGGGTCTACAGGTGTTTCGGGTTCGTTTTTCTTTTCTTTACGATTGGTGATCACAACCCTCTTTATGCCAGAGCCTTGTTGGAGAGCTGCGTCTATTCTGATCTCAAGCTTACCCTCCGTTATTTCATACCCCTCCGGTGCTGCCAATTCTTCCAAAATGTAATCGTCATGAAGTAAGGAGGAAAAGATGATTTTGCCTTCCACATTGGTCGTTTGTATAAGCGGTGCTCTTTTTTGTCCCTTATCATAGAGCGCAAACCGGGCGCCAGGCAGTACTCTGTCGGGAGCATCCTGATCCACCTTGGTCAGTTCAAGAGTTTCGGTTACGCCCCCACCAGAACCGGAGCCAGAAGACGTCCGTACGATGATTTCCTGACTGGTTTCCCGCAGTTCTGTCGTCAAACGATCTCCTGCAAAAGCAACCTTGTTGCTCACCTTGGCTTTATCCTCGGCATGAATGAACGATTGGTATTCAAGAATAAAAGCAGTGGAAATATCTTTGGCAAAAGCAAGCTCAAAAGTTTGCTGACCTTGAGGATCTGTCTTGATGTGCAGCCAGTAATCTTGGTTTTTGATTAATTCGGTACCCTTGGTGGTATTTCCATTGGCAGCCATGATTGTAGAGTATAAATGGAAGGAATCTTCAATTAAGATTTGGTTGCTGCTAGGCTGATCGACTATTTTAGCGTTGGACACATGTGATTGTCCTTCATTGATACGAATGCTCCAGTCGATTTTATTTCCATTTTGTGCACCGGCTTTAGACACATATTCTCCGCCATGAGGTACCGTGACTTGAGCTGCCCACTCGGAGACTGTCTTTTGTCCATCGAGTAGTAGGGCTTGATTATGAATTTCCTTTTCAATCAGTTCTCCTTCCAATGAGGTTTGAAAGGTAATCCAGTACGGAGTTTGGATCGGCTTCTTGAACTGGATACGCAATTCATTACCATTTTGCTCAGTGGGGAGGATCGTCGTATATTGATCTGCCGGGATTTCAGCCCCTTTTTGTACACCATCCCACCATCCCAGCAAGGTCATATCGTATACTTTTACGGAGCCAGGCCGTAACTTCTGGCCTTGCAACAAGGGGTCTCTCACTTCCGCGCGATCTAGGATCTTGCGATTATAGTTGGCTTTAATATCCCAGGTAATGAGCTTGGAGCTCGCATCATAGCTTCCTTGCTTGGCCCCGTTCCGTTGTGTCATAAAATCCGGCCAGATCGGGCATTCCACCTCATGTGACGAGGTTTCTCCATTTTCATATTGATAATCTATAAAGGATTTGTTGCGAAATTCGGGCTTCGTCGTATCTGTTTTCCAATCATTGTTGTATAGGGTTAAATACTTGATCGTATAAGCCTTTTGAATCGTTTTATGAAAATGAAGAGTAAACCCTTCTTTATAGTCTGGTGATCGTGGAACTAGCTCATAATCCATGGGTGCGAATAGTTCCGTTGTACCGTCAACACTTTGAATTTTCAGGGTGTCGGGCAACAAGGCCAAGCCCCCATTGGGGAATACATCCTTAATGACAATATTTTTCATGGTGTATGAGTCTGTATTAATGGTGATCACCCAAGGTATGACTTTCGTGTTGTAATTGGGCGTGTCATACATTTTAGTCATAACTCCGCTTGTGATTTCCGTCGATATGATTTTTTGGACTCCATCTGAGGTGATGATGTTTGTAATTTTTTCATCTTCATAGACGCGGCCTCTAGCCTGGGTCTGATATCGGATGGTATAGGCTGAATCTACGTCGAAGTTGAATTGAAGTTTGAACCCGTTACGGTCGGGATAATCAACCGGAATGACGGTGTACGCCCACGATGGAAGCTCCTCCAGTGTATTTCCCTTAAATACTTTCAAAGAACCGGGCAGCAAATTTTGGGTCTTGTTGAAATGATCAATTAAAAGGGCTTTGGCTTCGGGAATTTTTGTCTCGCCGAAGTTATATCTTATGGCCCATGTGAGTGTTTGCGTGGCATGATCATACTTTTCAACTTTTTTGGATAAAAATTCACCACGCTCCACCTGAACAGTAGCGGTGGCAGCAACGTTATCTATCGCATCTCCTGAAAGCGTCGCTGTGTTGGAAAAGCGAGTTTCGTTGCCGGTAATGTGCGTGGAGTATTGGATCTGATAGGCAGTGCTGATGCTCGCATCTTGAAAACGAATTGCAAATCCGGTCCCGGCTTGATCCGATTCAATGGCGTATTTACTCGTATTCACTAGTTCTTTAACAATGGTCGTGCCATCGATATTGACTTGCAGATGATAGAGTCGGATAGAGCCTCTCACGAGTTCCAGTCCTGAAGGAGTTGGATCGGTAATGAGGGCGTGTTTAACGGTGTTTAGCTGTTTGTTCACATCAATGGCCCAGTCGATCTGGTGGGTGCCATTTATTTTCCCTTGCTTGCTTAAGGTTGGTCCTGACTGGGGTTTTACATTTACGATGACCGTTTGAACCCCGTCTTTAATGGGAATCGCAATGATGACCTCTGTACTGCCTTTCACCGTTTCTTTTGTGAATTGGGTTTTAATTTGCAGTTTGCCGCTGACATGGGAATGGTTCTCTACATATTGGTTAAAGGTCATGATGACCTTACCCTGACGATCTACTGTAAAGAGCCCCACGGTCCCGTCTGTAGTCACTAGCGGAGATGAGATATCAGTGTAGATGACAAACTGTTCTGGTAAGTGAAAGGTGAAGGTATCCCCTGCTTTATAAGTATTGTCAGGAAGCTCCCATTCATAGCCAAGTTGGATGGCTGATCCGATGTCGAACTTACTATCGGGATTATATACCGCATCAATGATACGTCCAGCTTCGTCCTTCAAAATCAACTTCGTTAGTATACTCTGGGGAGCAGCTTCATTTTGAGACTTTGAATGAGTTGCTCCTTGAACAGAAGGGATAGTGTTTGAAGGGACCTCCTTAGCAGGTTCAGGGTTTGGGACCGCATATACAGCATCCGTAACGGTTGTAGGATCGGATACAGCACTCTGCGGCAGTTCAGGGGCTGGAGGATCTGCGTAAGCCAGCGTGGTGCTGAAAAAGCTTTGGACAATGAGCAATAAGGCAATAATCATGACATTTATTTTTGTTCCCATGCTCCAAGTGATTCTCCTGTTCATCGTAATATGGCAAGCTTCGGCGGTTGTTGTTATATTGTTTTCCTTCCCTCCTCCTAGTTCGAAATTAGTATATTCAGCATGCTAGGTTGACATGACTACCCCAACAGAAAAAAACCTTGATCATAGTGATCAAGGTTTTCTCTTCGAGAGAGGTATAGCGATATTTGTGATGGAGCTATGTAAAAAAGGCATAATAAAAAGCTCGTTCACCTGGTAACTGGCTGCCATCCGAGGAGGAAGGCCCTATAGTTTTGCGTCACTGTCTTTCGACAGCTTTGCCATTAGCTTGAATAGCTTGTTCGTCTATCGTCTATCAAACGGAGTACATGAGACCTCCTATTTACAGTTTGGAGCGGTTTCCCCATTTTTTACGGAAGGAATGAGGTGTTTCCCCTACATGTTCCTTGAATAGGTTGATAAAATGGCTCGTATTGGGAATCCCAACGTACCTTGCGATATCCACAATGGATATGTCACTGGTTTTAAGCCATCCCTGAGCGGCTGTGATCCGGACATTAATGAGATAATCAATTGGAGAAAATCCAATCTGTTTTTTGAAATTTTTAGCAAGATTAAATTTGTTTAGGTTGAACATGTCCGCCAGTGAGTCTAGCGTAATTCGTTCACAATAGGACTGGTCCAAGTACTGCTGCACCCGACGTACTTCGCTGAGCGTTCCAGCATTTACATGCCGCTGATCATAAGGATGCTGCAAAATGTACGTCAGTATTTCACCAATGAGTCTGGACGTTAGCAGCTCGCCGGAAAGGCTCCGATCAGACTGTCCGCAGATTAGAGCATGCAGCTTGTCCAATATAATAGACGGATTGTGCACGGATATTACCGGTTTATTATGCTTGGCAAATTGTTCGTAAAAATGCTCGATGAGGTTGCCGTACAGGTATAAGCTGATAAACTCCCAGGCTTCATCACCGGAGGTGCTGTATTGTACATATTCCTCGCAATTAACAAAAAACAAATCATGAGGCTTTAAAATATATTTCTTGTCCTGGTACAGTAACTCTCCCTTACCAGACAGCGTAAAAACAAGCAAAAAGGAGGTGAGCTCTTTCCTTTCTATTGTAAAATCAGAGGTTTTTTGGAAATATCCTAATTCCTGAATATATAAAAGGGATTGCTTGGCAAAAGCGGAGGGGGTGCGCACAATTACGACAGGTTCGCCGTTCCAGAGGCCCTCGATGTTTTTTTGGTCTGTTGTCATATTCAATTCCTTTACAAAAAAGCAATTTTATCTAGCTTATCTTGGTTTGTTTTACCAATATATAATGGCTGATTAAACATGATTTACTATTTAATAAAAGTTTATTTTATCACATTAAATATGTCTAATATCAAAATTTGCACTTTATAACATTAAATATGTCTATATATCAAATTAAGTGTGTTAGTTTTATAGAAGCCTCGCTTCTTATGGATATTCAACTTGGTCATCCGTATAAAAGGTCGAATATTGTTGAAAGAATTCTGAGGTCATCATGGATTCAAATCCTTTCTGGGGTCAAATATAGAATAGGGCTGAAAATAATATCTTACATGCCCATTCAACTTTTCTATTCACTTCTCCTTTCGGTTTAAGAAATTTAGGACTTGGTTCTGATAAAATGGTTCGTAAGGCTTATTATTAAAAATGAGATTTTGGACCCAATGTTCTGATTTGGTTCACGAACATGAATGTAAAAAAGAGAGATATATGCATAAAAAATTACGCAAAAAATGTTCTTATGTGTTGAATTAAATTACTCTCAACTTTGGAAATTACACAGGCAATGATATGATGGGTAATACATGTATAAGTGCTTAACTTACTCGATAGTTAGTTTGGAGGATTACAGAATGGAAAAACCCAAAAATACGAAAACCGCAGCGGCTTGGTCGCTCGTTATTCTAGGGGCAGGCTTTGCAGCCACGGTGCCCTTCCAGCAATATGGGTGGGCTCGTTTGTTAGCGGGAGCCTTTGAGGCAGGACTTGTAGGGGGACTGGCAGACTGGTTCGCTGTCACGGCATTGTTCCGTCATCCGTTAGGCATCCCGATACCACATACGGCGCTTCTCCCCAAAAATAGGGACAAGCTCACGAATGCATTGGTGAATACGGTGGAAAATAACTTGCTGAACAAAGACAGCATTGCTTCTAAAATTGCGGACATTCGTTTGGCGGAGCTGGTGCTGGGCGGTGTGGAAAAAGGATTGCGTACACCAGAAGCAGCAGCATCGATAGATGTGCTCGCCAAGCGGCTCGTTCAGTCGCTCCCACTCGCAGAAATGGCTCCGATTATCGTGGCTGAGATCAAACGACAGGTGACGGACGTCGACGCCGGACCGCTACTGGAGGCGCTTGCTCGTCAATCCAGTGAGAAGGGCTATGATATTCGCGCACTGGATTACACGCTGGAACAGGTGGAAGCCTGGCTTTCGCGACCAGAAACGGGCTATACACTGGGTACCTTAGGGATGCAGGCTGTCAGTGGCTTGCAGGTGAGCGGGCTGATGCAATTTGCCTTGAACGCCTTCCTCGGCTATCTGAACGAAGAGCGCATGGGTGATATGATTCGTCATTTCCTGCTGGATCAGGTAGCAGAGCTGCAAAGGGAAGAGCATCCGCGCCGTCTGGCAGTGATCGACGGTCTCAGAACACAGGTGACCCGATTGGCAACGAAGGATACGGTTCAGGAAGGGCTGAACGGTTGGAAGGATAGCCTTATTGAAGCTTGGGAAGGCGAAGCGTCCGTGCTCGGTAAAATGGAAGAGCTTCGTACCCGTTTATTGAACTATATGGAAGACGGAGACTATGTGCCAACCTACATTTTGCCGCTGTTGGATCGGATGCTGGCTGATTTAAGAGGGAATACCGAATTGCTGGACAAAATTAATGCACGGATCGTGGAAGGTATTACCAGTTTCGTGGAAGCCAACCATAGCCGGATTGGTAACCTGGTGCGCGAAAATGTAGATAAAATGGATAACAAATCCTTGATTGCATTAATGGAGGACAAACTGGGACAGGATTTGCAGTGGATACGTATTAACGGCGCAGTAACAGGCTTCCTGATCGGTATTGTGCTGACAGGTATCCGTATGCTAATCCAATAATACAGAAAAAGCTACAGATAAGGTTGTGGAAGCATGAGGCTTTGGCATGAACAATTGATTGGCAAGCTGCCCCGTCCCCAACTGTTGGGACAACATCGTGAGTGTTGTGCCCTGCGGGGGAACGGTTGGGGAAAGCCACACGCCACAGTGAATTATGTGTTCGACTATCACCCCATGCTGCTGGTACGCTATCATAAGCTCATTATGGACGAAATGAAAAGCAGAGGATACAAGGTTGATCCACTATGGGAACAGCCATTGTATCGCGGTAAGCAGTGTGAGCCTTGGGGGGCGGAGCTAGGCGAGGAACTGGCAGGCGCGGACGCATATGTGGAGCATGATGACGAATATATGAAGGAGTGCCTGGATAACCTGGCTTCCAAAGGAATTTTAATAGAGATTGAAGTGATCTAAAAAGCGGGCTGCGGTGTGTTCATCATTCAGATGAACAC
>NZ_JBLZXB010000006.1:0-65451 GCF_056099025.1 Paenibacillus sp. TSM33
GTGTTCATCATTCAGATGAACACACCGCAGCCCGCTTTTTAGATGTTTAATCTCCTAGGTTTGGAAGAGCATGAGTCCCAGGTTACAGGACCCAGCGTGTGACCTTCTCCAGTGGTTGTCTGGATTTTTCCCGCTTGGGTTCATGAGCACGATAACCGAAGGCGGCGATGACTGAAATATCCAGTAACCCGTTCTCCAGCAGGCCTTCTTCCTCCAAAATGGCGTGCACCTGATCATAGTTAAAGCCCTCAATCGGACAGGAATCAATGCCGATCTGAGCTGCCGCTGTCATCATATTGCCTAAGGCAATATAGGTTTGCTTGGAGGCCCAGTCGAATAACGTGCGTTCGTTTTCCAGCAGGCGTTGGTTTTCACCTTGGAAAATCTTATAGCGGCCTGGGAGGGAGGCAAAGTCTTCATCAGACATCCCCTTCACCTCTTTATACATGTACTCCACGTAAGGAGAATCATAACGAACATCCTTACGTGCCAAAATCAGAACGACGTGGCTGGCCGCTGGAATCTGCTTTTGACCACCACTGGAAACCGCAGCCAGTTTTTCTCTCAACGCCTGATTTTGCACGACCACAAACTGCCACGGTTCAAATCCTACGGAGCTTGGGGAAAGTCGCCCGGTTTCGAGAATGAACTGAAAATCTTCCTCCGGTATGATGCGATTAGGGTCGAATTCTTTCGTGGCATGTCTGAATAGAAAGGCATCCAAAATTTCCTGTTTTTTAGCTGATGTATTGGACATGAAATGTACTCCTTTAGATTTGGGTTTAGTTGGTACTCCATTGGTTTTCTGCTACTATAATGAGAGTTGATATCGAATATATAGTCATCATATAGAAAGTTTTTTGCGGGAACAAGTACGCACATATTTGTTCCTTGTCATAGGTCTGAGGCTATTAGTCTACATCCTGTAGAAAGAAGGGGAGTACATGGAACAGGAGAAGGAACATACAGTTAGCGTTAATTTTGGATGTCCTGTAGCGAAAACTGTTGGGATTATAGGCGGCAAATGGAAGGGAGTCATCTTGTATCATTTGACCACAGGACCGCGGCGCTATAATGAAATTCGACGGACCTTGCCTAATATTACACAGCGGATGCTAACCTTGTAGTTACGCGAATTGGAGCGTGATGGCATTGTGCACCGTGAAATTTATAACGAGAATCCACCGCGTGTGGAATACTCGCTTACCCCGTTGGGAGATACGTTAAGACCGTTGCTGGACTTTATGAGAGACTGGGGTATCTTCTACGGAGAACAGGGTTGTGAGCCTGTGGCGACAACTTCCAAGTCAGGCAAGTATTTTTGCTAAAATAAACATGAGAAAAGCCCACCGATGATTTCATAGAAGACGCATGAGAATCATTAGCGGGCGGAATAAGGGCGGATTACCTTTTACAAAATGTACACTTATTTAAACTCGATCGATTCGTTCATCTGTGCCCAGGCTGTTTCTCCGATGATGCCCAGACGCCAGATCGCAATTCCTTTGAGATCATAACGTTTGGCTAAACCGATCTTGGCGTTAACGGTGCTGTCTTTTTCGCTACCCATTGAAATTCCCAAAATGAGCTTATCCCGCGAGGTTTCCTTCAACGCCAGTTTTATGGCTTCGTCCACTTTATCCAATGGCTCAGGCGTAGATTTTTGTCCGTAATCATAGGCCATGATGATCAGGTCGTCCGCCAGATTACCCAGCGTTTTGTAATCATAACCAGTGTAAGAGCTATTCAGCGGATGCAGAACGACGGTGAGCTTGAGTCCAGCTTGATGAGCTTTGGCCGATAACTTTTTAATAAAGGCGTTGTAGTCAGAACGAGCTTTAGCTTTATCACCGCTCCAGCCTAATCCTTCAAGATCTAACGTAATCCCCTTGAACTGCTTATCGGTGGCAGTGCTGACGATTTGGGAAATGGTTTGTTCTTGAAGCTGCGTATTTTCCAAAACCTTGGTTAGCTCATGATTACCGTCTACAGAATAAACCATCAGGTAAGGGGAAGTCCCCTGGCTATCTGCTTCTTGTAGAATAGACTCAGGCGTTACAGCTCCAGCAGCTTGAGGCCATTTATATTCTTTGCCAGTCGTCGTGAACTGTCCGTTCGTATCAATTCGGCTCCAGCCGAAGGCAACGGTATTAAAATTCGGTATTTTGGATTTTTGGTCAAAGGAGGACAGCGCATAGAAGCCTACAGTATACATAGCTTCACGTGGCGATGTAATAGAGACCGTCCGTGTTCCCTGATTCCAGTTCACTGTGGCTCCAAACTGTTGTCCGAAAAAGCCCAGCGGAATCATCGTGCTACCGTGCACGGTTTGCGGTGCGGCTGTGAGTTGAACCGTTTGTCCGTCTACCGTGGCATTGCGGCTCCCCATTTTGAGGACCACCTGTTTGGTTACATTGCCTTGCGCTTTGGTAGCGGTGATGCTTTGGCTGGCTTGATCCCATTTCACTGTAATGCCTAGAGCCTCAGAAATAGCGCGAAAGGGAACCATCGTCGTGCCGTTCATCATGGCAGGCTGTACAGGGAATGGCAATGGATATCCGTCCAGCATGATGCTGACCTTACCCGCCTCCGCGTGTGCCATAGGGCTATAGATGACCGCTGCGGTACTCAGAAAGATAGCGCTAGATAACAGAGCCTTATTTACGATTTTCATCCTATGATCTCCTATGCTCAATAGATTGCAATGCTATCATGTTAGAATCGTGAGGTTCCTATCATTTTACCAAAAAAATGATAGATAGGTGAATGTGAAATGATAGGATGATAAATCTGAGGATGTATTTAGGCTGAATAGTATATGAAAACATTGTTATTTCTCATATAAAAAAGCTGACACCTTTTATAATGGTGTCAGCTTTTTCCTTTTAAAATAGTCTTATATTTATTGTAACCCCGTTTACTTGCGGCGCTTGAGCGCAATGCCTACTGCTGCTGCACCAAGCACGACTGCGACAATCGAGAGGACAAGTGCTGTGGTTTGTGCAGCAGAGCTGGCTGGAGCAGAAGCAGCAGGAGCAGCCTCAGCAGCATTGTCCGAGGTCGGCGCGGTGTTGCTGCTATCTTTTGCCGTATCTGTGCTTGCATGACCCTCTGCGGTGCCTGCCGAATCATGTCCGCTGTCTGCGGCAGGAGCAGGAGCTTCCGGTGTGGCGTCCGCCGTGATTGTAGTAATGGAATGAGGATTGTTACTTCCTTCATCACCTGTCCATTCCACAATACTTCCGTCACTGTAATATTGGAAGGCATCCCAGGCTGCTGCGGTATTCTGGTCCGCATTTTGTGCGACAAAGCTGAAGCGTTGGTACTGACCCGCTTGGATGCCGTCTTTTTCGGACGTCCAGGTGACGGTAGTTATCTTGCCGGAGCTGTCTTTTTCGGTGGCTACCTTCCATTCCGGTACAGGCTCGTATTGTTTGAAAACGACCTCTTTAGGAATTTTTAAGGCGACTTTAGTGGTTGGAATGTTTTTTTCCACAGGCACTTTCAACGTGTACGTTTCCCACGCATTAGGTTGTGAAACGGAAGGCTTGACCGTCACATGCGCACTGGCCATACCTGCAAAAAGCAAGGCGCCAGCCGCAATTAGACCCATGGAAGTTGCTAACCTGGAAAACCTGGATTTTGCTGTTTGAATCGTTGTATTCATATTTATTTCGCTCCTTTTAAGAATAAAATAATTATTTTTTACCGCCTACTTGCAGAGTGAATTCAGCATCAACCGCATCGAGTGATGCTGTCAGAGCATGTACTTTTACCGCCCATGTTCCTTCGGAGGTTATCAATTCCTGACTGCGGAAAGGCTGTTGCTGCTTCACGGGCAGAACAAATTCCTGTTGATCTTGGTCAGGATCAGCTGGGATAAGCGTTAATGTGACCTGCTGGATTCCTGAAACGGCGGTACCCTTGCTATCCTGAATGGCTACCTTAAATTCATTGCTGCCCACAGCATTAGGGCTGACTGTCAGTGTAATGCTGTATTCGCCAGTAGTGCGAGTCTCCTCAAACGGTACAGCAGGTGCCTGGCCGGGTGACAGGTGAGTGAGCACCGCTGCCAACAGCATCACAAGCAGACCGACGGACAGCTCGGCACGCAATCCTCCGGCGGCTCGCTTGCTCGCCGCCGCTTGCCGAGCGCTGCGAAACTGGCTGGCTGCGAAGACCAGCATCACTAGCAGTAGCGCTGCTTTACCAAGCAGAACGAGTCCATAAGACGTGTTCAGCAGCATGGAGGGAGCCGGAATGTACAGCACCGCTCCATAGATACCAGTGGCGAGTAGCGCCGCCACCATAGCCATGCCCCAGCCAGCGAAGCGGCGCAGGGCGGTTTGTCGCAGAGTTGCCTGCTCGGATACAGGCAGCTCCGATCCGGCAACAGGCAGGCACACCACCATGACGGCAAGTGATCCGATCCAAAAGGCTGACGCTGCAAGATGGACGAAATCTGCCACAATGGCTGGAGCCGGATGGGTGGCTGCTGCCGGATGCCCGACAAAGGCCTTGGACAGCATGAGGCTCAGTGTGAGTAAAACGGAGCTGTAGCCCCAAACACGGCGCTGGCGATCAGAAATGCTGGGATCGATCGCATAAATTAACGTTACGCTCAGAAGCAGCACGAGAATCATCTGGATAAACCAGATTTGCCCTGCTCCCGTAAATTGAAGGGCTTCTCCAAGAATGGGGAGTGAGAAGCCTTCCCCGATGGAAACCCCGGCATCCCAAGACGCCTGAAGCGGTAGGCTGATTAAAATGGCAGCAGACGTTATGCCATAGCCGCTCCATAGCAGCTTAGTCCAACGGGGTAATGCGTCAGAGGGGCGCTGACTAAGCATCTGCTGTTCACTACGATTCTTGTCCCGGTTTATGCTCGGTAAGAGGAACAGTCGGAAACAAATCGCTCCAAACAGCAGCGATAACCCTATGTAAAGAAGCCAACGAACAGCGATTAAGTCGATTCGTGATGTCCCAGAGCTTTCAGAAGGGGTAGCTTGATCGGTATACGCATTGGAACCGCTACCTACTTGAAATGGAATTACTCCATTGACTGGATGTCCATCTGCGGACAAAGCTCTCCAAGTGATGGTGTAAATTCCATTTTTCATCCCTGGAATCAATTGGATTTCCATGGTGGATTGGTGCTCTGGATTGAGCTGGGCTTTTCCTGTGTCGACCCGCTTGCCTGTTTCATCGGTCACTTTGATGGACATGAAGGCAGACTGCAAATCTTCGTTGAAGGTGATGGTCACCTGAGAAGGAGACTTGTCCAAAACCTGATTTTCGGTCGGACTGGATTCAACGACAAATGCATGAGCCCACGATAAGTGAGGAAACAGGAGCAGAAGAGGGAGACACAGCAATAAAAGACAAGCCGCACGGGCTGGTCTGGACAGGTACAACATGCCTGTGAAGTCACCTTCTCTCGATTACTTGAAGCGAGGATATCCTCATTTGTAGCATTTTATACGGACATAACCAATTCCTATTTTAATCATAGTGCATATGGCGTGAATAGATGGAGCGAATTATGACATTTATATGAAATTTGAAATAATAAGCATGATGCAAAATGCCAATCCTATGAAAAATCCCTGCTGTGAATGAAATCGCCTAAATTTCGTTCACAGTAGGGATAAAGAGGAATAGGGTATGAAATATTAGAGGTCTGCTTCTATAGACTGCGTGAAAGCAGGTTGCTTATGTTGAATATATTGGATAAAAATAGCCGTTAGTTCGGGATCGAATTGGCTGCCCGAACAAGTACGCAATTCTTCGATGGCCTCCTCGAATGTTTTGGTCGGTTGATAGGGACGCTCAGTTGTCATCGCATCAAAAGAGTCGATGATCGTTAGCATCCGACACAGCCTTGGGATTTGCTCGCCCTTAAAGCCAAACGGATAGCCTCCCCCGTCATAACGTTCATGATGCAGCTCCACAAAAGGAACTAAATCTATGAATCGTTCGTTGGCTTCGACAATACGTTTACCCCACATGACATGAGCTTGTACCATCTGCCATTCCTCGCCAGACAGTTTCTCTTTTTTATTAAGGATATTCCAAGGAATTTCGAGTTTTCCGATGTCGTGAATGAGGGCTCCCAGTAAAAAACGCCGCTTATCCTTTGGGCCGAGCTGAAGCACATCGCTCATGTCCGCTGCATATCTGAATACCCGTTTGGAATGCTTGAAGGTGTTAATATCCTTGTA
Source organism: Paenibacillus sp. TSM33 (assembly GCF_056099025.1). Taxonomy (NCBI): domain Bacteria; kingdom Bacillati; phylum Bacillota; class Bacilli; order Caryophanales; family Paenibacillaceae; genus Paenibacillus; species Paenibacillus sp. TSM33. Next base: position 6,222 of record NZ_JBLZXB010000006.1, read on the forward strand.
CAAGAACAGATTAAGTTGCTGCTCCAGATCACGAATATCCTGACCGAGATCGACCTCGCGTTCCACTTCATTTAAACTGCCGTGTGTATGAACGATGTTTTTGCCCTGTTTTTTGGCGTAGTACAGTGCTTTATCCGCTAGATCGACCAGCTGTGATTTGTCATAGATGTCAATGCGGCTTTGTGCAATACCTGCGGAGAAGGACAGACAACCGTGTGGGAAAATTTCGACTCCCTCGTGACGGGAATCATTCAGTTTTTTGCGGATAGCATTGACTTTTTCATAAGCTTGTTCAGCGGTATGATCGGGCATAAGCAGAGTGAATTCTTCTCCACCATAGCGGGATACGGTAATGTGGGTACCGAACGTTTCCTTTTTAAGAAACTCACCGAGGAACCCCAGTAGCTGATCGCCCTTGAGATGACCGAAATGATCATTGTATTTTTTGAAATCATCAATATCAATTAGCGCCAGACTTAGGGGAGTATTCTGCGATCTGGATGTATTTAGTTCAGCTTCGAGTGTATTTTCAAAGTAGCTGTGATTGTACAGCCCTGTTCTGCGATCCGTGTTGGCTTTTTCTTCAATCTCACGATACATCGTGAACATTTGCTTGAACGCGTGGGATAAGAGCATGCTTAGCCCCAGGAACAGCAAAAGTCCTAAAATGCCATTGTAATAAATCAGCGTGGTCAACACCAGAGACAGGATGAGTGTACATAAGTATACAAGCAGGGATTCAGCCAAAAAAGCCTGTTTGAGCTCATTGAACGACCCTTTATATGCGATATAAAAGTAGATGCCCAGGGTGATTGTGTTTACCGTAAAGTAGCAGATCAATGCGAGCAGGTAGGAAAGAAAATGGTCCTCGTTCAAGGCTCCCTGCGTTCCGCCGCTTAGTTCGAATACGGTTGACGACAGGAAAATGGAAAGTGCATAAATGGAAAAATTGACGGCATGTTTCCACCAGGACAGTTCTGTATGCCGAAATGCAGCAATGATCACATTGAACAGTAAAATCAAAATGGAAATTTCAGTGCCATGCACAAAAATACAAGCGAGGTACACGGAGGAATCCATGGACTGCTTGTTACTGGCTGGTGGCAACTGAAATGTAAAATGCTCCAAAATCAGAACTGCTCCCAACAGGGAATAGATCGTGACCCACTCTGTCGTCGAATAGTACAAAAAGGACCAATGGTTCGTATACAAGAGGACGATCAGGCCTACCATACATATGAAAAACACGTATATTCCCGTCGTGGTAACCCGTTCTTGCAGCTTTTTTAATATACTCATCATTTCTTCTCCTGCCTTGTCGTATCTTGATGTCAAAGCTACCAGGGGTGAATGGGATAATTTACAATTTTGTAATCGAAAATTTCACATGAAAAAACAGGCCGGAATCCAGCCTGTTTTGTTGAGCCTGTGCTTCCTTTTTTTCTTATCGGTGACTAGCCCCCGATTTTGTAACCGGAAGTCAAAGCGATTACGACAGAAGCAACGATAATAGCATTGATAATCACGCGGGAGTATTTCAAGTTTTTCATAAGGTTCCCTCCCTTCCTTGGAATAAGGTCTGAACTAGGCGTGGTGGGGATTAGTTTCTTGTTGATTATCCTTATTTCTTTTCATGACCATCACATTTTGGATAAACAGGAACATCCCGAAGTTCATGACGACATCTCCAATACTAATCACCTGCGTGCGGGGATAGGGCTTGGAAAGGGGGATGATGTCACCAAGTAATGATAAACGCGTGCTCGCATCCATCATGTAATGTTTTGAAATGACACTTCCGGATTTAAGCATATCTGTATAATAGGGACCCAACACCTCTGAAGCGCTCAACGAGACCGGCATCCTGCCGCCATTCACTGCCATAACGATAAAATTCATTAATACGCCAATTAAGATAAGCTTGAATCCCTTATGGTGTCTATTCAACCAGAGAAATATCAATCCGACCACGTAGATTCCCATAAATAGATATCCGTTCATGGCTGCCAGCCAAGCCCATTTTTCCTGAGCATAAAAAATAATGAATTGCACCAGCAACAGCAGGGGGAACATCCAGCCGGCTATAAGGCGAATATGACTGAAACGGATTAGACCTTGCCGCCAGCCTCCTCTGAACAGACCTACAATGAGACCCAGCAGCACTCCATCATAGACCATTATCATTCTCCAGATTCTACAATTTTTTTGTTTTGGATACCGTGTAATTCGACCTGAAATTGGTAAATTCCTGCCTGATTTATAGCAGTTTTGAAAAAAAATTGCGGATTAGCGTGTAATTATTCGAAGCCAGACGAAATGAATGATATCATAACATATTGAAGTCGTTTTTTATATTTTAGTGAAAAGGATGATTATTATCATGAATCGGTTATCCAATACGGTAATGGCTGCCGCAGATATGACCAAATCACGAATATTATGGATTGCCTTTGTCTTGGGTGCATTAAGTGCCTTCGGGCCATTGTCCATAGATATGTATTTGCCGTCACTGCCTACATTAGCCGACAATTTGCATACGACTACTTCGCTGGCACAACTTAGTTTGACAGCCTGTCTGTTGGGCCTGGCCGTTGGTCAGATCGTTGCTGGTCCGCTTAGCGATGTGAGGGGGCGCAGAGGACCGCTGGTGGTCTCGCTCATTCTGTACGCCGCGGCATCGCTGTTATGTGTGTTTGCGCCGAATATTGCTGTCCTCATTGCGCTTCGCTTTATTCAAGGGCTTACGGGATCGGCGGGGATCGTGATTTCTAGAGCTGTGGCCCGTGATTTGTACTCGGGCAAAGAACTGACACGCTTTTTCTCACTGCTCATGCTGGTGAATGGTGTGGCTCCCATTGCTGCACCTGTGCTGGGCGGTGTCATTTTGAATTTTGTTTCCTGGCGCGGTGTATTCATGGTGCTGTGTTTAGTTGGTGTGGCCATGCTGATTGCCGTCGTATTGGGTCTTCCAGAAACGTTGCCAACGAACCGCCGTTCATCCGGTGGCTTAAAGCAGACGCTAGGAACACTCGGTCATCTGTTTGCAGATCGCCGCTTTATGGGTTATGCTCTCTCGCAGGCGCTGATTACAGGGGCGATGTTCGCTTACATCGCTGGCTCGCCTTTCGTGCTTCAGGATATTTTCGGGGTTTCCCCCCAGACGTATAGCATCATTTTTGCGGTGAATGGTTTGGGGATTGTACTGTTTTCCCAGTTGACAGGTAGACTCGTGGGTCGATTTAGCGAACGACAGTTGCTCTTGTCGGGTCTGGTGATTGCGGCTGTGGCCGGGATCAGCTTGCTTACCGTAGCTTTTACCGGAGGCCAATTGTTAGCCGTATTGATTCCGATGTTTTTTGTCGTATCCTGCGTAGGTATTGTGAGTACAACGACGACTTCGCTGGCCATGCAGAGTCAGCAGCGTTCCGCAGGCAGTGCGTCCGCCATGCTTGGCTTGCTGCCTCTATTGCTGGGCTCCATCGCTTCACCGTTGGTGGGCTTGGGTAGTGGAACAACCCCTGTACCGATGGCGGTTGTTATTGCTATAGCTGAGCTTGGTGCGTTGTTAAGCTTTGTTGTACTTGCCAAGGAAGCGCGCTGAGAGTGTGAAACAAGGCAAAATGGTGACATTTTTTAGGGATGTTGACATACCCCGTGGGGGTATATTATGATGAGGGTATATCAAATGCATGAGTGCATTACACCACACAGGAGGCTGATGTATGGCTGAGGAGCAACCTGTTTCCCACACGGAAGTCCACGGGACTCATTGTGGGACAGATGGGGAAAAGACAGTTAGAAAAAGTCATCATTCGGCGGAATTCAAGAACAGCCTTGTAACCCGGTTAAACCGTATTGAAGGTCAGGTTCGCGGGATTAAGGGCTTGATTGAAAAGGACACCTACTGTGACGATGTGCTGAACCAGATTGCGGCTGTTCAGTCGGCCCTGAATGGTGTCGGCAAGCTACTGCTGGAAGGGCATATGAAAAGCTGTGTCATTGAGCGCATGCAGGCAGGAGAGCAAGAAGTGATTGATGAGCTGCTGGTTACGGTTAAGAAGTTAATCCGTTAAAAGTAGCAGATATACACATTATGGGTATGGACGTACCCTTGAGGAGGAAACGAAAATGGCACAAGTTACATTGAACGTAGAAGGCATGAGCTGCAATCATTGCGTGAAAGCCGTAGAAGGAGCTTTGGAGAAAGTAGGCGCTACCGGCAAGGTTAGCCTTGAAACGAAACAAGTAAGTGTAGAATATGACGAATCCAAGCTGAGTGTTGAAGCTCTGAAAACAGCCATTGAAGACCAAGGCTATGATGTTGTTTAAGATTAAGATGCTGTATGTGTGAACAGATTCGTTCGAGGGGGAAGCTTCCATATTAGGAGCTTTTTCTTTTTGAACATAATATACCCCACCGGGGTATGTAGAAGGGGGACTACCATGGAAAACCGTGCGACCGACGGTGATAAGCATACAACGCTTCATATTACGGGGATGTCCTGCGCCGCCTGCGCAAGCCGTATTGAAAAAGGTTTAAATCGAATAGACGGCGTAGCACAAGCTAATGTGAATTTGGCATTGGAGCAGGCATCCATATCTTATGATCCCAAGCAGGTGGAAATCCCAGAATTCCGCGATAAAATTGCTTCTCTTGGTTTTGGAACTGTGAATGAAGAAGCCAATTTGAATGTGACGGGCATGACTTGCGCGGCCTGTGCAGCTCGAATCGAAAAAGGATTAAACCGAATACCGGGTGTAACAGGTGCTACGGTAAATTTGGCGATGGAAACAGCACATGTGGAATATGCTGCTGGGAGTACTACGGTTAGTGATCTGGTAAGCAAGATTGAACAGCTAGGCTACGGAGCGATCCCACAGAGTGCTGAGGACAATATTGCGGATGTTCGCAGTAAGGATATCCAACGTAAAAAATGGAAGTGGATGATATCGGCAGTGCTGTCGCTTCCGTTATTGTGGGCGATGGTGGCTCATTTTTCCTTTACCTCATGGATTTATGTGCCGCAGCTGTTCTTGAATCCATGGTTCCAGCTTGCACTGACAACACCCATTCAGTTCATCATTGGATGGCAGTTTTATGTGGGCGCGTACAAAGCGCTTCGCAACGGAAGTTCGAATATGGATGTGTTAGTTGCACTGGGTACGTCTGCGGCTTATTTTTACAGCTTGTATCTTACCCTGCGTCCGTCTGATATTATGGAGGGAATGGCGGGAATGCCTGTCATGACCATGCCAGAGCTGTATTACGAGACAAGCGCGGTACTCATTACGCTTATTCTGGTCGGTAAATGGTTCGAAGCAGTAGCCAAGGGACGTTCGTCTGAGGCGATCAAGAGCTTGATGAACCTACAGGCGATAATGGCACGTGTGGTACGTGATGGACAAGAGCTAGATATACCGATTGAACAAGTGCGTGTGAAGGATATTTTTATTGTGCGTCCAGGGGAGAAAATTCCCGTCGATGGTGTAGTCGTGGATGGACGTTCGGCAGTGGATGAATCCATGTTAAGTGGCGAGAGTCTTCCGGTTGAAAAAGGAGAGGGTTCCCCAGTCACAGGAGCCACGCTCAATAAAAACGGAGTACTTCGTATCCAGGCTGAGCGTGTGGGTGGTGATACGGCGTTGGCCCGTATTATTAAGGTCGTGGAAGATGCGCAGAACTCCAAGGCCCCGATTCAGCGGATTGCGGATCAAATCTCGGGTATCTTTGTCCCCATTGTAGTTGCTATTGCCGTGATGACGTTTCTCGTCTGGTTTTTCCTTGTGACACCGTCTGATTTTGCAGGATCACTGGAGAAAATGATTGCAGTTCTCGTCATTGCTTGTCCTTGTGCGCTCGGATTGGCTACCCCAACGTCCATTATGGCAGGATCGGGACGTGCTGCTGAATACGGTATTTTGTTCAAGGGCGGCGAGCATTTGGAAATGACTCGTTCCGTCAACGCAGTGATTTTGGATAAGACAGGTACGGTTACGAACGGCAAACCAGAGCTGACGGATGTTATGGTTGGAGCAAGCAGCCTGGCTGAAACGGATTTGCTGCGATTGCTCGGTGCGGCAGAAAAAAGCTCGGAGCATCCGCTGGCGGAAGCCATTGTAAAAGGGATTGCTGATCGAGGCATTGAGCTTGTGGGAGCAACGGATTTTGAAAATATCCCGGGCTATGGTGTGAAGGCCTCTGTGGAAGGCAAGCAGGTATTGGTGGGCACACGCCGGTTAATGAGCAGGGAAGGCATCGCGATGGATGACTCAACCGAGCAGCAAATGAATGAACTGGAAGGCGCAGGGAAAACGGCGATGCTTGTCGCTGTGGATGGTTCCTATGCCGGATTAGTGGCCGTGGCAGATACAATTAAAGAAACGTCACGAGAAGCTGTCGCCCGTCTGCGGGCGATGAACATTGAAGTCATTATGATTACGGGTGACAATGAAAGGACGGCGTGGGCTGTTGCCGCCGAGGCAGGAATCGAACGGGTGCTGGCGGAAGTGCTGCCTGAAGGAAAGGCCGAAGAAGTGAAACGACTTCAGGACCAGGGCAAAATCGTAGCCATGGTCGGGGATGGGATTAATGATGCCCCGGCGCTGGCCACAGCTCATATTGGGATGGCAATGGGCACAGGTACAGATGTGGCCATGGAGGCTGCCGATATTACGCTCATGCGTGGTAACCTGAATAGCATTCCGGACGCGATCGAAATGAGCCGCCGGACTATGACAAACATACGGCAAAATCTGTTTTGGGCGCTCGGTTATAACGTAATCGGCATTCCGATTGCTGCTTTGGGCTTTCTTGCTCCATGGTTGGCGGGAGCGGCCATGGCATTCAGCTCTGTTTCGGTCGTACTGAATGCGCTGCGTCTCCAGCGGGTAAAGCTGTAAATGTATTGATGTATTAGGCAGACGCATGCTGCTTGGCATTTGTAGCGAGATCATTTTTTAATTGAAGCAAGTACGTACAATTTTGACTTTGTGCGTACTTGCTTTTTTGTTGTGTATTTCATTTATTTAATTCATGCAAACCCTCTTCATTGCGTCAGGTTGCTTATCATTCTCGAAAGTTTCATAATATTTGTAGGAGTGCCATGCAAGCATGCAAAAACCTACTCGTGTACTCACAGCTTGAAGCAGATAAAGAGCTTATATTATGGATTAGGAGTGAAGCAGTCATGAATGATACGATTTCCTTGTTGATGAACCACCGGTCTGTGCGAAAATTCAAGTCAGACCCCATTACCGACGAGCAGCTCGCAGCTATTGTGGCAGCTGGCCAAATGGCATCCTCGTCCAGCAATGTGCAGGCATATACCGTTATTGCCGTTACCGAGCCTTCTTTGAAAACAAAACTGGCCGAGTTGGCAGGAGGGCAGGCTTATGTTGAGCAGTGCCCGACATTTCTGGTGTGGTGCGCAGACCTGTATCGTTTGAAGCAGGTGACGATTCATCATCAGCCAGGCCAGCCTTCCTATGAAGGGTCCGTCGAAAATTATACGGTTGCAACCATTGATGCCGCGTTAGCTGCACAAAATGCAGCGGTGGCCGCTGAATCACTCGGCTTGGGCATCGTTTACATCGGGGGCATTCGTACTAAAATATCAGAGGTATCCGAGTTGTTAGGGTTACCAGAGCTGGTATATCCAGTGTTCGGTATGTGCATTGGTGTACCGGATCAGGAAACAGGCTTGCGTCCGCGTCTTCCACTGTCCGGTGTGTTGCATATGAACGGTTACGATAAAAATCAGACGATGAAAGCTGTAGAGGTATACGACCACACATCAGCCGAGTATTTGAAGGAACGTACGGGCGGTCAACGCTCTACACCTTGGTCTGAGCAAATGGCGACGAGACTGACCGAACCAGCGCGCTTGCAGTTGAAGCCATTTTTGGAACAGAAGGGTTTCTTGAAGCAATAAAAGTGGAGCAGCGACAAAAAAATGCTGCAATGGGTGAGCGGCATTTGAGCAACACGTGTATGTAAAATACAAGAACCTCCTTGATTACGCATGATTAAGTTTTGCGTATATAAGGAGGTTCTTTGCTTTGACTACAAGTTGTGGTTGTGAGCCTTTTAGTAAATAGCTGATATGCCTTTATGAATTACACAGGGAGTAGAAGCGGCTCGTATTATCATAAAATAATTGACGGACAGCAGCTTCATCTTGGCGGGTCAGCTTGCTATACGCGCGAATGACCTCGGCAGTCATCCGTGGATGTGTCTGCTGTCCGGTAAAAGGACCCTCGAACGGCCATGGGCCGTCTGTCTCTGCCATAACCTGATCAGACGGATACTGTCTTGCCAAACTGCGGATTTCTTCTTCGTACAGGAGATCCGGTGTGAAGGACACATAATAGCCATTCCGGGCCATACGCTCGGTTGTGGTGGCAGAGCCCTTGAACCAGTGAAAATGCGCCTGCGTAACGCCATGACGTTCCAATAGGTCGCAGGCTATGTTTGCATCTTCATAAACAGCGTGCAGCACGATGGGCTTGTTATGCTTGCTTGCAAACTGGATAAAATGCTCCAGCAGCGCTACGTAAGGAGCAAGGTCAAAGGGCTCTCCACGGCGTGAGGCCTCCAGCCGATTATAATAGGGCAAGCCGACTTCACCCACCGCGATCATCTGCTGTACATGTTTGTCCATCCAGTCAAACAGCAGATCAAGCTCAGCTTGTGATGGCAGAGCCTGTTCGGGATGAAAGCCGAAGGCTGGACGTACTAGCCCGGACCAACGCTCAGCTAGGCGCAAGTTGGCTTGGCTGGAGGCGAGATGCATGGACACGGCTATGATGGCTTCTACATGGTTGTCGGCAAGGGAAGCGAGCAATAGCTCCTGTTGTTCAGGTGGGTAACTGTCTACATGAATGTGTGCGTCGATTAAGGGAACAGTTGCTGCGACGTTCAATCTCAATGCAGAGTGCACATTCCAATCATTCATAATGGTTTACCCCGCCGTCAGAGGTGTTTTTACGGACACTTTCAGCGGTGTCCATATCGCCGTCCAGTTTGTGCTTTTCCTCACGCATCCAGCCAGTCATTGTCCGCTTCCATTCCATAAAGCGTGGATCGAGGGTGATTTCTTCCCTACGCGGGCGAGGAAAAGGAACGTCTACGACATGCATCACTGAAGCAGGTCGCGCCGACAGCACATAAATGCGGTCGGAGAGCAACAGCGCTTCTTCAATGCTGTGGGTAATGAACAGCACAGAGCGGCGGTTCTTCTCCCACATCCGCAATAACCATTGCTGCATGTCTGCACGTGTCAGCGCATCGAGTGCGCTGAACGGCTCATCCAGCAGCATTAATTCCTGTGGGCTAAGCAAGGCGCGAAGAAAGGCCGCACGTTGCTGCATGCCACCAGATAGCGTATGCGGATACGCATTCGCGAACTTGCCCAGCCCAACCTGCTCAAGCCATTGCAAGGCTTCTTTGCGCCGTTCACGTTCGCTGACGTATCGGGACTTTGCTGCTGCATCCTTTCGCGGTGCGTTTTCCTGCCCGAGCAGTATGTTGTCCAGCGTGGTGCGCCACGGGAAAAGGGCGGGCTGCTGCGGCATATAGCTAATATGACCGCGTTCACCAGTCACGTCCTGTCCATGCATACGAATATGTCCCTGCTGCGGCTTGAGCAGCCCGCCGATGATGTGAAACAGCGTACTTTTGCCACTGCCTGACGGACCAATGAGGGAGACAAATTCGCCCGGCTTAACGGTAATGGATACATCCTGTAGTACAGGCAGTGAGCTTCGCTTTTCCCGGAAGGCGAGGCTGATCCCGTCCAATTCCATAGCAGGAGGAGCAGGTGCCATTGCCTGCGGTTCTCCGGCTTGTTGCTGTTCATCAGCCACGGGTGGTGATGTCAAGTCCGTCGGATGCAGACTCATATGTGCCACGTCCTTTCATTAATGCTTTAATGCAATATGTGAAGGCTATTCTTGATCGGGCTTCCAGTGCACCAACCATTTCTCCAGTAGTAGAATAACGACAAACATCAGTAAGCTGAGTGTAACAATAATACCGATAGCGGCAAAAATGAGATCCGTACGATAGGCAGATTTTTGCAGCAACATATAATATCCAATTCCTTCACTGGCTCCAATCCATTCGGCAATAATCGCGCCCATCACACTGTAGGTAGCAGCGATTTTAATGCCAGAAAAGACTTGTGGCAGGGAGTGAGGCAGCTCCAGCTTCATAAAAATAGCCCGGCGGCTTGCACCCGACATCCGCATATAGTTCATCATCATACGGTCTGTCCGTGTCAGCCCATCCATGGCTGCTACAGCCACGGGAAAAAAGCATACTAATGTAATGACCATAAGCTTGGGCAGCACGCCAAAACCGAACCATACCATGAGCAACGGACCGAGGGCGATAATCGGAATGTTTTGGCTAAGGATCAAGAGCGGGTACAGAGCAGATTTGAGAAAAGGAATCGTATGAAGAACGATGGCGATCAACAGTCCAGTTGCTGTCCCTATAGCAAATCCCGCAAGTGTCAGGCGAATCGTAGCCCATGTATGGGTGCCAAGCAACGCCGATTGCGCCATGCCCTCTTGAACGATTAGGGATGGAGCTGGCAGCAGCCAGGATTCAATATGTAAATAGGAAACCGCTCCCTGCCAAGCCGCTAAAAAGAAGAGGACCGCCACAAGGGGCGGCCATACGCTTTTCCACCAGGATGCGTTCTTGCCTTTCGGATTCATGGGCGATACTTCTCGGTCAGCTTGTTCATGCTGATGCCCTGCGGGTTATGTGCGATTTTGATCTGTGAAATGACACTGGGACTTCCAGCTTCTGTCAAGGCCTCGTGCATATCTTTGACGACTTTCAGCAGTTCGTCCAGTTCGCCCTCCATTGTCGTATCCAATGGATTTACCTGATGCTTGACACCGGAACGCTGGATGAACTCAATCGCCTTGTCTACATAGGGATAAGAGTCTTCGTTATTAGGAGTTTTAGGGATGACTTGAATACTAAGAAGTGTATTAGCCATGTGAATTTCACCTGTCCTTTAGTTTTAAGTTCTAGGAAAATAAGATTGGTTTAAGGTGGTTGAGACCGCTTCGCGTTTCATTTGATCTTACGATCGCTGTTGCCGGGGGATTCTTTGAATTAATTTTTAAAGGTAAGAATCCAACAGCAAAGGCGACCGCTTCGCTTCTCCAGATTCAAATGAACCGCTCCGCTGCCAACCGTCTTAAAAGCACCTTATTTTTAAAGCTAAGTTGTGTGGCATTTTTACACATAAGCGCACCTGCTTTTGCGTTTAGATACCATGAGACTAAAGAAGTAGACCAAGTGGAACGAGAACGAAGTGGACGGAATGGTGCTGTACAAGCGAAGCGGTCGCTTTTGTCCCTGGATTTCTACCCTGCTGAGGACTTTATTTCGAGAAATCCGGGGGCGGTGGCGCTGGGAAGCACCATCCGTCCGCGTAGTGGAGCCTCGTTCACTTTTCTAGCTCAGTCTTATTTAGCTGGTAATTTAGCGTTTTAACAAAATGATCAACGCTTGGGCAAGAAGTCGTTTGTGAAGGCTTTATCGACTTCCAAAGGTTTGCTGAGCAGCTTGCGTTCATACATCCAGTCTGAGTAGTTTTGCCATACCTCCGCTTTTTGTACGCCCCATTGCGTGGCATCGTCCTGATAACGCGGGCTTAGCCATTTTTGGCTAGCAAGTACCAGTTTTTTGTCCAGCTCCGGCACAGCTTTGCTTAAGATATCTGCGGCTTCTTCCGGATGGGCGATGGTGTATTCATAGCCTTGTGCGGTAGCGTCCATGAACGCTTTGACTAGGTCAGGATCGTTTTTTATCGTCTGTTCATTGCTCACAATTACAGGTGTATAGTAATCGAGACTTTTGGAATAATCTTTTACATACAGCATATCCAAGGGCTCGCCTCGAAGCTTGGCCTCAATCCCGGTCCATGCGTAAAATATCCAGGCAAAGTCAATATCCCGCTTCACGGCTGTAAAATAGTCTGCATTGCCCATATTGACGATTTTCACTTTGCTCACATCACCTTGGTCTGAGTCCATGATGGATTTCATGACCGCTTCTTCTACAGGAGAACCCCAGCCGCCGTAGCTTTTACCCTCGAAATCTTTCGGGCTTTTAATTCCGCGGTTTACCGGAGCTGCGAAGCCAGAGGTGTTATGCTGAATCACCGCAGCGATAGATACGAGTGGTACGCCTTGGATGCGAGCCTGAGTGACGCCTTCTTGATAGCTGATACCAAAAGGTGCAGCATTCGAAGCAACCATTTGGTCGGCTCCCCCTGAACCAGGTTGAACAATTTGGACATTTAAGCCTGCTTTTTCGTAAAATCCTTTGTCCTTGGCGACATAGAGTCCCGTGTGATTCGTATTGGGTGTCCAGTCAAGTACGACTTTAACATCTTTGAGCCCCTTTGCCGAGGTAGACGTTGAAGTGTCGGCAGCAGGAACCTCCTTTTGCGATGTAGGGTGATTGCCGCCGCAAGCGGCCAGAGTCAGAGCCATGAGCCATAGACTGACCATACTCAGGCTTAACATTTTCATGCGCTTCATCGTTGTGTTCTCTCCTTTTTAATTACCCGTTATCCGTCCAATCAGACAGCTTATGTTCCCCATTTTCACAAAATAACATCTGCCGGAACGCAATCTTTCCAACAACTTCATCTTCAACAAAAAAAGCGCCCCGAGATTCGGGACGCTTGCGCTTGTATATACCAAAGTAAGGGATGTCCTGTTTTAATAAAAGGTACATCTTGCTTAAGCATTCCTACGCTGGCATTACCCAGATCAGGTTGTAAGGGTCAGTGTCTTGGGACACACTCTCAGCCGGCCGATTCCAGCACCCCTGGCATTGTATGGTTTAATGGGTTCGTTATTCGGGTTTACTACGACGATTATATGCCTTGAAGGCGGGTCTGTCCAGCCTTAAGGAAGCGCTCACGGTTCATTTGCCGAACGACAGGGTACACTTTTACTGTGAGCTTCGATCTGAAAATGAACATGAATCATTCAGAACTGATCCGGTCATGTTATTTCAGAACAGCTGCACAGTATGTCCAGAAGAGCTGGTGCCAAAGTGGCATAGCCCTATAGAATTCTAATTCGTAAAAAGGAGTTGTTGTACTGTGGGTAAAACGGAGACATTGGATCGTAGTCAGCTGGAACAGGCCATCGTGAAGGCTTTGGATAACAACAAATTTTGCTCGTTAGGTACGGTAGAGGACGGGAAACCGAAGGTACGCTATATGGCCCTTTTTAACGATGGAATGAACATTCATCTGGCGACAGATCGCAAAACACATAAAGTGGAGGAGCTAAAGGACAATCCGAATGCTTATCTGCTGCTGGGTTATGAAGTGGGTGGCACGAAGGAAGTCTTGGAAGTGGAAGCTACCGTCCAGGTTACAGCTGATGAGGGGTTACGCAAACAAGTGTGGAATGACTCTCTGAAAAAATGGTTTTCTGGACCGGATGATCCCGATTATGTCATTTTAGACGTCAATCCGACTCGTATTGAGTACGTGGGTCAACAAACGGAGCGCCAAGTGTGGACGAAATAGAAACAATATAAATTTATAAGTCAGTAAATTCCCGACCTTTTCAGGAGATTTACTGGCTTTTTTTGTGCAGAAACTAATTACTTTTTCATAAATATTTTAAGCAAATGACTACTCTTTTGTCCTACGTTGGATTAAAATAGGAATGGTGGGTTCAAAGCTTACATATATGTGCAAAAGTATGTATATGAGGCATACACCTTAATGAGGAGGGGTATATTTTGTTATTTCGTAAAAATTGGTTTAAAGGGTTTACAGCAGCAGTTGTAGCTTGCAGCCTGCTGGTGTTTTCAGCAGCTCCATCCTGGGCAGCTAGCGATTCCCGCGATAGCGCTACGGTGAATCTGCGGATCATGGAGACAACGGATATTCATGGGGCGCTGATGAATTATGATTACTATTCAGACAAAGAAACCAACGAATATGGCTTGGTTAGTACAGCTAGTTTGATCCAGAAGGCACGTAGTGAAACAAGAAACAGTATGCTGTTTGATAACGGTGATTTGCTGCAGGGCAACCCATTAGGCGATTATATGGCCCGCAACAAAACCTTTGAGAAAGAAGGCGGTGTTCATCCGGTCTATAAGATGATGAACTTGATGGGCTATGATGCAGCTACAGTGGGTAACCATGAATTCAACTACGGTCTCGACTTTCTGGACAAATCCCTCAAGGGCGCTGACTTTCCTTACGTAAATGCGAACGTTTATGTTAATAAAGGGGGCCAAGCTACTAAAAACTATTTTACCCCTTATCAGATTCTTGATAAAACAGTAATGGATGAGAAGGGCGAAGAGCACACACTCAGAGTGGGTGTAATCGGTCTGGTAACACCTCAAATTATGCAGTGGGATGAAGCCAATTTGAAGGATAAGGTCGTTACGAAGGATATTGTGGAAACAGCCAAAAAGTTTATTCCTCAAATGAAAACAGAAGGGGCTGACATTATTGTCGTGCTTGCACATACAGGGTATGAGGATGTGCCGCAAACGCCAATGATGGAAAATGCCGTTAAATATTTGAGCAAGGTAGACGGAATTAACGCGATTTTGTTTGGGCATGCTCATAAATCTTTCCCAAGCTCAGATTTTAAAGATATGAGCGGGGTAGATCTGGATAAAGGAACCATTAATGGCGTACCAGCAGTAGAAGCTTCATCGTGGGGCAAGGATCTGGGTATTATTGATCTGAGCCTTGAAAAGAAAAACCGTGAGTGGCACGTCATCGACTCTCAGTCTCAAGTTCGTCCAGTTGTGAGTACCACTAATCAGGCTGCGCAGTTTATTCCTGATTTTAAACTGGTTGAAGCGGTTAAAGAAGAGCACCAAGGAACGCTGGATTATATTCGTCAACCTGTCGGTACAACGACTGCACCGATTACCAGCTACTTTGCATTAGTGCAGGATGACCCGTCCATTCAAATTGTGACAAATGCACAGAAATGGTATGTTCAAAACCATCTTAAAGGAACAGAATACGAAAATCTCCCTGTATTATCGGCAGGCGCTCCATTCAAAGCCGGTGGTCGCAACGGTGCCGAGTATTATACCAACATTCCTGAAGGTACAATAGCGATTAAGAACGTGTCCGATCTGTACGTGTATCCGAACACGGTTCATGCCGTAGAAGTTACTGGTGCTGAAATTCAGGAGTGGCTGGAGTGGTCTGCGGGTCAGTTCAACCGCATTGATCCTAGCAAAACAGAGGAACAATCGCTGATCAACAGAGATTTCCCAACCTACAATTTTGATGTGATTGACGGTGTGAATTACCAGATTGATGTAACTCAGCCTGCACGATATGATGCCAAGGGAACTATTATTGATTCTTCGGCCCATCGTATCAAGGATCTGCAATACAATGGGAAGGCTATTGATCCTGCCCAGAAATTTATCGTTGCGACCAATAACTATCGTGCTTCCTCCTCCAAATTGGCCAACCCAGATGGCAAACGAATTGTGATGGCAGCACCGGATGAAAGTCGCCAAGTCGTTGTCGATTATATTCGTACGAACGAAACGATTAACCCGTCAGCGGACGGTAACTGGTCTATTGCTCCTTTTGGTCAGGCCAAGGTTACCTTTGAGTCCTCTCCTGATGCCAAAGACGTGCTGGCAGGCAATCAACAAATTTCATACTTGAGCAGCGCGGGAGACGGTTTTGCCAAATACAGCTTGAAAGCTGGTGCTAAACCTAGTGCAGCCACGACTCCTGCAAAGGAAGCTGTGGTTCCCGCGAAAGCTACAACGAAGACAGCTGTCAAAACGACTAAACCTGCGGCTGCAAAACCAGCTAAAACAACGAAGCCAAAGGCATCTAAGTAACTGGGATTTTAGTTTCCACTCCATATCAGAATGAAGCAGTAAGTCTCTTTAAATGAAGAGATTTGCTGTTTTTTTTTGATGCCAAATACAACATTACCGCGTCTATCATGAGTATAAAAAGGCTTTGTTTTTGTCGAAGATATACTTAAGTCCTAAGTTATTGTTCGGATTAAGCTTATTTTTTGTCAAAACACGTAATTATATAGTACTTTTGTTCTAATTATTTGTGATATAATGGTGAAAAAACCGGGGAATTGTTCCGAGGAGGACCATTATGACTTGCAGCAATTGCAGCATCATATTACCTATTAAGGATCAAGGATTGCTGAAAATTAGGCATTCTAGGGTGTCGCTTACTCCAGCATTAGAGGGCTTGGGTATGCTATCGGAACAAATGAAACAAGAACATTGGTGTGAGGGTAACATCGTGTTTCGCTATGACAGCCGTTCACAGTTGGAACAGCTGGTTAACGGACTGGCTCGTCTGCCGCAGGAGTGCTTGGACCGAATGCAAGTTGTGGTGACTGGCTTGCATCATGTTGAGGGATTTGAGGACTGGCTTTTATTTAGTCAATTGCAAGCTCGACTGCAACATCCGGATCTGGTGAGTATTATTAAGAATCAAAACTTTACCAGCCATATGCAGCCTATTGTTGACTATAAGCTGAATATCATCGGCTTTGAGTTTTTGCTGCGTCCATCACAGCCAGATAAGTCTTTTCAGCCTTTCCGACTGTTTGAAGTCGCCCGTGAAGCTGGCTTGCATGCTCATTTGGATCGCTCGGCTCGTATTTCCGCTATTGAAAAAAGTGCGACATACCTTCCGATGGGAATTAAACGATTTATTAACTTTCTCCCTTCAACCATTTATAATCCGGCTTATTGCTTGAATCATACCTTTGAGATAATTGATCGGTTATCCATGAATACAGAGGATTTTGTGTTTGAGGTCGTAGAGACGGAAGAAATAGACGACCTGAATTTTTTACATCAAATCTTTGAACAATATCGTACACGGGGAATTTCAGTGGCACTGGACGATGTAGGAGCAGGCTATTCTACGACAGAGCTTATGAATTGCCTCCAGCCCGATTATGTTAAAATTGACCGCAGTATAATTGATGGCTGTCATAGAAACAGTGATCAGAAACGGCAAATTACAGGGATAGTGGAATCCGCTTTTCGTTTTGGTGGTCAAGTGTTAGCTGAGGGTGTAGAGCAAATGGAGGATTTTGAATTTTGTCGTGATGCAGGTGTGTCACTGGCCCAGGGTTATTTGTTTGGTAAGCCGGAGCCTACGCCGCCCTCCAATTTTATACTTAGTAGAGTAGTATAGTCA
This sequence comes from Paenibacillus sp. TSM33, assembly GCF_056099025.1. Lineage (NCBI taxonomy): Bacteria > Bacillati > Bacillota > Bacilli > Caryophanales > Paenibacillaceae > Paenibacillus > Paenibacillus sp. TSM33. The sequence continues at coordinate 23,456 of NZ_JBLZXB010000006.1, forward strand.
GGAACAAATTTAAGTAGATGTAGTTTATAAAAATTGGAGCTTAAATGGGGTTGTCCCATGAGTGGATTACAACCATATTTTATAATTATTATACAAACATTAATGTGAGCATTTTGCATAAATCCCAAGAGGAATTTCAAATCAGAAATATATAGATCAAAACGGTCTAGTTTGTCTATATATTGTACTTTTAAGCGTTGGGAATCGAATATGCAAAATGCTGATGTAAAAAACGCGAGTGCAGAGGTTATTCACCCCTGCACTCGCGTTTTTTGGTCATGCTTGCCCACCTGAACAAGCTCTGGACAAGCAAAGCCACCCAGTCTTCAATTTTACTTGTTAAGGGACGTTAAAAGCTCGGAAGCAGTTTACGACCGTTTTTATTTTTAAAGTAAAGATTGACGTTTTGAAGACAATTGGATACAGTGTACTATATAAGAAACATAGTTTCCTTATTAATACACTGTATCTCTATATTAGGTAAAAGGTTTAACATTACAGGGAGGACAACCAAAATGAAAGCAGTGCAACTGAAAAACGGTTTTGGCTTTGAAGAGTTAACCTTGACGGAACTTGACACACCGGTGCCGGGACGGCTAGAAGTTCTGATCCGCATAAAGGCAGCGTCCCTCAATTACCGTGATTTGGTAGTTATCAACGGAGTCATGCCGATCGGCATTCAATTTCCCTTCATTCCGTTATCCGATGGAGCGGGTGAAATTGTAGCTGTGGGCGAAGGGGTGACAAAATTCCAGGTTGGACAAAGGGTAGCAGCAAATTTACAACAGAAATTCATTGGCGGGAGCACGAGAGCGGAGGTCTTAAAGGACAGTCTGGGAGGCCCGCTCAGTGGAGTGGCGGCTGAATATATCGTTTTGCATGAAGAAGGGGTCGTCGCCATTCCGGATCACCTTTCTTGGGAGGAGGCTTCCACCTTGCCGATTGCGGCATTAACCGCATGGAGCATGCTGATGGAATCCGGTGGGCTACGAGCGGGAGATACGGTGCTCTTGCAAGGAACAGGCGGTGTTTCCATCTTTGGGCTTCAATTCTCTCTGATGGCGGGAGCACGGGTAATTATCACTTCGAGCAGCAATGACAAGTTGGAACGGGCAAAGGCTCTCGGCGCATGGCAGACAATCAACTATTCGGAGGTTCCAGAGTGGGATAAGGTGGCTCTGGAGCTGACAGGCGGCGGAGTCGACCATGTCCTGGATGTAGGGGGAGCGGCAACAATGGCTCAATCCATCAATGCACTTCGTACCGGAGGGACTGTGAGCATGGTCGGATTCTTATCGGGCTTGACCATTCCTGAGTTCGATGTCACCAGCATTTTGCAGAAGGCTGCGACGATTCGCGGCAGCCAAGTCGGTAACCGGGAACATTTCGAAAACAAGAATCGTGCCATTTCCCGCCATCGTTTACATTCTGTTATCGACCGGGTATTCCCGCTCAGCCGAATCGGCGAAGCCTTCGCACTTTTGGCTGAAGGAAAACAGTATTTCGGTAAAATCGTCGTTCAAATATAAATGAGCATTTTGCATAAATCCCAAGAGCGATTTCAAATCAGCAATATATAGATCGAAACGGTTTAGTTCGTCTATATAGTGTACTTTCGAGCGTTGGGTATCGAATTATGCAAAATGCTGAAATATTATTCACATCACATAGGAGGCACTCTAATGCCCAGTAAACCTGATTTATCTGTCAAAGATTCTCAAGGAAGAAAGAATAAGAAACCGCGTAAGTGGGTACGCAGAACCGGATTATCGCTGCTGTCGGTAATCCTTCTGGGAGTGGTTATTTTTATGCTCATCCCTTCCCCGGTCCAGCCTGCAAAATGGCTTGCACCTTCGGCCCCCTCTTTTGAACAAGCGGGTCCATGGCAACAAAACAACAAACTCAGCTCCGCAGAGCTTGTTACAGATGCCCCTAAGTTTCCGGAATTTATCACCTTTGACAAGGAAGGAAATTTATATACGGGAGACTCCGACGGGAAAATTTATAAGGTTGCCTTCGATACAAAGGGCAATCCGCAAAAGGCCCAGCTATATGCAGATACCAAAGGAACGCCCAATGGACTTATGTTTGACGCAAGTGGAAATCTGATCGTAACGGATGTTAAGAAGGGGCTGCTGTCGGTAGATCCTTCCGGAAACGTGACGGTGTTGGCCAATCAAGTCGACGGCACACCGATCTATTTGGCCAACGAGCTGGATATTGCCAAAGATGGTACCATTTATTTTTCTGACACCTCCAATTATGGCAGTGTAGTCTTCAAAGAAATCGCCGAGAACAAGCCGCATGGACGTTTGCTGAAATATGATCCGGCGACCAAGCAGACGACAGTTCTGTTGGAAGGCCTTTATTTTGCGAACGGGGTTGCCTTGTCTGCGGATGAAGATTTTGTACTTGTGGCAGAATCGTATCACTACCAATTGACCCGATACTGGCTCAAAGGGCCGAAGAAGGGGACTTCGGATATTTTTGCGGATAATCTCGCCGGTTTTCCGGATAACATTACGCGTGATGATCAAGGCCATTTCTGGATCGGTCTCTTCACAACACGTATTCCCTTTGTAGATCAGATGCATGGAAGCCCGTGGCTGGCTGGAATGATGGCCAAATTGCCTCAATCGCTGCTCAGCGGTGCAAGCGCACCTGTGAAGCATGGACTTGCTGTGGAGCTTAATCCGCAGGGTAAACTCATCGGAAGCTGGCATGATCCTGAAGGCTCGCTTTATGGGGTAACCACGGCTGTAAACCATGACGGATATTTATATATAGGTACAGCTCCTGGAGGCAGCCAGGGTGTTCATCGCGTGCTTTTAACCAAATAAGCTTGGGGAGGGTTTAACATGATATTGGATGAGTTGAAATTATCCTGGAAAGCGAAGGAAAGCCTGGCCGGGAAAGTAGCTTTGGTAACAGGCGCAAGCAGCGGCATTGGGGCATCGATTGCAAAAAAACTGGCAAAGCGAGGCGCGTATGTAGCTGTATTGGCACGCCGTCAGGAGCGATTGGATGAATTGGTTCGCGACTTGCACCAAGAGGAATTGTATGAGGTCATGGCAATACCTGCCGATATCCAAAAAGCTGAAGACGTACAGCAGGCGGTCCACGCCATTCTTGAACGCTGGGGGCGGCTTGACATTATCGTTGCCAATGCCGGCTTCGGGTATCGAAGCCCACTGGCAGAGGTGGAGCTGGAACGCTGGGAGGAGCTTTACAAGACGAATGTTCACGGTCTTGTCCTGACACTGAAGTACGGACTTCAGCCAATGAGGGAGCAGGCCAAGGGGGATGTTGTCATTGTCTCCTCTATTGCAGCGAAGGAAGTGGTTGCCGGAGGAGGACTATACAGCGCTACCAAGTACGGCGTTAGCGCCATAGCCTCTGCATTGCGTTTGGAGACCAGTACGCAAGGAATTCGTGTAACTGCGATTCACCCCGGGGCGGTGGCGACAGAATTTTCGCAGGTGGCCGGATATCCTGAGCAGGAAATTCGGGCGTTTGCTTCGAGCGTTTTGCCGCTGCATCCCGATGATGTTGCAGAAGCTGCCCTTTATGCACTTGAGCAGCCGGAGCATGTCAATATTCCAGAGTTGACCATTATGCCTTCGAGGCAGGTTCAGCGGTTCAAATAGAGCGATATTTATTCTGACACAAATCGGGTATAGTCATCGCCGATGCCGGGTATGGCGGCGAAGAGGACTACGTACCTTCGCTTGACCATAACCGCTCAAATGGGTGAGCATGAACCAAAAAGCGCGAGGTACAGGGGAAATAACCCTTGCACTCGCGCTTTTTTATACTAATGACGAAGCGTGACTGTCCAATAAAATTTATAACCAGCTTTGGGACAGCTCCATTTACTATAGAGCAGACCATATCCTGTGAACATTTTGGTCCACGTTCGCTCATCCAGTTATCGTGAGCACAGCTATAGTGTAATGACGTACAGACCTAGCGGCGTAGTTGCACTGCCGGCGACCATGAAGCTGAGATCATAGCTGGATCTGCCGGGAGGGACGCTGATGTCAGTCAGCCGGCATACCTTGGTATTATCTCGTAGCAAAGGGATACCATATACACGTTCATCCACGCGTACAGACCCGGCGAACGCTCCCCCACGTGGATTGGCGTAGATTCTTACGATACGTACCTCGTCACTGTCGTTAACGATGGGAATGGTCGCGTTGTATATCGTCCCGAATTGTCCGCGATTATCAAGCGCAGGCCCCAGCTCGCTACGTTTCCCTGTAAACAGCAGATCGGCAGGAGTTTCGCCGTTCAGCTTCTTAGTGGCACATGCTCGGTAGTTGGCGCTTTGCCCTACTACATACTCCGGCATGCGCGCATTTGTTTCAGAAAAAGGCCATACTCCGCGTGGATGCGCCTGCGGTGGAGGTACGGGCGGGAGCGCATCCTTATCAATCTCGCGCAGATCGGTCTGCGTATCTTTGCTGATTACGGTGCGAATCACATAGTCCAGCGTACCATGGCCTTCGGCATATTCTACCGTGAGGTCATAGACGAATCCGGCCAATGATCCTTCGGGTAGCTCAAATTCCTCCAGCAGAGCGGTGCCTTTGCCGAATTTATGACGGTCTGCTGGCTTCACACGTTCCATCGTACCCGCCAAACAGCTTTTGGCAATAGACTGCCCAACATCAATAATCCAGTTGCCGTCCTCAGGTACAATCTCAAGGGCACGTTCAATATGACGTACTTCCAGACGGGCCGTGCTTTTATTCTCTATGGTGATCCCCAGTTTAACAGGACTGCCGATTTTGTTATAATGCCAGCCGAAAATCCGGTGCTTGACTGTCCGGGTGGTGGTGCGAACCACATCATGCCACAAAGTAGCTTGCTCGGTAGGTACCGTCACGTGGGTAAGCGTCTCCGGGTTATCACTAAGCATCAGGCGGCGTGTCCCCCCCTCAGTGGCCGACTCCACATCTACATGGATGTTGGGCGGGATCACAGCTGATTCCACAATTAAATCCTTTGGCTCCTTGGGTCGAAGGTTCATATACATTCCTCCCTAAATTCAAGAATGGCACCGCTTTTGATTCAAGTATATGGGTAGTTCATATATATAGGTAACGCCAAGTCCATGTATACAACCTGTTTTTCATAAAAATAAATTAAAAAATATATCGTAGGCTATAGCAGCTCTGCTTGTGCACCCAAGCAAGCTTACAAGTCCCTCGTTTCCCTGCACCAACGATTCGTATACAGGTATTGCGTGTATGTTAAGAGCATAAGCTATTGGATGTACAGAGAAGATACAGGAGGGAAACATGCCTAAAAAAATATGGTGGAAGGAAGCTGTTGTTTATCAGATATACCCGATCAGTTTTCAAGATTCTGACGGAGACGGAAAAGGGGATTTGCGAGGCATTTTGTCTCGGCTGGATTATCTGTCTGAGCTGGGTATTGATGTGATCTGGATTTGCCCGATATATAAGTCGCCCAATCACGATAACGGATATGATATTAGCGATTATTATGCCATTATGGATGAGTTTGGAACGATGGAAGATTTTGATGAACTCCTTCATCAGGCGCATGAACGAGGCATCAAAATTATGATGGATTTGGTATTAAACCATACATCGGATGAGCACCCGTGGTTCACGGAGTCACGCTCGTCCAAGGATAATCCGAAGCGGGACTACTACATATGGCGAACAAGCAAAAATGGCGGATATCCGAACAACTGGGAATCGTATTTCTCCGGTTCTGTGTGGAAATATGACAAGCTTACAGATGAATATTATATGCATCTGTATTCCGAGCATCAGCCGGATCTGAACTGGGAAAATGAAGAGATGGTGGGTGAACTCTATCGTATGGTGGAATGGTGGTTAAAAAAGGGAGTCGATGGCTTCCGCTTTGACGCTATTGCCCATATTGTCAAAGCTGAAGGGCTGCCGGATGCGCATAATCCTGACAAACAAACCTTGGTGCGTGCCTATCAGCTCTTTTCCAACCTGGAAAAGGTACATGTGCTTCTACGGATGCTGAACGAAAAGGTACTGGAGCGTTATCCCTTAATGACGGTTGGTGAAACGTCCGGTTTAGGGCCAGAGCAGGCACTGGATTATGTGGGAGATCAGCGGCATGAGCTGAATATGGTGTTCCAGTTTGAGCACATGTTTATTGATGCCCAAGGGTTAGGAACGGAAAAATGGAAGTACAAGTCGTGGACGCTGGTGGAACTGAAAAAAATAATGAGTAGCTGGCAGACAGTGCTTCATCAGGAAGGATGGAATGCCAATTATCTTAACAATCACGACCAACCGCGGGCTCTTTCTCGATTTGGAAATGATGGGCACTACCGTGTGGAATCCGCCAAAATGCTGGCAACCTTCACACATATGCTTGAGGGTACGCCTTATATTTATCAGGGTGAGGAAATTGGGATGACGAATATTGCCTTCCCGTCAATTGATGATTACCGGGACGTAGAAACATTGAATTATTATGAGCAGCAACGAAAGATCGGTGAGCCGGAGGAGCAGATTATGGCCGCGATCTGGCGAAAAAGTCGGGATAATGCACGCACTCCCATGCAGTGGAATGCCGGACCAGCAGCCGGATTTACCGATGGAGAGCCGTGGATGAAAATGAATGATAACTACGCGCACATTAATGCAGAGGCAGAAAGAAATAATCCGAACTCGATTTTTCACTATTATCGCAAGTTGATTGCTCTGCGCAAACAACATGAGGTCATAGTCTATGGCGAATATAAGCTGTTGTTGCCACTTGATACAGAACTGTATGTATTTGCGCGCATGCTGGGACAAGAGCGTTTGCTAATCATTTTGAATTTCTTTGACCGTGATCCGGTGTTCCACTGGCCCGACGGTGAGGAGTTTCCTGTCGCCAAGGCGGAGCTGCTTCTCTCCAACTATGAACCGGTAACAGGAGAAGATTTGCACGCTTTGAAGCTGCGCCCTTACGAAGCTAGAGTGTATAAGTTAACCTTAAAATAAATGTTCGTTATCCTTAAGATGATAAAAGAAGGGGAGGCTCATAGAGGAGCTTCCCCTTCTTTAGCGTTGGACTACACAGTTACTGTTTCAGCCAATTCACGTATTTTGGAGATAATCCGCTCTTCTTGATTTTCCCCCTCATTGGGGATAGATTCAGTCGCGTAGGCAGCCAGTTCAGCATGGTGATGAATCATAACAGCATGGTGTGCCTCTTTGAACATTGGAATATCATTCGCATCATTGCCAAAGGCGATAAATTGGCGAGGCTGCACACCAAGCTTCTGCAGCGCGTTCCAATATGGATATTCTGGGGGCTAATATCCAGTACCTGTTCATTGCGGTGTTGATGAATGACCACACCCAGCGGGAGAAGCTTAGCAGCCAAGCCTTCCATATCGTCAGCAGTTAAAATGAGTATTTTTACAATGGATTTCAGGGCCGCCAAAGTCAGTACCTTCCTTATTCGTAAACGAAAAAGCCCGATTCACACTGTCTGCTAGGGCAGATGTGGATCGGGCTGATTACGGTATTAAGTCATTAAGTTAGATGCTATTTTAGTGATAATGCTTAACTTTAAGGTCATCCAGGCTTTTGAACTCATATCCTTGCTTGCGAGCCTCGTCAATGATCGAGCCAAGTGCCTCGGCATTATCCTTGGATACGGAATGGAGCAAAATGACCGCTCCAGGGTGGAGTTGCTGCATAACTTGGCGATAGGCATAGTCTGTCCCTCGCTGTATATTCGTGTCCCAATCCTTGTAGGCCACCGACCAGAACACACTCGTATATCCGGCTTCTCGACAGGATGCCAATGCTTTTTCATTAAAAATGCCACGCGGTGGCCGGACATATTTCATTTCCTTTTGCCCGGTCAACTCAGCAGAGGCAGTTCGTACCCGATCCAGCTCAGACCGAATCTCTGCCGAAGAAATGGTGCTCATATCAGGATGGCTCCATGAATGGTTTCCGATAATGTGGCCTTCGCTCGCCATGCGGCGCATCAAATCCGGTTGATCTTTTACAAAATGCCCGGTTACAAAGAAGGCGGCCGGAACCTTTTTGGCTTTCAATACATCCAGTACCTTGGGAGTATATCCATTTTCGTAACCGTTGTCGAAAGTAAGAAACAATTCTTTCTTAGTCGTGTCGCCCAAAAAGATGCCGCCTTGTTTTTCAATCAAGTGCATAAAGCCTTCTTGTGCGATGGAGGGTAGTTCGCCTCCCTTACTTTTTTTAAATCCAAAATGATACGGCTGTCCGTCCATAGCTTGGGTAGCTGATGCCGATTCTCCCATAACTGTGGACATCCCCATCATTGCAATGCATAGCAATAAGGTTAATATTCGCTTCATTTATGTTCCTCCGCTTCCGCCCGATTCGGGTAAGATGTATATACTTCGGCATATTCCATACCATCTGCAATATCATGTTCATTTATGCAAAGAAAGATATGCTTGCACCAAACTTAAAACACATATTGACATCAATATAAAATCGAAGTAGTATACTCTATAAAACTTACTAAAATACTCGGATTTAATTCAAGCGTTCATGCCATAGGAAAGAAATCAACTTAGAGAGATCTTACTTACTTGATGGAACGGAAGGAGTTAGGAGTTATGATTGAACTTAGGAATGTATCCAAAACCTATGTAAGAAAAGGCTTAAGCATTCAAGCGTTAAAAAATATAAATATCACAGTAGATAAAGGAGATATCTTTGGTTTTATCGGATTTAGTGGTGCAGGGAAAAGTACGCTTATCCGTTTGGTCAATCGTCTGGAGAAAGTAACGACTGGTGAGGTTCTTGTCGAAGGAGAGAGCTTAAATGCCTACTCGACCTCCGGGCTGCGAAAAGTAAGGAAGAAGATCGGAATGATTTTTCAGCATTTTAATCTGCTGGAATCGAAAACGGTATTCGAAAACATTGCCATTCCGTTAGTGCTGCTCAAGCGCAACAAGCGGGAAATTGAGAGGCGTGTTACAGAACTGCTGGCATTCACAGGATTATCAGACAAGGCGAATAGCTATCCCAGCGAGCTGTCCGGCGGACAAAAGCAGCGTGTCGGGATTGCGCGGGCGCTTGCGAGCAACCCGTCCATTTTGCTTTGTGATGAGGCAACCTCGGCACTTGATCCGCAGACCACGCAGTCTATTCTTGATTTGCTTCGCAAAATTAACAAGGAATACAAGATCACCATATTGATCATTACCCATGAGATGTCGGTGATTCAGCGGATATGCAATAAGGTGGCCGTCATGGAAAAGGGAGAAATCATTGAGCAGGGCAACGTGCTGGAGGTATTCGGACAGCCGAAGCACCCAACAACACAAAGCTTTGTACGCACAGTTATTCACGATCAAGTGCCGGACAGTGTGCTGCAAACGTTCGAGCAACAAGAATCGCAACGCATTTACAAGCTGGAATTTATCGGACAGGCAGCTTCCGACCCAGTGGTTCATGAATTGATTCGGAAGCATGATATCCATGTGAACATTTTGTTTGCCAACATGACGGAGATTCAAGAAACGACGATTGGCTATATGACACTCCAACTGCGCGGTGAGCAGCATGCCGTTCAGCAGGCTGTTGATTTTATCAAGAGCAAAGGAGTTCATATTCAGGAGGTGGAGAGTCTATGATGATTACAGGAACCACGATAACCTGGGATCAACTGTGGGAAGCTTTGTATGAATCCGTGCTCATGGTCAGCATATCATTATTTATTGGCGCTCTGATTGGTATTCCTATCGGTATTTTACTCGTCGTCACCCGTCCAGGTGGAATTTTGGAGAACAAATGGTTGTACAGTATTTTGAATCCGATCATTAACATTGTTCGTTCCTTGCCGTTTATTATTTTGCTGATCGCGATCATTCCGTTAACCCGTCTAATTGTGCATACATCCATTGGGACCAGTGCGGCGATTGTCCCCTTAATTATTTATATAGCACCTTATATCGGTAGGCTGGTCGAAAATTCGCTGTTGGAGGTCAATCCGGGGATATTGGAGGCAGCAGATGCGATGGGAGCAACTCCGTTTCAGGTCATTCGATACTTTTTGCTGCCCGAGGCATTCAGTTCTCTGATTTTGTCGTTAACGACAGCCGCCATTGGACTGATTGGTGCAACGGCTATGGCTGGTGCTGTCGGCGGCGGGGGAATTGGCGATCTGGCGATAGCGTATGGGTATCAACGTTTTGATACGTTAGTTATGCTCATAACCGTCGTCATTCTAGTCGTGTTTGTACAAGGGGTTCAGTCCTTGGGCAATTTGCTCTCCCGCAAAGCACGCAGGGGCTGATGAATAATGATATATTGCGTCCACCTATAGAGGTGGGCGCTTTTTTATATTTTCATTTATGTAGTCTCATCTAGGTCTAATTGTTCAGAATCGGTTCAGTGGGGTTTCGTATAATTCTTTTAGCATAGTTCCTTGGTTGCATAAATCGTAGAACTAAACATGACTAAAGCCTTTGATATAACAGGATATATGCCAATAAATAGCGTCTAGGAGTGAAAATATTGAAACTTGTAAATCGAAATAAATGGATTGCATCTGCCATGGTGCTGGGGATTGCTTCAGGCTCCATCGTATCTCTGCCTTGGATGGGCGGCACCCAGAATGCTTATGCAGCGACAGCAGATGCACAAAGTGAAACTGGATTTGTTACACAAGCTCGCACGTTGGGTTTGATGACAGGTGGTAATCAGGGCGATTTTATGGCACAAAAGAATTTGACCCGCGCAGAAGCGGCTAAAATTTTGTGCAGTCTGTTCCAGTTGGAAGTTAACAATCAGCCGCAAACTTCTTTTATGGACGTGTCCTCGGATGCATGGGGTGCTCCCTATATTGAGGCAGTACGTGCAGCCGGGTATATGACAGGCAACGGAGAACTGTTCCGTCCGGGGGATGCCATTACCAAGGAAGAACTGATCGTATCGCTAGTACGCGCAATGGACTTGCAGGATGCAGGTAATGCGAACGCACAGCAAAATGCAGTTCAGGTAGCTCGCAATTATGGTCTATTATCAGAGGATGCTTCTGCAACAGATTTGAAAAATCCGTTGAACCGGGAGAGTGGTGCGGAAGTATTCATTAGCCTGTTGGATCATCCAGTAGGAGAAGTGAAATCAGAGGGCAACACGGTTCGAATCGGAAATATCCCTTACCAGCTGGAAGGATCTTTGCAAGGTTTGTTCGGTGAAAATAACAAAGCGGTATTAAAAGGGGCCAAAATCGATCTTAACCGTAATTTGCGTACACTCACAGGTGTAAAACAGTTGGAAATTAACGCAAACGGTGGCGTATTTGACGGTAAGGGTGTGTCTTTTGATGGACGCCTGATCGTCAATGGTTCGGTAACCTTGAAAAACATGTCCTCCACAGGCATATTGGAAATCAAAGGCTCAGGTACCCAGCCGGTATCAGCCATTTTGGAAAATACAACATGGTCCGGTGTGGAGCTTGGCTCTCAAGATGCACAATTGATAGCAACCGGGACGACAAAGATTGACAACTTGACGCTGAAAAATGATGCTTCGATCGTGACCGAAGGTAATGCCGCGATTAGTCGTGTTTCATTGCAACAGGGACTTGGCAAGCTGTTGGTTAACGGTAGTATTGGTTTGCTGGATGCATCTCAATATGTGGGCGTTCCTTTTATTACGTTGGCTAAGGGAGCAGCAATCAGCCAGCTTAACCTGCCGGAACAAAAACAGCCGCAGGATGTTATTATCAACTATAATGCGATGAAAGAAGCTGTTAGTCTCGTGAATGGTACGACGAAATCGTCCTCTACTAGAGCGGTTATCACGGATACAGACAGCAAAGATAAGAAAAAACACAACAGTGACATGATCAGCGTAGACCGCAGTCGGCTGGAGACAGAAGTCCATGCAGCCAAAGAACTGCTGGAGCGTGCAGGCGAGGGTGGAACGGATCAAGCGCTTTACCCAGCCGCAGCGAAGGAAAACCTGTCCATAGTCATCAATCAAGCTATGCTGGTACTAAACAATACAGCAGCTACACAAGTAGAAGTAGATCAAGCGCTCAGCACATTGAAACAGGATGTTTCTGTGTACACAGCCTCAGCCACAGAACCGATGATTGGAACAGAGGAATTAACTAGACTGATTCAGTTAGCTTCGACTACCCTTGAACAAAACCGAATGATTGGTGACGAATTTCCGCCTCTTTGGGATGACTCCCTAAGTCAAGCGATTCGATTTGGCAACAATGTGTTGGAAGGGAATGCGCCTCAGAATATTGTGGATCGGGAAGTAGAAAGCTTGGGTCGAGTAATCAAGGTATACAAGGCATCAGTAAAACTCAGAGATGCCTATCTGCATTTTCTCGATGTAACGGATCGTGTGGAGAATTTGAAAACGGACAAAGCGCGTTACAAGTCCATAGTGAGGGAAGGATCAAAAGTATATCTGAATCCATTATCTACAACTGAGCAGTTGGACGAATGGACACAAAAAATAGAAGGTGCCACAGAATCATTCCTGGCATTGCAATCAGCGGACTTCTCAGTGCTTAAAAATACTTTACAAGAAGCGCAGGTTATCTATGATCAGAGTGGTTCTCAAAATGCTGAACTAGACAACCTCATTCAGGAATATACAGAGAAGATGCACACCGCTATGACGCAGCTGGATGTATTGAACTTGAACATGGAGCTGAGTCAAAGGCTTACGGTATTCACTGCGCCAGTGTCTGCTACAACACGGGAAAAACTGCAGCAGTTGGTTCAAGATATTCAACTCAAACTGCTGTCTGATCCTGTGGCTCGTAATTACTTGAATACGGAAATGATGCTTTTAGATCAACAAACAGTACAAGCCCACTTTGCACTCATTATGCCGTTTACTCCTGAGGAACAATTGGTGATCTCTTATAATCAATTAAGTCAGGCTAAAGGGATCTATATTGAAAAATATAACGAGAAAAGGCTACAATTGAGAAACGAAGTCATCGAAATGCAGACAGCGATCAATGGAATTTTGGTGCAAAATTCAGGAGCGTTAAGCGCTGAAGCTCAGCAATCCTTGTCTTCTGCTTCAGAGCATGCCTCCATCTTCTTGGGGTTGTCCAGCTTTGAATTGCAAGACGTTGTTCCCGTATACGAGGAACTGCAACGGGTACAGAGCCAGTATGCTGCACCTATAGCGGTGGATACTATGTTGTTGAATTACAATATCAATTTGGCTAATAATGAAGTTTTGACGTTCGGCCGTCATTATATCGAGCAAGATAACGAAGAACTTCAAGGGCAAATTAATCTGGCAAACCTTGTGCTTAATAATCCAGATAGCACACAACTGCAGGTAGACCAGGCTAACACAGATTTAATTACAGTGCTTTCAAACTACCAATCCAAATGGATCGTAACTGATCTTGATATCCAAGAGCTCAAGAACATTGCGAACAATCTTCTTACAATAAATGGTACAGATTCTACGACGGTCTATTTTCACAAAGTAGTGGATGCATTCAATCGTCTGGACCCGTATTATCCTATGCCGGAAGTTAAGAAAAATTATATGAATCTGGAAGATGCGATTCAGGAGTATAAAGATTTTATAGACAGCCAGCAACAAAGCAGTGGTGGAGCAACACCGCCAAGCGATAACAGCGGAACAGGAAGCGGCGACAGCAATGGTGGAGCAACACCGCCAAGCGATAGCGACGGAACAGGAAGCGGCGACAGTAGCGGTGGAGCAACACCACCAAGCGATAATAGCGGAACAGGCAGCGGCGACAGCAGCGGTGGAGCAACACCACCAAGCGATAATAGCGGAACAGGCAGCGGCGACAGCAATGGTGGGGCAACGCCGCCAAGCGATAACAGCGGAACAGGAAGCGGCGACAGCAGTGGTGGAGCAACGCCCCCAAGCGATAGCAGCGGAGATGATTCGGGCTCGATTCCTGGCGGTAGTATTGATGACGTTATGATTCCTTAATAAGGGGAATACAGGAAGTACAAGGGTGTATAGAAGGGGACGATTCCGCACAGATTTTATCTGCGGCGGACGTCCCTTTTTGTGTGGATAACGCTTCTAATGTAGCTGGATAGAATAACCGATACAAAAAGATAGACGTTATTGAAAAGAGCGGGGGATTTATGAAAAAACAGGGTGTTTTATTTTTTATTATACTTCTGCTTGCGGTTGCGTTGCCGGTGTATCCGTTAGTGTCGGGTGTATTATCCGGAAACAGTCATTGGAAAGCTCACAACGGTGTTATTGATTTGCGTAATTGGGACCCCGACAAGGAAGGCGCTGTACAGTTGGGAGGAGAGTGGGAGTTTTATCCTAATCAGCTTTTGCAGCCTTCATCTTTTCAGGAAACGCGAGATCAGGATTGGGAAAATCATCGAAACTCCTCCAAATTGGGGTCAGGCACCGGATCTTCCCCCAAAATTGTGGATGTGCCTGGTAGATGGAATCAGTGGATGCCTGGGGGACAGGCGACTGGATATGGTACCTACCATGTTCGTGTACTGTTACCTGAAAAAGTGGAGAATCTGTACGGCATCCATATGCAAAATATTCGCAACTCCAGCCGAGTATGGATTGACGGAGCAGAGGTGGGTGCGAGTGGTGTTCCCTCCGTTTCAGCCGACAAGGGCGAGCAGGGCAACGCCCCCTTTGTTGGATTTGCTGCAGTAGATGGACATTCGGCTGATATTACCGTGCATGTGGCTAATTACAGCTATTCCTCCGGTGGAATCATTTATCCGCTGCTGTTTGGGGAATATGCCAGTATTACGCATAGCCGGGAAGTAGCGATGGCGGAGGACACCGTACTAGTCGCAGGATTTTTTATTCCTACTGTATTTTTTATCATGCTGTACCTTTTACGTAAAAAAGAGAAGGCCTTGCTTTACTTAGCATGCTTTTGCGTCGCGGCACTATTTTACATTCTGACACATGGAGAGAAGCTGCTAGTCTGGGGCATGCCGGATTTGCCTTATGAATGGATATTGAAAATTCAATCGTTCTCTTCGACGCTGTTCTACTATTTTCTGATTCGGTATGTTCATCTTACGACACAGATTGTTATGAATCGAATCGTGCTGCGTCTCTATAGTATTACAACCGCACTGATGCTGGGTATGGGGCTATTGTTGCCTACACTGGTGCTCTCATCCTTTGAAGCGTTTATCCTTCTTTTTGGTGTAGTCAGTGTGGGATATGTATTACTGATCCTGATTCGGGGACTTCTTCAACGGACGGATGATGCTGCACTGCTAGTCATTAGTATTATGAGTATTCTTATGATTGTGGTGACCAGTTTTGTATATGTTCTGGGATGGGGAGATGTACGTGGGGTGACAGCCTATGAAATGCTCATATTCGTATTGGCTCAAACGCTGTTGCTGGCCAAACGTTTTGTATATTCGTTCATGGAGGTAGAGAACCTGTCACGACGGTTGCTAACCCTGGATGGGCTAAAGGACGAATTTCTGGCGAACACGTCACATGAGCTGCGTACTCCTCTACATGGAATTATTAATATTGCTCAATCCATGCTAGACCGCTATGGAACACAATTCAATGAGCCGCAAAAGCACAATTTGGCCTTGATTGCGAATGTAGGGCGCAGGCTTTCCTATTTGATTAACGATATTTTGGATTTTTCTAACTTGAAAAATGGAAGATTAGCCTTAAACCGCCGGCCTGTAAACATACAAGCTGCAGTGAACTCTGTGCTGGAGGTATTGGGTCATTCGGTAGGTAAGAAAAAGCTCCAATTCGTCAAAGAATGGCCTAATTCGTTGCCTAAGGTGGATGCAGATGAACATCGCCTGAATCAGATCTTATACAATTTATTGGGGAATGCGATGAAGTTTACGGAGGAAGGCGAAATCGTAATCTCTGCCAAGACCAGGAATCGCGAAATGGAAATTAGTGTGAAGGATACCGGACCAGGTATTGCCCCAGACCATCTTTTGCACATCTTTGAACCTTTTAACCGAGGGGCGAATGCTGAGGACGAAGGATATAGTGGAACTGGGCTTGGGTTAGGCATAACCCGTCGTCTGGTGGAGCTGCATGGAGGCCATATCCGGGTAGAATCCAGATTAGGTAAGGGTTCGACCTTTTATTTTACACTGCCCTTAGCGGAGACGGGTACGTCGGCACATGAAGCTCAAAAAAATGTTTTGTCTGAGGTTATATTGCAGCCTGGTGTGACCTCAAGTCAGGATGTGAATCTGCTTGAAGAAGATGGATTGGAGCATGTGAGGAATGTTCCTTACAGAGTGCTGGCTGTAGATGATGATGAGGTTAACCTTCGGGTGTTGGAGGAGCTGTTATACACCACAGGTTGTAGTGTGGTGGCTGTGGAACATGCTGAGGAGGCGCTTCAGCTGCTGAATGGCCGTACCCGATTTGACCTAGTCATTACGGACTGGATGATGCCAGAAATGTCCGGTATTGAGCTGTGCCGACGGATTCGCGAACGGTATTCTCTCTCCGAACTACCCGTGTTGCTGCTGACGGCACGCGACCTGCCCGGCGATATCCGTGCAGGCTTCATGGCTGGAGCCAATGACTTTCTACGTAAGCCTGTTGATGCGGAGGAATTAAAGGCGCGTGTGCGCACTCTGCTGAACATGCGCCATTCGGCAGAGGAAGCGGTGCGTTCAGAAATGGCCTTTTTACAGGCACAAATCAAGCCGCACTTTCTGTACAATGCATTAAATGTCATTGTTTCGACCGTAGCAGTAGACCCGGATAAAGCAGCAGAGCTGCTTATGGAGCTGAGCCAGTATCTGCGGGGAAGCTTTGACTTCCAGAACAGGGAGAATACAGTTCCGCTATGCAAGGAACTGGAATTGGTAGAATCGTATGTGGCATTGGAAAAAGCCCGTTTTGAAGAACGGTTGAAGGTGACTATAGAGGTAGGGAGGAACATCCGGTCGCTGATCCCGCCATTAAGCATTCAGCCCATTGTGGAAAATGCAATACGACATGGTGTAATGCAGCGGGCCACAGGTGGAACGGTGCGGGTGATTGTACAAGAGGCTGGAGCCGATTTTGTGGTCAGCGTGACCGATGACGGCGTAGGGATTCCGCCAGAGCGACTGCAACACTTACTGTCGGAGGAACATGTATCCTCCAGTGTGGGACTGCGTAATATCCATCGCCGTCTGATCCATATGTATGGAGAAGGATTGCAGATTGAAAGCAATCCTATGCAAGGGACGACGGTAAGCTTCCGTGTGCCGGAAACGACCTTATCTCGCCCTACTGAATGAATAAAAAATACAGTGCATCTGCCGAAAAAAGCTAATGTCGCGCCCGAGTTTATACGATATATAAAATATAAGAAATTAAAAATCGGATGATAAAGCAGGCAGCTTGGTCATGGAGCATTGTAATGGATGGTTGCAGCAGGAAGGGAGCGCGGAAACAGATGAAGGCGATATTGATTGATGATGAGAGGTCGGCACTAACCTACTTGGAACGGTTGCTGGAGGCGGACGGACGATTAACGGTCATGGGCAAATATACGTCTGCACAAGCTGGGTTGGATCATCTGACGGGAGAACGTGTGGATATTGTTTTTATAGATATCGGAATGCCGGAGATGAACGGACTGGAGGCTGCCGAGTGGATTCAACAGCTGGACTCGCATATTCATATCGTCTTTGTGACTGCGTACTCGGAATATGCTATTGAAGCATTCGAACTGCAAGCACTGGACTACTTGTTAAAACCTGTTCATGCTCGGCGGCTTAATAAAACGTTAGATCGGATTGTAGCTTCGCTAGCAGATTCCCGTCCTTCCAGTTCGGTCGTGGCAACAGAGCAATTACCCAAAGTGCGTTGTTTTCAAAAACTTGAAATTTTGGAGGATGGCCAAGGAGCTGTGGGAACAAAGCCATTCAAATGGCGTACATTAAAGTCGCAGGAGCTGTTCTCCTTTTTACTACATCATGAAGGGGAATGGGTTAGCAAGGAGCAATTGCTGGATGCGCTGTGGCCCGAATATCATTTGGACAAGGCTGTTGTTCATCTACACACGTCCATTTACCAGATCCGCAAGGCGTTGAAAGAACGGATGCAAGATACGAAGCTGGAATACAATCTGGATCGCTATCGTTTGAACCGTAATGGCTGGGTTACAGATGTGGAGCTATTCGAGCGGGGCATTTCCGAGTGGGCGGCATCTGGCAGCGGTGGTACGCCGCGTATCGAGAGCCTGTTGGCTCTGTACCGTGGCAATTATCTGGAGGAGCACGATTACCCTTGGGCGTATGCAAAAAGAGAAAAACTGCGCAATATGTATCTGGCATGTGCTTCAGAACTGGCTAGAGAAGAGCTCCGTTCAGGTCGTGCCCGGCAGTCTGTCCAACGCTTGCTCCACCTACAGCAGCGGGAACCTTATTCAGATGATATCTGCGGTTTGCTGCTGACTGCTTATGCCCAGCTGGGAGAGTATATAGCTGCTCAAAAGCATTATGAAAGCTTCGTCAGCTTACTGGAAGATGAGTTGGGTATTGAGCCACAGCAGGTGACACACCAGTTGTACGTGCAATTGAAAACACAGACGCGACCTGCGTAGACTACTGTACTGGCTCAGGTCATATGAATAGGTCAACCAGAGATTACTGGTTGACCTATTCTCTTGGATGTTCTACGAGGGAGGCAGCGGGGAGAACGTAATAGCGCTGCTTCTTAGTTTTCACAACGGCTTGCTGAAGCTTTAATACACTTTTCTCTTGATTGAGGATAAATACCCCAATTCTTCACGGTATTTGGCTACCGTTCTACGTGACAGCTCCAGTCCTTCCTTTGCCATCAGCTCTGTGATTGCCTGATCTGAAAGTGGTTTTTGCTTCTCTTCGCCGTCGATGATCTGTTTTATACGCATTTTTGCGCTCTCTGATGAAGTAGCATCTCCGTCTTTTGATCCTAGGGCGGAGGTGAAGAAATATTTGAGTTCAAACAATCCACGGGGCGTCTGCATGTATTTATTACTGACCGCCCGGCTGATCGTGGATTCATGCAAGCCGGTTATTCCAGCAATCTCCTTTTGGGTCATCGATTTGAGATAATGACCGCCATGCTCAAAAAATTCTCGCTGCCTATCAACAATGGCCTGGGCCACACGCATCAGCGTCAGGCGGCGCTGCTCAAGGCTATGAATAAGCCATAATGCCGTATTCATCTTCTCACGAAGAAATCGTTTCTCTTCCTCCATCGCCGGCTTCCGAAGCATACTTTGGTAAAAAGGATTAATCCCGACGCGTGGGACTGTGATATCATTAACTGTCACAATGTAGTCGTTTTTGGATTTATCC
Source organism: Paenibacillus sp. TSM33 (assembly GCF_056099025.1). NCBI lineage: Bacteria > Bacillati > Bacillota > Bacilli > Caryophanales > Paenibacillaceae > Paenibacillus > Paenibacillus sp. TSM33. The sequence continues at coordinate 42,783 of NZ_JBLZXB010000006.1, forward strand.
ACTGAGATATCTGCTATATGATACTGGCGTTCATATGGAGCAAATGCCGCTCCCGGACAAGGATTCAGCTTGCGTATCTGATCGGTAATTTGTTGTACCATGTGAATGTTGATACCTAGAGCATCTGCGATTTTTTGTATGCGGTTACATGAAAGATTGACCATGTGATGCCGCACGATTTCTTCCAGGTAAACATCATCATTCCCGGCATATCGCAGCTGCAAAAGAAGACATTCCTCCAGACTGCGGGCAGCGATTCCTGCCGGTTCAAAGCCTTGGATCAGGGCGAGTATATTTTCAACCTCATCGGTGGGAACGTCAAGTATTCCGGCAACTGTATTTACATCCAGCTCAAGGTAGCCTTTTTCATTTAAATTTCCAATCAGAAACATGCCAATCATCTGTTGTAGTTTGGATAGCCCGCGGACCATCCCAAGCTGCGCTTTGAGATGTCTATATAAATTTTCTGCGGGATTAGAGACAAAGTCCAGAAGGTCTACCGGATTATCATTTTTTCGTGGCGAATATTCTTCTTCTGTATTTATTCTTTCGATGGACATATCGATCTCTGTCAAATCAATGATCGGATTTTCATTTGCTTGCTCATGAAGATATGACATTAGATCGACCGAAGAATATTGAAGAATTGTGATGGCTTGTCGTAATTCTGGAGTCATAGCCAGCCTGAATGTTTGCTCTTGCTGTAATCCGTAGCGTATCATTTTATCTCAGCTCCTTACTGGGCAACAATATAACTTTTTATGCAGCTTATTCGTGAAGCTTATGCAATTATACTGCCAACCTTTGATCTTGGAAAAGAAGTGAATGGAACGGGTTAAGTTAGAGTTTTGGATAGATTCAATGAAAAGGGTATCAGATTAATGATTAACTTGTCAGTTTATTTTCTTGTAGAGGATTATTTCTTTTTTTATATACTAATTAAATAAGAACTAGTCAGCATGGGGGAATACCGTGAAACGAATTGATGAGATCTTAGAGTATATTGCCAATGGTACAAAGAAACTGTCGGTAGAGGCCTTGCAGGACGGCGGTGGAATTACGGCTGCGGAAATAGCCGATCAACAGAATATGTTAAGAAATAATGTAAGCAAGGAGCTTAATAGTCTACTTCGCGCCGACTTGATTATTAAAATCAAGGGGAGACCCGTCAAGTTTTTGCACAAGCAGGTGATCGAGGAGACCTTTCGGGTTCAGCTTAAAGAGAAACAAATCCAAGTCAACAGCATTCATGAAATATTGCTGCCTGGAGAGCAAGTGGATCCGTTTCACGCCTTAATCGGTTTCATGGGGAGTATGAGAAACCAGGTTGAGCAGGGAAAAGCGGCAATATTATACCCGCCGAAGGGCTTACATACGCTGATTGTGGGGCAGACTGGTGTTGGAAAAACAATGTTCGCTAGGTTGATGTATAATTATGGTAAATATATGAAGCGCTTTTCAGAGCAAGCACCGTTTATCGTATTTAACTGCGCCGATTATTACAATAACCCTCAACTGCTACTTTCCCACATTTTTGGCCATGTAAAAGGAGCATTTACCGGGGCTGATCGGGAGAAAGAGGGGCTGGTCGAGAAAGCGGATGGAGGCATCCTGTTTTTGGATGAGATTCATCGGCTGCCCCCGGAAGGCCAAGAAATGATATTTTATTTTATGGACACGAACAGTTACAACAAATTGGGCGAGTCGGAGCGCAAGCGGGAAGCAAATGTGCTGCTCATCGGCGCTACGACCGAAGATCCCGGTTCTTCCATGCTGAAAACCTTTATCAGACGGATACCGATTACGATCAACATTCCTTCCTTGCAAGAGCGAACCGTTGAAGAGCGGTTTTTGATCCTGAAGCATCTCTTTGCAAACGAAGCCCATCGTGTCAACAAGCCCATTAGGGTTGAATTGGAAACTGTAAAAGCACTGATTGGCAGCGTAACCTATGGCAATATCGGTCAGTTGAAATCGAACATTCAGCTTGTGTGTGCCAAAGGATTTTTGAACAGCATACATGAAAATAAGGAAGAGATTGAACTTGATTTTAAAATTTTGCCCGGAAATATCAAGGAAGGTCTATTTAATATGGGGAAGAACCGCAAGGAGATTGTCGAAATGGAGATGGTCAACTCCTCGCTGTATATTACTCCTGAAGGCAGCAAAGGAATGGATGAAGCAGACGCTTCTGAACTGCCGTTCAACCTGTACAAATTGATTGAAGACAAGATAGGGATGCTCAAAGAAGAAGGACTCGACGACAGTTTTATCAATAAGTTTATTACTACAGATGTCAATATTCACATCAAAAGCTTCTATAACCGATTTTATAACATCAAAGGGGGAAGGGAACGGATCCTTAAGATCGTAGGCAGAAATATCCTAGAGTTCGCTGAACAGGTGCAAGAGATGGCTCAAAAAGAATTGAACAGAAATTACAGCGACAGGTTTGTTTATGCCTTCAGTCTTCATTTGAGTGCCTTTTTAAAGCGAATCCGGGAGAAAAAATATGTCAGTAAACAAATCTATGATTCGATGAATGATCAAGATGAAGAATACAGACTGGCACTTATTATCAAGGATTTGATCGAATCAAAGTTTGAAGTAAGCGTACCCGATGCCGAGACTACCTATGTGGCGATTCTTCTGAAATCGGTGGAAGAGGAGCATCAGGGAAATGTGGGAATCATCGTGGCTGCACATGGCAACAGTACGGCAAGCAGTCTCGTTAGCGTTGTCGACAGTCTGCTGGGAAGCTCAAATATTTGCGCAGTAGACATGCCTTTGGATGTTAGTCCCAGAGAAATCCTGGAGGTTATTGTAGATAAAGTTAAGGACATTGACAATGGCAGAGGCGTATTGCTGCTGGTTGATATGGGCTCCTTGCTCAATCTTGAAGCAACCATTATGGAACGTGTCGGGATTAAGGTGAAGACTATTGATATGGTTTCAACCCCGCTTGTGTTGGAGGCTGTGCGAAAGGCCAGTATTTTTGATATGAATATAGAGGAAATTTATCAATCTTTGAGGGATTTTCGTGGATATAACAATGGAAATGCCGGGGTGAAAGTGGAAAAGAACAGTAATAAGGTAATCGTGACGGTCTGTTCCTCCGGCAAAGGCGCCGCAGCCAAGCTAAAGGAATTTGTAGAGAAGGTCGTTTATGACTTAACCGAAGAGAAAATAGTCGTTGTACTGGCAAAGGTCAGGGAATTGGATAAAGTGGTGAAGGATTTACGGGCCAAGCATACGCTTCTTGCGGTGATTGGAGTTAAGCGTCCAAGCGAGCTGAATGTACCGTTTATCCCTTTGGAAAAGCTGATCGAGGCAAGCGGTGAGCAGGCATTAAGAGAATTGTTGCTGAACAATCAGTTGCCTGTTATGCATGAACACGGAAGCGTGGTCGTAAGAGATCTATGTGAGGATACGCTAAAGGAGTTTATGACTTATTTGAATCCTCACAAAATTTTAGGGATTTTGATGAAATTTATCGAGCAGTTGGAACAGGAACTGGAGGCTGATTTCCATTATGCAAAGAAGGTTCAGCTTGCTGTTCATACGGCTCATGCGCTGGAACGAATGGTCATTGGAGAAGGGCTAGTGTATCAGGAGGATGTATCCTTGCTTGACCAACGATTGCTCGATGTGGTGAACCGTTCCTGCAATATATTTGCCTCCAGTATTAACATTAAGCTGACTAATGATGAAAAATATTATATTTGCGAAATCCTAAGCGAAGTATATAACTGTATCCCCGAGTAATGGCGTAAGTGTATAAAACGATGCTGGATGTGTATTAATCATGCGGATAAGAGTAATAAGCAAGTGGTGAGAAAAGACCAAATTCCCGGAGTAGCCGAGGGTTTGGTCTTTTTTTGATGATTAATCGCATCATACAGAATCTTGGCATGAGACTTGCATATAAGTATAGGCGAAGGATGCAAGGAGGGGGTGAAACAAATGATAGGTGTTATTGTTGGCACTCATGGAAAATTTTCTGAAGAGATCCTAAGATCCACGGAAATGATTTTCGGCCATCTGGAAAATGTGGTGGGTGTAACGTTTGAACCAGGTGAAAGTGTTAACGGACTTGTTGAGAAGTACAAAGCGGCCTTGGAAACAATTGATTGGACGGACGGATTGATTTTTCTCGTCGATTTGTTTGGTGGCAGTCCCTATAATGCGGCCAGCAGGATTGTAGCCGGGTATGAAAAAATGGACATTGTAACAGGGGTAAACCTGCCAATGATCGTAGACCTGCTGACCAATAGAGGGCTGGAGAACGTTGAGAATCTAAGTAATCTGGCCATCCGTGCGGGTCAGGATTCAATGAAGTCTTTTCGTGTCATCCGGGACATACAAACAGAGGAGGAATTGTAGGTATGGAAATATCATTTGTTCGTATTGATGACCGTCTGATTCATGGTCAGGTGGCTACTGTGTGGGTGAAGGAAACAAAGTGTAACAAAATTATTGCCGTCAGCAATGAGGCCGCTGCAGATACGCTGCGCAAAACCTTACTGTTACAGGTGGCGCCGCCGGGGATTAAGGCTTATGTTGTCACGATTGCGAAAGCGATTGAAGCTTACAACAATCCTAAATATAACGATTTCAAGACCTTGTTCCTGTTTACCAATCCCACGGATGTACTGCGGGTTGTAGAAGGCGGGGTACCGTTTACATCGGTAAATGTAGGTGGAATGTGCTTCAAAGAAGGCAAAACACAAATTACCGGAGCGGTGTCCGTAGACAAGCAGGATGTAGAGGCATTTTATAAATTGCACGAAAAGGGGATAGAACTGGAGATTAGAAAAGTGGCCAGTGATCCTAAAATTAATTTGATTAACAAGCTCCAAAATGTCCAGTTTTAACAACACGTACGCATAAGAGAGGGGGTCAAACATGAGTGTTTTTGAAATCGTAATGGTCACGCTGGTTGCAGCCATTTGCGGAATGGGCAGTGTTTTGGATGAAGGACAGACTCATCGTCCTATAGTTGCGTGTACACTGATCGGTCTGGTCCTGGGAGATCTCAAAACCGGTATTATTTTAGGCGGTACGCTGGAATTGATGGCTTTGGGCTGGATGAATGTAGGGGCGTCCATGGCTCCGGATGCGGCCTTAGCCAGTGTAGTCTCAACCATATTGGTTATTGTCGGCCACCAATCGATCGGTGCGGGAATTGCCGTTGCGATCCCGATTGCGGCTGGCGGACAAGTGTTAACTATCTTTGTTAGAACGATTACCGTGTTCTTTCAGCATCTGGCAGATAAATATGCCGAATCTTCAAATTTCAAAGGAATTGAATTATGTCACTTCATAGCCCTCCTTCTTCAGGGATTACGTGTCGCTTTGCCTGCCGTATTGGTGGCTATTGCAGCAGAAACCGGTCTAGTTACGACTTTGCTGGATGCCATCCCGGAGGTCATTACAAAAGGGCTGCAAATTGCAGGGGGATTCATCGTCGTTGTAGGATATGCCATGGTTATTAACATGATGGCAGCCAAATATCTGATGCCTTTCTTTTTCTTGGGCTTTGTCATCGCGGCATTTACAAGCATCAATCTGGTTGGCTTTGGAATCATGGGAGCGGTTCTGGCTCTGCTGTATATCCAGCTCAATCCCAAATATAGCCAGCGCAAAGATCAAGTGGGTGAAATTGAAGAGCTCTAAAGAAATTCTTAATGAAAGAGTGGGGTACTATGGAAGAAAAAAAGTTGACCAAAAGCGATTTAAACAAAATGTTTTTCCGTTCATGGTTCCTGCTGGGCTCGTTTAACTTTGAGCGTATGCAGTCGATTGGTTTTTGTGTCACCTTGATTCCGGCAATTAAGCGGCTATACAGCAAGAAGGAAGACCAAAAAGAAGCACTAAAGCGGCATCTGGAGTTTTTTAATACTCAACCGTTTATCTCTGCACCGATTATGGGGGTAACGGCGGCTATGGAGGAGCAGAAAGCCAATGGACAGCCGATTGATAATGCTACCATAAGTGGCGTGAAAGTTGGCTTAATGGGACCTTTGGCTGGAGTAGGGGATCCTATTTTCTGGGGAACGTTACGCCCTGTTCTGGCTGCATTGGGAGCTTCCATTGCGTTGTCCGGAAGCGTTATCGGGCCTGTCCTATTTTTCTTGCTTTTTAATGTTATTCGCCTGGGCACCAAGTGGTACGGACTGAAATACGGCTACCAAAAAGGGACGGAGATTGTGTCCGACATGTCCGGAAACCGGCTGCAAAAGCTTACGGAATCGGCCTCCATCCTGGGACTTTTTGTTATGGGCGCACTCGTATCCAAATGGACTACTCTGAATGTGCCACTCGAAGTATCCCGATATACCCGTTCGGATGGAGTAGAGGTTGTTACGACGATACAGATGATTCTAGATCAATTGATACCTGGTCTGTTACCTCTCTTGCTGACTTTTTTATGCATGAGACTGCTCAAAAAGAAAGTGAATGCTATAGCTCTGATTTTTGCTTTATTCGCAATAGGGATTATTGGATACGCTCTTGGTGTATTGGCTTAAGCCATTTGTAATGTGATCCGGTCAAGCAGCGGCCTCTGGCCGGCAACCTGCTTCTTGACTTGTAAACGCTTTAAATTTTACTAATTAAAATATTCAGTCATCTACAGGCGAAACTGCAAGCGTTCAACGATGGTCATGAAAGGCTGATGGCTTGTTAAAAGCTGACATAAGCAATGATTCTCTATCATTCATCACTACAGGCTCAATGATGGTTTTAAAGCCACATTGAGCCTGTAGACTTTCATCCTCATGAAATAGGGAAGGCCTGTTGGAGATGCTCACAGAGTCGCTTCCTTTCACATTAGCGTGCTGTAGTAAAGTTTGCTTTATTCTATTCTAGCTTTTTTTCTTGACTGTTTCCTGGCTTTTGTTGTAGTAGTCATGTCTCGGGTCATCAGAGAAAGCTTCAATATTCGTTGCAATTTCTTGGAGGAGCTTGCCAGCTCAGGTATTAACAGCCTCTTTTCTCTATGATCTGATATTCGCCGATACCTGTTTTCTTCAGCGGCATATGCATATAGCATATCTCTTCACAGTTTGAGTCGTAATTGAGAGCTTTAAAGAAGTTATGTAATTTAGGAGGTCATTGTATTGGGAAGAAGGAGACGAACTGGCTTTAAAGGCAAAAGAATTAGGGTGGATGTTAGACAATCTTCTTCAGCTCACACAGGACAAGGCGGTAACCCCATTTCGATCAATGCTTCGGATGTTGGGGTAGTAAGAACAGATGTCAAAAATAAATAATCAGCTTGTGCAAAAGCTACATCCTTGACGGAAAAAGATCGCCGGAACAAATTATCTAACTTGTTCCCGGCGATCTCGTTTTTTTGCCATAGTCGGCAGGTGCTTTCATCAGCATCCGCGCCTACATAACTTGTGCTTTTTTTCTCGTCTTGAAACCACCCTCTTAAGCAGGTTTTACTGACCGGGCAGGTGCTGCCTTCAGCACAGCGTATCCGTAGGGTGGAAGCTCGGCATGCAGCCTCTTTGCTCCTACGGACCACTGGCTTTCGCCAAAAACCAATTGCCAATCCTGCTCTGGAATGGACAATTGAAAAACGTGTTCCTCACTGGAACGGTTGAGCAGCACGAGCAGTACTTCTTCGTCGCTGCGGCGCTCATAGGCGAGTGAAGCACCTTCCGGCTGTGCCTCCAGGAAAGTGATGCTTCCTTGATCACGAAGGACAGGGTGTCCCTTGCGAAGAGCGATCAGCTCACGATAAAAGTCGAACAGCTCGTGGTCCTGCTTATCGGTGTCCCACTCCATGCACTGCCGGCAGCCTGGATCGGCATCTCCATCTAAGCCGATCTCATCGCCGTAAAAAATGCAGGGCGCGCCCATATACGTGAACTGGAACAAAGCAGCCAGCCGCATCAGTCGCTTGTCACCCCCGCACAGTGTCAACAGGCGCGGTGTATCATGACTATCCAGCAGATTGAAGGCAACCTCGGATGCCTGTTGCGGATAGCGGGCAAGCTGGCGTCCGATGGCGAAGGCAAAGCTTTGCGCATCGGTCACTTTCTTGACGAAAAAATCATTCACCGCATAGGTGAACGGATAATTCATCGTCGCATCGAACTGATCGCCCTGAAGCCATTCTGACGATTCATTCCACATTTCGCCCAAAATATATGCATCCGGATGAGCCTGCTTGACTGTCGTACGGAATTCACGCCAAAAGGCGTGATCCACCTCGTCTGCCACGTCCAGTCTCCAGCCGTCGATACCAATCTCTTCAATCCAATGTTTTGCCACATTCAGCAGGTACCTTTTTACCTCAGGGTGCTCTGTATTCAGCTTGGGCATCATCGGTTCCAGCCCGAATGTATCGTAGGTCGGTGTGCCATCGACCACTTCCAGCGGAAAGCTATGGACATGGAACCAGTCCTTGTAAGGCGAGGCTTCGCCTTTTTCCAGTACGTCCACGAACGGTTTAAAGGTACGCCCTGAATGGTTGAACACCGCATCCAGCAGTACCCGGATTCCCCGGTCATGGCAGGCCTCGACCAGTTTTTTTAATATCTCCTTGTCCCCAAAGTGCGGATCTACCTCCATGTAATCCTCGGTGTCATATTTATGATTAGTCGTCGCCTTGAAGACAGGAGTCATATATATGGCGTTGATCCCTAGCTCGCTTAGATGATCCAGATGATCGAGAATGCCTTGTAGATCGCCACCGAAAAAATTGTCTCTTTGCGGTGTGCCACCCCAGTCCTCAGCACCTTCCGGGCTAATGGAGGGGTCACCGTTGGCAAAGCGTTCCGGGAATATCTGATAAAAAACAGCATCCTTCACCCATGCAGGTGGCTTCAAAATATCAATCGGATTTAGAAACGGGTATTGAAACAGACTGTCTGCATTTTGAGGTTCCTCAGTGGTGAAATCGTCCTCGTTCATCCAAATTCGTTCCTCGCCGTCTTCCAGCAAAAATCCATATTTCAGCCGACGGTGAGTAGGCTTTACAGTACATTCGTAATAATCGAACCTGCCATCGGTGGCAAATTTGGACATCGGAATAAGTTGCCGAGTACGATCCCAGTCGTACTTATCTACGGTAAGAACATGAACAGCAGTCAGGTCATTTTTCTTTGTACGGAGCCGTAAAATTATCGTTTCATCATCATAACCAAAAGCCCAATTACGTTTCGGGTGGTGGTATATCGCCTCTAGCAGCATTAGATAGGCCTCCTTGTTCACCTGCATTCAAATTTGAAATTATGAAGCGTATGTCGTATAAGGTAGTTATTAACCTTTTTAAGTGGGTTATGTACCATAAGTGCTATAATGCCCATTACATAAAAGAAAAACGATAAGTAGGTGTCTATTATGAAAACAAATGTGCTCTACATTGAAGATGACCAAGACATTGGTGCTTGGACGCATCAATATTTGGAAGAGCGGAATTACGTTGTAACCTGGCTTCGCAGCGGGGAGGGGGCTATGGAAGCAGCTGGTATGTGTCAACTCGTGATTTTGGATGTAATGTTACCTGGTCTGGATGGGTTCACCATTGGGAAGCGGCTCAAGAAGGAGTATCCAGAGCTTCCCATCCTCATGTTGTCTGCCCGTACATCCATTGATGATAAGCTGCAAGGACTAGATTTTGCTGACGATTATGTGACAAAGCCCTTTCACCCCGACGAACTCATAGCACGTATGGAGATTTTGCTGCGGCGTTCAGGAAGCGTGTCCGAAGAATCTCTACAACTGGGGCATCTGTCTGTGTTTCCTCCGGATAATCGTATTGTGAATCGTGATACCGGGGAGGAAATTACGCTGACAGGCAAGCAGTATCATATCTTTGCTTATTTGCTGCGGCATTTGGGCCAGATTATGACCAAGGAGCAAATGTATGAGGCGGTGTGGGGAGATCCGTATATCGACGGAGACAAAACCTTAATGGTCCACATTCGGCACTTACGGGAGAAGCTGGAGATTGACCCTGCGGCACCCCGTATCATTGAGACGATCCGTGGTGTAGGTTATCGGGTGAAAGCGTAATGGACGGTATGCGTAAGAGGTGGGCAGGGTTGCGTCGCAGCTCCCGTCCAGGCCAGAGAGGGCGGTTTCGCAATTCACTGTTGTTCCGCTATCTGGTCATTATTGTGTTGGCTATGCTGCTGTTACCCATTGTATTGCCTGTTACAACCTTGATATATAGCATACTGTTGAATTTGCAGACGGATATCAAGCCTAAGAATCCTTACTATCCCTCTACGACCCAAACTGAAAATAGCTGGCATCGAGAAGCTATAGACTTGAAGGGAGCTAGTCCAGAGCAAATTTCAGCCCATCTGCGCAAAATACAGCAGGATATGTTCCCAGATTCACAAATATTTTGGGTCGATACCGCAGGGTTAACCAGACTGGAGTTGCCGACACAACCTAACATTCCAAAACAATGGAGTGCGGCGCAAGCTATAGCTTTTATGAAGCAAGCCAGCTATGAGGGGCCGTTTACGGTCGTGGCCTTTATTGGTGGGGGCAAGGATGATATGAACCAGGGCTATATGGTATTAAAAGTACCCCGTTCATTCTTTGAACAGTCTTCTACTGATAACGGCATGTTGATGTACTATCTCCTTTTTATTTTATTGGTTCTGGGAGCTTTTATATTCGTATCTCTTCTGTTTTTTGGGGGCATTCGGCGGAGGCTGTTACAGCTTCAGGCCGCCATGTCGCAGCGAAGCGAGGATGGATTACCCATTCTCGTTGCCACCGGACGCCCGGATGAAATCGGCAAGCTGGAGGAAGCGTTTAATCGGATGGTTGAGCAGTTGGCAGAGAGTCGGGGACGTGAACGTCAGGAAGAGGAGCTACGGAAGAGACTGGTCGCCGATCTGTCTCACGATATTCGAACGCCACTTACGGTTGTGCGCAGCCATCTGTATACCCTGGATGCGGAAAATCTCAGCAGTAGAGGGAAGCAGTCGGTTACACTGATGGAAAATAAGCTAAAGGACCTTGGGAGTCTGATCGACAACTTGCTGACCTATAATCTGCTATCCAGTGGCAAATACACCATGAATAACGAGCCGCGTGATATTTTGCGGCTGGTGCGGGAGTGTGCGGCCAGCTGGTACGCGGTGTGGGAAAAGGAAGGCTTTGAGGTGGATATCGACCTGCCCGAGCATAGTCTGGTGTGGAATGTTGATGAGCAAGGCTTCCGCCGTCTGCTGGACAATCTCTTTCAAAATGTAGTTCGTCATGCTGCCTCAGGCCGATACATCGGTATTCAAGTACAGAAGGTTAACGGGAGGGAGGCATTGGTCATTGCTGATAAAGGCCCGGGAATGGAGCAGCAATCCAGTGAAAAAGGAGCTGGAATTGGCTTGGCAATTACAGAACTATTGGCCCGCGAAATGAATTTGGAGAGGGAGATTTTTAGTTCATCAGCCGGGACACGAATCCGTTTTTTAAACAAAACTTAAACTCAAAGTTCCCTTGGCTTTAAACTTGGCACGTTACGATAGGTGTCGAGGTGAGGAACTTGAACGAATTAATCATTGAAACGAACAGTCTCAGCAAAATATACAAAGGCCGCGCCGCGGTTAATCAGCTGGACTTGAAAATAGCGCGGGGAGATATCTACGGATTCCTCGGACCGAATGGAGCAGGGAAAACGACAACGATCCGCATGCTGCTCGGGCTTATCCGCCCAACTCGAGGAACGATTCGTATATTCGGCAAAGATATTCGCAGACATAGACTCGATATTTTGCGTAAAGTCGGTTCGTTGGTAGAGTATCCTTCATATTATGGTCATTTGAACGCCGTCGAAAATCTGGAGGCTATCCGTCGTATTTTGAATGTACCGAAAGAGAACATTGCGGAAGTATTGGAGGTCGTTCGGCTGACCAAGCACGCCAAACGCCCGGTTAAAGGCTACTCGCTGGGTATGAAGCAGAGACTAGGTATCGCAGCAGCCCTACTTGGCAATCCCGAAGTGCTTATTCTGGACGAGCCCACGAATGGCTTGGACCCCGAGGGCATTCAGGAAATGCGCGAATTGATACAGGCGATGCCTAAGCAGCGGGGAATCACTGTACTGGTATCCAGTCATCTGCTGAGCGAGGTAGAGCATATGGCGAATACCGTCGGTATTATTCGTGAAGGGCAACTAGTCTTCCAAAATACGATTCACAATCTTCGACAGGAGTCCGCAGGGGGGATTCGGATTGTAGTATCGGAACCCGAAGCAGCCCAATTGATTGCACGTGAACAGGGCTATCATTCAGTGAAGGACGGGTCAGCACTGAATTTTGACAACATGAATGATGCGGCTGTTGCGCTGCTGGTCAGAAGATTGGTCGAAAACACACATGCTGTATATCGTGTGGAGGAACGCCGCAAATCGCTGGAGGATATGTTCATGCAGGTGGTGGGCAAAGGAGGGGGCTCCCTATGATGCTGCGAGCGCTGACAGCGGATTTGCTCAAAGCACGCAGAAAGGGAATCTGGTTCCTGGTATTCCTCGGTCCTCTTGGACTGGTGGCCATGCAGGGACTAAACTTTGGGCTCCGTTATGACTATCTGATTCCGCGGTACAAGGGCCGCTTATGGGAAAGCTTGATGGATAACATCGCGTTGTTTGTTCCTCTTGCACTGGTGCTAGGAGCCACGATGGTCGCTTCCATGTTGGCGAATGTGGAGCATACCTCTAACTCCTGGAAGCAACTGCTGGCTTTGCCTATTTCCAAATATAGTGTTTATATGGCAAAGTTAACACTAGCCATTGGAATGCTGTGCGTATCCTGTCTACTTTTGACGATTGGGACTTGGACATTGGGAGTGCTTCTTGGCTTTGGGGGAGAGCCTGCACCGATAGGGGAGCTAATGCGGCTGGGATTTTGGCCCTTGGGCGGCACGCTACCTATACTCGTATTGTTGTTGTGGCTAACGGTCACATTTCATAATCAAGCGCTACCTGTAACACTGGGCATTACGTTAGGCATTGGGAGTTTGTTTGCTTCCCAGTTGTCCGAATGGTTTCCGCTGGCTTGGCCGCAATTCGCATGGGTTGCGCCACAAGCGTGGATATTTGCGTCCGTCGGATGCGGAACAGGTGCAATTCTCAGCCTGCTGACCGCAGCTCATTTTAGCCGAAAGGATGTGGCGTAATGTTTGGAGGATACGTGCGGCTACTTTCTGTCGAACGCATGAAAATGGCAAAGTCGCCTGTCTGGCTGCTTGCGCTCGTCAGTCCAGCGATTGCCGTCCTGATTGGTTTGCTGGCGAATCCAGGAGGAAACTGGCTGTTGCTGCTGGCTGCCATGCTTACAATACATGCAATGCTGTTCCTGCCGATGCTGACTGCCGTGTTTGGGTCTCTAGTCTGCCGATTCGAGCATGGGGGTGGCGGCTGGAAGCAGCTGATGTCGTTGCCGTTGTCCCGCACGGGTCTGTACGCAGCCAAGCTGACCATCATTATGGCTATGGTCGGATTGACTCAGCTGTTGTTCGGAGGAGCGCTGCTGGGGGTTGGAGCTGTGCAGGGAATGAACGGACCGATCCCTTGGGCCGTGATCGTCCAAAGCCTGCTTGCAGGCTGGGTTGCTTGTCTGCCGCTGGCTGCCCTGCAGCTGATGGTGTCCTTTCTGTGGTCCAGCTTTGCCGCACCGCTTGCTTTAAATTTCGTCTTCACCGTGCCTAATATGCTGATCGCCAACTCCCAGACCTATGGTCCATACTATCCATGGACACAGCCTCTATTGGCGATGATGCCGAGTGGGGGAGACAATTTCGGGGCCTTCATGGTGCCAACGGATACACTGTTAATGGTGGTACTGGGTAGCTTTGTCGTGTTTACGTTTGCCGGTCTGACGATATTTCGTTATAAAGAGATATAAGACGAAATGTGGAAACTGCAAAAGCTCCTTATCCTAAAAAGAGGGTAAGGAGCTTTTTTTTGCTGTGCTGCAGGTTCGTATTCTGAATGAGGTACTTACTCTATTGGCTTACACTAAGCCTGAAATGGTACGAATATTATCGCTGATCAGGCGGCAAGAGGCGTCGAACTTGCCTTGTTCTTCTGGACTTAGTTCAAGCTCGATGACCTCCTGAATTCCTCTACTGCCGATGATTGCTGGAACGCCCGTGCAGACATCAGTGTGTCCGTACTCGCCGTCCAATACGGCAGAGATCGCTATTATTTTACCATCGTCATTCAAAATGGAACGGGTGATGTACGCCAGCGCATTGGCAATACCAAAATAAGTGGCACCTTTGCGGGTGAAAATCTCCCAACCGGCATCCCTTGTTTTACGGGCGATGTCATCCAGATCAACGTGTCTGAATCGTTCCTTATGCTGACGCAAAATGTGCAAGAGCGGCTTGCCGCCAATCGTAACGTGCGACCAGGCCACGAATTGGGATTCGCCATGCTCGCCCAAGGCATAGCCCTGTACACTGCGTGGATCTATGGAAAATACTTCAGAAAGCAACGTCTTAAGTCGGGAAGAGTCAATAGAGGTGCCCGTGCCGATCACCTTGTTGCGCGGCAGACCGGATATACTCTGCACCAGATAAGTAACAATGTCGACAGGATTAGCGGCAACAACGAAAATACCGTCGAAACCGCCGTCCATAATAGCTGTTACAATCTCTCTGGTGATGCTCACGGCATCGTCCAATACAGAAAGGCGGTCTTGACCCGGTTTAGGATTGGAGCCAGCCGTTATAATCACAACATCCATATCCGTGCAGTCTGCGTATGTGCCTGCACGAACCTTGGTGCGTGTAGATGTAAAATCCATACAGTGAGATAGATCCAGTGCATGGGCCAAAGCACGGTCATACGTGCGGTCAATCATCATGATTTCATCACAAATGGACTGATTGACCATTGAGTAGGCACAGCTCGAACCGACCATTCCCGCGCCGACAATCGCTACTTTCCTTGCCTTCCCCTTCATTTATGTTTCCTCCTCGTTCCAGCGAACGTTAATATGCTACAAATTATGCCTGAAATCCATTTTACGTTACATAACATAACATATTGCTGATCTTTTGAAAATATCCATTTTTTTGTCTTCATTCCGATAAATTAAAAACGAACGGAGAATAGGGGGGAGTAATTTAGGAGGAATTAAAAGAATAACCGTGATTAGTAAAGTTTTTATTGGAAGACAGGATATACTGTATCCATTTATTTATAAATTATTTCCGTATAAATTATAACATGGATTATATACATGGCAGAAATAATGACATGGAAATATCGGAAGTGTGATATTTATGTGACGTTCTTAAAGAGTCACAAGAGTATACAGTGCAGAGGCGTTCCCAGCGATGTCGCTTCTTGTATTTTTTTAAATTATTCGTTTATGACAAAGGTTCTTAGTAGTCTGCAATATTAGAACTTTTTTGCCAAAGGATTTCCAATGGTTTCCGCGAATTCTACATATACAAGCTTATTTCTTTCCATACCATCCAGGGAGGTAATGATTAAATGGAAGAAAGCAAGTCGACGACGGAAGCAGCAAAGCAACTGGGAATCGGGGCGAGTACCCTTCGTAAATATGCAGCGGCGCTGGAGGAACAGGGATATGTGTTTCAGCGTTCCGCTAATCAGTCAAGAATGTTCAGTTCAGAGGATGTTGAGTGCTTGAAGGTGATGCGGAGAGCGTTGCGTGAGCAGCATATGACGATGGAGCAATCCGTTCAGGTGGTACTTGAGAGAATAACCGCTCCCTTCCAACTGGAGGATGAAGAATTCCGCTTGCCACCCATCTCGGATGCTGAATCACTGACCGCAACCTGGCAAGAAATAATGGCGGCGGCTGAGGGTAGAGAAGAGACGGTCATACAGGAGCAAGCTGCTGCTACGGTTGAGGTGACAGAGTTTCAGGATGAAATGAATGTTCAGGAACTATCAGAGGAACCCATGCAGCCGCAGGAGCAGCTCCAGACTTTGACACCAACCATTGAATATAGATTGGAGCAAGCATCTGTATCTGTACAAACGCAGGAGTCCGTAGAACAGCAAGAACTGGCACAGATGCAGGATATGGTGCAAACCGCTTTGTTAGAAATGCGGAGCCGTTTGGAGGAACTGGAAGCAGAGCATAATCGTTTGGTGGAGAAGAATGTTAGCTTATCTAACCAACTGGAGGACCATAAACGTTGGATGAAAGAAAGGGTCGAGGAAGAACGGGATCGGCAGTTAATCACTAATCTACGTACCTATCAGGGACGGCAACGCAAAACGCGCAGTTCGCTGTTGTCCTGGCTCGGTCTGACGCCACGCAGCCGCAGAGAGGCATAACGATCACTATCTTGTCTAATAAGACCATCAGACCTACCCGGTTCTGATGGTCTTTTGGCGTGGATGATATAATAACAGAATACAAAAATACGAGGACAAGTCGCTTAGGAAACGTAGCTGCGGCATGTATAGGAAAGGATCTAAGTATGTTTGCTTGGTTGTGGAACATTTATGAATCATGGATAGATTATCCCAAACAGCCTGGTGATTTGCTGAGCGGACGTTATTGTGTTCGTTCGCTTTTAGGCATGGGTAGCTATGGTCTAACTTACCTCTGTCTGGATCGGCACAGCGGACAGGAGGTGGCGGTCAAACTGCCCAGACCGAGCAAACGAGCGCAGGCAGTTCAGCTATTGCAGCGCGAGGCTCACATTATGCGACGTATGGAGCACCCTTATATTCCGAAGCTGCTCGAAATTGACCAACATTCGGACGGAATGTATATGGTCATGGAATACGTCTCCGGTATGACCCTGGAGGAGCTTATCTTTGAACAGGAGCGTTCCTTTACGGAACAGGAATGTATCGTCTACATTTTAGAGTTAATGGAGCGGGTTCTGCATGTGCATGAACGGGGATATATCCATCGCGATATCCGCATTCCTAACGTAATTCACCGCGAAGGGAAGCCGTACCTAATCGACTTTGGGCTTGCTCTGGCCGTGGGAGAACGACAGGAGGATGTTTTCACCGAAACCATGCTGGAAAAGCGCGCGCCTGAGCGACAAGATGTCGCCTTCTACAGCGATTTGTACGATGTCGGGCATTTTATGCTTTTTATGCTGTATAGCAGTTATGAGCCTCAGCCGGATCAACCGCCTGGAAGCTGGCAGGAAGAATTAGTATTGAGTCAACCTGTGCGTCAGATACTGGAGCGACTTTTTCAAATTCGTCCACGTTATGAAAACAGTCGACAATTTATGCAGGAGCTGGAGGAAGCATTGTTGCTGCTAGAGGTTAATCCATAGCATCAGTCCCTAAAAAACAGGCATTCGCCGCAAAAATGGGGGAATGCCCTCTTACGCATTAGG
The DNA here is from genome assembly GCF_056099025.1 of Paenibacillus sp. TSM33. Classification (NCBI taxonomy): domain Bacteria; kingdom Bacillati; phylum Bacillota; class Bacilli; order Caryophanales; family Paenibacillaceae; genus Paenibacillus; species Paenibacillus sp. TSM33. The sequence continues at coordinate 60,111 of NZ_JBLZXB010000006.1, forward strand.
CCAGGTCTACATACAATGATCCTGTAAATGAGCGAAGGGAGTGTTGTAAATGAGTCATATGTGTGGAATAGGCGGTATGGGCTGCGGTGTAGGTGCCTGGACCTCTATAGGGGCGATTCTGGTACTGTTTATTTTGCTGGTAATCATCTCTAAAACCCTGTTTCTGTAATTTCGGTTATAGCCGATTTCCTGTAAAATGCACTGATGTTGCTCTGCATAACGAAGGGTGTACAACAATAAAGCGAAGGCCCTTGATGAGAAGGGGCTTCGCTTTATAAGTTTAAGGAGCCTGTGGTTTGCTTCTGTGTTACGTTGTACTCCGCCCCTGCTTCGTGTGGTTTGGCTAGGAACTGGAGTAATGACGGCGTTTATCCTTGTAATATCGGTGGCCGTTATGGCTGTTCTTGTATCCGTCTGATGAAGAATGGCGTCTACGGTCGTAATAACGATCTGAGCTGCTGTATCGCCGCTTGTGGGAATGAGAGGTGGAATGTAGCAGGCGGTGCAGTAATTTTTTGAGCATCGTCTAATCCTCCTTCTTATCCTATCCAACTGACATAGACAGGTCTTATAAAACGATAATACGCAACAGCGTTAGAACAGGTTCCACTAATTTAAAATTGTAGGGACTTGGCCTGAAATTCTGCAATATCCTTGAACTCTTCTTCAAATTTACGTGAAATACGAATATAGATCGGCAGTAAATCACGATAGATATCTACATGCTCTGCCGCAGGTTTATGCTGATGAGTGGTGCCGATCATACCGGATACTGCATCTAGCGAATCAATTCGTCCTAACGCGTACAAGCCTAGAATAGCTGCACCTAGACATGAGCTTTCCAGACTTTCGGGAATAATGACTTCCTGATCAAAAATATCCGCCATGAGCTGTCTCCACAGCTCCGAGCGTGCAAATCCACCCGTAGCGTGAATGACAGAAGGCCTGTCGATGACTTCTTCCATAGCGAGCATGACTGTATACAGATTGAACAGTACGCCCTCCAGTGCGGCGCGAATCATATGTTCTTTTTTGTGCCGCAGGGACAGGCCGAAGAAAGAGCCGCGCGCATTTGGGTCCCATAGAGGAGCGCGTTCCCCGGATAAATACGGAAGGAAAAGCAGACCGTCCGAGCCGGGACGTACCTGTTCAGCAATTTGGGTCAGCACATGATACGGATCAATTCCTAAGCGATTGGCAGTTTCCACCTCAGAGGCTGCAAATTCATCCCGTATCCAGCGGAAAACGATACCGCCGTTGTTCACCGGACCGCCGATGACCCACAGCTTTTCGGTCAAGGCATAACAGAAAAAGCGCCCTTTGGCATCGGTGAGAGGCTTATCAACTACAGTACGGATGGCTCCGCTGGTGCCGATGGTAACAGCGACAACTCCAGGTTTGATTGCATTCACACCGAGGTTGGACAAGACACCGTCACTGGCTCCGATCACAAAAGGGGTCGTCTCCAGCAGGCCCATGTCCTGTGCATAGGCTGCATCCAGTCCTTTTAGCACATGAGTTGTCGGCACCAGCTCGGATAGCTGTTCCTTCGTCACACCTGCAATAGTGAGCGCCTCCTCGTCCCAATCCAGCTGCTTCAAATTCATGAGTCCGGTAGCAGAGGCGATCGAGTGATCCACGACATATTGTTGGAATAACCGGGCAAAGACATATTCCTTTATAGAAATGAACTTGTACGTCTGGGCCGCAACATCCGGTAAATCTCGTGTAATCCACATCAGTTTCGTCAGCGGTGACATGGGGTGAATGGGCGTTCCAGTGCGTAAGTAAATATCGTGTCCATTGTATTTATGTTTGAGCGCTTCAGTCCATTTGGTACTACGGTTATCTGCCCAAGTGATGGAGGCGGTCAGTGGTTTTCCGTTTTTGTCTACCGCCAGTACGCTGTGCATAGCCGAACTGAAGGAGACGAACAGCACATGTTCGGCGGGGACTCCGCTTTGTGTCATGACCTCTTGCACCGTCTCTACGACAGCTTTGAAAATATCTTCAGGGTCCTGTTCTGCCGCATCTGGCTCAGGTGTATGGAGTGGATAGCCCACATGATGCTGTGCAGCAATATTGCCGTTTTGCTCGAAAAGCACTGCCTTAGTACTGGTCGTGCCAATATCGACGCCGATCATATATCGGGTTTCAGTCATATTCATTCTCCCCTTCACTTACCTTATTAGCTATTATCGTTAAATTAACACATTCAGCAGTGTAATCAAACTGAATGCGACCAGGGAGAGAATGCTTCCATAACATTCAAAGAGTAATTGCGATAATATGTATAGTTAATTGTATACTTGTCGATAATTGAGTCTGAAAAGAGAGCCGCGTCAGCTTGAGCACGCATAAAGACGCGGAACATGGGCTCTTTGCGAAGCGTGTTACAACTAGGATAATGTCTTTCTATAGGAGGACAAAACGCTATCATTAACTGCGTTGCGGGTGTCTCGGTAATGTTCCTCAATGAGTCGGGACAACACCTGAGCATTCCCTTGGTTTAAAGCATTTGCAAATGTGCGGTGCTTGCGAATTGTGACTTGGGATTCTTCGATGTCGGACGCAAATCGTTGTTCTGTCGCAGCCAGCATAACCGTCAGGATCAACTGCCTCATACCATTCCAGGTATGGAGAATACGGGTATGGCCCGCTTCCAGGACCAGAGCTTCATGAAAATTAAAATCTTGAAGAGAAAATTCAGCGATATCCCTGTGCTTGAGGGCAACTTCCATTTTGTCGATCATCTGATTTAAAGCAGTTACTAATATGGTATTATCCCTATGTACATACCTTTGAACAACAAAATGCTCGATCAGCATTCGTACGTCGAACAGCTCCTCCATATCACCGGGTGTCATGCCGATCACAACCGCCCCCATGCGCTCCAAACGGATAAGTCCTTCACCTGAGAGTACTTTCATGGCTTCACGCACAGGAGAACGACTGGTACCAAAATCGGCAGCAATCTGATTCTCGGATAGAACGGTGCCGGGTGTCTGCATACCGCATATAATCTGAAGCCGGAGTTCACAAGCAATCCTCTCTCCAAGCGATGCGCCTTGTAACCAGGTTGTTGGATATTTCATAGAATACTCCTATCTTGCCAATGATTTTGCATACTTGTATACAAATTATGGAGTATTATATACCCAGCTTAAGCCCTTGTAAACGGTATCAATTGACATCGGTTCCATTTCGCTGCTTTTAGCGTTACAATAGAAGCAGAAAAAAGAAGCAGTGAAAAGTGGAACGAACATGGATAAGAAGGAGAACGTTTAATGATTATCATTAAAACCAAAGAACAAATTGAAAATATGAAAAAAGCCGGCGAAATATTGGCTGCTTGCCACCGAGAGATTGCCAAAATGATTAAGCCAGGTATTACGACATTGGAAATTGACGCTTTTGCAGAATCATTTATGAAGAAGCACGGCGCAACGCCGGAGCAAAAGGGCTATAACGGCTATCAGTTTGCAACTTGTGGTTCACCTAATGATGTGATTTGCCACGGCTTTCCTAACAAAACACCATTGAAGGACGGCGACATCGTGACGATCGACATGGTTGTAAACCTGAATGGCTGGCTGGCAGATTCCGCTTGGTCGTATGCGGTGGGGAATGTGTCTGAGCAGGCACAAAAGCTGTTGGACGTTACCAAAGAGTCTCTATATAAAGGGATTGAGCAAGCTGTTGTTGGTAATCGGATCGGGGATATTTCCCATGCGATCCAAACTTACGCGGAAGCCGAAGGCTTCTCGGTCGTACGCGAATTTATTGGGCATGGCATAGGGGAAGAAATGCATGAGCAACCGCAGGTTCCACATTACGGACCTCCGCACCGTGGACCACGCTTGAAAGAGGGCATGGTCATTACAATTGAGCCGATGCTCAACACAGGCACATACCGCAGTAAAATTGATGCAGACGGCTGGACAGCGCGTACGTTGGACGGCGGTTTGTCGGCACAATACGAGCACACGCTGGCAATTACAGCAGACGGTCCAATCATTTTGACCCAGCAATAAAAACAGATATCCATTAGTAGCCTACGGACTAACGAACTAAATGAGCTAGACATTTTACAGAAAAGAGGCTGTCCAGAGGGCAGTCTCTTTTACTACGTGCATTCTATAAAAGATTTCTGACGCGGATTTAATTCTGTAAGTGGGCCTATATCGCTGGTTCTGCATGTAGTGAGGATGACCCGGACTGACAGCCTATGGAAGAGGACCATTTCTCTGATGAAGCAAAGATGAACCTGGCGCTGATCCAGAGGTACGGGGAATATAGGGGGATGCTGACGGTGATGGGAAAGCGTATATGTGAATGTATAAGGATGCTATTTTTTGGGGTGAGTAATTTTTAGAAAGGCACCAAGCCACCATCAATCGTTAATGTAGATCCAGTTATAAATAGGAAGCTTCGTCAGAGAGAAGCCAAGCGATACCTTTTGCGACTGTTAAAATGGCCAGCTAATTTCATTGGTAAGACCTTGAATTGTATGTTTCACTGTATGTCGGAAATGCTTTCAGACCAGCTATGAATGAAACATTGACAAATGAACCTCCCCCAATTTTAGGCATTTGTTAGATTTCAATTTTCATGCCCCAATATATATGCACTTAAAGGCATTAGTTTTTATGGTATTCAAAATCAAGGTTATTATCTGACTTTAGCTAATGGTGCTTGCTCTAAAGCAACGTCTGCGTTATTGACCGTCCAGTCTAGGTGCCATAAAGATATCTAATCGCTATGTATGAAAAGCATTTTAGGATGCAATAGATCCAGACAAAGACTCACGATATTTATAATGAGGAAAAACAAATTCAAAAGTTTATTGGATATAGTAATAGAAACGATTTTAAAAAATCGGTTAGCGATTATTAAATGGTATTTTTTACATGTTGTAATCGGTATGGCTAAATGGTATATTATTTGAGCTGACAACAAAACAGCCGTTTCAAAAAGAATAAATAGGGTGAAATGATCTTTGTAAAAAAAAGAAAAAAATAACTCTTGCATTTTTGAAATGAACATGATATGATCTTATAGCTGCTGAAAACGCAGCGAAAAAGAATTTGATCTTTGAAAACTGAACAACGAGTGAGTAAACGATTTTGTTCGCAAAATCAAACAAAGAGGTATTTTATCTCGTCAGTTTCAAAATGAGCTAATCGCTCTTTCTATAACCAACCTCGGTTGGTATTTAATGGAGAGTTTGATCCTGGCTCAGGACGAACGCTGGCGGCGTGCCTAATACATGCAAGTCGAGCGGGGTTAGTTAGAAGCTTGCTTCTAACTAACCTAGCGGCGGACGGGTGAGTAACACGTA
>NZ_JBLZXB010000007.1:0-348 GCF_056099025.1 Paenibacillus sp. TSM33
GGTTGGGGGTTCAAGTCCTCTCGCCGGCACCATTTTGGAGGATTAGCGAAGTGGCCAAACGCATCAGACTGTAAATCTGCTCCCTTACGGGTTCGGTGGTTCGAATCCATCATCCTCCACCAGTTTTTTTGCCATGGTGGTCGTGACGAATGGGTTAACGTACCGAATTGTGGCTATGGCATTCGTGGGTGCAAGTGCCATCGATCGCCCTGTTGAATACATAATGGGGATTAGCCAAGCGGTAAGGCAACGGACTTTGACTCCGTCATGCATAGGTTCAAATCCTATATCCCCAGCCATTAAGAGCCATTAGCTCAGTTGGTAGAGCACCTGACTTTTAATCAGGGT
>NZ_JBLZXB010000008.1:0-218473 GCF_056099025.1 Paenibacillus sp. TSM33
CAAAATCGTGAGGGAAACCGTGGAGGTTCGAGTCCTCTCACCGGCATCTATTTCGGGATGTAGCTCAGCTTGGTAGAGCACCTGGTTTGGGACCAGGGGGTCGCATGTTCAAATCGTGTCATCCCGACCATTTTTTTGCGGGTGTAGTTCAATGGTAGAACTCCAGCCTTCCAAGCTGGTAGCGTGGGTTCGATTCCCATCACCCGCTTTATATAGATGAAAAAGAGATGGCTTATGCCATCTCTTTTTTTGTATTTAGTAAACTATTGTTTCCCGTTAGATTACGGCCGTTTATAATAGCTCCTCTAGTTAATTCAGTTAATGCACGGGTAGGACCTTGATTAATGTTTATTTTTTGCTCTAAAAGGTTTGTAGAAGGCGCGAATGTCCTGAGCTAAAAGCTCAGGCTCTTCCACGACAGTAAAATGCCCGCCACGAGTTATTGAAGGCTAGCGAGTTACATTTAGGTTGCGCACTGCCCATTCTTTAGGCGATAACCATATATCTGCTGGGAATAATGCAATTCCGGTGGGCACCTTTATGTAGGCCAATGGCGGTAAAGAATGTGAATTTTCATAATACATACGTGTATAGATGGCTGCATTGGCCTTATGTGAAAAATAAGGGCGTCATAAAATGAGTCCATTGTTCGATATCTTTGTTCAGCATCTGGAGCAGTCAGGAGTGCCCGATAGGAGCGTATCAGATGGATAAGAGAAGACAAAGACTATATAGCAACATAGAAAAATCAGTGAGACAAGCAGGATTCAGTAAACAGCCAAAGAAATCCCAATGCGATACTGGGTGTTGCTAAAACGGCGGGGGATAAGTCCCCCGGATAATCCGGGGGAAATAGATGGAATTAGTTTCTTCCCTATAGCTCTGTTCAATGATCATCTTATGACCTAGTTAATCTAGACACGTTCTGTAGGCTTCATATACAGATAGCGAACTTTTTATCTGGGATCTTTTTTGATCAGTCCGTTATATTGAGTATCAAGAAGGGGATCTACTTTACTGTTTGTGAGACTGGTTGGGTAGGGCTGAACAATCGGTCAAAGCGGCGCATCAATCCTTCAAGCGGACCAACAGGAAGCTTAGCAAACATCAATCCCAGCAGCAGTGTTGCCACTGCGATCATTACGTCGCCGAACGGAACTCCCTCCAGACTATGCCCGATTTTTGTAAAATCAAGAATCCAAACGACTACAAATTGAATGGCATACATGGTCAGAGCCACACGTCCGACTCCTGCGAAAGGCATTAATACAGCGGAAGCCTTTTTCGATACGAGGCACGCAACGCCCAATACTAGGAGTGAAATTCCTAATCCTATCATCGTCTGGAATGTCGAAGCGGTGTGCGGAGCCGTTCCCAAAAGGAGCTGCCACATCGGTGTTTCCGTATTTAGCGGCCAAATTGCGTATTCATCCGGCTGTACAGGAGAAACTCCCTGCACACTTATCAGCCATTGTTCAAAGTGAATATTCCAATTCGGAATTACAAAAGCGATCAGCACTTTGCCAATAACAAGCATAACGATACCGCCGCCTGCGAGTGAGAGGGCTGTACGTAATCTGGTGAGGTCAACGCGGCCAATGGCCATACCAGCAACAAACGCAGGAGTTAAGGCGAGAGCAGACATCGGACCTCCCGCGATATCACCAAGAAGATAAGCTTTTGAGAAAATGCTTAAGCCAAGAATCATTAGCGGTGGGGCCGTTACGAGCAAAACTGCTGCTGTTGTAACAATGGTGCGGGTCGAACGGCGAAATAACATGAGGGCCAACACAAACATAGCTGCATAGGCAGGCAAAATGATGCCATATGAAGTGTTCAGCATAATTAGCAAATAACCAATAATATCAACAAACACTGCACGGGCCAGCATTCGTGCACGAAAAGCGGCCACCTCTGCTCCCCGATCCATCATACGTTGTCCCATAATAGAATAGGAGATACCACCGCACAACACAAATAATAAGGTGGTCGTCCCGGAAACAAGCGCAGAAACGCTTGGATTTGATCCGAAATGCTGCAAATACATTCCCAGCACGGCCAGTCCACGCGCAGCGTCAAGCGCAACGAGACGCCCTTTGATGCTGTGTGTCTTTCTCCGTGGCTCTGTCACAGAGCTTTGTGGGGGATTATCGGTCTCTGTACCGTCATGAGATGGGGTAATCCCTAATGTGTCCACTGCTTTTTTATCCAAGTTATTAGCAACCGGATCTTTGATGTTTGTATCCCCTTCATATTCTCTGACAGATCTGCTTGTCAGTTTGATGCTGCTTAGCAAATTACATTCCTCCCTAAAATACTGAATTCATACATTCCATAATCCCTGTTGTAACAGGATTCATGTCACGCTTTAATCCAAATATAGCCTTCAGATGTCGCTAAAATTTGATCAAGTTGTAAACAAAATGTCACAGAGGACAATAACCCTTATCACAAAACAACCTTACTCACGGCTGATCACCGGAATAAGGTTGTTTGCAAAAAATCACTTAGGATTTGCTGGGTACGGCATTAAAAATGGAATTAGCCAGTAGTCGGAATTGCTGCTGCGAATGAGCGCCATTAGTTAGGTCGTTGGAGAAAACGGTAATATTCTTTTTGTTCTCCTTATAGGTGAAGGCCAGAATTTTTCCTCTTGCAGCATCGTGACCAGGCCACCAGCCCGCTTTGAAGAAGTTTTCTTTATTGCTAATGGTTGCAAGGACTTTTGCGGCTTTAGGTAGTTTTGTAATGTAAGAACCTGTAACGGTATAGAAGTATTCTTCGTTATCGTAAGGGGCGGTAATCATATGATCCTGTTGGACATTCGCCAGAAACACCCCTTCGTATCTTTCCCATGTTGGTCCAGCAAACGCAAATTGAGGAATCCAGTTTTTCACGTTACTCATCCCTGTATTTCCATAAGCAATGTATGGCTTTCCTTTCTCGACATGTTTATCGGAATCGAATGTATTCACCAGTACATCGGCATGCTGCTGATCTTCGGTCACTTTAAAACCGAGATTTTTGAGCACATAAGCCGATTCGCCGAGAGCGGCTACCGTGGAAGCTTTAAGAACTTTGCCAACGGGTCTGTTATTGCCGAATGCCGTTACATCAAGATAATATTTTGAGGCAAGCGGGTGCAGATCATCATAGGCGACTGCAAAGTCACCCGCTTCAAATCCTGTTCCGCTTTTGGATAGCATCGTAACCACTTTGCCGGCTTTAAGCAATTCATTAACCGTTTTGATGGCATCGTTATTGGTGTTTCGTATTAAAACATAGGCAGAGTCATCATTCGGCAATGATGTTGCCGGGATCGATACGGAAGTCACCAGAGAAGTTTTGCCCGCAAACACTCCGGCTTCTCGAACCACATCACGTTCAAATCCTCGCATGACTGGAAAATCCTGTACAATCTCGCCAGCTACGGAAGCATAATCTGAGATGTTAATACCGTCATATAAAACCATGTTTGCAATGCCGTGTTTGGCCTGGTGCATATTTATGATAAATGAACCGGCAGGGTAGGTCTTGCGAGCAACGCTCACAGCTTCTGTCGAGCGTTCAACCTTTACTCCATTGCGAATAAGATATTGAATCATCCGGTAGGCTTCTAACGGATTTTTCTGAAGACCTTTATCGGTCGGCAACACATAATACTCTGGGAAAAAGTTCTCATTACCGTGACGAGGGCGTCCGATGAACTGATTTTTTGCATTGACTAGATACCGATCTACGGAATGATCATCGATATTATTAATTCCACGTCCATATACTTTTAACTGATTCAAAAATAACTTTTCTTTCTTTTGCATAACAAAATCAGTTGCTGCAGCTATACTATAATACAGTGCTTTGGTCGACTCATCATTTAATTCAGGTATTTCTAGTGTATGTCCCATTGCACCATGATGCATGGCGTAGACGGCTGTATAGGCTGGGGACGCATCATCCCATCCCGAAGCAGTTCCCTTGGAAACATATTTAGGATTTTCGACCGTTTTACGATGTTCTTCATAAGGAATATGGTAGTAATCATACTTCGTGTTTGCTATACCTGCTTCACCCATCGCTTTGGCCTGTTCTACCATGTTATCTATAAGCAGATCGTATTCAATATTCGGATCGTGAGGCGGTGTGGTAGGCTCGATCAGAAAGTTCTTATCAAACCCATGCAGATCTAGGAAAGAAATCGGCGACCATTTGGCGATTTGCTCTGTGATGCTGCGTGTTTCAGGCTGGGTTTGATAGGAATTATCCCGATTCAAGTCAAAGTATTCTGCATTATAACGGTCGGTATGAACCCTTCCATCTGGATTTTCCGTATACAGGAACAGGAAAAACACATGTTCAAGCGCATCATCCATATTCAGAGTTACCGTACTCGATTTTCCATTGGACGAGGTGGTCTTGTACGCAACATTTTTATCAAGGGCCATGGTCTTGAAATAATTGATAATCGCATCAAAGCCTGGCGCTTCATTCGGATGAATATTGTTGATCCAGATGGGCACTTGATAATCTCCGAATGCACCGGATTGAATATCGTTCTCCAGCTTTGCAGGATCATTCAGCATGGCAGGGTGAGTTACATTCTGATATTTGTCAATCGTTGCTTGATCTTTGGCAAGCACAGTCATATAAATATCGCGGCCTTCAACGGATTTGCCGATTGACATCGTTTTAATGTATCTGTTGTTTTTTTGAGCTGCCTGTGCCGTAATCGCATCAATCTCCGGCTTCAGTTCATCATAGGTACGGAAGCTGTCGTATGGGACCAACTTAATGGGGGCCTGGGCAACGGTTTTGCCGTTGACTGCTGCAGCCAGTTCATAGGTTCCCATCAATGAGGCGTACAGTGGACGCTGCAGACTCGGTTCGGCAAGATTCTCCGTACCATAAGTAAGACCGAAATTGATATTGGCAGTGACTTCTCCATTTTCTGCTTTGATCTGAGTAACGGTGATAAAGGGGGCGCCATTATAATCGCGATTCTTGTACGATTTCCATTCCGATAATGGCTTGCCACCATAGGTCCAGCCTATTTTCTTTATATCGGTGCCCTTCGGAAGCTTAAATCTAGCTTTAATGGTTCTTTTCTTCGTCATGGATGCCACATGGCTATCCAATTTCAGTGTCGGGGTATTTTTAACCTGCGTTGAAATTGTTTTTGTTGGTTGACTCTTATCGTTCAACAACGTGCTTTTTGCACGTTGTACAGCATCAGCCATAGCCGTGTGCGGAGCAGTGATCTCCAGAAGCATGGCGGCGGATATGGTTAATGCCAAGCAGAACCTTACAATCGGTTTTGTACCCATTCTTTTTCCCCCTATTTATAACCGAAAGACCATGTTGTACTCTTCTTTATTCACAAAGAGCATTTAACAGACTATTTTCCGGCAAATTATGATTTTATATATTTTCCAATCCTATTCAAAATCTGTTTTCTGCTTCTGTCCCGAAGAATTGTCTGTAATCGAATGAGAAGCGTCGGAGTTTATAATGCTTTGCACAAATTGCTTCAAATCCGTTCGACTTTTTACATCCAGAACAGCCGCTTTGCCCACATAAGTTTCTTTTAATAGCTTCATTGGCGGTAGTTGTTCATTTCCATTTAATGTACTTTGATACCCTACTGAAGCTAAATTCCACATATCAGAGACTGACAAATTGGTATCGATATACGGACTGATTTCCTCTAGAATAGAAGGGAGCTTCATGATGGAAGTCGTTGTTTTTACCTTCTCGGCTAATGCCGTGATAAATTGCCGCTGTCTTTCTGTTCTGGAATAATCGGACATGGCATCATGACGAAAACGGACATATTGAAGCGCTGTTTTGCCGTCGAAATGCTGCTGTCCCTGCCTTAAATTAATATCATATTTATGCTGATCAGCTTTGCTCTCATAGTACATATCCTTTTCGACATAAAAATCGAGTCCGCCTACAGCATCCACGAGTTTAATAAACCCCTGGAAATCCGTGTATACATAAAAATGAACTGGCACTCCCAGCAATTCGCTGGCTGCTTTCATCGCCGTATCTGGACCATGCGTAACAGCGGTATTAATTCGATTTTTGCCGTACCCGGGAATATCCGTATAAGTGTCCCGAAGAATCGAAAACACATGAATACGCTTATCGGTAGGGTTCAACGAAACGACCATCATGCTATCGGATCGGGGTACACTCCCCTTGTTATTCTCGCGGCTGTCCACGCCCATCAGCAATATATTGACAGGTTCGGTTCCCTCCCATGCCGGGGCTTTTAGTGCTTCGACTTTATCAGTGCTCACTTTAACAAATGGCGAGTTTTCCGGGGTTTTACTAAGTCCTTCTAACCCTTTGTAAATGGAAAAGAAATAATAAAAGATAAAGCTTACAGCAGCGAGTCCAAGTAACAACGTTACAATCAATATCCTCTTTTTCCTCTGTGTCATGTCATTCTTCCTTTCTAGATGTATAGACGCGCATGTCCCTTTCTGTATTAAGATTTTTGCAAGGCTGCTACGAGGAGTGAAGTGTAATATCGGCTACCATCTGGTTTTAAATGGACACCATCTTTATAAAAGTATTCATCTTTGCCTGCACTGGCCGAATGCCAGTCCACTACGCTGACGTTGCTAAATTCATCGGCGACCTGTGCAATCGTGTCATTCACCGTGTTTTGCCATCCTTTCGGAACCCGGGTGGTGACCAAGATTACCTGTTTGGCTCCGGAAAGGGATTGCAGTACATCGTGCAATTGATTTTTACTAAACGGACCGTTGGTGCCGAGTTCGATAATGACCTGGTCTCCCAGTTTGCCTTGGGCGGCCAATTCATTAATGACTTTTACCGCTTGAGACATCTGCCGGCCAACCTTGCCATCAACCGTCATCTTCGGAAGCTGCTCTTTTAAATAAGGCTCAATTCCGACCGTAACCGAATCTCCAATCATCGTAACGCCCTCGCCGTTTGAGGAAGCGGATGGTTGAGCTTGTTCTCCGCTGGTACTGGAAGCCGTACGCTTTTGTGCAGCAGGCTGCATCGCATCAAGATTGTATAGAGAAGAGTCCTTGCTGCGGGATTCGTTATCATCTGAATTTTGCTTTGCGTGCATATGGAGACCTATGGCTCCTAATAAGATAAGGATAATCATAAATCCCCATAATCCGCTTACCATCCATCCGTTTTTTTTGTTCATTCCTAGTTCATCCTTTCCTTTAACATGCTAGTAGGTTTTATCTTGTTTGATCGCATCAATCAATAACGAAGCATAATACTGAGCGCCTTCTGGTTTCAGATGAACGCCATCGCCATAAAATAGATCGTCCCGGTTTTCGCTGGCTGAATACCAGTCGATAAGCCGGACATTTTGAAATTCACTAGCAATTTCACGCAGATTGTCATTGACGGTATTCTGCCATCCTCTGGGCACTCTGGTTGTTATCAGATAAATTTGCCGGGAGTCCTGCAGTGAAGCCAGCAAGGACTTCAGTTGACTCTGATTAAAAACGCCGTTGGTGCCGAGTTCAATAATAATTTTATGGCCAAGTTTCTCCTGTGCCCGCAGGTCATCAAGCACACTTTTGGCCTGCGACATTTGCCGTCCCACCTTGCCATCAATGATGATACCGGGGAGCTGTTTTTCCAGAAATGGGGCGGCATCCAGAATAACGGAATCTCCAATCGCTGTGACCCCTTCTCCTTCTGCGGAATGATCTGTATTTTCAGCAGAAGGATTTTCATCGGAACAGCCGCATTGCAGCTTTTCTGTCCGGACGGGATCTCGGTTTACAGCTGCTGGCGCATCAGGCACAGAATCTGGAGCTGGTGAATCCGACTTCCATGATGTCAGGACCAGAATGATGGCGATAACAATGACGACCAGGCCTAGTTGGCTGCCAGCGCCTGACCTGCGGAGTGTTTTTAAACCGGCCCAAAAGTTCCCACGGCGGATAGGCTCTTCGATATATCTGTAGGAAAGACCCGCCATTATGAAGCTGGCCGTTACCTGCAGAGCCATGCGTATATAGCTGGCATCTTCGGTATTTACCAGTGGGCTTGATAAAATAATGATCGGATAATGCCATATATACAGACTGTAAGATCGCTTACCGATCCAGCTTAGAGGCCGGCAGCCGAGCCATCGTTCCAGTCGGTTGGCTGGATGAACCAGTACAGCAATAACAACCGCCGTAATGAGTGATAAATAAAGAAAACCGCCGCGATATAGCGAATCATCATACTCGTTGGTCTGAGCGATCAGGATAAACAGCATTACCATGCCCAGCACACCAGTCATATCCAGCATGGTCCGGGACGAAGAAGATACATTGTCGCTCAGTCTCCAACTAGGCCAGACTACCGCCAGAGCTGCTCCGATCAAAATGGCAAACGCCCGCGTATCCGTCCCGTAATATACCCTGCTCGGATCGGTTCCGGGTTCGTATATAACGGCCATGGCTATGGCGGATACGACGGCGCAACTCAGAATGTATAACATCAGTCTGCCTCGTCGCGGCGCAAGGCACAGACCGATCAGTAGAACAAGCGGCCAGATGACGTAAAACTGTTCCTCAATGGAAAGTGACCAGAGGTGCCCAATTGGAGAAGGCGGGCCAAAGCTCTCAAAATATGAAACATGATGAAAAATGAGATACCAGTTGTTTACGTAAAAAAGCGAGGATACAAAATGGCCTTCTAATGCTTGCAGTCTGGAAAAATCGGTAATTAAAAGCCACAATGCCACTGCAGTCAGCATAAAGAGCATTGCCGGCAGTAGTCTGCGCATTCGTCTGATCCAGAACCGCACAATGGAAAAACCGTTGCGTGTCCTCCATTCATAAAGGATCTGATCCGTAATCAGATAGCCTGACAGGACGAAGAAAATCTCCACCCCCAGCAGCCCACCCTCTGCCCATCTCAAATGAAGATGATAAGCAATAACAGCAAGCACGGAGATGGCCCTTAGCCCGTCCAGACCGGTCATATAACGTTTTATGGGTTGATTCAGGTGCAGATTAGGATTTTCATTCACTATGGTCCATTCCTTGTCCTTATAGGCTAATGATCTTGCTTCATTTACTATAGAAAAAAGATGTCGCAAAAGTTTGATCAACATGTAAACAAATTGTCACAACGGTTGCAAAAAGAAAAACCTTATCCCGGCTCAACAACCGAAATAAGGTTTTTACATCTACAAATATAGTGATCCTAATCGCTATTTCAATTCAATGATCAATGACTCCTTGCTAGAAGAATCTGTTGGTGCAGTCTGCGAGGAATCCAACTGTTTTTGTCCTTGAAGCAGTACACTTTTATTGTTCAGATTCCAGTATATATGTGTCGGTACAATTCCGCGATACACCGGTTCCTTATACAGTATATTTCTTCCCTGCACCTTGGCTACGTAAGTGACATTTTGATCATACACGGTGTATGCGATATTTTTCCTGTCAGGCGAAAATTCAAAATCAAGCACTTTTTCCAAAATGACAGAGAGCTCGCCGTTTCGCTGATCATATTCGTACAATGAATTATCCGTTCCGAGAAACACAAACTGGTCGTTATTCATCCAGGCTACTGAATCTCCACCAATCTGACGCTCGTATTGAAATTCAATATTCTTTCCCGAAATCTTCCCTAGGGTTAGCACCTTTTTCTGACCTTGTTTTGCACCAAATAACTGTAGCAGTACGCTGCGGCCATCATTTGCAAGGTTAACACTCAAAAGTGTGTCTTCCTTTAGGATCCCTTTTAACTGATATTTGCTGGAAGTTTGAGACCCAACATCGTAGATGTATAGGCTATCAGCTCCATGATCAACCAGGTTTTCTACCAGGTAGCTGATATACGAACTGTTGGACGACCAGGAAACATATTGTACATAAGATTCGTTCCTGGTGCTGATCCTGTCTATTTCCTTTTCCTTGCCATCCTGCAAGGAAATAAGCTTTAAGGTTGTCTCCGAGGAAGAAGGGGAAACTTCGCAAATATATTTCCCATCGGGGGAAAGTATCGTATTGGAAGTTACCTTGTCGATTTCGGATATGACCTTGCTTTGCTCATACGGATAAGTTAAACGTTCCAGCGTGCCTCGCTTCAGTATGGTCATGGCCCCGAACGATGCGATGATGGCATCTCCAGACGACCAGCCCAGCAGCTGGCCCCGATTTGCAAAACGATCCGGAAGCCGATATATTTTTTGGACCTGAAACGGACGAGAGCTTTGATCGGTACTGGAAACTTCATTGCTGTCGGCGATGACAACGGTCTCTGTTTTTGGTTCTGAACCGCATGCTGACAGCAGTAATACTACGAGAGATACGACCAGCACCCTAACAACATATTTATTGCCCATTATTCATTCTCCGTTCTCCGAGGTTTCCAGAGCTTTAAATTCCACCGTAACGATGGTTTCATTATGCTCGTTGGTAATCAAGATGGAACCCGAAAATTCTTCAACGATAGATTTCACAATGCTGAGCCCCAATCCTACACTACCTTCTTCTGCACTATCTGAATGAGCCAGATAAAATGGCTGTACCAGGCGTGACAGATGTTCTGCCTCAATCGGATCGCTTGGATTGTTGAAGATCAAGCGGATCTTATCTTCTGCTCGCACTGCTTTTACTGATACTGTCGAAAACGGCAAACTGTATTTAATCGCATTATCTATTAAATTGATGAACAACTGTCTGATTCTATCCCTATCTGCCAGCATGATTAATTCCTCATTAATTTCATATTCAATGGTCTTTTTATAGCGCTGTGCCCGGATCATCATCGATTCACACACATCCTGCAGGATCAGCCCGATATCCACCCGATCAAGCTCATGGAGCATGATATTTTTGCGTGAAACTTCCAGCAGTTTTAGCACCATCGTATGCAGGCGCCTGCTCTCCTCGATAATATGATTCATTCCTTTGTCAAAAAAAGCACGGTCTTTCTCACCGTTCAACCTGATCAGCTCTGCATATCCCAGAATGGAGGTTAACGGCGTTTTTAGTTCATGGGTAATATTGTCAAAGAAGCGCTTTTCCTGCTGGTGAAGCTGTTTCAAATGGTCGCGGTCCTTCTCAATAATATGGATTTGTCTACTAATTTGATTAATCATGTCGTTAAAATTCTCAGCCAGTCGGCCAATTTCATCCCTGCGTTTAAAATGAAGACGGATATCCAGGTTCCCGTTTTTCACTTCGGTGGATGCTTGTGTCAGTCTGGTCAGCGGGATGGTAATATGCCTGGAAAGAATATAGGAAAACAGAAAGGCTGCCGCAAAAATCGCCAGGGCAATATAGAGGGTAATCTGCCGAATCTGTCCAGTTTGTTCATAGAGTGAGCTGAAATCTTTGTAAAAACGCAGGATGCCCACCTTTGAACCATCTATAACAACCGGATAGGAGAAAAGGACAGTTGTCTTATGACGATCATAAGTAATACTGTACGCTGCATTGCCATCAATCGCCTGCTGCAGATCGCTTTGCATTGGCTGCTGAAATATGGAGCTGTCTGGGGCATAAAGCAATTTGCCTTCCACCGTATACACGCCAATACTGCTGTCCGTGGTATGGTTCAGATTAGTGGCTATCTCCTTGGCAATCTCCCCAAAATATAGTTCATTGCTGCTGAAATGATTAATTAGGAAAGCCTGGCGCACATACACATTGCTGTTATTTTTCAGTCCGATCAGCTCGGAAGTAACCAGATTCTGATTGCTTGTCCGGATAAATTCCTTGACTGTCTGATTAAGCACGACAAAAGAAAGCGAAAAAATCAGAAAAAAACCGATCAGAAATTTAATGCTGATTTTACGTATCATGCGTATCCACCCATTTTTTAAAATTTGCGTCCAATTCCAAAGAAGGTGGTAATGCATGTGGTGGCCCGTACGAAAGTAAGTTGGCAATCGGAGCATCATCTTCAATAATAAGAACCTTTGCTTTATTCATCGTAAACCTCATCTCTTTATTTAATACGGCGGGTTCATAACATCGTCCATTATATTAATCATTAAGGAGAAAACAATCAAATGTATAATGAGAGAATCGGCAGCCCCGATAGACTAAAAAAAGACCAAAAGGACCAAAAAGACACGGTTCCTATGCGGAGAACGTGTCTTTTTGGTCTATACTTCAACATGCGAGTATGCACGTTAAATATCCGTTGGTCAGATACGTACTTCCGTCTCGTCTGGAACGAACTGACGATATTGAAAATACATACGAAGCCGCCAGTGTAACAAGGTCCCGAAGGCTAGGATGAAAAATAGCCCCGCTGTTTGCGGAATGGTAATGTAATGCTGAATAAATTCATGCAGCAGCAATCGGACGATCAGCAGGCTGATCAGGATAAAAAAGAAGGTGCGCGAGCGTTGCACGAAAACCAGCCCTTCTTGCAACTCAAATTTAGTGCTGCGGATCAACGGGTAGGAAAAAATAAACCAGCCGACCAGAAAAGCGCCCAGCGCCCAAAGCCAGGGAACCCGTACTTCCGGTACCACAAACATCATAAAACCGGTGCTCATGCCGAGCGGAGGAATGATAATTTTTTTGGCATTAATTGGGCGATGACCTGTCTTCATACGGATGAAAATAGCCGATATAGCGATTAAGATCATACCGAAAGTTGCGCCATATTGCAGCAATGGGGTGCTGATATGAAACATGGACTGGCCCCCTCTATAAGGAATGTAAGCGTTATTGGACAGACTGCAAACCTTTTACATTATAGCACATATGCAATGGATATATTTAGTTACAGTCTTTCCTCCGGCAAGCGGATTATACGCCTCTTGGCGGTAACCGGCCCTATAATTGGGTCTCTTTCATCTTATGCGAGTTCTTGTGCTTGTACCTCTCCAGCAGCAGATTTTTTCTCTTGGCGCATGACATAACCCATCGCTGCAATAATAAGGATAAAAGCAATGAGTGCGAGAAAGGGAATAGTAATAAAATCCAACCAGTTCAGATAATCCTGTTCACAGGACACTCTGCCGCAGGCCGTTGAAGTTTGCGTGGCTGCTTTGGCGGCTGCATGGATACGCTGAATGATAAAATGATAGGCCGAAATGGCACCTCCAATGATAGCTAATGGCATAACGTAAATACGTATTTTTGTATCACCTCGAAAATATGCGATTCCGAGTAGAAGGGTCAGGGGATACATCAGAATACGCTGAAACCAGCACAGCTTACAAGGTTCATACCCCAAGATTTCGCTGAGATACAGACTGCCCAATGTGGCCACACAAGCTACAACCCAGGCGGCAAATAAAGCAATATCCGTTTTTTTAAACGATCCGATCATAGTAACGCTCCTTTTTTAATTCAAATGAGAACAGTATGAACTCATCGTGTCTTGTCCCATCGACAGGCATTGCCGATATGTAGGTCTTTATCCGTATTGTACTGTATTTTGAGTGCAGGGTCATACTTAAACATATTGACATCATTCACTATCATTTTTATAATTGCAGTAGTTTGGGAAGTTAATGAAGATTCAAGATATATATTAAATTAGGAGTGTGCCCAGAATGTCGAGCAGCCGGAAAAATGAAACCTTATCTGTTATTAGTGAAAGACACGCGGTAAAAAGCTATGTAAAGGATTTTAAAATGCCAGAGGAAGATCTGGAAGCAATCTTGACTGCCGCGGTAGAAGCTCCTTCCGCATGGAACCTTCAACATTGGAAATTCCTTGTTATCGAAAGCGAAGCGGACAAACAAAAATTGTTGCCTATCGCCTACAACCAAGGTCAAGTAGCAGAGAGCTCTGTTACGATTGCCGTACTGGGTGATCTGGAAGCAAACCGTAATGCTGTCATTTATGATCAAGCGGTAGAAGCAGGCGCATTGCCAGCGGAAATCCGTGACGCATTGGTAGGACAAATCAATGGCGCGTACCAAAACCCGCAGGTAGCTCGCGATGCAGCGATCCTGAACTCTGCTCTTGCAGCACAAAACATTATGCTGGCTGCTAAATCTTTGGGCTACGATACTTGTGCAATGGGCGGATTTATTCCAGCACAATTGATCGAGCAATTCAATATTCCGGCACGTTACCTGCCAACCATGCTTATTAGTGTAGGTAAAGCACAAGTACCAGCACGTCCATCAGGACGTTTCCCACTGTCTGACGTTGTTGTAAAAGGCAGCTTCTAAGAAGAATAGTGAATATAAAAGGGTGTTCCTGCAACCATTGTGGTGAGGAACACCCTTTTTTACGTCGTTTTGAACTGTCAGAATCCTTTTATTTCGTACCTCGCTTAGTCTGAGCGTTTGGACACGAGATACACCAGCTCCAGCGTCAGGATCGGTAGAAAAACAGAAGCTGGATAGGCCAGATAGCGCGGCTCCCACTGCGGCTTGAACTTATCCTTGAAGCGTCGAAGCCCCTGGAAGCCGTAAAAATGTCCTCCGTATTGAAAAACAAGTCGAGCCAGCTTTTCCTCACGCAATGCCTTTTCGCTTTGTCCTACCTGAGACAGCGGTGCCATGCCCAGGTTAAATGTCGTATATCCACTCTCCTTGGCCCACTCAATGACCCGTGTAAATAAGTAATCCATCGTTCCATTGGGTGTGTCGGGCAGGTGACGCATCAGATCGATAGAGACTGTCTGTCCATGATCATAAGCAGGGGCCATCGTGGCAAAAGCAATGACCTTCCCTTCAGAGTCCTTCAGCAATGCAATTGGAGCCAACTGAAGGTAAGATTCTTTGAACCAGCCGAGAGAATATCCTTTCTCCTTGCGTCCATCCAGCCAAATATTCGAAATATGACGTAACTCCTCAATTAATGACGCTTCTAGAGGAGGCTGGATCATTTCGAATGAATAGCCTTCGCGGTCAAAGCGATTTTTGGCGCTTCGCAGCGCCTGATTGCTTTTGCCCGTTAGTGTAAAGGACTCCAGCGGCACGAGCGCTTCCTCGCCCAATTTAAAAAAACGATAGCCGTTCTCGTGATAGATGGACAAATATTCCGGTGATGCCTGATAAAATACAGCCGTTAACGCATATCGATCCGCGAACCGTTGGAATTCCTGAATGGCTTCACTCACACGTTCTTTCGGACCGAGGGGGTCACCTAATACAATCAGTTTGTCCCGGCTGCGAGCATAGGGGAGAACCACCTGTTCGTCCTTGGTCCAATACAGATATTTATCGCCTAGAAAAAGCATATGAGAAACGAGATTACCACCCTGTCGTTCCAAAAATTCTTTTAGCTTAACCAGTTCCTGTGCGTCGGGGAGATTGCTGATGCTACGCTGAGGACGAAGAAAGAAATACACTGTCAGGAACACCCATGCCAAAATCAAACTAAATACGGCTGTAACTCCGTAATCGCTGCGGTTCATAAAAAAGTCCAGGTGGACCTTGGCATGTATATGACGCATAAATGGAGTGTTGGAGCCTGCCCCGATCATAAAATAAGCGCCGGTTACGAGTAGAGATAATCCGCCCCATATTAAAATATTGTGCCGATTCAGCGGCGCGCTGACCCGATAAAACCGTGAACGTGAAATCCACAGCATTAACGCTACGAATAGCAGGAATAAGGCTTCTTCAAAATCCAGACCTTTCGTGAAGGTGAAAATGGCTCCTGTCAGCAGCAGTATCAATGTTAGCCGCAATGCTCTGCGAATACGCAGAGAAATTCCGTGGGACAAAACGACAAGCATAATTCCGATGATGACCGAGATTTCATGCGATAAGCGCATAACGGGCAGAGTGAGCAAATGTTCAGCAAAACGGAGCCGATACAGTAGACCAGGCGTAGCGGCCGACAACAGAAGCACTACGCCGGAGATGAGTACCAGCTTCCCAAGCGCCCACACCCCCAGATCGGCTAAAAACCGAAATTGACCAGGCCAGCCCCATACCTTCTGCCAGGCATTCAGGGAGTAATCCCAGCCTGTCTCAGCGAGCTGGCTCAGGCGCTCGTTACGCGGGATCATTTCCAGCGCGGCTAATACCAGGCCGATGAGCCACGGAATAATGAAATAAAAGACGCGAAAGACCAGCAGCACAGCCAGCGCCCGGTCCGAGTTGGCTCCTGCCATTTGCAGCCCAAGCAAGGCAATAATATCGAATGCGCCGACGCCTCCGGGTGCAAGACTGATTAACCCTGCAATTGCGGCTATCACATAGATACCGAACACAGCATGGAGCGGCAGCTCATGGAGCAAGTGCGAGCCAATCCATGCAAAGGTAAGACCAGCCAGTAGCCATTCCAGCAAAGAGGCGCCAATGGAAGCAGAGATGGTGAACCAGGAGAGCTGTCCTTCTCCCTTGTTGAACCAGGTGGCATACCTTTTGGAGCGCTGCATGATCAGAAATAGAGGCAGGTACAGTGCCATTCCCCACAGCGCCCAATGCAGCCATGGATGAGCATTCAGCACAGGCTGCATGGGATATAGATGGACAATAGCGCCCCAAGCCAGCAAAGATAGTCCGGTAATAACGACAGGCGAAAGAAATACGACCGCCGAGGTGATAACACCCAATGGCACACCGCTCTTTTTATACAGCACAGTACGTAGTCCAGCTCCTGTAAAGCCTGCAAAGCCGAAGACATTATTGAAGGTATTGGAGATCCAGGCGTACCGGAATGTCGTTCCAGGCTTGACTTGAAGCTTAAAATGATGCCTGATTACATAATCGTAAGCACTCATAGCTGCCACGGCTGCTAGGGAGAATAAGCCAATTTCGATGAGAAATGCGGCATCCATTCGCCGCAGCTCATGAAGCATCCGTGCCAGATTAAAGTCTTTTAGCTCTCGTCCAGCCTCCCATATAATAAAAGCCAGTACAGCCAGCGGTAGCAAAATACGCGTTAATCGCTGCCTGTAGATGGTCATGATGTACTGTACGATTTTAAAGGATTGGATCGGTTTGTGATTTGACTTCATAGATTCACCTGCTTGAAAAAGGATAAGATTGAGACTGATAATGCGCGAAAACTTCCTGCCCAAATAAAAGGCTTCGTTATATTATACCTGTAATAATAGCTTGAATAACAACAGAAGGGTTACGAAATGGGAGTTCAGATTGATTGCTGTAAATAATTCCAATATAATGATGGAATACCTAGTAAATTGCTTGGCAATGGAGGCTGACTGGACATGAGTATATGGGATCGCAATCTTTTTATACGTCGTTTGGAACTATTGTGGCCTCCAGATGCTGACAAGAGCCAATACCCTTTTAATTTAAAGGCTCTTCAACAGTGGAATGAACTCAAATTCCATCCTTCCGTTACCTATATTGTTGGAGAAAACGGTGTAGGTAAATCGACGCTTATGGAGGCAATCGCGGTCGCATGGGGATTTAATCCAGAGGGGGGTACTAAAAATTTCAACTTTTCCACACAAGCCACGCATTCCTCGCTGTATGAGCATATCCGGTTGGTGAGAGGGATCGAAAAGCCAAGGGATGGCTTCTTTTTCCGGGCGGAGAGCTACTATAATGTAGCGACTCATATAGACGAGCTGGACCGCGAAGGAGGAGGGCGACCCATTCGAGATTCGTATGGGGGGAAGTCGCTGCATGAGCAGTCGCATGGCGAGTCTTTTTTTGCTGCATTTGTGCATCGGTTTGGAGGACAAGGATTGTATATTTTGGATGAGCCAGAGGCAGCACTCTCGCCCTTACGCCAGATGGCCATGCTTGCACGGATTCATGAGCTTGTGCAGCAGGGATCGCAGTTTATCATTTCTACACATTCCCCCATCCTGATGTCTTATCCAGATTCGGTTCTGTATCATCTGACACATGAAGGGATCGACACACGGACGCTGGAGGAAACCGATCATTACATCATCACCAAACAATTTCTGAATAACAAGGAAAAGTTGTTGCAGGAGCTGTTCGAAGATTCACCATAAGGATACAGGAAGTTTGGTGGTATCCACTTGATGAGGAGGAAACCGTATGAGTTCAAATCTCGATGTAGTTATTCAGCGGATATCGGCTTTCAAGGTAGCAGCGCTGACTGCGCAAGCCCCTTTTGCAGAATTGGGTGATGAGGTACGCAGACAGTGGCAACAAGTGCAACAGACCATTCCAGAGAACTACTCAGGTCGTCTGGACGCTGATATGGGCTATGTGTTAACTCCCCAATGGACAGTTGTTGAGGAGAGCGGTAGTACGGCGGTCAAGGTGGGCGTTAAAGTGTCTTCGTGGACAGAAGTACCGGATAGTCTTGAACGCATCGAGGTACCCGAAGGAGCGTATGCAGTGACCCGTTTTCAGGGAGATCGGGAACGATTGAATACGATTTATGATGACCTATTTGCTTGGTTGGATCGTAATGGCTATGAGCGTAATACGACAGAGGGGGTATATTGGATCGAGTCGAATCGGCTGAAGCCGGTAAACCCTTTTGATATTCCATCCTCAGAAATTCAGGAATTTGATTATGATATTGCGATCGCTATCGTACAAAAATAAAGGAGGGTGAATCGTTATAAGAGGGACAATCTCATGATTTAGTGGTTGTTCCTTTTTGCTACCTTGTCAAAGGTAACATTCAGGGTTATCGGAAGTATTTTATGATTGTTATTTGCCTCCCGCTCTATTAATATAATGAAGAGTTTTGCGGAAATGGTTGTAAAATAAGAAATTCGTATACGAAATAAAGAACCTGAGGAGGACAAAACGCAACATGTCGGATTCACAACAGTTGAAAATGGGGCCGCTCGTCATTTTGATGATTAATATGTTTATTGCCATGCTGGGGATTGGACTCATTATTCCGATCCTCCCCAAGTTCATGGGTTCCTTGGGAGGCAGTGGTGAAACGGGAGGCTATCTGGTTGCCGTGTTTGGCTTGACCCAGTTTATATTTTCGCCGTTAGCTGGGGAATGGTCCGATAAATACGGACGTAAAAAAATGATTATTATCGGTTTGGTCATCATGACGGTGTCTTCTGTATTGTTTGCGATTGGACACTCGTTGACGATGCTGTATATTTCCCGTTTGCTCGGGGGTGCAGGAGCGGCATTTATGATCCCTCCAATGATGGCTTATATTGCCGACATCACAACCGTCCATAACCGAGGCAGAGGAATGGGGCTGTTGGGGGCTGCTATGTCGCTTGGTTTTGTGATCGGTCCTGGTGTAGGCGGTTTGCTGGCAGATATCTCGCTTCGTACACCCTTGTACGTTTCGGCGGCGGTATCCGGTTTAGCGGCACTGATTTCATTGATTTTACTGCCCGAAACTCTGTCGTTGGAGAAGCAGTTGAAGTTTCGAAATGTTAAGGTGAAACGGGACAATGTGATTAAACAGTTTGCGCTGTCTTTCCGCAAGCCGTACTTTATGCTGCTGATTATGATATTCACGTTAACCTTTGGCCTGACGCATTTTGAAACGATGTTTCCGTTCTTTGTAACAGGCAAGTTTCATTACAATGAACGTGATATTGCTATCATTATTACGGTAGGTGCGTTAGTCGGAACTATAATTCAAGCCGTGGTCATTAGTCCGATGTTGAACCGTTTTGGTGAAAAAGGTGTGATTATCGGTTCTTTTCTGTTTTCTGCGATTTCCCTTGTGCTTATGTTGCTCTCAGGGAACTTTTATTATGTACTCGGAGTATCGCTTATCTTCTTTACCGCTACATCGTTGTTGCGGCCAGCCATTAATACGGCTTTATCCAAAATGGCAGGGGATGAGCAGGGAGTTGCAGCGGGGATGAACAATGCTTATATGAGTATTGGTAATATTCTGGGCCCTGCGCTTGCCGGTACATTGTTTGAGGTGCATATCAATTTGCCGTACATTTTTGGGGCGGTCATTCTCATGCTTAGTTTGGGGCTGGCTGTAAAATGGAAAAGTAGAGATACGCAATCCACAGCGGTTTAATGTTATCTGTAAACATAGTCTCTTTTGATGTGAACTGTGACGTTCTTATGAACCACAGATTGCAGCGGAAGAGGCTATTTTTTTGCATACATAGCCACATGTTAATGAAACGGCAGAATCTTGGGTAATAATGCATGATAAGTTTATAACCAGTCAAAAAGTAGAACTTAAAAGTCGGATAACTTGTGAGTAATACGCTAAAAGGAGCTGAGATCGGATGGAAGAGCGGAATGAGCAGTTATTTTATGTAGGAACTTATGCGTCTCGTGAGGAAAGAGGAATTTATATAGGCGCTTTGCATACGGACAATGGTGATTTGCGTATGGTTGGAGGTATGGAAGGAATCGAGAGACCTTCTTTTCTGGCACTGCATCCGAATGAGACAAAGTTGTATGCTGCCAGTGAGACAGAACAAAGCGAACTGTACACATATCAGGTGAACAACCAGACGGGGGAATTGCATCCTTTGGATCGAAAAGGAACGGAGGGAGCACATACTTGCTATGTATCCGTAACAACAGATGGACGATATGTGCTGGCTTCTAACTATTCTGGGGGCAATGCCGTTGTATTCCCTGCGACAGAAGCTGGAGGGTTGGGAGACATGTCGGGGCAGGTTCAGCATACGGGGTCAGGGATTCGCCAGGACCGTCAGGATGCGCCACATCCACACTCGATTATTCCTGATCCTTCAGGACAGTATGCTATGGTATGTGATCTGGGGCTGGATCAGATTATAGTATATCGTTTGACAGAGGATGGGAAATTGGTAACCCACCGTGAGACAGATTTGCCACCTGGTTCCGGCCCACGTCATCTGGTTTTTCATCCCTCCGGTCGATATGCCTTTGTCGCCAATGAATTGAATAATACCGTCGCTGTGTTTGGTTATAACGAACGTAATGGTAAGCTTACCTTGCTGCAAAGTCTGTCCACACTGCCAGAAGGCATTATCGATGTAGAAAATACAGCAGCGGATATTCGGATTACTCCCTGTGGACGTTTTCTGTATGTATCCAATCGAGGACATGACAGCATCGTACTCTACCATGTCGATCCAGACAGCGGCAAGCTGAAGACGATTGAATGGGCCGAGAGTTTCGGCAGTACGCCGCGTAACTTCACCATCTTGTCTGGTTATTTGCTAGTGGCGAATCAGGAGGGAAACAACATCGTATCCTTTGCTATCCATGGGAATGATGGACGGCTGACCCGAACGGGATATGTATTGGAGGTTCCTACACCAGTATGTATTGAATCTGTACGCTAATTACGCAGCGCATGGCAAAAAAGGGGCCGGTAAAAGAGGATAAGAAAGAAAGTAAAACACGGCGCTTTGTCTCCCAAGAAAGTCATGGGCAAAACGCCGTGTTCGGATTTTGAAGGGGTCTAATGATTACTTGCTGCTCTCGCCAGCTTCTACCGTTGTTGTTTTGGTATGATTTTCCGCAGGTTTGTAGTACAAACGGAACAGGATATCCTGGTTATAGTTACCGAATCCGGTACCGAACAGGGTTACCCCTCCAATATGCTGGGCATCATCCAAAATGGCGATACGGAATTTCCATTGCTTCTGGTCAATCAGCACGTCGCTTAGAGTCACATCGGATATCTGCTTGCCATCCATAAAGGTGCCTTCGGACGTAACGCGAAGTCTCTTAAGCAGGCCATACTGATTGATAAAGTCAGGCCACCATGAAGGTGTATATTTACCACGATTATCCCCAAAATCCCCTGGGCTGGTCCAAGTGCCCAAATTCACATCATTTAGGAAAAACGTGATGTCTGAAGGCCAATTATCATTGGTAAAAGGGGCCTCTGATGATAATTCCATCGAAATTTCCAGTTCCTCAGCTTTTTGACTGGACAATAGGAAATTCGGCACTTTATAATCCATATACCCTTGGCTAAACCACAGAATTTTGGAATTGAAGCGCTCAGGGTCCAAGAACGAACGAGGCTCATCGAATTCTCCGATAATCTTTTCGACGGTGGCTAGGCCGCAGGTGGACTGAATCTCAAAATCTGTAAAGTGTCCGACAGAAATCTCCGTCTGATGAAATTGCCGTACATCCTGCTGATAGCGTGGCATGGCGATTTCAATTTTGTCCGTAGCCAATGAGCATACCTTCTGAACCCCGCCTCGTCCGGGCAGCATTTTAGTCGAAATAATGGATGCTCTTTCCAACTTCTTAACATGCATTGTCATAATCGCACTACTGAGGCCCAGCGCTTCCGCCAGCTCACGTATATTCATCGGTTTCTCCGCAAGCAGAACAATCATATTCAGCCGAACCTCACTGGCCAGCGCTTCATAAACGGGAAGTGATTTTTCAGAAATGTCCAGTTGCATAATTCCTCCAATTCTAACGCACATCATAAATTGATGGTAGTTTAACATATATGGATTTTTTTCAATATTCATACATATAAAACGATATGATTTACATTTATATAAACAATATACCCTTTCCTTGATCGCTGGCACAAGCCTAACCCGGCAAAAAACCAAAAATTGTTCAAAAAACAGGACACCCCATGAACTCTTTCTTTGTGTGCTGGGATGTCCTGTGATGGTATGTGATTTGCGGGATGTATACGGGAACTATTTCAGGCGCAACGGGTGTTTAGGACCGCATATGTTCATCAGCCAAAGAAGATTCAGCGGTTGTATCTTTGTCAGTTGCATGTAATTCCTGGTGCCGCGAAGCATCGGCCTTCATCAAGCCGGGATGCCCCACATAAGGACGATCACTTCGTGAGCGGCCTCGGGTAAGTCGGAAGCCAATCAAGAACAGCACAAGCTGTACAGTCAGTATGTAGGGAGATGCTTCTGGCCCGAGCCACTGAAACAGGGCGACAACGGCGATGACCATGCACAACAGGCTTGTTGGGAAATGGGATGCCGTCACATCCAAATCATTTTGTCTACGCAGGGTCATCAGACGATAAACATACAGCAGGGCGATCAAGCCAGAAACGAACCTTATCCATGCATACCCTATAAGCCATGAGGCAGATTGTGCGGTGTCGGGCAGACTAACATCGACATGACTGTAGGTTATCAGTTCCACAACTAATCTTGAGATCAACCAGACGATTCCCGCCAGCGCCAGCGGACCGGCTGCTGGGCGCAATAGTTTCCATAATGCTGTTCCCCAGCCTGGAGCATGGGATTCCAGTAGAACAAGTCGCCGTTCCTCGATTAGTTTGTTCATTTCACGTTCCAGTGATTTGAGAAGCAATTCCCGGCGGAATGGATCACACTCCCGAAGGGAGGCTTGCACCTGCTCTTGAAGGTGAGGAGTCAAATAGGGGGCGGCCTTAGCCTCCTGAAGAGCATGGATAAGTCCATTCTGGTGCTGCTGCTTTTCGCTGTTGTTGATCGTGTTCTGGGTAGCAGTCTGGAGATAACCAGCTAACCGGCCATAGATACGCAGTGATTCCTGTAATTCTTCGAGCCGCTGCTGACGCGAATTGCGAAGCTGGGCTGCACTGTGAACATACAGCCATACCAGCAAGGACAACGCCAGCAGGAAGACGATCAGACCGGGTGAGATATATGCGGCTAATGCCGCGAAGTCCGTCGGGGACACCCGCAATCCCTCCTTCCATTGTTCTTTCTACACTATTGCACAGACCACACAGGCATTTCAAGGGCTTGTATATCTCTAACCAAGAACTATGAAGTATTTTTTGGTAAAATAGACAAGATTACAGCACGAAGGGGTGATTCGGCATGAATAAAAATATAGAAAATGCAACAGAACATCATGAGACATCGAATCAACCGTACGAGCTGCTTCGCGTAGATTACGCCATTCCAGCCGTCGAGGAATATCGTGCTTTACGCAAGGAGGCTGGTTTGTCGCAAATTACGGAAGAGGCGGCAGCCAAGGGCCCTGCCGAACAGCCTATTTGCTGTAACGCTACGGCTTGGACAGGAATTGATAGGGATGGGCCGAGTGAGCGGTGATGGCGGTGTGTTTTTTCTGGTTACAGATATTGCAGTCAAGCCTTCCCATCAGGGGAAGGGCTATGGGCGTAAGCTTATGGAAGAGATTATGGAGTATTTGAGACGGGAGGTTCCAGTGGGCAGCTTTGCAACGCTGATTGCCGATAAGCCAGCCGACCGGTTATATGCGCAGTTTGGCTTCCAACTGGTCAGTCCAAGTTCGGAAGGGATGTACTGGCGACAGCCAGAGGGATTGTAAGATGAAATCCTGTACGAGTTTGAGCTGGTTATAAAACGGATAAATAACAGTAAGAAAAATATAGATAGGAAGAAGGCACGTTAATATGAAAGTGATTATTTTCGGAGCAACCGGGACAATTGGCAAAGCGTTAGTAAAGGAAGCGATCAAGCGTAAATATGAGGTGACGGCGGCAGTGCGCGATCCGCAACGAGTGACGGAGCAAAGTGAACATTTGACGGTGGTTCAGGTAGATATTCTAAACCCGAATTCCGTTTCAGAGGTAGCCAAAGGGCACGATGCTATCATTAGCGCCTATGGTCCCAAGTTTGGAGCTGAGGAGGAACTGCTCGAAGCAACTCGTTCCTTACTGGAAGGAACTCGGCGTTCCGGCGCGGAGCGCATACTTGTGGTTGGCGGAGCGGGCAGTCTGAAAACAGAAAACGGTGAACGCCTCATGGATACCGCTGAGTTTCCGGAGGAAATCAAGCCACTGGCGGCTGCACACGCTGATGCACTGGAGCTGTATCGTGCTGCGGATGTAGACTGGACATATTGTAGTCCTGCCGCAATTATTGAACCAGGAAAACGTACAGGACAGTTCCGTATTGGCTTGGATCATTTGGTGGTTGATGAGTTAGGCCATAGTCGTATCTCCGTTGAGGATTATGCGGTAGCCCTGATTGATGAATTAGTGGAAGGGGAATTTGTCAATTCTCGCTTTACCGTCGGGTATTAATCAAAGGGCTGGCTATATGGGAGGCGAAAAAGCATGTATATAGTGACCGCAGAACAAATGCGGCAACTGGATCGGTATACAATTGACAAGCTGGGGATCCCGGCCCTGACCTTGATGGAAAATGCCGGACGTGCAGTAGCTGACGAGGTGCTGAAGCTTTGTGCTGAGCGACGTGGAACAAGCGATGGCATAAATGAGGTCACACACACAGGACCGGGGGATATACCGGGACATGGCGGCGTCATACGGGCGGATTCATCGAGCCGAGGGGGATATGACGTCCATGAACGAGCACACTGGTATATCCTGGTAGGTAAAGGCAACAACGGCGGTGACGGACTGGTGGCAGCCCGCCATCTAACCGATGCAGGTCTGCGCGTCACCGTTGTATACGCCGACCCGCCTGCAACGCTGCACGGTGAAGCGGCTGCCCAGCGCGACATCATCGCGGCGCTGGATATCCCCGTTATCCTCTATGGACTGGATAACCTCGATCTGCGCGGTGCTTCCGGCATTGTCGATGCCCTGCTGGGCACGGGCACGCAAGGTCCACCGCGCGAACCTTACGCCTCGCTGATCCGCGAGGCTAATGCCAGCGGCGCGCCGCTCGTGTCGGTAGACGTGCCTAGCGGCCTTGACGCCGACACAGGTGCGCTACACGAGCCGTGCATTCGTGCGCGCGTCACCGTATGCCTGGCCTACTTGAAGTGTGGGCTCGCCCAATATCCAGGCGCT
Source organism: Paenibacillus sp. TSM33 (assembly GCF_056099025.1). Lineage (NCBI taxonomy): Bacteria > Bacillati > Bacillota > Bacilli > Caryophanales > Paenibacillaceae > Paenibacillus > Paenibacillus sp. TSM33. The sequence goes on from NZ_JBLZXB010000008.1 coordinate 25,524, forward strand.
GGAACCGCTGGCGATGTGGTGGTACGCTACATCGGTATTCCGCCCGGCCTTGCCCGTGAGTGCGGTGTGCAGCTGCGGCTCCTGACCAGCGATACGCTGCGCGACGCGCTGGACGTGGATGTCAGCCGTAGCCGTGTGCCGGACGGGCACAAGGGCACCTACGGCCATGTTCTGGTCGCAGGCGGGAGCCTGCGGATGAGCGGTGCGGGCCTGCTGGCCGCACGTGCCGCCTTGCGCATCGGCAGCGGCCTTGTGACGTGGGCGGTGCCCGAGGCGCTGCTTCCGCGCGTCATTGGCGCCGCACCAGAGCTGATGCTCGCTGCCGCAGCAACAGGCAGAGACGGCGAATGGAACGCCGACTCCGCAGATGAGCTGCTACAGCTTGCGCAGGCGCGCGATGTGCTGGCCGTCGGGCCCGGCCTCGGCCGCTTCGCAGGGGACACTGGCTGGCTGCGCCGCCTGTGGGAGGAATACAGTGGTCCGCTCGTGCTTGATGCGGACGCCTTGAACATCCTTGCCTCGGCGGGGCCTGAGCTGGATGCCTGGAAGTCGAGAGATGCGGCGGTCGTGCTGACGCCGCACCCCGGCGAAATGGCTCGTCTGCTGGGCATATCGACAGCAGAGGTGCAGCGTGACCGTATCACCCATGCCCGGGAGTACGCCCGGACACGCGGGGTCACGCTGGTGCTCAAAGGAGCACGCACGGTCATTGCGTGTCCCGACGGAACGGCCTACGTCAATACCACAGGCCACGCCGGGATGGCGACAGGTGGTGCGGGCGATGTGCTGACAGGCATCATCGCAGGGTTGTTGGCCCAAGGCTTGAACGCTTCACAGGCAGCAGCCTTTGGCGTGTATCTGCATGGTGCGGCCGGAGAAACGGCCGCGCGCCATCGCCAGCATCCCGCCTCAGTGGTAGCAGGCGACATCATTGAAGCCCTATAATCCATAGCAGCAGTGGCAGGAGGAAGGCCAGCATGATCTGTACTCCATATTCACGGTTCAGCCAGTGCCTTCCCCCATAATAGAGCAGTGTAATCCCTGCACCTGCCATGCCGTTGCTCCACGAGATGCCCGTTCCAGCAGGCGACATCAAAGACCCCAGCAGAAGAAAGACACTGAACCCTACGGCAAGGTATAGCGTGAACTGCTCAGGCTTACGAAGCCAGGGTAAAAGATCACGTAGTGCATCAGCGGCAAGAGCTGCCGGAAGGGCAAAGCCATAGGCCCATAACTGCGCGGTCAGTTCACCGCTATTGCCTGCTATACTCACAGGTAATCCCGTTATTTCCTCTGTCAGATAGCAGTAGACCCATAACAGACCAAAAACCAATCCTCCACAGGCAAGCTTATTCAGAGCATAACAACCAAGCTCCATCCGCCAAGGCATTTTAGAATTAAATTCATTCCAAGGCTGTCTCATATTGCGATTCCCTCCTCATTTCACTCGGTAAATCAAAACCAATCAAGGAATTTATTTTCAATTACAATCCGCTTACCGTTTGCGACATTTGAGTTTACGTTAGCTGTGTATCATGTTCCTAAGCAGAATAAAGATTGCGGATAGCCGCGGTACGGAAAGGCGGGGATTGCATGATACAGGCGGTTATTTTTAATCTGGAAAGTACATTGTTAGACCCCGGAGGACGGGGCTTAATCCAGGGAATGTGCGACATCTTTAGATGGAAGGGCATACAGGTAACTGAAGAGCAGGTATCTCATGGACGGGGACTGCCCATCCGGGATCATATTGCGAATGTGCTCGGACTTTCAGAGGTTCGTAGAAAATGGCTGGAGTGCTTTGGTGCGCATCCTGGCAGAGTGGATATTGAGCATATTTATCTTGAGCTTGTCCCTGTTCTTCGCTCTTTGATCCAATGGGCTGAGACTGCTACCGGTATAGATAGGGCTTTGCAGGAGCTTCAAGACCGCCGCATTCAGTCAGGTGCTACTGCATCTTGCCCGATGGAGATGCTGAGTCACGTATTCACGCCTGCACAGTCACCCTATACGCTGGATTGTATGGTAGCCCCTTGTGAAGTTTCGCAGGGGAGGCCTTATCCGTGGATGATCTATGAAATTGCACATCGCCTGCAGGTATTCCCGCTTAGCGATATTGTGAAGGTAGGAGACACGGCAGCCGATATGCAAGAAGGACGGAATGCGGGCGTTTGGACGATTGGTGTGTTGAACCATAACGAGAGTGCTTTGACCGCGAGTCACCCTACAAGCTATAAAGTGGACGATAGAGTAGCCGAGGAACGACGCAGACAAAGTATATATGGCTTGAAAAGAGCAGGAGCGCACATCGTGATGAACTCGGTTGCTGACTTACCGCGTATTTTGCGTGAAATTGAAATGCTCCAGCATACGGGAGGCTATCCTTCTTATATGAAGCCGATGAAAACAGTTGCGATTCCCCCATCGTGAGCATAACGGCTATAACTCTTAAGTGCTTATATAGACCTTTAGGTTATATGTATGCATCTACCTGGATAAAGGTGTACTCAGCTCGGCTTTCTAAGCGCAAAAGGAGCATTCGCTACGTTAGCGAATGCTCCTTTTGCGTGTACTCTTTTCGTCTGTAAAATGACCCGTAAGATGGACACTTTCAATCAAGTGTCCATCTTACGGGTCACAGTTCGTCGAAATCATTACTAGTCGGAACTCTTCACCCGGAACTGATCAGCATGACGCTGTAGATTGTTTGATAGTGTGGTCAGATTACGGGCTACTTCGGATAGTTCTTTTACCGCTAGGGCCTGCTTCTGTGCGCTTGCGGATACATCTTCCGTCATTCCGGCAGTTTGCTGCGCCGCGCTGGCTGTGTGCTTCAGATGTTGATCTACGCTGTGACGTACCTCCTGCATTTCTGTGGTCAATTGGGCCAGATGAGCAGCCAGTTCCTCAACTTCCTCTGATACCTGGGTGACTTTATCAACAGACTGTAGACATAATGCAATTTGTTTTTCTTGTTCATTGACGGTATTTATATTTTCAGCAAATTGATCGCCCATCTGCTCAATTTGCTCGACAAAACTGCTTAGAATTTCGTCAATCTCACGAATGGATATGGCAGATTGTTGGGCAAGTTGTCCCATTTCATGAGCTACGACAGAAAAACCTTTACCGGCTTCCCCTGCACGCGAAGCTTCAATCGAGGCATTAAAGGACAAAATTTGCGTCTGCTTTACGATGCCTTGTACCTGCTGTCCAATGTTAGCCGCTTCGCGGGATTTTTCGGTTAGCGCGTGTGACATGCGCTGCATCTGCTTAATTCGCAGGGCGCTTTCTCGTCCCTTCTCCAATAGCAGTTCATGTTCACTGGCTACCTGATTACGGACCTCATTGAGATGGCGCGCCGTATCCGTAAACTGGTGCACATGGCTTCCGACTTCATCCAGCGTTTGCCCTAAGCGGTCAGATTGCTGAACCGATTCTATCGTTTGATCCGCTTGGTTTGTAGATACATCGGCAATTTGCTGGAGTGTGCGGGACAGTTCCTCGGTTTGGTGGAGGGTTCCTTCTGAAGTCACGACGATATTCTCCGATGCTTGCTGAAGCGTACTTGAACTGCTCTGAATATCCACAATCATATTGGACATGGCTTTCACCATCCGGTTCGTCAAGCCGCTGATTTCACCTAGCTGATCATATGTAACTTGCTGCGATGTAACTGTAAGATTGCCGTCGGCTACTTGCTCCAATGTATCTTTAATAAACCGTACCTGACGTAGTATTCGACGTGTTACCAGCACCATTGCCACAATGGAGATGATCAGAATGATGGAGACCACAGGGATAACTAGCCGGTAGGCCTCAGGCAAGGTTTTCTCGTATACTTCAGTTACAGAGGCTAGGGATCTGTCAATTCCCAGATAGCCTATGATGGTTCCATCTGTATCCTTAATGGGTGTAAAGGAAGAAAACATCGTTCCCCAATCAGGGTCCGTTGTGATATCTGTAGTTACCGTCTCCCCTTGTTTCAATCTATCTGCCGTTTCTTTACGGGTGAAACTTACAGGGCTTCCAAAAGGACTGTAGTCTTTGTCGTCCCAAGCAGCTCCGTCCACTGTAAGCTTCCACTCATCGCCAGCACGATTGAACATATACATATACAGGACTCCGCTGTGCAGCCTAAGCGTATTTAACTCGTTCCGAAGTTTTTTATACTCGCTGCTCTGCTCGGATGGATTCGTGTTTAAGCTTTTGACGGCTGATTTGTCCAGTAGCTTGGCTGTATTCACCGCCAACGTTTCATTGTTGAGCTGCATGGTTGATAGAGAAGCATTCTGAATCGATTGTTTGGTCGTCCACAGGATCATGATGCCAATTACAACTAAAGGAATGAGCAAGATGAAGTAGAGTTTGGATTGTAATCCCATTCTTTTTTTGATTTTGCTTTTCATAATATGCTCCTTACTATATTATTTCGCCTTCATATAATATCGTGTTCAAGTAGGGAAATATGAATAGTAATTCATATGTTACATGAAATTTTTGCACATTTGCGCAAATTCCATCCATAGAAAAAAAGCCTTAGCTCGGTAATAACTGAGTTAAGGCTTTTAGTGTATAACTTACAAATCATCAAATCCGTTGTCGTCTCCGACCTTGCCGTAATTGCGTGATTTTGCTTCAAAAAAGTCCGTTTTTGTTGCATTCAGTGCTTCATCGGAAAATGGCTTGATCCAAGGCATACAGTTTACATCTACACCTTCGTATGCTTTGTCCATACCCAGGAGTCTCAGACGCATGTTTGCCATGTATTTGATATAATCGCTCAACTCGTTTAAGTCAATGCCGCGAACCTCTTTGAGCGTGTAATGTGCCCAATTCGTTTCCAGCTCCACAGCGCGGTTGATCATACGATAGACATAGTCCGTATTTTCCTTCGTATTCAGCTCAGGGAAATCGGACAATAGCTGCTTGAACACTTCAGCAAAGAAGTAGCAATGCTGATTTTCATCGCGCTGAATATACGAGATCATCTGGCTGGTGGCCATCATTTTTTGGTCACGCGCCAAATTGTAAAAGAAAGCAAATGTACTGTAAAAGAATATGCCTTCCAGAATCAAATCCGCTACCATGGCTTGGAAAAAGGTTTGCGGGTTCTGCTCATCGCGGAACTCTTGATAAATGTCCGAGATGAATGTGTTACGCTCCAGCAGGACAGGATCATTTTTCCAGTATTCAAAAATTTCCTTCTGCTCCTGCTCCGATACCAGGGAAGATAGCACGTAAGAGTAGGACTGGTTATGCACGACTTCCTGTTGTCCGATAATAGCCGAAATAGCTTCCAGCGAGGAATCGGTAAAATATCGTTTTACATCTCCGACAAACATGGTTTGCATGGAATCCAGCACAGCCAGCAGGCCGATATTAATTTTGAATGTGCGCTGTTCTTCGGCATCCAGCATAGGGAACTGGGACGCATCCTTGGACATCGGAATTTCATCCGGAATCCAGTGGTTTAGCAGCAGCACCTTATATAGTTTGTACATATGCGGCATCCGAATATCGTTCCAGTTCAGGATACCGGAGTTTTCGCCTTCAATAATACGGGTAGAGCGGTTAGGCGCTTCCGTGTTAAAAATCTTTTGTAACTGCATGAGAGCCTCTCTCCTTTAGTTTAGGATGCGCAGCTTTCGCATTCTTCAATCGTCAGTGCGCGGCTGCGTACATAATAGGTCGACTTCATACCCGATTTCCAGGCATGAATATGCAGCGCTAAAAATTCGGTAGCTTTTATATCTGGGCGTACATACAGATTAAAGCTTTGACCTTGGTCAATATGACGCTGACGTGCAGAAGCCATGTTGATTGAAGCGTGTTGATCCAGCAAGAAAGCTGTTTTGTAGTACCAGATGGTTTTTTCATTCAAGTCTGGTGCAGGGTTAGCGATCTTGTAGGTTGTTTTCTCTTCATAGGAAAGCAACTCATACAATGGATCAATACTAGCGGTAGAGCCTGCGATGATGGACGTGGAGCCGTTAGGCGCGATGGCGAACAGCCATGCGTTACGGACACCGTTTTGTTGGACTTCTTCCGCAAGCTCGCTCCACTCGGACGTAGTGACAAATTTGCCTTCACGTGTACCGTCTGTATAGCCACGGGAAGTGAAATAATGCCCGGTCGACCAGTCAGAACCCTCGAATTTGGCATAACGGCCTTTTTCTTTCGCCAGCTCCATGCTGGATTTTACGGCCAGGTAGTTAATTTTTTCATACAAATGATCATTATAGGTTACCGCTTCATCGGACTCCCAGCGGATGCCCTCAAGTGCGAGCAGATGATGCAGCCCAAATGTACCTAAGCCGACTGCACGATATTGGCTGTTTGTGTATTGTGCTTGCAGCACTTCAATGTTGTTGATATCAATAACATTATCCAGCATACGTACCTGAATCGGTACGAGACGATCCAGCACACCTGCCGGAACGGCACGAGCCAGATGAATGGAGTTCAGATTGCACACCACAAAGTCGCCAGGAATTTTGGAAATAACAATGCGTGTTTGTCCATCCTTGGTGACCAACTCTTCTTTTTCTACTACCGTTGCAGATTGATTTTGCATAATTTCCGTACACAGGTTGGAGGAATACACCATACCATGGGCGCGATTCGGATTAGCCCGGTTTACTGTATCGCGGTAGAACATGTACGGCGTACCTGTTTCCAGCTGTGATTTCATCAAACGCTTCATGATGTCAATGGCAGGCACCGTAATACGAGAAAGGATCGGATGCTGTGACGCCTCCTCATACTTCTCGCGGAAGGAGCCTGAACCAAAGGCTTCATCATAGAAATCCTCAAGTCCCAGTGGACGACCCTTGTCATCCTTCCAGCCCATCACTTTCTTCACTTCATGCGGACAGAACAGATTCCATTCGCCCCGTGCTTCGACCCGCTCCATGAACAGATCGGGCAGACATACGCCGTGGAACACGTCATGTGCACGCATCCGTTCGTCACCGTTGTTCAGCTTCAGGTCCAGAAACGCCAGAATGTCTTTGTGGAATACGTCCAAGTAAACGGCGATTGCACCTTTGCGTGTACCCAACTGGTCTACGCTAACAGCTGTATTGTTTAGCTGGCGAATCCAAGGAATAACACCAGAGCTTGTATTTTTGTGTCCGCGGATATCGGAGCCGCGCGCCCGTACTTTACCGAGGTATACCCCGATGCCGCCACCCATTTTGCTAAGACGGGCTACATCGGTATTGGAATCGAAAATACCTTCCAGCGAGTCGTCTACGGTGTCTATAAAGCAGCTGGAGAGCTGTCCGGCCACCTTTTTTCCGGCATTAGACATGGTTGGGGTAGCTGCCGTCATGTACATGTTGCTCATCGCCCAGTATGCTTCCTTGACCAGCTCCATACGCTTGTCGGCTGGCTCTTGATGCATCAGGTACATTGCAATAATCATGTAGCGTTCCTGTGGAAGCTCCATTACGCGTCCGTCAAAATCATTGGCCAAATAGCGCTCAGACAGCGTCAACAGTCCAATATAGTCGAACAGCAGGTCATTCTGTGGCATTATGGAATCGCCGAGCTCATCAATCTGCTCCTTGGTGTAGCAGTCAAGCAGTTCTTGACGGTAGATTCCTTTTTGCACTAGATCGGTGATCAGTGGATAAAACGCACCGTAAGGCTCGTCTGCATACGATTTGTAACGGCGGTGAGTAGCTGCTTTCTTATATAAAGAAGTGAGCAAAGCACGCGCAGCGGCAAATTTCCAGTCCGGTTCTTCCTTGCTAACCAGTTCTAGAGCAGCCATTGCAAATGCATTGCTAATTTCATCTCCCGTGACTTCATCCCGGCGCAGTTTACTGGTTACACCACGAATGAGTCGCTCTTTATCCAGCTTGTCCAGCCCGCTGAGTACACGATCAGCATATACGGATATACGTATTTCATCAAAAGCCAACTGGCGATTGTTTGGTTTGGTTACGAGTTGTGGCATAGAATTAATTCCTCGCTTTCTTGAATTGAAATTCATACATAGGGAATAGGCATGAAAATGATTTGAGAAAAGAAAATGGTGAAAAAAGCGATGGTCAGACAGCATTTTGGGGCTGTATGTAATCCAATAACATAGAAATAGCGATGCGCCTGCCAATGAAGGGGAAAAGATGGTTCCCGTAGGATTTATCGGCTACATCACTATATTTAGAGGTGTTATGAATATTTAACCCAACATATTGTGTATATAAACTTAAAATTTCAAATAAGTGCAAGGAGTATTATAGCAACATTCGAAGCCATACGTAAAGGAAAAGGAATGGAAAATCAAAATATGCAGAGAAGTCGCGGGCTGTATTTGAATTGAGACGGAGTGAACGGTACAATAAATGATAAAGATGTTTCCTACTAAAATAAGCCGTATACATATGGAACTTTTTCGAAGAACAAGGTTGCTTTATCGACTGAGTTTTTAGAATTTTAAAAAGATGATTTTTTCAATTTAAAGGAGGAACTTGGTGATGGCCATTGCAGAAGTGACAGTAATCCCGATTGGAACGGGGAGTACGAGCCTGAGCGACTACGTTGCTCAAATGCAAAAAGTGTTGAAGACGCAAAAGGGAATTACCTATGAACTTACCTCTATGAGTACGATTATTGAAGGTTCGTTGGACGATGTGTTCACCGCTATTGCTGCGCTACACGAAGCGCCATTCCTAGCAGGAGCCAAACGCGTTTCCACCTCAGTCAAAATTGATGATCGCCGTGACAAGCCATCCTCCAGTCGCCAAAAGCTGCGATCCGTCGCAGATAAGCTATCCGGAACCACGGCAGGGAATGTTAGAGAATTAAATCCAAATCTTAGTTGATAAGGTTGATGTAAGTGATTGATTTTTATGTAACTAAGAGTATAATAGTTTTTGTTGTCAGTCATACTGACCTGCTGGTGTAGCTCAGGGGTAGAGCAACGCACTCGTAATGCGTAGGTCGGGGGTTCAATTCCCTTCACCAGCATTCTATAAAACTCAAGCACAGCGCGGCTTCCAGGCTTTTTGGAGGTCGCGCTTTTTTGTTAAACTGAGGATTCTTCTACCATTTTTCTACCCTTTAGTCTAGTAAAGTGGGTTCTTCGGTGCTAATGCTCTCTCCTGTGATTGAATCGCCAATGTTTTTTAACACCGCTTCTTGGAGATTCGGAAGAACATGTGAATAGGTATCCAGAGTTACATTGATAGACGAATGTCCAAGTCGCTCTTGAACGATCTTCGGATGAATACCAGCTTTGAGAAGTAGTGTTGCATGAGTGTGTCGCAGATCGTGGAAACGAATCCGAGGGAAATCGGGATGTTCCTTTACAATTCTGTCCAAAATACGATAGTAATGTCTCATAAGATTGCGGGGGCCGAGAGGCGTTCCCACACTCGTTTGAATTACTAAGCCTGAATCATTGTATAGCTTATTTCTGGCTTGCTCATGTTCTTGCTTTCTAAAGTGATTTTCCAGAAAATTAACGGTATTAGCAAACAGTGCGATGGAGCGAACGCTACTATCATTCTTAGTATCATCAAGATCATGTCCTATTTCAGAAATGGTATAAGCTTGTCGAACCGAAGCCGTTTTCCTCTTTAAATCTACCTCAGATCGGGGTAGCGCAAGTATTTCACTTTGACGCATGCCAGTAGAGGCAGCGAGCTCGAAGGCCATGAAGTATTGATCTTCCGATGCAGCATCGAGGAAAATCTTTAATTGATGTTCATTCCAGACTTCAAATTTTTTCTTTTTTCCTTGGGGTAGTTCTACATAAGAGGCAACATTCTGAGTGATAACTCCCCAGGTTACTGCCCGGTTTAAAGCATCTAAAACAAGGACGTGAGCTTTCTTGATAGAGGCTACAGATAATTTGGGTAGCAATGTTTCGTGATATAAATTATGGAGGTGCTGTGGTTTTAATTTTGTCATCTGCACTTTCCCGAGATTCGGCACAATGTGTGTGTTTACAAGCCACTCATAAGACTTCCAAGTACCGTGTTTAACAGAGGTTTTTTTGTCTTTGAGCCAGGTCTCCATAATTTCACCGAAAGTTTTCTTGGTCGGTTCTACAAAGGTTCCTTTATTAAAAGCACTGAGAATGTCAGGCATTGCACGTTCAGCATCTCTTTTCTTATCGAAGCCTCCATTGGGGCCAGTAAGCCACTTCCTGCGACGCTTTCCTGTTACTTCATCTTTCATATCCACGACGATGTAGTATTTCTTTCCTTTCTGGGCTATATGTCCTCTCATAGATGAACCTCCTAACTGAAATAGGGAATGTATGTTCTGTTTTTATTTTAAAAGAAAAGCCCGAAAAGGGCTTTAGGTTATATTGTATCGAAATTCCATGCGTATGGAAATTTTTACTTTGCTCCTATTATACCAAACGTAGTCATATCATTATTCTTAATCTTAATTCTATACTTTACTCTGTTTCTAACAGTGGCCCCTTCAAAATCTTGAAGATCTGCATTATTGTCTAAAAGACCTATATCTCTGACGACATCTTCTGCATCCTCAAATTTGTAATCACTGTTAGTTGTCATTATTAAAGCTACAATAGCAGTCATTAAATTTTCACCAGTTTTCTCTTGGAAACCTCCAGAACCTATTAACATAACTTCATGTATTTTATGTCTTGAATCAATTGTACCTGTCATACTTAAATTATCATTGAATTTATAGTGGAACATATTGGAATCTTCTTTTAGTTCGGATATGTGTAAGTGATCTAATTTATATTTTTTAGCAACGGCATTGAATGCTTCTGTAAAATCTTCTAATGTCATATCGAATACATATATGTTTGAACCAGCTTCAGAAGCAGCTCTAACATCTGTATTATTTTGACTTTGCGTGTCCCCCTCTGTGCCACACCCTGCGAGAACTACTGTTACCATAATAATTGTTAATAGAATTCTTTTCACTTTAATCTTCCTTAGTATTGCCCCATCGGCTGGGGAATTCGCTGATTTGTATTAGTGTTGAAAAAAATACAAAAATATCCTTCGCTAAAAAGTCACTCTTCGTGGGAAGAGCATATGGATATATAATTGTATTTGTCTCTTGTTTGATGAACACAAGCTCCTATGTTCTTGAAACAATAGAATAGAAATTAACGTATAAAATTATACTGTGCAAAATATGAAATTAATCCAGATATTGAATGGAAGTGCAACTATGAAAAACGAATTTAAAAATATGCTATCGGACATTGAACAACTGAACCAAGAAAAGCCGGAAGAAGTCTATGCATTCATAGAAACTAAATTGCTTGATTACATAGACACTTATAAGTCTTCATAGACCAACTTAATCATCTTCTCCAATGTTTCTTTATTTTTTGGGTCGGTTAGATCAATATTATATTTCTTCACCAACTCCTTGAGTACATAGTCTGTAGTCTCTTGAGATAAATCATTCTTTTTAGAATTAGAGCCACTTTGTTCATTCCAAGGGGTGTCGGTACGCCCGAGTAGATAATCCGTATCAACGTCGAGGGTGTCCGCCAAAGCTACCAAGGTCTCATTTGAAGGAGTGCTATGCCCATTCTCGTAATTACTTATAGCCGCCTTGGTTAAGTTAACTTTTGAAGCTAATTCTTCTTGAGTTAGCTTTTTCTTTTTTCTTCGATACGCAACTCTATCTCCGCGAAACACACAACTTCCCCCTAAACAATAATTATAAAAGTACATGTATATTGTACATCGAAAATACCCTATATATAAAATAAGTACATTAACCTTGTATTTTATTGTTGACATACACTAAACTTGTACTTATAATAGGGTCATAGGTACAAGATTAGTGTACAAGAGAGGTGATAAATTTGAAAAATCACGCCCTAGCAGATGCTAGAAAAAAAAGCGGTCTAACTCAAGAAGAACTTGCATTTAAACTAGGTTATTCAAAGGCTACGGTAAGCAATTGGGAAAATGGTTATTCTAATCCTTCCCTTACAGATGCGTTTAAAATTTCCGAAATCCTAAAAGCCGATATCAACTATCTTTTTTTTGGACTAAAAGTACAGGTTCAGTATACATCTCAAAATAAAAGTACAAGAACACAAAAGGGGGCTGGTTAAATGAGTAAACCGTCAACTATGAGCGGAGAAGCTTAGCGGTGGACGCATAAACGGCTGGTACGCTACTGGATTAAATACAGTAGAGAATTAGCGGCACATATGGAGTCAAAAAAAGATAAAGCATCATAGGAAGTTTTGCCTATGCGTTTTTACTGGATTCGTTCCACAGAAGTCTGTTGACACGGAAAGGAGGTGCAGAAATTGAATCGGTATTCTGGCGAGATTATCACGGTTCCTGAAATGGCAAGACGAATGAAAATTCGGAAGCAGGCGGCTTATGACATGGTTGAGGAACCGGGCTTTCCTATATACAACATTGGCGGTGCTCGCGGCAAACGAGTCCTCTGGCCTGAACCTTTGGAATGGCTAAGAGAGAACAAATCAGGGGCTATATGAATAGAAGAAACCCGCCAGGCTGTACCGGCTCCAGCGGGTTGAGGGGATACGGGGGGAAGAACTTACAACTTAATACTACATCAGCCCTCTGTCCGTAATAAACGTATCAATCGGACAAAGGAGAGGAAAAAAACATGTCAATTGGACAGTTTGGTCCCAATCTTAATGAAGTTTTAAAACGACGGGGTGAAACGCGTACCGCAGCCGGGCAAGTTGCCCACGTGGATGCTTCATTAATTGGAAAGATCATCAAAGGCTCCCGCAAACCATCGAAAGAGCTCATGCAACAAGCGGCGGAGCATTATGATGACGGCCAGCTTTACATTGCAGCAGCCGGGGAAGTAACAGGCGGTGCCTTTGCTCCTTGGCTGGACAATGTAGATCTACATAGGGCAAGTGTACTGTTCAAGACGGTTGAAGAAATGAGGGAAGTTCTTGTTCTATCTGCTGAGGTACCAATTAGCAAAACTGCTGACCAGCTTACTGATTCTGAGCGCCAGAACATGAAACGTCTACTGATGGAGACGGTTGAAGCTATTACTGCTCTTACGCATTTCGCGGCAGTGTTATGTAAAGAGTATTCGTTTTCCTGGTTGGGTGCTTGGAAAGAACACCGAGCTGACCTGAAGGCAAAAAAATATATGAAATGAGGGAGCAAAAATGGAAATCGAGAGATTAGAGGATGAAGCCAAATTTGTTGCAGCAAACGCAGAGCACAATTTAAACATGATACTGCAAAATCCGGAAATCGTTTCTGAGAGTCATCGTCAAAAAAGTATTGCTCAAGCAGCATTCATGATGAATCTTCACTTGTCTTTTCAAGAACAAAAGAAAAACGCTCGGCTGGCGGGCCGAACGCTTGGTTTGAGAACTCGATTAAAGTCTCTTGTGTTGCTTATTCTATCTCCTTCTGCGAGAGAAAGCAAGGGTGAGGGTGCGTGATGCAGCAGTTAAAGGAACGCCTCATTCAAAACTTTCTGGATAAGAAGGCAGGAACGCAAGCCAATACGGATGCAATATATGCTTTTCTGCAAGCGGGCGGTTCAGCTTTTTCATCTGAATTTCAGAAGCTACTACAGGAGCGGGATGAAGCCTATTTTCAATGGAATAACGCCTTGCTGAGCCTAAATCTTCTGCCAGCAGAAGAACGGTTGGAGTTTTTCGGAAATATGTCGCCAGTGTTATAGGACAAGCTGGCAACGGACAGGCCATGTCGGCCTTGTCTTCCGGCGTCGGACGGTAACATAACCTACTCCCGTTCGGCGTCGGAAGATGCGGCTGACGCATCATACAAAGCAGCGACACGATGGTACGTGTACACGCGATGGTGAGAATATCAGGCGGAAAACGACGGAGCGCGCCTGACTGCTGGTTCGAATCCAGTCTGCTTGAAATTACATACGGAAGGAGGAAACTTTGTGCAAGTTATTCAACGTTTGACCGTTGTCTCTAATCCAACAAGGATTTTTGAAATTGGAACGGAGCTAAGCGGCAGCGAAATCATTGAGATTAAGCAAGTCGGTACGGAATATGAAAATAATGTCCATTCTGAATTCCATGTTTTAGATGAAAATGATGAGCTCATTGTCAGTATCGAGAATGCACCAGTGATCGTCGAGTATCGGCAGATCGTAGAACATGATGAAATCATGGAAGGAGAATCGGCATGAACGTAACTCATAAAAAAGTGGTGGAGTTTTTTGCAAAAATTAGCACCGACGAATCTGTGGATGTTAATGAGTTTTTAGAAGCTATCGCGTTAAATGTGGGGCTTTATACTGCGCTGAAAATCAAGACAGTGGGACAGCGAGAAGTCACAGAGCAGTTCAAAAGCATCATTGATACTGGCCTCAAGATAGCGAATAGCGAAGTTGTACCGAAACGAGTTAGCTTTTTCATTATAAAAAAATAGCCCGCGGCAACGGGCTATCACTGATCTTTTGAAAACTAAATATGTGAATACGGTCATCTTATCATGGGTGACCGTTCCTAACAAGAGGGAGCGATATGTATATGGCTATGAATGTAGCTGCTATTACAAAAGGTATTGAACGTGACGAATGGTTGAGACTGCGTAAGCGTGGTATCGGTGGTTCTGATGCATCTGCGGTGGCCGGGTTGAATCGGTATAAATCACCCGTTGGTGTCTTTTTAGAAAAAACAGATCAGATCGTACCGGACGAACCAGGCGAAGCAGCTTACTGGGGTAACCAGTTAGAAGATTTAGTCGCCCGTGAGTTTATGAATCAAACAGGTTTACGTGTGCAACGCAGCAATAAGATGTATCAGCATCCTACACATAAATTTATGTTGGGTAACGTGGACCGCCTGATTTTAGACAAGGGTGGTCGAGGACTTGGCATCCTGGAATGTAAAACAGCCAGCGCCTATAAGCTGAGCGAATGGGCCGACGATCAGGTTCCTGATGAATATGCAATTCAGCTCCAACATTACATGGCCGTACTTGGTGTGGATTACGGGTATTTTGCCGTTCTGATCGGTGGTCAGAAATTTCAATACAAGCTGGTCGAACGAAACGAGGGCATCATTGATTCTCTCATACAGATCGAGGACGAGTTTTGGAACAAGCATGTAATTCCAAGGGTTCCCCCGGTGGTAGACGGTAGCGCTGCTTCGACTGAGCTACTGAATCGCTTGTATCCTGCTTCTCGGCCAGCGACAGAAATTACGCTGGAGAAAGATCAGGCATTGCTTGTGGACAAGCTCATTGCCGCTAAAGAGAACGCACAAGTGGCTGCGGAACAGGTCAAGCGGTTGGAGAACAAGCTGAAAGCCGTGATGGGTGACCATGAAGTGGCAGTTTATGACGGTGAACCTGTGCTGACATGGAAATCCAGTCAAACAACACGCCTGGACACTAAGCGCTTGAAGCAGGAACAACCGCACATCTTTGAAAAATACGCAAACACCACGTCTTCAAGACGTTTTCTGGTGAAGTAAGGAGGCTATTATGGCAGGACAACGCAGTAGCGGATCAACCCTTGAGAAAAAGCTTCAAAACAAGGCTGCTGGGGCAAAAAACGATGCGCCTACACCTTCTCAGACCATCGCCGCTTATATGGACAAAATGAAGTATCAGATTGCGGAGGCTATGCCAAAGCATATGAGCATTGATCGTCTCAGCCGTATTGCCCTGACGACGATTCGTACGAATCCGAAGCTATTGGAATGCTCTATGCCGTCACTCATGGGGGCAGTCATGCAAGCGGCACAGCTCGGACTTGAACCTGGTCTGATCGGACATTGCTACATCATCCCATATAAAACGGAAGCCACATTCATCATCGGTTACAAAGGGATGATTGATTTGGCCCGACGGTCTGGAAATATCAAGTCTATTGCCGCTCACGAAGTCTATGAAAATGATTTCATTGAGCTGACATATGGGCTAGAAGAAAAATTGCAGCACGTTCCTTGGTTTTTGCGCAAGGATGCTCAACCTGCCGAGTCAGGGAAGATCATTGGGGCTTATATGGTTGCCAAGTTTAATGACGGCGGTCATTTCATTCACTATATGCCGATCAGTGAAATTGAAGCGCACAAAAAACGTTCCAAGGCATCAAACAACGGACCTTGGGTGACTGACTATACCGAAATGTGCAAGAAGACGGTTGTACGTTCCGGATGGAAGTGGCTACCCATCAGCGTGGAAATTGCTTCTGCGGTTACTCAGGATGAAACGGTACGTAAAGATATCACTCCAAACGATGAACCTTTTGTCTTTGATATGCCAACTGAATCTAAAGACGATGAAACACCTCAGAGGGGTGATGCAACTCAGCCGAATAACGCTGATCCAAAGCAGCCTGCTGATGGACCGGGTCAGGACGAACTGGAATTTGAATGAGTTCTATAGATGAGATTACTGGCAAGCCCCTGTTACGCAGCATGATCGGTGAACACATTTGGCGGATTAAAGAGTCCGACCCTGTAGCCTTTAAACGCGAGGTACGAGAATACTTCGCGCGGGGTTATCCAGGTTGGACAGTGGTTCGAGCTAAGTACCCTTATATATTTCTGCGGGATGGTAGGGAGCAGAGTGTGTAAATGATTCTGGGCGGTGTGAAGAAGCGAACGGTATTTATATAAAAATCGCAAGAGATTAGGTGGTGAAGCCGGTGGACTCCAATGTAAATCCTCAGCCTACGGACGCACATATACGCATATCACATGAAATACATCGAGAGCTGATCCGGCGGAAGTTTACTCAGCGGCAGCGGGATATTATTGATTTTGTCCTCACGCTGAGCTGGGGATGCGGGAAGCCATCGGCTAAAATTCCTATGCTTAAACATTTTGAGCTATGTGGTGTCCGTAAGGAACATATCAAAAAGGAACTAAAAAAGCTGGTTGAAAATCATGTGCTGTTTTGGGACGAGCATATGAATGTGTTCCAGATCAATAAGCACTATGACATGTGGACTGTCGATGTGGTGGAGCGATATGACTCCAAAATGATGAACGACTTAATCAAAATTAACATTGAAACTCCTACCCCAAATCTCGGCAAACCAGTTACTAAAAAAGTAACTGAGTTACCAAAAAAGCAACCGATCCGAGTTACTAAAAAGGTAACTCAGTTACACAAAAGGCAACTGTTCAGTTACCAAAAAGGTAACTCGCCAGTTACTAAAAAGGTAACTGTGAAACGTGATTTTTCCTGTCATACCAAGGGATTTCGGCTCTCTAAAACAATATTTAAAGCAATTATTAAAAAAACCACTACTACATCTTTAGATACTGTACAGGAATTAGATACAGAGCAAAGGGGTGGGGGACGAGGGCTTCCTTCGGATCATTCCTTTGGCTATATCTACCGCGCTTACGAAAACAATTTTGCAGATACAGGGAAAGTCACCCCGTTTGAAACCGAAGACTTGGGAGCCCTTTTCGACGATTACGGTGGAGAATGGCTTCTGAAAGCCATGAGGGAAGCCGTTCGACAGAAGAAAAAGAGCTTGGCTTATGTACGTGGCACGCTGGAAGGATACCGTAAACGCGGGGGACCGGAAACGGAACGCCGAATGGATCGGGCTTCACCGGCGGAAGCAGAAATTCGGGAAGACGACCCCATTACGATCTTGATGAGAAAGGCAGATGAGCAGCGACTTGCTGAATACGGAGTTACTTGAGGCTGAAATTTTAGGTTCCTTTTTTCGAGATCCTTCTCTTGTGAGCGAAGTCGCCGTAACACTAGAGCCAAGCTTATTTACACAACCTTGGCATCGCAATCTGCTGAAAATGATATTAGAGCTACATCGGACTGAACAAGAGCTGTCTATGACTATGTTGGTGACGGTATTCGAAAAGCATCTTGAAAAGGTGGGTGGAGTTTCTTACCTGTCTAAACTGGCTAGCTCTGCCGTTGCAGTTTCAATGCTGGAGCAGAATATCAGGAAGCTCATCGAAACCGATGCTCGTCGTAAAGCGCTGGATTTGGTCGGTGAATACCGTGATAAATTTTTGGATTTGTCGTCAGGCGGGTTTGAGGAATTACTGGATGAATTTGAACAGCGCTCACTGGATATTCGGCCTAAAGCATTGCGAAAGGATACGGCGGTTGACGACATCATCCAGTGGTATGAGGACTTGGTACTTAAAACGCAAGACCCTTCCCGAGCACTTGGTATTATGACAGGCTGGTCAGCATTGGACCGACTGACGCTAGGGTTCCAGCGTACTAACCTGGTTGTCATTGGAGCTCGAACTAGCATGGGGAAATCAGCTGTTGCCAATGAAATTAAGATGCGGGCCACCCAGCGGGGACATAAGGTTGCGGACTTTAGCTTGGAAATGTCCAAGGCGCAGATTTATAACCGGATGATCGCTAATCTGTGCAGCATTCCTCTGCAAGCTATACGTTCAGGGCATCTGAAGCCGGAACAGATTGAGCGTATTTCTATGCAGATGGAGTTTCTGCGGAAAATTCATATCGATGATAGCCGTGGTGTGACCGCGGAGTACATTTGTTCTGAAATGCGCCGATTGAAGCGGCAAGAAGGACTTGATTTGGTCATTGTAGATTACTTGCAAGAAGTAGTTGAGCCTGCTGAACGAAACGACAACAGCGGTTCTGGGTTGCACAGGGTTTGTCAGAAGCTACGGAAGGCGGCAAAAGACTGTGATTGCGCGTTGATCGGTTTATCACAGGTCAAGCAGGATGTGGAGAGTCGGCAGAATAAAAGGCCATTCGTTTCAGACTTATCAGGCAGTGCGGCAATCAGCGCAGTTGCTGACGATATCCTTCTGCTGTACAGGGACGAATACTACAACCCTGACACATCAGACCCGGGTATCTTGGAAATCAACCTCGCAAAACAACGTAATGGTCCTACTGGAGTGGTGAAGCTCAAATTTGAGAAAGACACACAACAAATCGCTTAGGGGGGGAACAGACATGAAACAGGGGAAACGACTCACCAAGAAGCAAAAGATTGGATTGCTAAAGGCCAGACCAGGAGTGACACTGGACAACTGGGTCTCAGAACGGGAAACAGCAGATGGGGTCGTGCTGCTAAACAAATTCTCAGGGAAGCGGTGGCTGTTAAATAAGCACTATGGGGCATTGCAGCCATACAAGGTACGAGCCTGATGCAGCCGTCATGTTGGACGCGCTGGAGCGTCTATGAGTACATGAAACATCGGTTTGTCAGTACTGGACAAGTTCCGAATAAATCGGAATTACTTGAGGAGCTGCCGGACATCGATCAGACCGAACTGATCGAAGGGATGGCCGAATTTCGCCTGATTCTTGGTGACTGGCCTATCGCTGGAGGTGACAGGTCATGCAGCGCCAGATAAAGGACCCGATGTATCAAACTCAGTTAAAGCAAACTGTACGAGACCGAAGCGGCAGGGTGATAGGCGAGGTATTTGTCCTTGAACACAGTATGTTGCTGGTCAAGCAGTCACGTAAGCGTAAAAAGAGGGGGAAGCAGCTTTGAAGATCATGGGGATTGACCACGGCACGAATTTTGCTGGTTGGGCCACAATGCGAAATGGTAAGCCGATAGACTTTGGATTAAGGGACTATTCGTCAATAGCAATGCCTGGTGTTTTGGACGCCATCTACCAGGACACATTCCGGCTGATCGAGCAGGAAGAACCGGAATTGATTGTACTGGAGCGTCCAGTTCACTTTAAAAATGCCAACAGTGTACTAGCACTTGTAGGGGCGTATACTTCTGTTTCCTTGGCTGCCCTGCATTTGGACAAGCCGATTGTGGGCATCCGTCCTTCAGAGCTCAAAATTCAGACTGGTAAAGGGAATGCGGATAAGGAGACAGTCGCCATGGAAATGCAGATGTTGTTCGACCTCGACTATGACGAGATCGCCATTCCTGTCCTATACAAGAAAAACGATCCACGGGGCAAGTACAAAATCGGGGACATAAGGGAACGTCTTTTTGATCCTTCAGACGCTATCGCACTTTGCTGGGCCTATCATCAAAATTTCATTAAGGGAGTGGCTTAAAGATGAGCTATATAAATTTCAAAGGTACGGTTAAAAAGATCAATCTCAAGTCATCGGAAGAAACGGAAATTACCATCAGTATCCCAGCTTCTGAGCTAGACGGCCAATATAATACGCTTCAAAGCATGTTGGAGCTTAAAGTTATCGGAGGTCTGGATTCACAGATTGTCACGTACAAAGTTTTGAAGAATGCCAGAACGGGCAAGCCAATCACGAAATACACCGTGGATGATGGTGGTGTGGTTTCTGTAGCGAAGCTAGAAGGGGAACAGCTCTCCATGGATCTCGGGCTTCCTCCTGAGAAAGTGGAGGTTAAAGCCGATCCAGAGCAGATTGACCTTGAAATTATTCAGGACTTTATACTCAGCGGCCTGGCGCCACGCTTTGACGACATGCAGTATGACTTTGTGGAAATTACAGAGCGCTTGGCCGGTGGGGACACTTATCTGAAAATAGCTGCTGATATCGGTATGGGTGTGGGCGTGTTTGTGGTTATGGTGGATGAATACCGGAAGCGGGTCGCGCCAATGGCCGCCAAGTGGGATGAATGGCGCAAAGGCCAAGTCAATACGGAACCGCCGAAAGATGGGGAGCCAGTAAACAGTCAGCAAGAAGAACAACAAAATGACGATCAGCCGGAAGATCAAGAAGGTGCTAATAATGATCCGTCCGAGCAGACTGGAGAAAATGAATCTGAGGACGACAACAAGCCAAAAGACGACTCAAATCCTGCTACTGACACAGATTCCGAACCGGTAGTCGATAAGGATGAGCTTGAAAACTACATTTTGAAGGCTCGTCCAACCTTTGAGGACATCGCTTTGGATTTCCCTACATTGCTTCAGCAGCGCCGGGAAGAGGGCAAGACTTGGATGCAGATTGCAACAAGCATTGGCCTGACCAGCGGCCAGCTCACTACCAAATGGACGGCTTACAAGAAGATGGTTGCCAAACAAATGAAAAATGGTGGAGCGGCGTAAGCCGACCCTTTAATAAAGCAGCGTGGCCCCCGTTTCCATCCGGGCTGCGGCGGCTACCTGCATTCTATAAACGGAACATACGATCTTATTTCATCCCGAAAGGAAGAGTTTATATGACTCTTAAAGCGAGTGAAATTCATGTTGGTAAGCAATACGTACTGGTGGAATCTCCTTTTAATGCAGCAGTTGTAAAAGTGATTGAAGATCAAAGCGGAGAAAATTCGGGGTTAGGACGTTCTAAGCAGTGGGTTGGCTGGAGGGTTCGAGTTGAGAAGAATATCGGTGGTATCGAACATCCTATCGGACATGAATTTAACTGTGGTTGGGATGAGGAGTACAGTCATTATTCCTCATTGGCGTTCTATACCTATGATGATTCTGCAAAAGGCCAAATTCGCGAGGAACTTGATAAGCTGCTCCCGCAGATCAAAAAGGTTACTCATATGATTACTGATGCAGAGGAAAGTTGGACTGACCATTACAACCGAAATGATCCAGAAGACCTGTATTTACGCAGCATGTTTTATCGCATCGGTGACATGTTGGATGATGCGAACCGATTGCTGGTTCAGACGTTTGCCGAAGTTGTCGATGAAGGCGAACTGATAAAGCAGCCGAACGGACGCTACTCCTTGCATGGACGTGAACTTACTTCCGGCGAGCCTATTGAATATCTTGCCACGGATGATGATGGTGATCGGTGGGTGCTGTCTCGGATTGGTCATAATGGTCAGGACTATTGCCTAGAAACTGATCGTAATTTTTCGTTGGAAGAGCTGCGCATTCGGATTAAATATATCCCGCGTTGAG
This sequence comes from Paenibacillus sp. TSM33, assembly GCF_056099025.1. Classification (NCBI taxonomy): domain Bacteria; kingdom Bacillati; phylum Bacillota; class Bacilli; order Caryophanales; family Paenibacillaceae; genus Paenibacillus; species Paenibacillus sp. TSM33. Next base: position 47,284 of record NZ_JBLZXB010000008.1, read on the forward strand.
AAAGGAGGGTGTTGGTCTTGGCACAAATAAGAATTGTTGAATTGGATAAAGCTCTCAAGAACGTATCAGATGAGCATGTTGGAGTTTCTGCTGAAGAACTTAACAAGGCAGAATACTTGCTTTCGATAAATCCCGAGATGATCAGGATAATTGGAGACTATGAATTTGCTGTAAAGTCCAGCATTTCTCTGAGTAGTTATGAGAGTTCTAAAGGTTATGTTAGGCAAACGAGGGCCACTATCCTTAAATATAAACGTCCAGAGTGGTACTTCCTGTACAAAACGCTCTCTAAAATTATACAGACTTCCATCAATAACGTAATTAACCCATACGAGCGAACTATATTGGAACTTTTGTATATCAAAGGTGCGAGGTACCTTGTAGCGCAGTCATATATGGGGAAAGGTTACCGGAACGACATCTACCCAATTAGTGGGAGTACGTTTGCTGAACGCAGAAGGGCAGCGATAAAAAAGATAGCTCATAGCTTCCAAATACTCGGCTTGTTGGATTTGGTTCAAGCTGAATATCAAATTGGAGAACTGTCTAACTTGCAGTTTTTAGAGTTGAGACCAAGGTGAGCTTGTATGAGTCAGATTATAGGGGCTTTCCCCCTTTGGAGGTGTGAACCTTGGTAAATGTTAACGCTGCGATAGAGCAGCTACTGGATATGCGTTTGGAGCTGGATGATACGATACGATTGCTCGGTTTTGACCCGGAAGCATTGGACCGTCAGCAGGCAGGGACGAATGAGCGTGTTTTGCTTCATTTACAGGATATCTACGATGTATTGGATGCTCCGAAACCAAATGGGGACTACGCGAAGCAATTGGTGCAAGAAACGATGAAAATTGCAAAGGAAGAGATGTGATGCTATTCCTCTTCCACAAAAATACAAACACCCCCGCATTCCTTGACCGGGCTCGCGGGGGCACTAATAGTAAATATATTCCTCCTGACATTATATCATATGACAAAGGGGAATGAGGGGAATGGCAATGGTGTGGGAGCAAGGGGAGCTCTTCGCAAAAGCAACTAAACAGGAGATCCAGCGGACAAAGTTCCTGCTCGAAAAATATACAGATATGGTTGCACTTATGAAGGACTTCGAGCAGTTTGAGCAGGAGCTTCAGCAAGTAGGTATTGATGGCGAAGCAGCTCGCCGCATCGATCAGACTGATTTGCATGCAGACAAGACAGTCAACGCCACGATTCTGATCGAAAAGCAGCGTTGGGTCTACAGCAGGTATGATTTTTATACGAGGCAGCTTCGTCGGGCGCACGGTCTTATTAAGGATGATGACGCTCGTAAAGCGATAGAATACCGATATATTCAGGGCTATACCTATAAAGAGACACTGCTTTTCTTCCGTCGCAGTCTCAGTGATAGCACTATCCGACGTAAACTTGGTGAGGGTACTGAGAGTATGGCAAACACCTTAAAACTCATGGGTTATTTTGAACAGGATGATGCGGAATTTTGATTAAATAGTAAATTTTCATACACAAAAAAGAAGCAGTAGTTGTTCAATCCGCTGCTTCTTTTTTTATACCAGAATAATTAATCTTTATAATCAGATGAACTATCAGCATGATTTCTCTTTTGAAAAATTAACTTTTTAAAATCAGTTACATTTCCAACCGTGTTGTCTTGTTTATACCAAAGAAAATCATTCTGTTTAGAAAAAACAAATCGGTCGGAGTGCAAACCAGTGTAACTATTTAAAATAGCTAAATTTTCTTTCGATGAGACGTTGTAAAAAGGCGGCATTTCTTCAAAGCGACCTAGTAGGGTAATCCGACTACTTAAAGGAACGCTAACTTCTGTGTTTAAAAGGCTGTGACCGGGTGAAGACCAGATTCCTCGATCTTTTTGTATAGTCCAATGGAGGCTAACTGGATTATCTGAACAGATGAAATCACCGACCTCTGGCGAGGAATAGGCTACAGTCCAATTTCTTGCACCAAGAGGATGAAGGATAGCATCTACTGCATTAAGTAAAAGTTTGACACGTGTATTGTTGTCAAAAGAAATATTATATTTATTTCCGGAAATAAATTCTTTTAGTTCTTCATACGATACGTTTTCATTGACTTCTTCCCCCGCATTTTTCATGCTTTGTTTGATGCTCTCATAATGCTCGGGTGATGCGACAATCATTTGTGCATAAAGATGAGATATCTCTTCTAGTGGCATGATGGAGTGATTCATCCTCGCTGGCGTTCTTTGGGATAACAATGCTATGTAATTGATTAACCAGTTATAATCCTCATCGTTTTCAGGAATTCTGTGGTTCTTACAGATTTTTTTAATGATAGGTGCGGCAGCATCCTCGATTACCTTAAACATGTCTTCCATTACGTCGGGCTGTGTATTAGGTAAATTCACGTTGTAAAGTTTTTTTTCATATCCAACACTTTCTGGGACAGCCTCACGCTGTTTTCCCGTGGTCTGGTCAAAGACCCATAATGGGCTTTCCCTGGTTCCATCCTGGGTGAATAAAGAAAGATGAAATACTGGAACGAAGTGGTGCCTTACCTTTGTCATAAGAAGCGTCCTTCCGTGGATGAATTAAGTTAAAGTAAATTATTGAATCACTTCTATTCTCACATTGTTTTATCCTGCTAGATATATTGAATAAAAAGTAACTGTAAGTTGCCTGTAATATGAACGCCACATGAAGGCTTTCTCATGATATATTGATAGCGTGGAAATGAAGGGAACACGTGAAGGGCTGGCGAATGCGCTGGTCCTTTTTTGTTGCCCACATTATTATTCATGGCACGCGCAGGCAACAAGGAACCAGTTAACCAGCGGAAACATGAAACAGCCTGGTCAGAACCTTTGCGCGGTTCAATTCCGCGCGAGCGTTCCTTCTACCTATTAATTCCAATCACTTTATTGATGATATATACAGAATAAGGGGGAATTATTAATGGCTAGAAGACGGAGAAGAAAACAGAAAAATTCTATCGAAGAGGCTATTGCAGGGATTGCATTAATAGCCCCGTTTTTCTTTATCTACTCAGTTACGGGTTCAATCGGTGCCTCTGTTTTTGCATCTTTTGTAGTAGTAGCAATGGTTATAGGATTTATCTTTTATCGTCAAATGGCTGCTGCAACAAGGCTGCGTAATTCTGGAATTGCTGAAATTGATAAAATGGATGGTCATCAATTCGAAAAATATTTAGGACATCTATTCAGAGCTCAAGGATACAAAGCTGAGGTTACACAAGCTTCTGGAGATTACGGTGCCGATCTGGTTCTTACAAAAAACGGTCAGCGTATCGTAGTTCAGGCGAAACGGTACAGTAAAAATGTTGGGCTTAAAGCGGTTCAGGAGGTTTACGGTGCGGTAGCACATTACCGTGCATCTTCAGCATGGGTCGTGACAAATAGCGATTACACTGAGCAAGCATACAGACTAGCAAGATCCAATAACGTTCGTTTGATTAACAGGGAACAACTTATTGAAATGATTCTGCAGGTTAAGCAAAGGAATTCTGCAACAAAGAAAGCAGGATAGAAGCGAGAAAGGGAGGAATTCAAAGAATGAATAGACTGAATTCAATTTTTGAGTGTATTCACTGCTTAACTTATTTGACGTTCATTTCTAGCGATCAGTAAAATGGTCTTGTTCTTCGTCTTTAGTAACTAAGTACAAATGCTTTTATACAACAGCGTAGCGTTTTGCATCTCGCTTACGGGAATAGTCCCAATCGCTGTTTCTTATTTCGGGTTTTAAATAAGCGCCTTAGTTCATTTGGTGCTGTAAATACATAGGCAGATACAAGTCACTCATTTGGGTGGCTTTTTTTATTGCCTTGAAAGGTTTGAATGGTTTGAAGAAGAAGCAAAAGAAAGGAATTTTGCTTTACATGAAAGGCCCACCAAAACAGCCGAAGAAGTGCAAATGTTGTGTTTGGGGTAGATGGGATGGGGTTAAACAGTTTTGTTTGCGTCCGTGTGTTAAAGAGGAAAAACCTTCCTGAATGTCGAATTGTGGTTTCAGGAGGGGGATATAATGAATTGGAATGATTGGTTAAGTATTATAGCGATTGTATTTTCAATAGTGGCATTTATGTTCAGTTGGAAGTGGTCTACTGACTCTTCGAGAAGTTTAGAGGAGATAAGACGTGTTGCTGAACAAATAAACCAAAGTGTGGATTTAAGAACGAGAGATATCGAAAAAAAGGTCGAGGATAGGACGCGTGAAATTGAGAGAAGCGTGGACTCAAAAACAGACAAAATAGCTACGGCCATTGAAACTAGAGTTAGCGATTTAATTAAGAGAGCAGCGCCGACAGATGAAGACAAAGCATTTGGAAACATCCTTAATCAAGTTGGGCCTCAAATGTTTCAGGCAATTATGACTAATCCAGATATGCTTAAAATGATAATGGAAAATAACAAAAAAGATTAATGCACCCTAACCGGTGCTTTTTCTTTTACTCTCATACGACAATATGTGAGCTATTCTGAGCTTGCTTTCTATTATACGTAGGAATGCCGGAAGGAGTGCAGATGGAAGCAGAGAGAGGGCATACACACGCTCTGACAGCCTGTTAGCCACCCGCCGAATAGTGGAAACCAACTCAACACAAAGGAATACATTAGATACAGTTGTCGATGGCAATTAGCTTGGTGTTCCATAATGATTCTTCCTCTGTTAGCCGAAATACTAGTTTAAAGGGGGAATATTAAATGGTTGATCAAGATATACAGAAGTATTTACGGTGTATGGAAGAAGTCAAGGCTCGAATTGAAGTGATAGAGACACAAATGCTAAAAACAAATGTCACTATTCTCGATATTGAATTTATATATTTACAACTGAGAAAAATAGTCGAGCTTATTATGTTTTCTTCACTAGCAGCGAATAAAAATGAGTACAGAAAACAATATCGAGATTTCAGAACACACTGGAATGCAAAAAGAATTCTAGAGAATCTCTCTAAAATTAATCCTAACTTTTATCCAATGCCAAGTAGACTTGGGTGTAATAATAAACAACAGGGAATTGTAGAGCCAGTTTCTGAAGGGTATCTTATGAAAAATGATCTGATTAAATTAAATAAATGGTGTGGAGAAATATTACACGCCACAAATCCTTTTCGCAAGGAGAAAGATTATAAGAAATATTCTAAAGAAGTTAGTAATTGGGTAGGTAAAATAGTGACACTACTAAATCATCATCAAGTTCAATTAGTTGATAAAGATTACGAGCTTTGGATAATTATGCAGGAAGAGCAATCTGGGAAAGTCCATTATGCAATAATGAAATTGGTTAACAAATTGTGTCAATCATAGGACTCACAACAACGCTATACAAGCTAAACGATTTTGCTAAAAAGAAAAGAAGGATGTAATTTAATTTGAACATTAAAACCCTCTCAGTAGAGATGATCAACGCAGCAGCATACAACCCACGGGATGACCTTCAGCCTGGTGATCCGGAGTATGAAAAGCTGAAAGCCAGCATCGAATCCTTTGGCTATGTCGAGCCCATCGTCTGGAATGAGCGCACCGGGAACATGGTCGGCGGGCATCAACGCTATAAGATCATGGTTAACGAGCTTGGTCATACGGAGCTGACTGTAAGTGTTGTTGACCTGGATGAGCAGCAGGAAAAGCTCCTCAATCTGGCGCTTAACAAAATTTCCGGTCGATGGGATGAAGAAGCCCTTTATCGATTGCTTGATGATCTGCAGGTGAGTGGAGCTAATCTAGCCCTGTCCGGCTTCGATTTGGAAGAGTTTGAGGATTTAGCCGCAGAGTTTGTTGTGCCACATGATGAAGCTTTGGGCCTTCCGGTTACCGATGATGAATTTGACGTCCAGCGTGCTCTAGATGAAATCAAGGAGCCGGAGACCAGGCGCGGGGATGTGTGGCAACTAGGGCGGCATCGATTGGTGTGTGGAGATGCGACCAATCCTGATGATGTTGCACTTTTAATGGACGGAGCCAAAGCAGCGCTGGTCGTTACTGATCCGCCGTATAATGTGGCTGTTGAGAGTGTTTCAGAGCGTCTGGCCGCTGATGGTCGTAGCAGCATAATGAACGACAACATGCCCGCTGAGGAATTCGCGGGCTTTTTGTATGCCGTTTTTTCAAACTATGCAGTGGTGATGCAGCCTACAGCAGCCATTTATGTGTTTCATCCTTCCTCCTATCAACGTGAGTTTGAGGATGCCATGAATGCTGCAGGCATTGTAAGCAGGACCCAGTGTGTTTGGGTGAAGAATGCGGCCACCTTCGGCTGGGCACAGTACCGTTTCAAACATGAACCAGTCTTTTATGCTCATATGAAAGGCAAATCTCCACGGTGATCGGACACAGACAACGGTATGGAAGGCTGGCCTGCCTGTTGAGGACCCACTCCCCGAGACAGTATGGGAGGTTTCAAGGGGCGATGTGAATAAGTATGTTCATCCCACTCAGAAGCCTCTTGATCTGCTGGCCATCCCAATCAAAAACAGCAGTCAGCGCGGTGACGAGGTTGTCGATTTCTTTGGTGGCAGCGGCTCCACGCTTATGACATGTGAGCAGATGGACCGGACATGCCGGACTTTGGAATTGGACCCGATTTTCTGCGATGTAATCAAGTGCAGATACCAGGAGTTAACAGGCATTCAGCCTGTTTTGGTTAAGCGAAGCGATGATGCGGTATAATGAGACACCATATTTAACTTTGCTGAAAAGTAATCTTGTTAAGCTAACGGGCAGTTTAGTTGAACAAGATAAGTGGAGGTTTTATGTCGCATTTGACGCAAACTGTGAAGGAGGAAGCTGGGAAAATGATAGCTAAGTGTAAAGTGTTGAGTTAACTATCCAGCTTGTTTGTTGATGTCTTTAATGTTTGTGCAGCCTCATCGAGATAGATATCTAAAAAAGTACCATCAGTAAATTTAATAACCACAGCATTAGTAGTGATGGCGACATCTTCAATCGTCCTACCTTTAAGTTTTTCAGGTATAACTTTGAAATTAGTCGATTCCACATTCATCAAATCCTTTCATTGATTACACATCTTAGTAATCGGTAATAAGTATATAAAACCTATATTAGTCTAACATTTCTCATAATAACAGTAAAAGATGAATGATAGAAATACTGAACAGTACGAAGATATTGTGAATAAAAGAAAGCGTGCTTATTCAACTAACGGGAGACGATAGTTCAGTATTAACCACCTCTAATTAGGTGGTTTTTTATGCCTATAAATTCTACCCAAGTTAAACATGCAAAATAAAAAGGAGGACGCAGTAACGTCCTCCTGATCATCCAGGGTATCCCCCGGCTGAGATAGCGGCGCACCACGCGTGGCTTTTCGGATCATCCGCTATCTCGCATTCCAGTATATAGGAAAGCCGAGGGATACCACAATGGGAACAGACAACGAACACCAAGATGCATTACTACAACGTGAGATAGAGATCGTCGAGGGAATCCTCGAATCCAAGGCGCAGTACCGAAAGATTGTTAAGGCTGGTATAGCTCAGTGGGTCAAAGACCTGCAAGCTGGAAATATAAAAATGCGGACGGTCCAGGACTTAGATCGTCTAATTGAGTTGGATATTAAGTTACAGAAGGATGAATTGTAAAAGCACATAATAATCTTGCTATCTGATTCATAAATATGGATTTATTAAACAATAATATGATCTTAATGTAAGAAATATTAAAAACATGGAATCATTTAGTAGTATAAGGAGGTAGTTTAATATACAAATATAGGAGGAATAAGCTTTGAAGAAAAAACATTTTATTGCACCAGCCTTGGCACTAGGTCTAATAGGGGGAGCTATTGCTGTACCCAGTGCGATTTTTGCAGATTCCGATGCTGCTGTAACTGATTCTGCAACATCGTCTGCGGTGACTCAAGATGCCGGTAAAACAACTACTGGCGACCATGTAGTAACTCCAAATGCAACTACTCCACGAATCGAAAATCGCCCAATTAGCGGGACTACGTATTTGGCTGATTTCGACATTAAAGCTAATTATGGTTATGTTAGATTGTACTTGAAAAACACAGGGAAAAAACCGATTTCCTTTACTATTAATCAGGGAAGTCCAGGCGGCAGACAAAAGGCCTCCGGTTCAGTAGAAGCCGGTGACACATACAACGAAATAGTAAATGAAAGCTCTGGTCCATGGGCAGTAGGTACGTTCTATGTCAATTTAACATCAGGATCTGCTCCCATGGAGGGACAACTCGGAGTTCGTATTAGTACCGATACAAATTTTTAAATATAGCTGCTGGGAAAGCGAGCCAATCAGGCTCGCTTTTTTTGTTGGGGGTGGTGATTGTGTAACATGGCGAGAGAACGGAGCCCTGAACGGGACAAAGCAAAACAGATGTGGCTGGAGAGCGGCGGAGCGATGAAGCTAAAAGACATCGCCGCCGCTCTTTCTATTCCTGAGGGAAGGGTACGCAAATGGAAGTCTATGGACCGCTGGCAGGATCAATTGAAAGGGAACGTTTTTGATTCGTCCAATGGGAACGTTCCAAATGGAACGAAAGGGAGCGCTCCTAATCCAAGGGGAGCGCCAAAGGGGAACAAAAATGCTGTCGGCAATCGGGGCGGTGCTCCCCCAGGTAACCAAAACGCCAAGGGGAATAGTGGTGGGCCAGGCGGTCCCTATCGCAACAAGAAGGCCCTCAAGACAGGGATGTATGAAACTATCTTTCTGGACACGTTGGAGCCAGAGGAACAGGACATGTTTGTTCAAATCGATACTTCTCCTTTGGCACAGCTCAACGAGCAGCTTATTATGTTGTCTATCCAAGAGCGACGGCACATGCGCCGAGTCAAGCAGCTTGAAGCTGGCCTGACCGACGAGGAAAAGAAGATCAAACAGGAGCTACACCAGCGCAAGGACAAGGTTCCTTACACTAGCCCGAAGACAGGGAAGCAAATTGATCTTCCCGTTGTAACGGAAGGTATGAAGGTCACGGAAATTACGACCGTCACTACTTCCAAGCTGGATAAGATTTTGAAGCAGGAAGAAGCACTGGTCAAAACCCGTGATAAAAAGCTTCGGGTCATTAACCTTATTGCCAGCTTGCAGCAGGAGGAAGAAAAGCTGGAGATTGCACGCGAACGGCTGGAGCTGGAGAAACGTAAGTTGTTAGGCTATGGCGGCGCGGGAGGGGATGACGACGACGAAGACGATGAGGAAGATGACGACGAATGGTAATTACTCTTGCTAAGGAACATCGAAAAAGAGCCAAGCGGCGGCTAAGGGATCGTCCTGAAAAATTAGACGAGCTAAAGGGAATTTTAGCCGATTTTGAACAGTTCTGCTGGCGTATGCTCAAGATCAAGACGAAGAGCGGTCGTATTATGCCGCTCACGCTTAATGATGCTCAGCGGACATTCGTCCGTGAAGTATTTAGGCAAATCGAAGCTGGCAAGCCTGTCCGGATTATCATCCTTAAAGCCAGGCAGATGGGTTTTTCCACTGTCACGGAAGCGCTGATCTATTATTTCACGTCACTGCAAGAAGCCAAGAACGCCTTTATCGTTGCGCAGTCTTCTGATGCCTCCAGCAACCTTTATGACATGTTCCAGTTTTATTATGAAAAGGTGCCGGCAATCATTAAGCCAATGAGTCGAAAGAACAATGCAAAGAAACTCACCTTCGAAAATCCAACGATTCGAACGGCTGACCGCCGTAAGAATCCGGGGCTCAAATCGAAGATCACTGTACAGACTGCGGAAAGCCGGGTGCTTGCCCGTTCGGACACGATCCATTACCTACATGCTTCAGAGGTGGCATTCTGGCCAGCCAAGAAGAAAAAGAAGCATCTATTGTCCTTGCTGGCAGCTCTGTCAAAAGAGCCAGGTAGCTTGGGTGTGATCGAATCTACCGCCAATGGCATGGAAGAGTTCAAAAAAATGTGGGATGCAGCCGTTAAGGGTGAGAGTGATTTTACTCCGCTCTTTTTTGCGTGGTTCGAAATGCCTGACTATCGAAAGCCGGTACCGCCAGGCTTTGAGTTAACCGAAGAAGAACGGGAGCTGAAAGCAAAATATGGTTTGGAAGACGAACAATTGCAGTGGCGGCGGTATACCATTCGGAACGATTGCGGTGGCGATCCGCGGCAGTTCGACCAGGAGTATCCTTCTGAGCCCGATGATGCTTTCTTACTGTCCGGTGAGGGCATCTTTGATAACAAATTCATCAAGCAGTTACGGGATGGAATCAGTATCATTGGCGGTCGCTACGAGATTGATTTTGTAAAAAACAAGATCATCCCAACGAATGCTGGTGAACTGGTTATTTATCGACAGCCGGAGCAAGGAAAAAGGTACATTCTAGCGGCTGATACTGCTAAGGGTAAGGAAGATGGCGACTATGATGCTGCTTACGTAATTGAGGAGCGCACAGGGGAAATGTGCGCAGCTCTGCATGGCAAATGGGACACCGACTTGTATGGTAAAAAGCTTAACACACTTGGTTTGTATTACCACATGGCACTATTAGCCGTGGAGAACAACAACACTGGGGAATCCGTCCTGAATACGTTGTTCAATACTTGCCACTATCCGTTGTTGTTCATGCACAAGAAGAGTTTAGGCTGGAATACCAACCAAGCGACCCGACCAGTCATGATAAGTGATTTCAAAGAAGCGATTCGGGACCAGCTCTATGATATCTACTGCCCCGAACTGTACAGCGAGTGCATGACGTTGATAGACAAGAATGGCAGAGCTGAGGCAGACAGTGGGTGCCATGACGATAGAATTCTTGCGTATTCCATTGCCTTGCAGGTGCGACAAGTAGCTGATAAATGGTTTGAATGGTTCAAGAAGAAACAGCAGCAGCGGGCAGAGTCCCGTGATGATTACAACGAGGAAGTGGGGTGGATTTAAACAATGAGTGAAGGAAATGCACAGTGGTTTCAGATCAGCAAGGCGGACGACGAACGGCATATACCGTCCAGTGCTCAATTGCCTGATTTATTTGATGATCTGTACGATCTTCACGGTCTGTTACCCTTCGCACTCGGCAATGACCCTGCTTCCTGCAAGCTGTTGGTCAAAAACTCAAATATCATACCTCAGTGCATTGAGGCGTACAAGCGTAACATAGCCGGTTATGGCATTGCTTTAGAGTATTTGCCAGGAGAGAGCGACGAAACTGCACTGGATGAATGGAACAAGGCTGAAAAGTTCCTTGAAACATGCAATCTGGAGGATACCCCGGACGAAATCATCAGCCAGTTGATTGACGATTTGGAAAGTACGGGGATGGCTCATGTCGAGGTAGCTTGGCCTGTAGGTTCGGAGTTCCCGACCATTTTCCGAATGAACCCGAAATATGTCCGCTGTACGAAGGAAAGTAACAAGGCGACTATCAAACGCAAGCGGCGTATCAGCTCCACAAAGCAAGTAGAGGAGTTTTCACAGGAGATTTACGCCCGACGTTATGCTATGAAGCGCAATACATCTGTCGTGTGGTTCCGACTGTTTGGGACGGAGGCAGAGGGAGGAAGGGAGGAAAATCAGATCATCCCGCTTCGTATCGGTCATGACGGCCCCTATGGGGAGCCGCGCTGGTTTGGCAATGCGCCTGGTGTGGTCGGCAGCCGGGAAGCTGAGGAATTGAATGTGAATTACTTTAGCAACGGACGGATGCTGTCCATGCTCTTGACTGTTACCAACGGCAAGCTGACCAAGCAATCTCTGGAACTGCTTAAAAATGTGAGAGGTTCCAACTCACAGGGCGGCATTCTCTATTTAGAGGCAAAAGGGGAAGAGACAGGCGGCCCGATGGACGAAAAGGTTGAAAAAGTGCAGATCAAGTTGGACAAGCTGAACGATCTACTTCAGCAGGATGCTCTTTTCCTCGAATACGGCAAGGAAAAGAAGACTGATATCTTGTCGGCCTTCCGTCTGCCTCCAATCTTGGTCGGTCAAAGTTCAGACTATAACCGCGCCACAGCCGATGCAGCTCTACGGTTTGCAGAGGAACAGGTTTTTGAGCCATACCGCAAGTGGATTATGGCAGAGATATTTAATAAACGCCTGTTCCCGGCTATGGACATTTTTCGAGTGCGTGCTGTGTTGAGAGGGCCGAAGATCATTGACCCTGCGGATCGCAAAGCTATGCTGGACTTTATCGCTGACCGGGGCATTATGCTGGTGCGGGATCTGATTCCGATTGCCGAGGATGTACTTGGCACAACGATTGATGAGACCAAGTTCAGCGAGGAATATCTGGATACGCCGATTGCGAAGCTTGCAGCCAGTCAGCCCACATTGCTTGAACCAGAGCCAGACACGGACACAGACGACATGCAAAATCGTATTGCTACAATTGCCAAGCGCTTGTTAAAACAGGCTGACAAGGAGGCAGCTTTGCATGTGTGAGTCTTGTTGGGCGTTGATCGCCAAAGCCGACGATGACGAATTTCTTGATAGCCTTGAGCTTAGCTATGTTGAGCGTAAGGTACTTGAGGAATTGTACAAGCAGGGCGAGGAAAAGATCATTGAGATTTTGGAGCTACAGGGGCAAGCCCTTCATGATGCCATATCAGAACTAAGCGAGGATGCCCTGGGCGACATTGGCGAGCTGGGTAAGGTGCTTATTGCTTTGCACACTACAGATGTGTTTGCCGAGCTGTTCGAGCAAGCCATACAGGAGGCTTTTGAACCGCTGTTTCATTTGGCCGGGGAAACAGAGCTGTCCGCGTTGGACAAGGAAAAGGTATGGAGCACTAGCAACAAGGCTGCTGGCCGCTTTACCAAGAAGCTAAAAAAGCTGGTTCCAGACATGAACAAAGCTTCTACGGATGTGTTGCTGCGTAGCTTCGGCAAAGCCATTGAGGAAGGGGCTACACCTTCCGAGCGGGCATTACTAGTGCAGGAGGTTAGTGCACAAGCGGCCAGCGGGGAAGATGGTCCATTTAGTATGCAGCGTGCGCAGCGGGTATCACGTACCATGAGCACCGCAGCCGCCAACGGTGGCAAGCTGGAAGGCTGGAAGCAGTCGGAAATCGCTAAGGGAAAGAAGTGGCGGTCTGCTGCTGGCACACGTACTCGCAAGAGCCATCGAAAGGCCAATGGTCAAGTGGTACCGTTGGATGAACCGTTTAAAGTGGGGGACAGCAATCTGATGTATCCCGGTGATCCGTCCGGGGAGGCGAAGGAAATCGTAAACTGTCGCTGTACGATGCAGTTGGTACTGGATTAATTAAGAGGGGAGGTGAAAGAGAACATGACCTTTAAATTGAAGGATGCAAAGATTACTCATATTTCGCTGGTTGATAAAGGAGCCAACGGTGTTCCATTTGCAATCATTAAATCTGCCGGGAAAAATGCCATCCAGAAGCAAGTACAGATTGCGAAAGTTGACGATGCCAAAAGGGTTGTAATAGGCGTGGTATACCAGCCGGACGTGGCTGACGCTCACGGGGATCAGATGGATGCGGAGGAAATTGAGAAGGCTGCCCATCTCTTCATGGAGAAACAGCATACTTATAACATCGATAAGCAACATGATTTAGACACGGACAAAGGCTATGTAGTCGAATCCTATATTGCTCCTTGTGACATGGAGATTGGTGAACAAACTATTATTAAAGGCTCCTGGGTGGCCGGGGTAAAGGTAACGGATGACGACACTTGGGATGATATTCAGAAAGGCGAGATTACCGGCTTCTCGATGTGGGGTGTCGGTAAGCGTGAAGAGATTGGGGATGACGGGGAGGTATCTAAAGGGCTCTTGAGTAAAATCGTTAAAGCGCTCGGTGCAATGGGATTGATTGAGAAAGGCGCAGTCGCTGACAAATACAATAAGAACCGTAAGAACCGCGAATTTTGGGCTGCTCAGGATGCCTTGAATGCGGTTCTTTTTCGTTGGGATAGTTGGGAGAGCGGCATGGAGAGCGACCCTGAATTAATCCGTGAAGCCCTTCAGGACTTTGTGGACATCGCTCAGGAAGTGCTCGTTCAAGAGGATATTGTAAAGGCAATCGGAAGCCCACCTGAACAGATCGCCAAGGCTGGAAAGAAGATCTCTGCCGACAATCTGAAACACATCGATGATGCCATTGCTTCATTAACCGAATTAAAAATAAAAACTGCTCCTGCTGAAGAAGCTGAGCCTAAGGAGGACGACGATTTGAACACAGAAGATATTGCAAAGGCTGTACAAGCTGCCGTAGCACCAATTGCCAAACAGGTAGAAGCCCTGTCGACGCAGGTTACTGAATTAAAGAAACAAGAAGGGGAAGAGCCTGGGCAGCCAGCAGGAACAGAACCACCTGCTGAACCGCAAACAAACGCGCTGACTGACGCGATTACCAAGGCACTAGCACCGCTGACTGAGCAGGTCCAAGCGCTGGCTACTGACGTACAAGTTGTAAAGAACAGCCGTGGTGGTTCCGCTCAAGGCGGTATCGTAGACGAAATTCAAAAATCTACTGGCGGCGTAAGCTTTGGCGGCCTGCTTTAATACCAAAAAGGGAGACTAGCAAATATGAGAACAAACGGACAAATCATCAAATCCACTATTACGAGCACGTTGGATCAAACAGCCCTGAACTATGAGCAGGTGGACAAGTTTACCGAAATGGCTTATGAATCTACGGAGTTTCTAAAGGGGATTCGTACGATTAATAAGCTCAGCTCTAAAGGTACAATTGACAAAATCGGTGTGACTGGCCGTAACCTGCGCAGCAAAAAAGAAAATATTATGGCTGACAATACGCCTACCCCAACATTACCGCAAGTTCCGTATGCCGTAGAGCCAGTTGTTTTGCCATTCGAAATCACCGAGGAATTTATCCGTCAAACCGCTCGTGTGCGTGGTCAGAATGGTGAGGATATTATTATGGCAGCCATGACCAAAAACTATGGTGAAAATATGCAGGATATTGGGTTTAACGGAGACACTGCTACGCCGAATACTGACCCGGATTATGCTTTCCTAAGTATGAATAACGGTTGGTTGAAACATGCGAAGACCAAAGGCAATTACATTGATTGGACGACGTTGAAAGACCCTCAGAAAAAGGGTGTACTGTTTGAACTGGAACGTGCGATTCCAACACGTCTGCGTACTGGTGGTGTATTCAAGTATTTTATGCACCCGAATACCTTTTCTAAGCGGCTTCAGGCTTTGGCTGAGAAGGACACCAGTGCATCCATTCAATTGCAAATTATGGGCGGAGTGAAGAAGGTGAACAGCTATGAGGTTGAGGAAGTAGCTCATATGCCTGAAGGAGCTATCATCTTTACGTATCAGCAGAACTTTGTCTTGGTCAATACGTACGATATGCAAATTCGTAAAACTACCGAGGGCAGAGAGGCCATCTATGCAGACAAGCGTTTCTACGCTATCCATTCCGATTACGACTCTATCTTCGAAGAGCCAGGGGCAGTTGCATATGTCGAAGGGGTGACGTTCTGATGGCATATATCACGTACCGAGGAGAGAACACTTCTTTAATGCTTTACGGCATCCGGTTCCCGGCCAAAGTCCCGGTGCAGGTTGAACAAGGTGAGGTCGTTAAAAAGCTACGTGAACGCTCGGATTTTGATATCAAGGAAGAAAAGGTTATTCCGCTGGAAGAGCTGACCATCGTCCAACTTAAAGACAAGGCTAAGGCTGCCAACATTGAAGGATTCGGCAGCATGAACAAGTCTGATCTAATTGCTGCTTTACGTGGCGGTGGTAAGCCTTCCGATAATACGCCACCTGCAGATAATCTGTCGAAACCGGAAGGGGCTGACAATAAAAGTGCTGACGCCAACAATCCTCCAACAGCGTAGCCGGGTAACCCCGATCCAAGAGGCACCGGCTGAGCTGCTACAGCAATACATTGATGACGCGCAAGTACGTATTGAATTGTATCTGCCAATTCCCTTCCCGGCCGAACCTGATAAGCAGATTATGCTGGCTTGGACCAAGCTGGCGGAGGGATTGGCATTGCAGGACAGCGAGGAATATCTTGCATCCGTGGCGCGTAATTATGCGTCCGAGAGCGATGGTGCTTGGACGTACACCCGTCAGGCTGTGGAAGGCAAAACAACGGGTAATGCTGATGTGGACGCTATCCTGTTTCTGTGGGTGAAAAAGCAGACTGGACCGGATGATGGTAACATCACCGCATACGTGCTATGAATCACCGGTTTAAAACGCCATTGGCCGTGTATCGTGTTGGTCAAAAACGAGATGATGACGACCTGTTCGACGATCGGAAATCCGGTAAGATAACTGACGTAAAATGCTTTGTCGTGACAACTACGACGGAAGCCAAAGCAGATTCTAAGCCGGTAATGTACATCGTCAAAAAGACGATAGGTATTCCGAAACAAGCTGATGTTAAACTAAGTGACGAAGTGGTGCTGCTAGGCCGCCGATACTTGGTGATCGACTCCATTCCGCGTCGTTACTGGCGCGAGCTGCTTGTAACATGTGAGGTGAAGGGAAATGACCATTCATGATTTCGATGGACTGGCCCGGCGGTTCCGTCGTATAGCTGATGAAGGGATGGAACGTATTTTGCGTAACATCGCGGAGGCAGCTGGGGAAACGTTGCTCAATCTAATTATTGATGAGATCGACCGACAGAACCTGATCGACACCGGAGCCATGTGGCAGTCCTTTTCCCGTGGCGACAATAACAACGTGTGGGAATGGGATGTAGACCGTAACGCGATCACATTGGAGCTTGGTTCCAATCTTCCCTATGCCCAACTTGTGAATGATGGTTACACCATTGAGAAGAAACATTTTGTGCCGGGTTACTGGAATGGTGGCGGCTCATTTGTCTATGATCCGTCAGCCAAGACTGGGTTTATGGCAAAGCCGCGCAGCTTCATCGGCAGGCATTATTTTGATATTGCTGTCGAGCACCTTGAGGGAGGAATGAACCAACTCATCATGCGGCGGTTAGAGGTTGAGCTGGAAAGGATGTTGCGCTGATGATGGATGTTGGTTTAAAAGCCTGGGCCGAGATTGTGCGACGGGTGTATCCTGAACTTTCTATCTTGCGGGATCGGTCTAAATGGCTGGCTGGTGATTTTAAACTGCCTGCCGTGTTTATCGAGACGGATCTTGTTTCGGACAAGGTTCACACGCCGCGAGCTGATCGGATCATTGAAGATGTGGGGCTGGTGTTCCACTATGACAAGGAACGAGCGGACGAGCAGGACGAGGGGGAGCCTATACCGCTTGATCTTGACCTGTTGTTCCTCTACTTGCGGCAGCAACGGTTTAACGTAGCATCCAAGCGTTTTGGGGTTGTGCTGGTCATTGAGCCGCCACGGACCCGGAAAAAGGCCGACCAAGTAGAGGTCACCTTTAGGTACTCGTATTTGCTCAGTGTACCGAAGCCACCGGTCAATGACGATGGCAGCCCAATTCAGAAGATTAACAATTTTTATATCAGTCACAACGGGGAGGAATTTGACGCATGACTGACGATTTAAACAAACGAAATAAGCAGGAATGGATAGAGAGCGCAGCGATCTTGAAGGCAGAGCCTTACGAGATTGCGGGCGCTCTTTTTGATTGCGCTGCTGACGTTTTACTTTCGCGGGCAGAAGTGGAGCAAAGACTGGATGCGTATTTGCATCCGGTCAAAGAAGCCCCTGCTTCTGTGCCTGTTAAACTAGAAGTACCACAAGTGAAAAAACCAAAGGAGGAAACGCCAAATGACAATTCAGCGGGTTAGGCCCAGCGCGTACATTGAATTGCTAGTAAAGGCACGGTCTCGGGTTGTTCCAACAACTGGTCGTGTACTAATACCGTATCAGGCCGAATGGGGCGCACCGAACCAAGCCGTAGATATGGCTAATGATTCGGAGCGCCTGAAGGAGTCCGGCAAGCTTGTTGATGTATTGGAGCTTGCTGCCGAAAGCGGGGCGACTGTTATTGGCTACCGGGTTACAAACGGGGAAGAAAAGGCTGCATCTGTCGCTGTTGCTGACAGCTACACTATTGAGGCACGTTATCCAGGGACACGAGGCAATGATTTCGAATACATGGTGCGTCCGGCTCTTATCGATGACACCAAGAAGGAGATCGTAGTCCGCGACACCAAGGGCGTGTATGACACGGAAACGTATCTAGTGGCTGACAAGGCCGCTGCTGTGGAAGCTCTTAAAAAGTCCGCTATGGTCCGTTTTAAAGATACTGGAGCTGCTGTCCTTGCAGACGTGGCTTACACCAAATTGGATGGCGGTACAACTGGCACGGCCGCATTGGCAGCCACCGACTGGAATCGTGTCTTTAACCGGGTGTACGGCCTGACGTTCGATACTATTTACCTCTCTGCTGTTGATCCGGCTGTACAAGCTGCCGCCAAACAATGGCTGCTAGATCGACGCGATAAGGGTCATAAGCTGGCCACGTTGGTTGTCGCTGGCCCGGCAGCTACGGACGGCGACATTGAGGCACACAACGCACGTTCACGGGCCATGAATGCCCGTTATGTAATTAATTGCTCGTTGGCTGGTGAACACACCAACGGCAAGACCTACACATCCGTCGAATGGGCTGCATGGGTGGCTGGGCTGGTAGCTGGTACGCCTGCCAATAAGTCATTTACAGGTGTCAAGGTTCCGATGACGCTGGCTAAAGTGGACTGGAGTCATAGCGAAGTGTTGAAAGGACTTGCAGAAGGTACGCTGATGGCCACGCGTGATGGGTACGACTACGTTATCGAGCAGGCCATCAACACACTGACCACGCTCGGACCAAATGAGCGTGAGGACTTCGGTAAAATTCGTGTCTCGGCCACAATTGACCAGGTGATGAATGATATCTATGATGCGGGCAAGAAGTGGAAAGCCAAGCTGGATAATGATAAGGAAGGACGCGGTATGTTTATTTCTGCAGTTCTGGAGTACCTCAAAATCCGTGCTCAACAGAAGGCCATTGCAGACAAATTCAGTTTTGGAGAAAACCCTAACAAGACAAGCGAAAATGATTATGCGTATTTCGTACTTGCCGCTAAACCGTTGGATGCTATCGAGATTTTCTATATTGATTGGGAGGTGGAATAATAGATGGAACGCGAACTCATTGGGCGAAATCTCTCGCTCCAAGACGACAACGGCGAGGACATTCATACTGTCAAAGAGGTTGAAGTCAAGCTCACCACGGAAACGCTGGATATCGTCAGAGCACGCCGTATGACGAAAACAAAGCAACTGACAGGTTATGAAATCCCGGTCAAAATCGTCATGTCCAAATTAGAATCACGGCTGCGTTACCGACTGCTGGAGGATTTTAAAGCGGGCAGGACCATGTTTTTGGCACGCATCACAGGCGGTCTTGAAGACCGAATCACTGGCAACACAGAGAAAGTGTTGATTACTGGTGTCCACATCCACGGAGAAATGGACATCTTGATTGCTAAAATTGATGATAACAACGGCATCGATATTACTTTAGAGGGCACGGCGACGGACTTCGATTTTGTTGAAAAGTTCCCGGATTATATGTGGGAGTAAGAGGGCGATTTATTCGCTCTCTTTTTGTTTTTTAAAATACAACCAATATGGAGGAAACAACAATGAGCAACCAACAAAACTACAAAAACGATAGATTGCAGAAGTACCTTTCCAAAGCGAAAGAAGACCGTAAAGACGACTTTATCTCAGTACCGGTTGATGGTGAGGATTGGTCTATAAAACGTTTGACTACATTGGAAACCCGTCGGGTTTATGAACTTGCTTACGACGAAGACGGAAAACCAACATCTCCCTTTTACACAGAAGTTGACGTGATGATCGTCAAAGCTACTGAACACGAATTTGATTGGAATAACAAAGACCTGTTAAAAGCATACGGTGCAACGAGTAAATTTGAACTGCCACCGCGCATTTTGGATGATGCGGATGATTATGCTGCACTCAGCAAGGCTGTACGTAATTTTAAAGAGACTCAGGAATCGCTTTTGGCCGAAGCAAAAAACTCATCCGGCGAGACGGAGAAGCGAGCTGGGTAGCCCACTTTTGGGTGAATCAGAAAAAGCTGCCTTCTGAGGTCTTGCCGTATGAAGTAGACGAACAGCGCCAGTATTATTTTTGCCTGGCTGCGTCGATGATCGCTGAGGAAGAAATGGCCCGTCTAAATAGGAAATAACCATGTCGAAACAGGAAGGGGGTGGGAACAATAGCAACTACGTCAGTTACGGTGCCATTTGAGGCACGGGATATGATAACCGGCACTGTCCGAAATATGCGTCGTATGCTTCAGGGCGCTCACGATGATCTGATGAATTTTCGCCGGGCTTCGGGCAACATGTTTGATGATTTTGTATCCGGTAGCCGCCGAGCGAGGGAATCTGCGGACGATCTAGGCAGACGGATCAATGGCGCGTCCGATGAAGTACGGCGTATGAATCAGATCCACCTGGACGATATCTTTCGTCGTGCACGTGCTGGAGCTGATGATCTTAGGCGTTCTGCTGATCGAGCGGATTCGGAAATACGAAGTATCCGGGACGCCCATGTTAAGCTACGGGCCGAGGATTCGATTAGTCCAGTCGTTGACCAGGTATCCGACAAAATTTCAGCGCTGGCAGCGTTGGCAGGTGGGATTGTGCTCGGTAGCGGTATAAGTGACTCTATGTTTGGGGGCGTGTCCGACTACAGCCGTGAGGCGGCGCGAAGTGCAGCATACATGCCAGAAAACTATCGTCAGCAAAGCCTTAGCACGGTGGATGATTTAGTTAAAAAGGCCATTATTCCAGATCGAGTAGAAGGCACCCGACAACTTGCCGATGCAGCTCCTTTAGTACAGGACAAATCCAAGATGAGTGACTTCGTTAGTGCGTCTGCTAAAATCCAGTACATTCGCCCGGATGCCGGAGCTGAGGAAGTACAGCGGTCGCTGTCTCAAACGTCGAACAGTTTTAAAGAATCCTACAGTCAAGTCGCTGATAGCATGATGTATGCCTATAAGGAGGTAGGTGACAAGCAACAGGATCTGTTCGATACGTTTTGGGAGTACAGTCCATACTTTGCAAGCAGCGGCACCGATTCAGCGCAAATGGCAAATTTTTTAACGAAAACTGTCCAGAATGGCGCATTTAACTTCGACAAGCCTGCCGACTTTTTCAAGGAGACGTTTGGTGTCAAAGCTCTGAATACAGGGGATATGGCGAATTACTTTATCAGTCGCGGAGCAGGCAAGGATGAAGCCCAACGTCAGGCGACGGCTTTTACAGACGATATCAATTCAGGTGACAAACAGCGTGCTCAAGGAGCCATAGCGGCATTGGTTGGCGATTTGGCTAGTCAAACGCGGAGCCAATTAAAACAATCCCTTGTAACTTTGGGTTCTGGCGCTGGTGAAGACAACGCTGATTCCATTCTGAAGACGTTCGGCACGGCGTTTCAAAAAGCACCAAACATGAAGGGCACCACTGATAATTTGCTTCGTAAGCAGCAGGCAGCGGACCCAATGACGGAAATGAAGCAAACTCGTGCTGAAATGAGCTTGCAAATGCAAGAGATTGGAACCAATATTTCTCAAGCAGCCCTTCCAGCTATGAAGGAATTTAACGCCTTGCTAGTGCAGAATAAGGATAACATTCAAACGCTTGGTACGGGGATAACCAATACGATAACTGGAGCGACTAGCATCTACAAAGATCATTTCAGAGCTATAAACACTGTACTAATGGGGCTGGCTGCTGTACTGGTAGCTAAGAAATTATGGGCCTTTGCACAAGGTGTAAAGAAGTTCAACGATGATCTTTCTACTGCTGCTAAATGGGTAGGAGAGAAGGGAAAAGCGGGTGCAAATGCGACAGGGAGGGGAGTCAAAGCCGGTTGGAACTGGATTCGGCGTAAACCTCCTGAACCTCCAGCTCCACCGCCCGAGGAAACACCAGCCCAACGAGCTGCCCGAATACGGGAGCGGATGGGTGGACGCGGTATTAGACGCCAATTGAGCGGAAACCGTAACCCTGATGACCGTATTGGTGGTTTACGCTCTGTTGCTTCCATGACTGTTAACGCCACAAAAGTCTATATAAATGGCACTGTGTCGGGTGGTGGAGACGGCGGGGCAGATGATGGCGGTGGCGATAGTGGCGACCGTGACAGAGATCGCCGCCGTAGAAGAAACCGTCGTGGAGGGCGTAGGGGAGCGGGAGGCGGTAGACGTCGTATACGCATTAATGGTCCTCGTCCCACTCCACCCCCTGATCTTAACCCAAGTCCTCGCGGATCGCGTGACAATCCATGGCGTGTTCGTCGACCTGCTCCACCAAATCCACCGCCACCACCGAGTCCGCCTTCTGGCGGTGGCCGTTTGCGAGGCTTCCTGAAAGGAGCAGGTAAAGCGGCTAAAGTTGGCGGTATTGTGGGTACGGTAGCAAGCGTAGCAGCCGGTGCATATGACCTTTACCAAGCATCAAAGGATAAGGGCTTGCGTGAGGCTGTATCTACGCAAGGCGGTGCTATGGTTGGCCGTGTAGCCGGAGGTGCTATTGGCGGGGCTTTTGGGTCTGTTCTTGGACCACTCGGCACAATGGCCGGTGCATACATCGGGAATATCGTAGGGGAGAAGATCGGGAAATTTGCCGATGAAAGCGGATTGACCCGGAAAGTGGTGGATGGTGCGGTTGGAATCTTTAATTCTGCCAAGGATACCTGGACTGGCGTGAAGAACTGGTTCACGGGCGACAAGAAGGAAGAGAAGCCCGGCCCCCCTCCTGAAGCAAAAATTACGATCAACAATCTGACTGAGCAGAAGCAGAAGCGTCTTCAGCAGATTGGCGACGATGTGCGCAAAAGCATAGTCGATAAAGGTCTTAAAGAGGGACTAAAAACCGTTGCTGAGCAACCAGAAGTTAAACAGCGCCTTAATGCACTTAAAAATGCGTGGGGTGTTGTCTGGAAAATGGGTGACAGCAGCAAAGCCCAGAAAAGTATTAAAGATGTAGGAACTGCTTCTAAGAGCAGCGCGGATGAGGTGGCCAAAGGGGCAGCAAAAAATAAACAGAGTTTTAATAGTGTCAGCGCTGTGGCTAAATCGGTCGTGGACAAAACAAGACAGTATTTGTTGTCACTCAAAAATGTTTCATCCCAGGGCAATAGCTGGGGAAGTGATCTTATGTCCCGTTTTATTGCTGGTATGCGCGACCAGTTCCCAACACTATCCTCTGTTGTCAGTAGTGTTGCCGTCGTCCTTAAAAAGATGAAGGATGCGAAAGACGCTAATTCTGGCGGCGGTGGAATTACACCGAAACCTAAGCCAAAACCATATGCTCAAGGTGGATATATCAATCGTCCGCACGTCGGCTTGGTCGGCGAAGCTGGTCCGGAAATGATCATTCCGCTGTCAGCCAGCCGCCGCAGTCGGGGCCGCGAGCTTTGGGAACGAGCTGGAATAATCATGGGTGTACGTCCTTATGCAAACGGCGGCCAAGTCGGACGGCCAAGCCTGATAGGTGCGTCCAGTATGATGCCAATGGCACAGATGCTTAATCCATCAGCTTCGACTGCCCCGAAGTCTGTCAGCATTGAGAATATTAATATTGATTTTGGTGAACTCGCGAAAGGAATAACCAACTTTGTAGAGTTTGCAAAAATGCTTAGTAGTCCGCAAGGTCGAGCTCTGATCCGCAAGGTGGTTGGCGAAGAGGTATTGAAAGCATTAGAGAATGGAGGATAAGCAATGCTGGCACTATCGCAAGGCAAGATCCGTCTTACCTTCCCGATCACCCCGGCAGAGATTCAAATAACCGGAGGCAACGAAGTTGAAACCTTCACCGTCATTACCAGACAGGAGCGCACAGGGAAACCCATTTCCAAGGTGAAACGGGTTTCTTTTTCTGCCATTCTTCCGCGCTATTGGGAAGAAATTTGGGAGACGGATAGCAAACAGACGGTCACCTATAAAACACCAGAAGTAACGTGGAAGCTGCTGGAGCAATGGAAAGGTAAGCCGGTTGTGATCAATTTTGAGAACCTGTTTAGCCAAACGATGCTATTTGAAAGCATGGATCAGACTTATAAGGATGGTCAGGCTAATCTACATGTAACGTACTCTTTTGTAGAGTACAAGCCCGTTAAGATCGTTTCCTACTCTAATTCCAAGCAGGTTCTCAAGCCAGGTACGGTTATTACCAAATCGTCCAAAAGCCGCCCGAACACAACGGGCAAGAAGGACAAAAAGAACGAAAAGAAAAAAGATGATAAAAAAAAGAAGGCCAAGGATAAAAGCAAAAAAGCCAAGGAGGACCCGAACGCTAGGGGCGCTTTTGACTATACCAGTTCCAAAAAGCGAATATCAGACAAGGTTTCCAAGGCTAAAGGGAAGTGATGTATTATGGACGGCTTTGCGGCTGTATATGGCAAGGAGAACGCCCGGCAGATGCTGACGGAGGGCATCGAGGAAGTGTCCTGGTCTTCTGGCCGTGATGAGATTGCCCGCAGCGCTACGGTACGACTTCGCAATGCGAGCAATATAAAGGTAGCTGGTATGCTGATGTGCTTTTCGCAAAAGGTCGGTGATGCTCTTTATCATCACAAAAACCAATTTTTTCACGGACCTATTATCAAATACGAGCAGGACGAATTTACAAACGCTTGGGAAATTGAGGCGCGGGAGATCGGCTGGTATTTGAGCAAGAACAAGGGTACGAGGCCATACCTTAAAGGAGAGGCTGGAGCGGAGTTGCAACGATACATCAAGAGCACGGGCATTGACTTTCGCTGCCCTGCTCTCGGCTTTAATTTGGACGAGCGTTATGGGACTATGGCCCATTCGGAAATTATCCTCGACGTATTGCAAAAGGCATATGAGCGTAGCGGCTACCGTTATTATATAGACCTTGTTAGGACGGAAAAAAGCTTTTATCTGCAGGTGATGCGCGAAGGGACCAATACCAAGGTCCCTATTTTTGTACCCAAACAGATGACCTCCAGCACGGCAGGATACAGCATCGAGGAAACTTATACAGTCATAACCGCGCAGAAATGGAAGGATGATAAGATCGCTTCTGCTGTTACTAAAACGGCAGCGGGTGCAGTGAAGGCAATGGGCCGAATGGAAGAGATCATCGAGGTTGGTGAGGATGAAAAGCCGGAGACCATCGCTGCTCAGCGGTTAAAGGTTTTGTCCGCTGCCAAACAGATCAAGAAAATTACAGTTCGGCACACGGACCATACGTTATCCGGCTTACGCTCCGGTTGGCTTGTCCTGACTAAGAGCGATCATACCTCAAAGTGGATTGTCGTCACGGCTGATAGCAGCTACAAAAATGGAACATATACCGTCACGTTGGAACTGGAAAGGAGGGAATAGCCGTGCTGAATGAAGCGCTCAAGCTTCTAAAAGATCAAACCAAAAACAAAATCGACGCACGGGACACCGAAAGGGCTACGCTTCTAAGTTGGCCCGGTAGCCCGTCAATACAAGTGGATGGTGACCCGGCACCTTTTCCAGCGGATAAACTGGTGTTTGCTGAGTATTTGTTGAATCGGGAAGTTAAAGCGGATTTCATAGCTGCTGAATATCTGGAGGGTGATGAAGCCAAAGGCAGCGTTACAGGCGTATTGGCTAACGGTGTGGTGTATGAAACAGGTGAACCTTACAAGCAGACTCCACGGACATCGTTACGTGGCAAACTGGTTATTCCTAGCCCTTTGCAGGTCGGTGATCGTCTGATTGTCTCCAGACTGAGCGGACAGCGGTACTATGTTCATGGAAAGGATGTGGGGGCTGGTGGCTGATGATGAAACGTTATTCCCCGATCTTGATCTTTCCACACTTGACGAGGTGGAGCTGACGGAGACAGTAGCATCTGAAACCAAATGGACGTATGTGATCGACTATCGCACGCGGCAGATGGCCACCACAGATGATGGACGTCCCAAGAAGACAGCCACCTATGCTGAATATTTAGTGCAGACGGCGATGAAAATCCTGAACACCGAGCGATTTCAATATGTGGTGTACGACGCTGATATTGGCGTCGAACGATCTGAATGGGCCAATTGGGAGGACGTTGAAATTAAACGCGACATCGAGGAAGCTTTGGCAGCTCATACGGAAATCACTCAAGCCGAGGTGCTGTCTATGGAGCGAGACGGCCAAAACATGCACCTACGAATTAAATTAACCGGGTTGATCGGAGAAACAGAACTGGAGGAGGCGATTGAACTGTGAATGTTAAGTTAACGGATCTGCCGGCGCTTCCTCCAATGGCAATTTTGGAGGAAACCCCCGAGGAAGTATACCGCCGATGGGTTAACCGTGCGATTACATTGGCACAGGAAAAAGGCTTGCCCCCGCCTCCTACTGATCCGGGAGAATATTTCTATGATCTGTGGTACCCGATAGCTATGGAATATTCCGAACAGCAGGAACTGTTAACGTATGCTTTCCTTCAGGGCTTCCCCATTTGGGCAGATGGCGAATTTCTGGATGGTCACGGGTGGTCGGATGGAATGCCTCGTAAAGCGGGCGAGGACGATGATACGTACCGATTGCGAATGCTTGAGCGTGCGTTTACTGAGGAAGGCAGCGGGCGTCGAAAGGATTATGAGACATGGGCAAAGGAGCTGGAGGGTGTTGGTGGTGCTGTGGCCGTGGAGAAGGCGCGAAGTGATGTGTCCATAGACCTGTATTTGACTGACCTGCAGGGTGAGCCTGTAACAGAAGAATTTGCTGCTAAGGTGAAGGCGGATATGTGGGAAACCAAGCGGATTGCCGGGCATGATCTGGCTGTACATCCTGCCCCAGTATTCACGTTGCAAGTAGCTGCGAAACTAAATACAGTTCTTCCGCTTCCAGAATTGGTGGAACCCATTAGGAAACGGATTGCCGACTACGCCATTGGTAGAACAAAGCTTGTCTTTAATTACGTAGGTGCTGCTTTGTTGGTCAAGGGCGTGGAGGATTATGAAAATCTCACGCTTAATGGAGCGACCAAAGACGTTGAGGTTCCAGTAACGTCCGTAGTAAAAATTGAGGTGAACCTGACATGATACCTCTGCGCTATCGGGAAATGTTGCCGCCGCACATGTATGAGATCGACATGGCCGAGCGGCATTTTGGTGTTATGGAGCTGGTGGTGGATGAGCGTGAAAAATCAATTGACGATCTGGGCAATCAGTTTATCTTACAACGGGCTACTTGGTCGCTACTGATATGGGAATGGATATATTTCCGACAAGAGCAAATTGGGACATTGGAGCAGCGGCGTGACGCGATACGTCGTAAACGTTGGGCAAAGCGGCCATTTACGCTGTCCACGTTGCGGCTAATCGGCAGGAAGTACGGTAATCTGTTGGACGTACAAGAGGACTTTCTAAAAAAGACTATTCTATTTGTCTATGCTGTTGATACCCCACTTGATGTAAAAAGCCTGATGGAAGACTTTGAGTACATTCGACCTGTCCACATCAATAAGGCTTCGCCCTCATTTAACATTGCATTTCATCATACGTTCAAGATCCGTTCCCGTATCCGATTACGTTCCAGAGTTCGCTTTTTCGGCGGGCAGCCTTGGTATCTGGATGGTGTGGAGCTATTAGATGGAATTGCTTCTTTGTCCGGATGGACCGGTGAACGCCAACGATATCGGAATAGATTGGAACTGAAGGTTCGACATCCAATTGAGAATCGACAGGAAGGCATTGTAAAGGTCCGGCAGAATTATTGGCTGCTGAATGGTAGTGTTATGCTCGATGGAAGCCGATTACTAAGCTCTACCGAAAAAATAGAAACTGTATAGGAGGTAACAATGGCTGAACAAGTATTAACGGTAACAACTGCCTACGCAAGAGAACAGATGGCCCGAGCGCGGGCCGAAGGCGGTACACTAACGAAGGTGACCAAGATGGCTTTTGGCGCTGGTGGAGTGGATGCGGCGGGCAAGCCGCTTCCCTTGGACGGAACAGAGCAGTCCTTAAAGTCTGAGTTGCTGCAAAAGGACATTTCCAGTTTTGAATTTATTGCCCCTGCAACTATTCGGTATGTCTGCTCGCTTGCAGAAAACGAGCTGGCCGGGAAGACGATTAATGAGCTGGCGTTGGTTGATTCGGCGGGCAAGGTAACTGCTGTTCGCACCATGACTAATAAAATTAAGGACAGCGATATGGAGTTTATATTCGAAATTGATGATATCTACTAAGGAGGAAATGGACGATGGCAATTAAGGAACCGCGAAAGTTTGTCACTTCGGATCAAGGCCATGCAGATGTCCTCAACATCCCAATCACAACGCTTTATGAAAACGACCAGGCGTTGGCTGCACAGATTGAAAACATTAAAAACGATCCGGCCGGAAATGACATTGCATCCAAGGCTGCACTGGACAATCACATTTCTGATACCAACTTACATGTAACTGCCGTCAAGCAAGCGACGTGGAATGCGGCAGAGGGAAATGCCAAGAAGTATACAGAGCAGTATGCAGCACCCAAGGCGCATACGCATCCTGCATCGGATCTGCCTTCCGCATCAACACAGGCGCGCGGAATTGTGCAGATTAATACATCGGTAAGCAGCACTTCTACAGATCAGGCAGCTGCGCCGATCGCGGTCAAGACGGCATATGATCGAGCCAATGAAGCATACAGCCGGGCAGACCAAGCTTTTACGCAAGCCGTTGATCTTAAAAATAAAATCGTAGGCGCGATCAACGGCAAATTTGGAGGCGCCAGTTCTGACATGAGTAGCGATCAGATAGCAGCAGCAATCACAAATGCACCTGTAAAACGATTCGCGAGCGGTACGTTCAATGGGCAGAGCGCTACATCCATCGGTATTAGTAGTGGTGCAGATTTATCCCTGGCAGCATCAGGTTTAGGTTTTTCTCCTATCGGGATATTTTTTAGAGTGGAATTGCGTGACACATCCAACAGAATTTTTTTAAGCGGAACAGTATACGATGTAAAATCGTTTGGAAGACAAGCTCTGGAAGACGGAGGCTTCAACAATCGGATTAATTCTCCTTACCTAACTCCACAAAACGGTGGTTTTGTCGTGAATGTATCAAGTGGAACGCTGCGAACTGGTGGCGGCGGCTCGCAGGCTGTTTTAAAAGCTTTTGAATGGTGGGCATTCGAATAATAGAAAGGGTGATTTATATGAAAATTGGACCAAAGGTTTACTGGAGAAAATCAAGCGGTGAGGTTATTTTTATGACTTCCCAAGTCGAATCAGAGTCAGCACGTGAGACCACTAAAGAGGATGATATGGGCTTTTATCCTCAGTTAAAAGGATACGATCCTGAACAGGTAGACGTCCTCAAACTTGAGTTTGATAAGTATACTGAAGACTTCTACCACGCGACCAGTTACAGAGTGAATCCAGATACTAAGACAATGGAATTCACATACCCGTCTAAGAGTGGCAGTGACTCGCCCCCTACGAAACCTCTTACGGATCAGGTAGCGGAGCTTAAACTGGCTGATTTGGACAATAAAGAAGCCATAGCCGGGCTTATTCAGCTAGTTATGTCACAGACCGATGCTAAATAGAATCCGGGAGCGGGTTCTACTTTTTATTCTCACGCAGTTCATGAGGGGAGGTGAAAAAATCATGAATGAGCAGATTAAAAAAGCTTTTGCGACGACACTTGTACATCTTATCCTTGCTGGCCGCCGTGAAATTGAGGATGTACCAGTAGGATTGCGAGACTTGGTTAAAGCAGACTTGGGCATTACTGAGCCTTCACAGGCAACTCTGACAGCTACACAGGCGGCAGAACAACCAACAGAACAAGAAGCGTAAGCGGTGTGTCCAATCGGATGCGCTATTTTTATGCCCTCGGAGTGGTCGGGGGCTTTATTTTTTAAGGGGGAAAAGGTAGTGAGCCAAATAAAAATATTTGGCAGCACCGTATGGACCGCAATCGTTGGGACATCGGAAAAGGAGGCGGCGGCAGGGGGAGTGACGGCGCTGACTGGTCTGATTGTTACATTTTTGGGTGGGTGGGACAAGCCGCTTCAGGTGCTGCTTATAGCAATGTTGCTGGATTACGTTTCTGGCGTAATTGCTGCTTTGAAAAATAAAAAGATGGATAGCGACGTGATGTTTTGGGGAGGTATCCGCAAAGTTACTGTGTTGATGGTGGTTGGATTATCTGCGCAAATGGATGATTGGTTACAACCAGGAGCTCCTCTTTTTAGGACAGCAGCCATTTACTTTTACGCTGGCCGTGAAGGATTATCATTAGCTGAAAACTTGGGAGCAATGGGCATCCCGCTTCCGTTCAAGCTAAAAAGTTTCTTGAAGCAGCTTAACGAGAAAGGAGATGGACAGGATGGTACAACTGACGCTGGAACAGATACAAAAAAAGTCTCTTAATCGACTTGTCGGGTTGAATCCAGTTTTTAAGATTGTAGTGGAAAAATTAATTGAGCGCTGCTATGCCCGTGGTGTTTGGATAGTAATTACTCAAGGACTCCGCACATATGCGGAACAGGATGCTCTCTATGCCCAGGGACGGAATGGAGATAAGCGTCCTAGAGTAACCAAAGCCCGAGGCGGTTACAGCAATCATAATTTTGGATTCGCTGCCGATTTTGCGTTGTTGCTTCGGGATGGCCGAACAGTGAGCTGGGATACGCTGCGTGATGATGATAAGGATTCGCTACCTGACTGGTCGGAAGTGGTCGAAGAAGCAAAGAAACTTGGGCTTGAGTGGGGAGGAGACTGGCGTACATTCAAGGACATGCCTCACCTACAAATGGCCTTTGGCTTGTCTACAGCAGACTTTCGGTCAGGTAAACGACCAAGTCAGGCGCAGCTTAATGCTGTGTTGTTCAGATTGAACAAAATGAATATGGAGGATGAGGAAATGACAGCAGAAGAAAAAGCAGCGTTTAAGGCATTACAGAAACGTGTGATCGCACTTGAATCTGCAAACAAACTTACAAAGGTTCCAGCGTGGGCCGAGCAAGCCTGTATTAATGCTAAAGTTGCAGGAATGCTGGACACGGCAAATGACGGTAGCTACGACTTTTACCGTATGATCACATTGCTTGACCGAGCTGGAGTATTCAAGAAGGGAGGCGTTGCATA
The DNA here is from genome assembly GCF_056099025.1 of Paenibacillus sp. TSM33. Lineage (NCBI taxonomy): Bacteria > Bacillati > Bacillota > Bacilli > Caryophanales > Paenibacillaceae > Paenibacillus > Paenibacillus sp. TSM33. Next base: position 78,305 of record NZ_JBLZXB010000008.1, read on the forward strand.
ATGACAGACTGGAAACGTAAATTGTCCAGCCGTAAGTTCTGGGCGTTACTGGCCGCATTGATCACGAGCTTGCTAACTGCTTTTGGTGCGAACAATGATACAGTTATTCAGATGACTGGCGTTATCGGTGCATTCGGCGCAGTGATTGCTTACATTCTAGCCGAGGCTTATGTAGATGGTAAGTCGGCTGAAACATCTACCACTGACGATTTGTAAATTTACAAACGTTTGGAAATACGAAGCACCCTGCTGGCGTAATGCCGGCGGGGTGTTTTTTTTTTTTTTTTTGTTTACAGAAGTGTGTTAGCAGAAGACAAAGTATTATCTGAAAAATAAAGTTGTAGACTTAGAAGATAAAGTACCAGACTGTCGAGAGCATTAAGCTAACGGTAGTATAGCTCAGTGGTTCCATTACAAAAACAGATGTAGTATATTTTCATAAATACGCTGAAAGGAGTTGTTAAAATGATCACGGTTTATACTGATAGATATAAAGAAGAAGTCATTAAACTAATATTGCATGTACAGAATGTTGAGTATAGTGTAGGGATTAGTGTCGAAGACCAACCAGATATACTAGATATTCAATCGAGTTATATTGAGGGTGGAGGGAACTTTTGGGTAGCGTTAAACGATAACGGTGAGGTTGTAGGTTCTATCGGTTTGCAAAAGAAAACTAACGATGTTGCCGTACTAAAGAAATTTTTTGTTTATAAAGATTACCGAGGCAAAGAACTAGGGATAGGAACAGGACTTTACGAAGCTTTGCTTGATTTTGTGGAGAAACACCGGTTTTCTAAGGTGATTTTGGACACTCCATCTAAAGCCACCAGGTCACACAGCTTTTACAAAAAGGTTGGCTTTAAGGAGATTGCTAAAGAGGACTTGCAAATTCAATATGATTACCCTGATAGGGATTCACTTATTTTTGAATTAGACCTATCTGATAAATGATTTTGAACTAACGGGGAACGTTAGTTCAATGAAACAGCGACAGTCTAGGACTTTATTTTTTCGTCCTTTGCTGTCGCTGTTTAATTTCTAAGGTCAGTCTAAAACTTATTTTATTGAGCCTGACGGTATGACAATTCGAAAAGCGTTTTGAATGAAGAATCCAGTCTATTAACTTTATTTTCTAATGACAGAGAGCCCTTATGACAAACGTAGCCTTTCCACACGATTCGCAAAAAAGATATTGACAATTGGTTAATTGCTGGGCAAAAATAGTAAAAGGTTATAAAATACTGGAATTTTTATGCGAGGGGTGGATATGGCATGGAACATACACCTACGATTCGAGCAGAATTAGACAGATTCCTACAACAAGAAGGTTTGAGCATGACGGAGTTTGGACATATAGCAGGCATGAATAGGGGAGCGGTAAGCGCCATTGTGTCAGGGAATAAGTCTATGTCTATTAACCAGCTTGACCTAATTACTGAGGCTATGGGCTTACCAGAAGGTCACTTTTATGATCTGTTTATAGAAAACTTTATCATCGACCATCCTCCAAATATGAGGCGAATCGAGCCATTTTTGTTTCGCTGTGCAGAGTTGGATAAGTTGGATGCGATCCGTCGAGTAGTGGGAGCCATCATGGATAATCTACTGTATTCACCCAAGCTATTTGAAATTGCAGAAGGGTTGTTGGCGCAGGGACGACATGAGGCTGCGTTGGTGCTCTATGAGGGAGTAGCTGAAGCGGAAAAATATCAACATTCTGAACGTTTGGCAGTCTGTCAATATCGCATATTCACGATTCAGATTGGAGACGATCAAAGCCAGAATCTTAAAGCTGCCACACTATTTGAACCCTTCGTGGAACGTCTGGATGAGATAGACCAGCTTGACGCGTTGAAGGATTTAGCTAACGTGTACAGGTCTTTGCGTAAATGGGACAAGGTTGACGAAATAGCTAAATTAATGAGAGCTAAAGCGGAAATTCAATATAATTTGAAACACGAACACAAGATTCGGGAATGTGAATCTACTAACAAGCTAACACGTCCTTTGTTTGTATACATTTCCTATGCTGATCTGCTGTGTGCAGGTGTCTGCGAAGCCCAAGGCGATTATCAACAAGCTCTAGATTATACATACACCTACGCTAATTTAGATTGGGTAAAAGAGACGGATGAGGATACCCGTCACTGGATTAACTTATTCAAAGGCTGGGCGCAAGCTAACGCTGTCGCAAATAAGCTATTATCTGGAGATATAAACGCCTTATATGATTATGTTGAATACATTGGTGCACCATCAGATACATCTGAACAAGATAAGGTTGCCCAACTGTTGAACATTATGATGACGGCAAACCGATACCAGATAGACGTAAGTGATATACTTCAGCGTTTTGAAACGGATGTTAATTCACTTTTGCAATTTCCGCAATCTAATGACATATATACGAAACAAGTTATACCAGAACAGTATGCACGTTTGAGTTATGAATTAGCATATTATCATTTATATCGAGGTACATACGACGATGGCTTCAAATACTTGATGTATTCAATGGTAAGTTATCATAGACTAAATAATGAGACTTATTTCATAAAATGTTTGGTGTTATTTGAGCGTTATCGAGCTTATGCAGTATCCGAAACCAAGGCAGCATATTTAGAATTTATTGAAAGGGTGTGGATAGCTGATGTTAAGAAAAATGGCGCTATTGATCGTCGCAGCTAGTTTTTTGTTTATCGTGACTATACCTGCTCAGACTCATAGCCACCATCAGAATATCGTACTTTTCGATCAACAAGGAGGGGCTTAAACGTAAGCAAATAAATTCCCCGCTAACCTTAATTGCTTGGCGGGGAATTTTTTACTTGCAGGAATTTACCACCATGCGCCGAATGAATTACTGAGGTGATCAGCATGAACCATACATATAAAGTATTAAAGTCGGATATCGAACTATTTGCAGCTGCATTAAGCCAGGTGAGAGTATATGTTGTACAGCCGTTAGGTGAGGATTTTATATCGGTTATAGACTATGGCGGCACTATAGAAAAGTTTTCGCCCGATACGATTAAGATTGCCGGAGCGTATTATATGCGGAATCAGTTTGAATTTAGAGTAGATATGAAAGGACCTACCAGATTGTAGTCGGTAGTCTCTTTAAGGTAAACCATAACAAAAAAATAGGAGGGGAAAATGATGAAGAAAAGAATATTTCTGTTCTCTATTTTATCTTTAGCTATAGTAACTACAGTAGGTGCTGCTTCAGCCTCACCAAGTACAACTAGCAATAACTCCATAATTAATCAAAGATCGGGCGGAAGCGCAACTGTAAGAGAATCCTTTAGTGTCCCTAAAGGATGGGGTCATGTTAAACTTTGTATGAAGAATCACTCTGATCATCCAGTAAAGGTAAGTTTAACTCACAGCGGTTCAAACAAAATATATATTAAAGGATTAGTAATCGCTCCTCACGACACAGTGGCTTGGAAATCTACTGACCAAGGTTTCAGCGAGGGTTTGCGTTCTGGAGACTACATACTTCAGTGGAGAGGCAGCGATTATAAAGTTGATGGAGAAACATGGGGAATAGCTGTTTCACAGCCTAGAAACCTCTGAATGATCCTAACTATACAACTTGTCCCACTAGCCATTGGGTGGGGGGAATTATGTGTTGTTCAAGCCAACAAACGAATTAATCCCCTTAATTGGTTGGTGAACTTTTTTCCTGGTTCAGTTTGAATTTAGAGTAGATGTGAAAAAGGACTCCGCTGGTATGTAACCAGTATGGAGTCCTTTGTTGTTTATTTAGTTGAATACTCGCTAACATCAAACGTAAGGATTTTGTTGAAGATTACGTAGTCTTTACGGGTACTAAATGGACCTTTGTTATTATTGTGCTTATCAATAGCATAAGATGCTGTACCTGATCCAGATTGTTTACCTTCGTACCAAGAAATGAAAGAGTTTACTTCTTTCATGCTCAGGTCGAATTCCTTCTCCAGCCCTGTATCCAGTGTCACAACCAAAATTGCGCGGTCACCACTTGGTTGTGTTGGTTCGGTTGGATCTGTAGGATTAGACGGATCAGGATTAGGACTTGGTGTAGGATTCGGTGTTGGTGTTGGCTCCACAGGATCAGGAGTTTGTGTTGCAGGATCGTACCCCCACATTTCCATTTCATGAATTGATAAATTAACCTGTCCCCCTGAGCCTCCATTGTTTTTTGACACATTTATTCTATATATCTTAAACGGTTGATCGTTTGAAATAACAAACTCGTTTTTTCCGGGCTTATAATCTTTGAGATAACTATAGTCTGCTTTGGAATCAAGTACTGTCCAGTCATTTCCGTTAATTGAGCCTTCAAAAGTCCAAGTACCTGGTAATTCTGCACCAACGCCATGGTTGTTAGTTTGGTAACCACCGTAATAAAGTACATATTTATTTACAACTTTTGGACTATCAAATTCATAAGATAACCAACCTGATGTAGAGGATGTCCCCCATGAAGTATAGTTTCCATTCACACTATAACTAGGAATCCCATCAAAGGCTCTTAAGCCTTCTAGACCTCCGAAAGCAGCACTATAAGTCACTTTACCTGAAGGGCTAGTGTTTGACGTCATTTTAGGTATTAGATTGGTCGCTTCTGGGGTCGCGGCATGCGTTACTTGTGCGAACCAAGGAAGTAAAAATAGAGAAAGTAGAATTGGTAATAGTCTTTTCATGGATATTCCCCTTTTTGTTTTATTTGCTCTGCAATAATATAAAAACAAAATAGGAATATCTAAACATTTATGTCTATATATTCAAAATAAAGTTTAATGGTGGATTTTAATTTTTATTATGCGACAAGCTATGCGATACTTCGACATGACTCTCCAATTAGTATAAAGAAGGCTAATTACTATGGAGGTGTCATATGATAAAAAGGATCGCAAAAGGATTAATTGTGTTTTTATTAGCTGCTATTTTTTCCGTTCAAGGTGTCTATGCTGAACCGGCAGCAATCAACCAACAAGCAACCGGGTATACGTTGGAGATTCCAAGTTCACGGTATCCTGAAACCGGGGCGCATATTAGAGATGCAATAGCAGCCGGACATTCTGCTGTATGTACGATTGATCGGGACGGAGCCGAAGAAAATCGAAGGGAGTCCTTGAAGGGGTATCCGACTAAAAAAGGGTATGATCGTGACGAATGGCCAATGGCAATGTGCGCTGAAGGCGGGGCAGGTGCTGATATCAGATACATAACCCCTAGTGATAACCGGGGAGCAGGATCATGGGTAAGTCATCAGTTAGATAAGTATGCTGATGGTACAAAGGTAAGATTCATAGTGAAATAAAGACAAGGACTCAACTAGTGTAGAAGCTGGTATGAGTCCTTTTTAATGTCCAATAAAAAATAAAAATGCAAATATTTAGATTATATTTATAGATCAGCAAGTTTATGTTTAGACAGACTTTTAAGAATGATTTATCTTCGTAATAGTTCAATATACTGCTAGGAGGAGATCGAGTGATAAGTAAAATTAAAGCATTATGGAGTATTTTAATTGTAGTGATAGTGTTCATGAATATGCCAGCTATTGAGGTAAAAGCAGAGGCTGTAAGCGATGAATGGTCGATTAAAACGACTATAGAAAATCCTAAGGCGGTAAGTGCTGTTTCTGAATTGAATGGTAAGATATATATGTTCGGAGGTTCTTCAGGATCAAACCCTTATAAGGATGTACAAATTTATGATCCGAAAAATAATATATGGGCCTCAGGAAGTAACATGCCTACGGCTCGTGCTGCGGCAACTTCCGTTGTTTATGGAAATGATATTTATGTTATCGGTGGCTATACAGGTAATGCTTTTAGCTGGACAGGAGGCTCCTCAGTAAATAATGTTGAAGTTTACAATACCCAGACAGATACATGGAGCGTTAAAAAAGCTATGCCACAGGCTTTAGGTTCGTTGACAAGCGTCTTATATAAGGGAAAGATTTATGTGTTTGGTGGGATGACAACAAATACACTTTCAGTTGCTACTGTCCAAGTATACGATCCAGCTTCCGACAGCTGGTCAACAAAGAAACCCATGCCGAATACAATTCATGGGTCCTCTGCAGTTGTACATAAGGACAAAATCTATCTTGTAGCAGGTAGACATATTGATAATAGTTCGAATGTTTCACTAAACACATTTCTTGAATATGATGCCGATAACGATAACTGGTCAACTAAGCCCAATCTTCTGACAGCACGTGGAGGGGCCCAAGCTGTCATTTATTCCAATAAAGTATTTGCTGTTGCTGGAAAAACTGAAGCAGGTGGACGTAGTTATGAACTTAATACAGTAGAATCCTTTGATTTTGAACAGAATAAATGGTCTCCTGAGGCTAGTTTAAAGCAAGCCAGAAGCGGGGCAGGGGCTATAACATTAGGTGGACAGATTTACGTTATCGGAGGAAGTCAGAGCACATTATCTAATTCTCCGGTTAATACTATAGAAGTATTCGGAAAGATTGATAGTTCCACACCAGCTCCCGAACCAACCGATCCATCTCAACCAACTGGGGACCGTGCAATCCTTGTAGTCACTATGACAACTGGTTTGGAAAAGGAATTTGACCTAAGCATGAAAGAGGTCAATGACTTTATCTCCTGGTACGAAGGCAAACAGGCTGGTTCTGGATCGGCTTCATATGCAATCAATAAACACGATAACAATAAAGGTCCATTCAGCAGCCGTAAGGACTACATGCTTTATGATCGTATCCTCACGTTTGAAGTAAGTGAATACTCTAAATAAATATAAAAAGCTCTGCTAACCTTAATGGGTCGGCAGAGCTTTTTAGTTGAGAGTTTTGATAACTACAATAAAAGAAACAACGGTAGGCTAGGACGAGAAAATATGCCCTAGACTGTCGCTGCTTCATCTGTTTCATTGAACTAACGTTTCCCGTTAGCGTAATGGGTTCATTGTCATTAGCCTCAACCGCTTACCTGTTTGCTCAGACTCCTGGCAACAGCTGGGGCATGATGCTTTTGCCATAATCCAAGACGTACTTATTAATCTCTGAGACAAGTTTTGTGTCCTTAGTTTTGTAGTGCACCTTGTTAATTACGAAGTAACCTGTACTAGAATATTGCTCATCACTCGAAAACATCAACGTAAAACGATAAAACAAAAAAGCCGCTAAAATAGCGACCTCAAATGGGACTATGCTCTTGTCCCCCGACAGTTAATCCAGATACAAAATCTCAATCTCGCCCGGAGCGAAGGATTGCTCTGCGTAATTCCCCCCCCAATCACAAAGCGATCTCAAAATGGGTTCAAGTGATTGACCCAGTTCCGTCGTTGAATATTCCACCTTAGGCGGTACCTGATTGTACATCTTTCTGCGAATTAATCCGTCTGTTTCCAGTTCCCGAAGAGTTTGAATCAGCATCTTTTGCGATATATTATGAACGAGTCGCTTAAGCTCTCCCGTCCGTTTGGGTCCTTTTATTAAATAGTACAGAACAAGCCCCTTCCACTTTCCTCCGATAACCTCTAGTGTAACTTCCAGTTCACAGAAAAATGTTTTCATATCAATGCACCATCTCCCGATCTAAGAATATCCCCTTCATGTATCGCTTGATCCTTCAAGGATCACTGAAGGAAAAATTGAACGTTACATGGAGGGGATAATACAATCGCATTTAAGTTGATTTAAAAATCTTTGTCGTTTGAAAATTATTATGTCCTGGTTAAACTTGAGCTACTCCGCCATCTACGAATAATTCAACGCCGTTCATATAGCTGCTTTCATTAGAGGCTAGGAACATGACAGCATTGGAGATCTCTTCAACCTGCCCCACTCTGCCGAGCGGAATATCATTTTTTGCCTCTTCCAGGAAATGATCTAGTTCAGAGCCAAATAACTCATCGTACGCCGGCGTTACGATTGTTCCCGGACTAAGGATGTTTATACGAATTTCGGTCCCTCTCATATCAAGAATCCAGCTGCGGACGAGCTGTCTGATCGCTGCCTTGGATGCACCATAGATACTAAACGCTGGCATCCCCGTCGAGCCAGCAGTGGATCCCGTTAGAATAATCGAACCTCTTTTATTTGGAAACAAAGCTAATGCCTTTTGTACTGTAAAGATGGTTCCTTTCACGTTGACATCGAAAGTCTTGTAGTAGTGTGCTTCTGTAATTTCTCCTAATGGAAGAAATGACCCTAGTCCGGCATTTGCAAAGAGAATGTCCAAGTGTCCCTTTTCTCGCTTAACTGTTTCGAATAATATATCTAGATCTTCCGATTTAGATATGTCACCTCGGACACCTGTAACATTCTTTCCGATCTGCTTTACTGCTTCATCCAGTTCACGTTGTCTGCGTCCCGTGATAAAAACGTAAGCCCCTTCTTTTACGAACTGTTGTGCCGACGCGAGACCGATGCCGCTTGTACCTCCGGTTACAACTGCTACCTTCCCGTCAAATTTCCCCATTCTATTACACTCCTTTTATAATGATTTATATGGTATAGAATGCTCTGTCTGCTTCATGAACCTCCTATGAACGATAGTATGGGGGAAAAGTTACAAGAAAAACAGTACCCACTTTTTTGTGATATAGTCACCAAAAAGTGATAATTGAGGCGGCACAAGCGTTTGTTTTTACAGCCTAACAGATGGAAGTGAGCTCCATTAAGTTTGAGATTGTATATGTGCTTTTAATTTCTGCCGGACTTATTTGTCCGGTTCTGTTGACCCAACAGGTGTCAATGCCCGACTGAAGACCACCTTTGATATCCGTATTTAATGAATCTCCAATGACAAGCGCATCCTTTCTATTAAATTCTGAAATATGACTTATGACGTAATTGAAAAATTCTTCCTTCGGTTTTTGATAACCAATGCTTTGCGAATCAAAGATATCCTCGAAAAACTTATATAGCCCAGACTGCTTCAAGCGTTTGATTTGCGTGTGAGTGATACCATTCGTGATTACGAACATTCGATGGGTCTTTGATAAGTGATGACAGACATCCATTGCGCCTTCCATAAGCAATTGGTTTCCATCTCCCAACAATTCTCTATACAAACCTTCCCATTCCAAGCCGACCACGATTTCCCCCATTCTCAACATTGTAAAAGAGGGCTCCATTAATTACTCACCACATGATACCACGTATTTGAACTATCCTGCCCGTTAGCTTAACGTCGCGGTTCAGTCTACAGTTTTCAGCAGGCGACCGTAGGATGCTGCTATGAAGGATCTGGAGATGAGACGGAGGGACTTGAGACCATTAAGGCATCTGCCTTGTACTTGTTGCCTCAATTATTTTCTTCTACCAAATCTTCTACCGAAATACGGATATCTGTAATACCTGACGGAACCCTATTTATTGTTGGACAGGCTATAGGAGCTTTGTAAAACCCATCAAAACTTTATTTCAACGCACTCGTAATGCGTAGGTCGGGGGTTCAATTCCCTTCACCAGCATAGCTATCAACTCAAGCACAGCGCGGCTTCCAAGCTTTTTGGAGGGCGCGTTTTTTTTTGTTGGAGTGAGCATTTTTTTAACAATCTTCTAACCTTAGTCTAGTAAAGTGTTTTTTTAGTGTTAATACTCTCACCTGTAATTGAATCGCCAATGTTTTTTAACACCGCTTCTTGGAGATTCGGAAGAACATGTGAATAGGTATCCAGAGTTACATTGATAGACGAATGTCCAAGTTGCTCTTGAACGATCTTCGGATGAATACCAGCTTCGAGAAGTAATGCCGGTTATTTTTACACCTTCAGGATTATGCGGTTCCAGAAATTAAAGCAGCATTTTTAAATCTTATTGTTACTGTGCCGGATCAAGCTTTTAACCACCATCATAGCGTTCACCCTCAAGTTACTATTGGAGGATTTTAAAGCAAAAGCTCTGCTAACCTTATGGTTGGCAGAGCTTGTTCGTAACCGGAATTCCGTATTTGTTTTCGCAGCCCTTATCGTTAGACACGCTTAATTTATTTCATTATATCGTTCGACTGCCTTGCTTAGCTTATAATTGAAATTCTCAGGTGTGCCATCCGTAGTGTTCAGGAACTGGCCGTTCAGGTCAGAATCAGATACAGGTTCCTTCTTGTTGATGCGTTCAATAATTTTCGAAGCAGCCGCTTTTGCCTCAGTGGCTGAATCAACATAGTTCCTGATACTGAAGCTGTTAATCCCTTCTTTTTGAACTCGATTCTTGTCTTTTGAGATTGTCATGAGCGCACTCAGATCTGCGGTCATAATGTCGTATTTGGCTTTAAACTTCGTCATATCAAGCTGCAGCACATTGTCGGCGGTGATACCCTGCTCATCCATTTCAATGGCCGTAGCCTCGGCATCTATCATGAACTTCAAGGCATTATACCTGATCTGCTGGTCTGAATCCTTGAGTTTTTGCAGTTCAGCCAGACGCTGCTCGTTACCCAATTTTTGCATAGCCGTGAAGTATTGTTTGGAGACAGTCTCGTAAGCGAGATTGGCATTTACCAGCTTGGTATGCAGCTGTTTTCCTTTTGCGAAATTATCATCCACGTAGCCTTTTGTATCATAGTAGGTTTTCATCTCGTCCAGGACGGATAACAGATCATTGATGACCGGTGTCAGTTTGATCACTACGGGGTCTGCGTTCGCAAAAGCAGGTTGGCTTGCGGTATAGCCGTTCGCTTTATCAATAACTTCCCGCTCAGTTTCAGCAACGCCGAGCATGATGAAGCTGAAGTTCTTCTCGATTACAGGCTGTGTATCAACTCCGAACTTCTCGAAATAATGAACCAGAACCTCATTGATTCTGCCTGTCATCAAGTTATTCAGCCTCACATACGCATTGTATTTTTCGATTTCTTTGCTCTCACCGGACGTAACGCCTGCAGTCGCTTGATCCACGGTGGATGTAATGGCAGAACAAGCGGACAACATTGCACCCAACATGATAATGGAAATAAAGAATGATAGCTTTCTCAAAATAGTGATTCCTCCGACTGAGTAATTTAACGTGCTTTTCTTTTGTAACATGTCTGAATAGAGAACAACTGACCTCTTCATGGCCGATTAAATTCCCATTCGCCGCATACTAATGTTGATTGTGAAACAATCTATTCAATTTTAAATTTATTTGGTGAATAGGTCTTGAGACTTGAGTAGCATAGTTTTATAAATTTCTTTGTTGTGACGATTGCTCTGCCAACTTCCTAAATGCTTGTATTCCTCTGGTCTCAGTGGTGGTTTCCCCATTGAAAATATTCCTGAATATGATTTCCCTTATTTCTTTACTAACCATGATCGTACTCCTCTCCTTCACATAAAAGATGATACCTTTGTTTACCTAGACGAACTCATTTCAGTATGATTTTACTATATATTGGAATTATCCTGCCCGTTAGTTTAACGTCGCCGTTCAGACTAGTCTACAACTTTTCAGCAGGCTGCTGTAATATGCCAGCTATGAAGGATCTGGAGATAAAGACGGGGAGGCGGATAATTCTACACTACGGGATATCCATCTGGAGGGCTGGGATCGCAATCAAAAGGTCATCCTGCTCGCAGGAGACGGAGAAGTACTTTAGAGAGCATTAGGCATCAATGCGTAGGACGGGGTTTCAATTCCCTTCACCAGCATTCTATAAAACTCAAGTACAGCGCGGCTTCCAAGCTTGCAATCCGTCGAGTGGTGAAACCATCATGGACAACCTACTCTATTCGCCTAAACTATTTGATATGGCAGAAGCGCTATTAGCACAGGGACGACATACTGCTGCGTTGCTGCTCTATAAGGATGTAGCTGAGGCGGAGAAGTACCAACATTCTGAGCGCTTAGCCATCTGTCAATATCGCATATTCACGATTCAAGTTGGAGACGATCAAAGCCGGAATCTCAGTGCAGCTACAATATTTGAAGTCTTTATTGAGCGCTTAGATGAATTAGACCAACTTGGCGCACTGAAGGATCTGGCTAACGTGTATCGTTTTTTGCGTAAATGGGATAAGGTTGATGAAACAGCAAAAAAAATGAAGCAAAAAGCGAAAGCACAATATTCGTTGAAACATCAACAGAAGAATCGAAAGTGTGACGAGACTAATAAGCAGCTTAGTCGTCCCTTGTTTGTATATATTTCCCATGCCTATTTATTGTGTGCGAGTGTCTGTGAAGCTCAAGGCAACTATCAACAAGCTCTAGAATATACATACACCTACGCTAATCTAGATTGGGTTTAAGAGACTGACGACGATACTCAACACTGGTTAGCTTGTTCAAAAGTTGGGCAGAAGGTAATACTTACGTATATAAACTGTTGTCAGGAGATAAGTGTGCTTCAAGATTATGTTGAATATATTGCAGCAACAAACGCCACTAACGAGAATGAGAAATTCATTAGTAAGTTATCATACACGAAATAATGAGACTTATTTCATTAATGGTATGGGGCTATTTTCGCATTTTCTGGATCATGCAGTTCCTGAAACCAAAGCTGGTTTTCTAAATCTTATTGAAAAGGTGTGGATGACTAATGTTGAAAAAAACGGTACTGCTGATTATCGCTGCTAGCTTTCTGTCGTTTATTGTAACTATGCCGGATCAAGCCTCTAACCACCATAGTATCTAGCTTCAAGTTACCATTGGAGGGGCTTAGACCCAAGTAAAACAAATCCCCGCTAACCTTCAATGGTTGGCGGGGATTTTTGTTGAACCATCTAAGGCATAGTGTGTTGAACACTCGTAAAGTAAATTTAGGCTTTAACTGGTTCAGGTCTTTTCAATTGAAGTGGGGGAGGTAACAGCCACCCTTTTTCTTTGTTCATTTTTAGAATACGAACTCCCAAAGCAGTCTTTGTTAGATGATATTTCGCGAATAAAGCTCCAATGTCTTCTCTAATGGATTGACCCATAGCTTGGCTGCAAGCTGTCAATCCGACAGAGGTATCTAGCTCGATTTTAGCTGCAATTTGGGGATCAGTAAACCTTGCACCAGCCGGGATATCCTCAAATTCACAGGAGGTCTTTCAGGCAAAATAGGGGCTGGGGCAATACCGTTATCAGTAAGCATTGCGTCGCATTCTTGGATTTCCAGTTTAGCTTGATCGATGAGATCATCCAATATTTTTTTGAGTTCTTTATCTCCTGCGTGGTTTAAATATGCTTGGTAAAACGAAACGCTGCCTTTGCCAAAGTTGAAAACTGCCACACGCTATTTATTTCTCCGTAGTGCAGAGGCTCGTCTTTTGGATTCCCGCTTAGGATACCCATTATTAAAAACACTCCGATAACCACCCTAAAAGGAACAACGGTAGGCTAGGGGGGAAATAAAGCCCTAGACTGTCGCTGTTTCATTGAACTGTGTAATCTGATATCCATCTAGGGTCTGCAAACTCCGACTATTTGTTCAAGATAACGTCCTTACTCCCTACTTAACTCCTCGAATACCCTTGTAGACAGACTCGCATAGCTCCGTTGTAAATCTGCCTGACATTCCTTCAAGCGCCGTATTGGTAAATGCTACAACACTAAGCTCCTCTCTTGGATCAACAAACCAGGAGTGGCCATAGGTTCCGCCCATCCGCCACGTTCCCGGCGATTCCGGTGTATTGGCATCCGCTGGGTCATTAAGCAGCGTGAAACCAAGTCCAAAGCCTCTCCCTGGCCAATAGGGCATCACAAGGTTACCAATTTGATTGGTTGTCATTTCCGTGACAAGGGCCTCAGGCAGAATCGGATTTCCTCCTTGCCGCAAAGCTTCCAGCAGTTTAAGAAAGTCTCCTGCGCTGCCAATCATGCCGGCTCCCCCGGAAGGATAAGCTGTCTTATCGGTAAACCTGTTGGGTGAAAGGAGGAATCCTGCCGTCCCCTCCACGAAAGGAACGGTATCAAAATCGCGCAACCGCCGGGGCTCTCCAGCGCTGTCTGCGTAAGCCGCGGTCAATCTGTCCGTGTCCACGGCCTTGAAATCCGTGTCCTTCATGGAAAGCGGATGAGTTACAAGCACCCGTACAGCTTCACTTAGCGGCATTCCAGTAACCTTTTCGATGACCGCCCCGAGAACGTCTGTTGCTATGGAATATCTCCACATTTTCCCCGGCTCATATAATAGCGGGACTGAAGCGAGTCTTTGCAGATTCTCTTCAAGTGTAATTCCCGCCAGATCCATACCGTCCGATACCCCGGCAAGCTCATAAGTTCCCTTTTCTTCTTGGAAGAAACGGTAGGTTAAGCCGGCGGTATGCGTCATCAGATGATGAACGGTCATGGAGGCATACTGCCCGTTTGGCAGTTTGGGACGAAAGACGGGCAACCATTTTTCCACCAGATCGTTTAACTGCAATCTCCCTTGCGAAATTAATACTAAGGCTGCCGTTGACACGACCGGCTTGGTTACTGAAGCATATCTGAACAAAGCGTTTTCCTGCATCGGCCGTTTCTGCTCGCGGTCGGCCCAACCAGCGGGCCTGCTGTAAATGAGGTTTCCGCCTAATGCAATTTGGACGACGGTACCCACGATCCTTTTTTCCTCAAGTGTATGGTCAATTACCTCATTGACGCTTTTATGCACCAATTCCAGATCTATATTTCTCATGCTTCTCATCCTCTCCTGCTGTAATTTACTTGATTTTTTATAGCAAGTGTGTTTATTATATAAATAATTTCTGGCGAATTATATAAAAGAAACAAGTTAAATAAAGAAATTTTCAATGATTCTAAAGGTATTTTTTGAAAAGAACTTTCAAATTAAAGGGGGCGATTTCTTTGGACGAAATCGATAAAAGCATCTTGCTCCATTTGCAGAACCAGGCGAGATTATCAATGACAGATTTAGGAAAGCTGGTGGGACTGTCTCAGCCAGCCGTAACTGAACGTGTGAAACGCATGGAAGAAAAGGGTGTTATCGAGGAATACCGAACCGTCATTTCTTCGCAAAAAGTGGGTAAGCAATGCACAGCTTATATGCTTATTCGGACCCGGCATTGCTATCCTTTCCTTGATTTTTGTCGTTCATCACCGGAGGTCACGGAATGTTATCGGATAAGCGGGGAGCATAATTATTTATTGAAGGTCCTCACGGAAACAACCCAGGAGCTGGAGGCGTTTGAAAACCGATGCGATCAATACGGAACCTATACGACTATGATCGTAATGTCTTCACCGATCGCTTATAAAAATCTCATTGGAGAAACGAATTTGCTCGCATAAGCTGTAATTCTATAATCCAAAAAAATGAATCCGCCTTGCAGCGGATTCATTTTTTGCTTATGTTACACATTTTCATAGATTCCTTTAGGATGGAAAGCCATGCTTTTTAGCTAGCCAAGCTGCAAGCAAGGAGGGAAGCAGCAGGATGATTAATGAGACCGGAAGAAATTCGGCTCCGAACAGTTCGAGAATAAACCCGCCGATTATGCCTCCTCCGCCGATTGCCACATTCCACGTGGTAACCAGCATCGATTGGGCTATATCTGCGCTTTTTCCTCCAGCTTGAGCTATTGCTGTTTGCAGTAAAGTGGCTGCCCCGCCAAACGTAAGCCCCCACGCCGTAACACTAAGAATGATGATTGCAGGTTGATCCATTCCGATTCCCAAGGCTGCAGAAGCCAAAGCGAATCCCGTGATGCTGATTAAAACCAGCACTCTTAGAAAACGGTCAATCAGCATGCCTATCACCCAAATGCCGACAACCGAGGTAATTCCGAAAATAAGAAGAACCAAATCCACTCGCTGAGCAAACGCGGTTTTCGCAAGATACGGTGCAATATAAGTGTACAAAATATTATGAGCCAGTACCCATGCCAAAACGACGAACAGAATCGACCGTACACCGGGAATCAGGAAAACCTTGTGTAAAGGGAGCTGGTCATCAGCAGGCTCACCTGCATAATCCGGCACCTTCCAAAGCACCCAGCCAATAAGGGCTGCAGTCAGTAATGATACAGCTCCGAAAATGAGACGCCACCCTGTATATGTACCGAAAAAAGTACCAAGCGGAACGCCCAGCGCCAATGCCAGCGGGGTGCCAACCATGGCTACGGCCATCGCTCTTCCTTTCAGCGAATCAGGCACCATGCGCCGCGCATAACCGGCTGTCATCCCCCAGAGAACACCTGCAGATATACCTGCGAAGAAACGCGCGACAAGCGTCAGCACATAAACGGAAGATAACGCGGTGATGGTGTTAAATACAAGAAAGCCGATGATGCACAGCAGCAGAAGCGGCCGGCGTCTCCACCCGCGGGTAGCTGTTGTCAAAGGAATGGCAGCCAGAAGAGATCCAACCGCATAGAGAGTGACTAATTGTCCGGCAAGAGCTTCTGTGACCCCGAGATCCTGTGCAATTTGCGGCAGTAATCCAGCGGGCAGGCTTTCCGTAAGAATGCAGATGAATCCCGCCATGGCTAAGGCCAGTAGCCCGACCCACGGAAGACGTTTGGAAGACGACATATTTGCGCCGCCTTTTTTTATAAGAGCAGTGTTTGAGTTCACGAAAAATTCTCCTTTGTTATTTTTTTGCGCTTATAAAAAGCTTTCGCTTTCGTATAAGCTTATATAAATAAAACACTTTTTTACATGGATGATTAAAGGATAGTGGGGTGAATTAAGAGGAAAATACTTTTATTTTCATAGAAATTCCATGATTTTAAAGGCACACATCGTCAGATGCCGCCTAGTGATAAATCGTAATCGACGAGCTTGAGACGGGCGGTGGAGATCCAGCTGCCGCTAGGCCGCTCTGGCTCTCCAGAATTAAAGGGGGCGTGAAGCTGAATGAATGTAAATACGGTAATTTTTCTTACCCTAAATTAAAAATAGGCGCTACCTTATTGCGCCTATCAGTAATCATTATTATTTTTCGCGAACAACCAAGCTATCCTGCCTGTTAGCTTAAAGAGGGCAGCCCAAAATACGTTGGCTACTTTTGTCGACATTAAGGAATACTCTTGAATGTGAACTATAGTAGGAATCTTCCACATATTTTGTTGTCGTAATATAGACGAATTAAAAAGATTTAGTTTTTCCGCGTGCTTCTCTTGCCATTAATATCTTCTGACAAATTTATTTTCTAGTGAGTGCCTGGTCCATCGTTGTCTAACCCTTTCGAAAAGTACTTAGGAGCCTCCTTATAACCCTGACGCTCATAAAATCGATGAGCATCTATTCTTCTAGAATGACAATGAACTTGAATTCTGTCACATCCCCTTTTTCTGGCAGAGTCAGTGGCAAATTCTTCTAATTTCTTTCCAATTCCTTTACTTCTAATTGTGGAATCAACAACAAGATAACTAATCACTGCGATGTCTTTTCTTATCCCTAATTGTGGAATAAAATGCAACGAAATACAGGTGATGATACACCCTTCATCTTCATAGACCATTAATTCTTCGTCAGGATGAGTAAGAAGTCGTTCCATATTATCTTTAATAAAAAATTCGGTATCTGGATAACCCAATTGTATTAATAGTTTGGATATACCTTTCCCATCCTCCATTTTAGCAGCCCTAATCATGATCTTTAACCTCCAATCAATTGTGAAAATTTATTAAGTACTAATTATTACATTATTTTAGCGAGATCACTATAACCACGGTGTGACCGTTTCAAAGCGGATGTGGTCGGGACCTCACTGCTCTTTTCTTTATATCTTAAATTACGAACATTATACTTTATAATCTTTAGTTCTTAAATTTGCAGCTCTTCCAAACCGTTTTTATTTACTCCGGATGGTTTAGCAGTAATCCCATTATCAAGTGTCTCCTCAACAAAGGATTGGAACAGCCTTTCACTTTATTTATTAACTAAAGCGGACAATTCACCTTCAAAGACTTTCTCTTCTTTGTCATTAAAAGTCGTCAGCAAAACAGTAACTATTCCTGTTTCACTTCGTTTTTCCCTAAGCTCAGTCACCTCCACAATTGTGTGTAATTCATCTCCCGGGTACACGGGTTTTATAAATCTGATATTGTTAAAAGCAGTTCCCGCAATGACATCGTCACCATAAATTCCTGTTTCAACCCAAAGCTTAAAAGAAACTGCTAGCGTTTGGATTCCTGAGGCGATGATTCCATTAAATCTTCCCCGCATTGCTTTATCTTCGTCCAAGTGCATGTATTGCGGGTCGAACTCAGCTGCAAATCTCGTGATATTCTCTTTAGTTATTTTTATGGACTTGGTTTTAAATGTTTGTCCGACAAAAAAATCATTAAATTTCATAAATGTACTCCTTTGCTGAGATTATGTGTTGGGTGGACTCCATTAAAAATTATGGCTTGATTATAACACTTGATAATAGTACTTAGTACTAATTTTAAAAATACGCCCATTTAGAAAAAACCACTAGAATATATTGAGCGACATCAGCGACTAACAAAACGAGAAGATATCAAATCTGCTCAGTGTAATAATTGCCGCAAACCAATATAGCATAGATGTAGGAGATATACTCTAACGATTTGAAGCGGAGATTAATCCGTTTTCTGAACAGGCTTTATGATTATCGCGGCTATTTTTTTGTTGTTTATTGTAACTGTGCCTAATCAAGCCTTTAACCACTACCATAGTATCCAGCCTCAAGTTACCGTTGGAGGAGCTTAAACGTAAGCAGGAAATTCAACATGCTTGTGACTACAGTAGCTGCTAACTATAAGTCCTTCTCTTCTTCTTCCGAATTAACATGGTCAGGAAAAGGAGGACAGGCAGTGCAATCTGAAAAATAGGCCAGACTTGAACCAAGGCAACATGAAGACCGAACCACAAAAATTCGGTTAACCTAGGGGAGAGAAACGTAAGGGCGTATATGATGATGCTTAGCAACAGTAAAGCAGTCTTATATCTAAAGGGGGTTATCGTTTGAAGCCCAATGACGGCACCAAACATAAAACCTGCCGTTTTGACTCCGATTCCAATAAATAGAATCATCGAAAACAGGACATCAGCTCTCTCAACGATCTTCGGTAGCTGAATTAGTTGAGTAACCTCAAATAAGGGATAGGTGCTTGCTGCAGCCCATTCCGGACCTAGAACCAGGACTGTTAGTTCATTCATTACAATAAGGAACACAGCAGTGACCCAGTAAACAATGATGATCGATCGCTTTAATTTACGCTTATCTGTGACGATCTTGAACAGGACAAGAAAAAGAATCGTCTGCCCGAAGGGAAAAGACATGATCTCGGGAATGGCAGCCTTCGCTACGGGAGTTAAACCGTTCTCCAATACAGGGAACAAAAATTCAAGGTGAATGAGTCCCGTAAGAGGAGTAAGCACTAGTATGAGGCCATAACCAAATACCAATAAAATGAGAAATATATTACATAGGAGGAACCAGACTCTCGGTCCAAACCAAACCACATCGGCACAGACAATTAACGCTATAAGCGTAATGACTTCAGTAGGAGTTCTGTTCAGCAATGTCAATGCGCCGAGTTCCCCCATGTCCCTGACACTCCTGGAAGCTTCGTAAGCAAAGTAACTGATGAACAGAAGCCCCCCCAGACTACCAACCCATTTTCCCCAATAATGACATAGGAGCTCGTACAAATCCCGATGTGGTTCAAGTTTATGTATGGATAAATACATGATTAGCAGTACAAAGCCTGCAAGTGCACCGATCAACATGGCTAGCCATGCATCCTGCTTGGCTTTACCTCCCAATAGGAATAATGTTGTACTGCCAACCTGAAACAAGGAAAAAGCGATAACTAACCCAGATACCTTGGTGACGGTTTTACTCATACTTTTATGCCCCTTTACTACAAAATGGGTTAGGTTTGACTTCCGATATGTTTCTGTAGGAGTCCAGGACGCTGAATTTGGGCATCTACTCGAATGTCCAGTTCTATCTTTTTGAACTCCTGCTCCCAGTCTTTTTTCACCATCTCCCACTCCTTTGGGAACCTTCGGTGAATCCGGTCAGCAAAACCCGTTACGTCTACACCCAGTTCCTGAAGTTTAGCCCAGCCCTCATTTATTGTTTTGGTCACTTCTTTTGAAATTTCTTTTTCCAGATCGTGTATGGCCCTCGTCTTGGAAATATCCTTAGTGCAAGTAGTTTCATTTAAGGTCCCGTTAATTTTAACTTCAACCTGCATAGTGTAATGAGAACTTGTTTTTCTGGGTGTAAGCTTTACATTAGCAGAGTTTACTAGTAGGGAAGAGTACATTTCCCTACTAGGTTGTTCGCCGCATGGGAACGAAACTTCAGTGTTGTTAACCTTTTGAGACAGATAAGATACTCCCAGACTCTCTTTCTTGTTGAGAAACCCTTTGAGCTTTCCGTTTTGGAACACCCCCAATTTAGTCAATGTCAGCCTGAGCGGAGCCGAGGTTTTTTTGAAGACATCCAGACTCTCTGCTTCCTGCTCGTTCTGAGGGTCTCTTTCTCCGATCAACTCGGCGACTGGTACTCCAATGGATTTGGAATCCGAGTTCATGCTTAATGCGAAATCATAAACCCTAACTTTCGGAAACAACGATAAAATATCGCTCTCTTTGTTGACCAATTCAGCCATGGCGGCGCCTTGAAGTTTTTCAGGAGGCAATAATTTCTTTAATAGATCGGATGCTAGTCCGTCCGTTACAATCATATTTACCATCTCCCTCGCTTCCGTATTACGAAGATAAAAATCGATTAAACGGTCCATTCCTTTCTCAGCAGCTCTTTTACCGATAAATACAACACGGTTATGTGCTACGTAAATTCGTCTTGATGTTTTTAAATTGCTGTACGATAACGCCTGGTTATAGGTTTTGGACTTTACAGAGAATACATGGGATGCTGGTTGAGAAGACCCTCCGGTTCCTCCTCCGGTACCATTTGCAATGGCAGAGGGAACAATAATCTGATAGGACACCATCCACTGTCCGTCGTCCATCATATCTACTCCTGTAGCCGCAGTTACCCATAGCTCATTCAGTTCGACTCGGTTCCAGCAACCCGCCAAAATAAATAAAATGGCCAATGCCAAAATCAACCTGCCTAATTGAGACATACTGGTTCCTCCTTACGCCATGGGATCTCGGCCATGTTCCCCTGCCTGTTCTGCATATGATTCCTGTTTCGTTGCCTGCTTTACTGGATTGGAATCCCCAATCATTATAGGCCGCTTCTTCATCTTCCACCTAGGTACACGCACAAACAGGTCTTTCATATTGCTCTTATAGAAAGGTGCTAGCGGCATCATATAAGGAACGCCGAACGAATTCACAGATACTAATCGAACGAGGATGGGAATCAAGCCCCCCAAAACGCCGTATAACCCAAATAAACCTGCTAACAGCATGAGTCCAAACCTGAGCAAACGAACAGCCCCCGCCATATTGATGGCAGGTAGCACAAAGTTGCAGATGGCTGTGAATGATACCACAATCACCATAGCTGCGGAAACCAAACCCGCCTGAACGGCAGCTTATCCAAGAACCAAAGCCCCAACGATAGAGATTGCAGGCCCTACGGCACGCGGCATTCGTACTCCTGCTTCGCGGATAACTTCGAAGGTGAGCTCCATTAGCATTGCCTCAAGTAGGGTTGGCAATGGTGTATTCTCTCTCTGTGCAGCCAAAGTGATGAGCATTGTTGTAGGCAGCATTTCCTGGTGAAACGTAGTTGTTGCAATAAAGAACGCGGGTAAAAGCAATGCCAAGAAAAAGGATGCCATCCGAACGATCCGAAGAAAAGATGCTAGATCATAACGCTGGTAGTAGTCCTCACTGGATGAGATGAAACGAAAAAAGGTTACGGGAGCAATCAGGGCAAATGGGGTGCCATCAACTAATATCGCTACTTGCCCTTCAAGCAAGCTGCCTGCTACAGTATCCGGCCGCTCGGTGTTAACCATGGTTGGAAAGGGTGTCCATACCCCATCTTGAATAAATTCCTCGATATATCCACTTTCGAGAATACTATCCGTGTTAATGGAATCTAACCGTCTGGAGATTTCCTTAACCACCTCTGGATCTGCAATGCCCCGAACATATGCTACCGATACCTTCGTCTGCGTGTATGCTCCGATAATTCGAGAATCAAAGTGGAGTTCAGTTGATTTGATCCTTCTCCGGAGGAGTGCGATATTGGTGGAAATATCCTCGGTAAACCCCTCTTTAGGACCGCGAATTACTGTCTGCGATGTTGGCTCCTCAACAGCTCTTTTAGCCCCACCACTGATAGAAGCAGCAAAGGCCTTGGAACTGCCTTCGACGAGGAGAGCAACCTGTCCATAAAGAACGGCGTGGATAAGCGCTTGCTGATTTTCAAGACAAGTTATACCCCCAATGGGGATACGATCCATCAACCAACTTTCGACATTACGATCAGAGACATCTCCATTTCGAATACCCGCAGTGAGCTCCTCCAGCAGTGTCGTTAAAATTTGCTGATCAATCAGGCCTTGAAGAAAGCCTACAGCGAGAACCGGATTGCCCTGTTTATCGTTCAAACAACGAAGAATGAAATCCGCGCTATGTCCTATTTCCTGGTTCAACAGGGTCACGTTGTCCTTAAGCGTGCCACTCAGCTCCTCGGATAGCTCAGTCGATTTTTCATCATCAACTGGCTTGAGGCTTCTGCTATTTCTAGATCGTGAAGGCTGTTTAAACAGCCATTTTTTTAACTTGTCAACCATGCCATATAGTTCCCTTCTAGATATCGGTCAACTGTAATATGCTGCTATTCCACAGTTTATATGTACTTTTCTTGTCAAAAGATGGTCGCATACCAATCCATTGCAACTATGTTTATATTGTTGAGATGCCCGGTAGCTTAACATTGTACTGGCAGTCTAATGTTAGTGTAGTGCTTAGAAAAATCTAAATGAGCCCATCGCCATAAGTAAGAAGCTTCTTTACTTCCAATTTACAGGGCGATGGGCTATTTATGTTTTATTTCAGGCAGATAAAAGACATCATCATCGACTAACTCATCTAACTCATCTGCCTGACGTTCGTAAACTTCTAAATTAACTGGGATGGTACTTCTATGTTACGTAGATGACTGATATCTCTCATCGGTGGGCGTCCGAATAAGCGGGCGTATTCTCGGTTGAACTGGGAAGGGCTTTCGTAACCGACGCGAAATCCTGCCGTTGCAGCATCGAATCCTTCCGTGAGCATCAGTCGGCGTGCACTCTGCAATCGAATGATTTTTTGATACTGAAGGGGGCTCATTCCTGTTACTCTTTTGAAATGTTTGTGAAAGGTTGTTGGGTTCATGTTCACTTTTTTTGCTAACTCTTCAATGACTAGATGTTCAGAATAGTCACGATTGATTACATGTATTGCATTTGAAATACCTTGTGCATAGCTTCCGATCACGGCGAACTGCCTGAGTAGCGCTCCTTGCTCTCCCTCTAGCACACGATAAAATATCTCCCGGATGTAGAGTGGAGCTAGTATCTCGATATCCGTGGGTGAATCTAAAAGATTGACGAGGCGAAGAATCGCATCTAACAGAAAGGAAGTGGACGGGTTAACCAAAATGCCCCTTCCCGTGTCTCCCTTTTTCTGCGAACTAGATTTCTTGGTTATATCTATAATGACATCGGGGCTAAGTGTTAATTGTAAACTTAGGTACGGCAACTGTGGAGAAGCATGAGTAATTTTCCCAATCACTGGTAGATGTACGGATGCAACCATATAACTGGACGAATCGCACATGAGGCTTTCCCCGACAAATGTGACGGTTTTAGAACCTTGGGCAATTATGTAAAGAGAGGGCATGTTAAGGGTATGCGTCGGTTTCGATTCTGCGGATGCGCGCCTAAAACAAAGCTCTGGAATCGCTGTTTGGTGTAAACCATCCGTAGGCGTATGCCGTGCAATTTGCTTAGCTAACTCCGTAATGAGTTGGTTCAAACTATTCACCAATCCTTTTTCGTTTAATCTGATTTGAATATTGTAACTCAAACCGGACAGGAATAGGCAAGGAAGGCGTATGAATGGTCTACCTGCTTCATTTGGATATTTCTTATAATTCAAGGCGAAAGACAAATATCCAGATGAAAGAAGGATTTGGCTATGAGTTTAATCCAAAATGCAACCTTGTCCGGAGTCAAAGATAAAGTTGTTGTCATTACGGGTGCTAGCAGTGGAATTGGTGAAGCAACTACGCTTTTACTGGCTGAGCATGGGGCAAAAGTCGTACTTGGGGCACGACGACCTGATCGCCTTGAAGCTCTAGCAGCCCGCATCGCGGAGGTTGGCGGTGAAGTCGTATATGCCAGCACAGACGTCAGACGGCGGGACGACGTAACCAAGCTCATCCATTTGGCATGTGAACGATTCGGTACGATTGACGTTCTCGTAAACAATGCCGGCGTGATGCCGATTTCTCCCCTTGATGACTTGCGTGTAGAGGATTGGGAGAATATGATCGACGTCAACATTAAAGGTGTTTTGTACGGTATCGCCGCAGCATTGCCTGTCTTTCGCAAGCTGGGTTCCGGACATTTTGTCAATATTGCTTCTACAGCGGGACATAAAACTGTACCAAACCAGTCCGTTTATTCTGCCACCAAATTCGCCGTCCGCGCCATCTCCGAGGGTTTGCGACAGGAAGCTGGTGATAAGGTGCGGGTAACGATCATTTCACCCGGTTTGGTTCGGACGAATTTCGCTGAAGGTGTGACGAATCTGGAGGTGAGGACCCGGCTCGAAGAGTCTCGTGACCAGTTCGCAATGCCACCAGAGGCGGTTGCCCGTGCCATTGCGTACGCAATCGAGCAGCCGGTTGACGTTGATGTGAACGAGATCGTGATTCGCCCCACGTCTCAAGTATAAGGGGAATAATAAATAAGCCAATGCTTCAGCGAAAGTAATGCGGATGCGGTTGCAAGAGTACTTAATCCTAAATAGGATAAAAAAAGCAGGCCAACGAGCAAATGTACTCGTTGAGGCTTGCTTTTTTTGCTCCTATAGGAGCTGAGCAGCCCACATTAGGAACCGGTTAAATGGCTTTTTATTTATTTTCAAAAAGACATTGAAATCTTTGTAACCCTTAGTTATAATACAAAACATAACAATTAAAAGCGCTTACATGGGAGGGGATGAAGCTAATGAAGATTGCGGGAATGAATATTACGTATAGGCATTTTCCTTTCGAGCACTTCCTAGATCAAGTGACTGAACTCGGAATCGAGCACATCGAGCTGTGGGCAGGCGAGCCTCATTTATACGTCTACCGGAATGTTCTTGGCAACTTGAGGCACATAAGGCAGCAACTGAAATCCCGAGACATGAAGGTTGTCTGTTATACGCCGGAACAATGTATCTATCCCTTCAATATTGCCGCTTCTGACCCCCAGCTGCGGCAGAAGAGCATAGATTACTTCATAGATAATCTGTACGCGGCGCTGGAGCTGGAGACCAACATGATGCTTGTGACTTCAGGAATAGGAGACTTTGCTGTATTACAATTGGAATCATGGAAATATGCGAGCGACTCCATCTATCAGATATCTAGGGTGGCTGAGAAGGAAGGGGTGACTTTAGCGTTAGAGCCTCTGACCCGATTCGAGTCGAATCTAATTATCGATGCTAAGGGAATCAAGAGGATGCTGGAGGAGATCCGTTCCCCGTCATTAAAAGGGATGATCGACACCGTAGTGATGCAGCTCGCTAATGAGACACCTGACGATTATTTCTCCCTACTCCCGGAGATGGTTCATTTTCATCTGATCGACGGTGACGGCTTGTCTGATGCGCATCTCGCTTTAGATGAGGGGGTGCTGAATTGGCGGGAATATCTAACCAGTCTTCAGAGCCATCATTACGAGGGAGCTTGTACACTAGAGATTATGGGGTTCAATTATTATCAGAATCCGCAGGAAGCACTTAGGGAATCGGTCAGGAAAATAAGAGGAATGGAATTCTTATCACCTTGATTTGGAGGAACTCGTTATGAGTAATAGCTCACTTACACGAAAACTGGGCTTTTGGTCGGCCCTAGCCATCGCTGTTGGAACTACGATAGGTTCCGGAATCTTTGTCTCTTCCGGTGATGTCGCAAAAGCTGCGGGTATGCCCTCGATCTCAATTCTAGCCTGGATTATTGGTGGGGTTATTGCGATTCCGCAGGTCATGGTGCTGGCCGAATTGGCGACTGCCTACCCGCAAAATGGAAGCGGTTACGTATACTTGAATAAAGCAGGATGGAGGCCTTTGGCTTTTCTATACGGATGGGCAACCTTCTGGGCCCTCGATCCTCCTTCCATTTCAATTATGGCTCTGGCCATTGTTGCATACCTGGCGAGCTTCTTCCCTTTCTTCGTTGGAATTGCCGGTAAACTGCTAGCAGTAGCGATCATTCTGATCATCACGTCCATCCATTACCGAAGTGTTAAGGCAGGCGGTAGTTTTCAGGTCATTATTACGGCTATCAAAATCATCCCTTTCCTGATTGTCATTGTGCTGGGCCTCATGTATATGAACTTTGACAACTTTACTTACACGCCTGCCGCAGGAGCGACAAGTTCAAGCTTAATTGGTGGCGTATCTGCCACGACGTGGGCTTACACGGGAATGGCCGCCATTTGTTTTATGGCTGGAGAATTCAAAAATCCAGGGAAAGTTCTCCCTCGGGCTTTAATTAGTTCGGTACTGATTGTATTGGGTCTATATACGCTGCTTGCGGTATGTGTCACCGGCCTAATGCCGTTCGATAAACTGATGGGTTCCAGCTCCGCTGTGTCCGACGCCGTCAAGTACATTCCCGGATTATCCGGCATGGCCTCATCCTTTGTAGCCGTTACCGCGATTATTGTTATCCTGGGTTCCTTGAGTTCTTGCATTATGTTTCAGCCTCGCCTGGAGTATGCCATGGCGAAGGATGGGCTGTTCTTTCAGCGTTTTGCGAAAGTTCATCCCAAATTCGAAACACCAAGCTTTTCGATTATTGCCCAGGTTACCTTGGCCTGTATTCTTGTGTTCTTCAGCAATTTAACCGAGCTGCTTGGTTATTTCACGCTGATTCAGCTTGTCATTAACATTCTAGATTTTGCCGCGGTCTATAAATGCCGTAAGAGAGAGGATTATAACCCGATTTACCGCATGCCAATGTGGAGAGTAACCACTATTCTGGCTATCCTTGGGGCAGGATGGCTGGCTTGGGGAACCTTTACGTGGGCTCCAGTGCAGGGCATGATTGCCGCGGCGATAGTCATCGCAACGGGTCTGCCTGTGTATTACTACTGGGAGAAGAAGTATGGATCTAAAAGCAGTCATGACAGCAGGAATATAGTCATTTAGCCCAGATGAAATGAAGGGAGCCAACTCTAACTCACTGATTTCCTTCAGATTGTACAAAAAGAGTTGTTATATTTGTAATGCCTGATTATACTACTGTATATAACAAATAAAATTGGATGATACTGGAGAGGAACTGCTCCAGTATAGGGAGGGAACGTAAATGTTGAATTTTGACGAACAGTTATTCCTTAAGCTTGTGGAACAAGAGGGCTTGGCCTTTAGAGGACAAATTGAAGAAATTGTAGACGGGATTGCCAAGAAAGGGTACAGCAACATTTTTCTGATTGGTGCGGGTGGCACAATTGCGATGATGTATCCATATGAGTATATTCTGAAATCAAACTCGACCATCGATGTGCATGCGGCGATTGCCGCTGAGTTTATGGTGATGAACAACAGACATTTCAGTAAGGATTCCATATGTATTTTCACATCTGTGTCGGGAACCACGCAGGAGACCGTTGCGGCAGCCGAGTTCTGTAAGGAACGGGGAGCGACTACGATTGCACTTGTGGCAGAAAGGGATACTCCATTAACCAAAATTGTAGATCACTGTATCACAACCGGCTCGGAGAAACATTCCTTCGATACATTCTTCATGCTCCTGTACATGGTTGTGTTCCGGTTCATGTATAACAACAATGAGTTCCCTCAATATGAACAGTTCACGAAGGAAGTTGCCTTATTGCCGCGTGCGATTCTGGACGCAGTCAAAACCTTTGACCCTAAAGCGGAAGCTTTTGCAAAAGAACATAAAGATACTGACTATCATATGATGGTTGGCTCCGGCAACCTGTGGGGGAACACGTACTCCTACGCGATGTGTATCCTGGAAGAAATGCAGTGGATTCATGCGAAGTCGATTCATGCGGCGGAATTCTTCCATGGCACGCTTGAGCTTGTGGTTGAAGATACCAGTGTTATTCTGCTCAAAGGCGAAGATGAGACAAGACCTCTGATGGACCGGGTGGAAAGATTCGCTGAGAAGATTACGAAGAAGCTGACCATTATTGATACCAAAGACTTTGTCATGGAAGGCATTAGCGAGGAGTTCAGAAAGCATTTTGCCGTAAGTATCAACTGGTCTGTACTAAGCCGTATCAGCGCCTATCTGGAGCGTGAGAGAAATCATCCATTAACACTTAGAAGATACTATCGCCAAATGGAATATTAAGATACACAGTCTTTAGTTCATTCTATAGTGATGCATTTGATTTGAGCACTACTTCGTAGTGCTCATTCTTTAATAGCAGGGAAGGCGGGAGCAAGATGAGAATCATTACAGTCGGGGATAACTGCATGGATGTCTATCAAGCAAGTGGCAAAGCCTATCCTGGAGGCAATCCGGTGAATGTGGCCGTCTATTTAACTGAAATGGGTGCAAAGACGGCCTATCTGGGCTGGGTGGGCACCGACATTTATGGGGAGATCATGATCCAGGCCATTCAAGACAAGGGCGTGGATACTTCCCGAATTTCGAAAAAGGATGGAAAAACAGCGGTAACCCATGTAGAGATGGTGGAGAATGACCGGAGGTTCGGCGATTACGACGAGGGAGTTATGGCACAGTTCTTCCTTACAGCAGAAGAGCTCGATTTTGCTGGCAATTATCAGCTTGTCCACTCGGGGATATGGGGTCATGCCGATCCGTACTTTCCTCTCTTTAAGGAAAAAGGCCTGATCACTTCCTTTGATTTCTCGGATCAGTTGCAGGATGATCGGGTACAAACGTTAACGCCCTACGTAGACTATCCGTTCTTTTCGTATACTCAGGATGATGACTATATCCGCCAACTTTTGGTAGAGGCCAAGCAAAGAGGAGCGCAGATTGCTGTGGCTACCTTGGGGGAGAACGGCTCGCTTGCTTACGATGGGGAACAATTCTTTCCGCAAGGAGTAGGTAAGGTGAACGTCGTGGATACGATGGGAGCTGGGGATTCCTTCATTGCCGGGTTCCTTTACGGGCAATTGAAAGGGTTTTCAACGGAGAACTGCCTGGAGCTTGGGACAATCACAGCTGGGAAGACGATAGGTTATTTCGGTGCATGGTGACTGGAGATGATCATCAATGTATAATACTTATTATAATCATTGATGGATAAGGATGAATTTACCATGAATT
This sequence comes from Paenibacillus sp. TSM33, assembly GCF_056099025.1. NCBI lineage: Bacteria > Bacillati > Bacillota > Bacilli > Caryophanales > Paenibacillaceae > Paenibacillus > Paenibacillus sp. TSM33. The sequence continues at coordinate 107,635 of NZ_JBLZXB010000008.1, forward strand.
TGAATCCTTCAACCCCCCAGCCGCTGTATATGCAGATCAGGCAAATGTTGAAGAACGATATCCAGGACGGACGATACAAACCGGATGAACAGATTCCAACGGAAGTAGAGCTCTGTGATACTTATAGTGTAAGTAGAATCACCATACGGAAAGCGATTGAGGAGCTCGTGCGGGAAGGAACCCTGACGCGAATTCCTCGTAGAGGCACCTTTGTGGCCTCCAACAAATTTCATAATGAACTGTTATCAGTAAGCGGTTTCTCAGAGTTCAGCCACCAGCTGGGCATGATTCCGAACTCGCGGATATTAAGAAGCGAAGTAATTCCGGCGTCTGGAGAGGTGGCTGGACATCTTCTTATTGAAGAAGGCAGCCCTGTGTTGGAGCTTGAACGGTTGATGTATGTAGATGACCGTCCGCTTTTCTATGATATAGCCCATTATTCACTCACCCGTTTTCCAGATTTGGAAAAGAAGATCGCAATGAAAGAATCGACTTACAAGATTCTGTCGGAGGATTATAACACCGAGATCGTGAGCAATGATAAGATCATTGATGTAATCGGTGCGACCAAAGATTATGCGAAATTGCTTGAATGTGATATTGGGGCGAACTTGTTTCGGATATTGAAAATTGCTTTTGACGCAAACGATGAGCCTGTTCATCTCTCCACATTTATGTGTGAGACGAATCGGGTCAATCTGACGGTACACCGGGCAAAATAGTTCATGCCCATCGGCATGGCCTATTCTCCAAAAGGATCTAGCATCGAAACGAGTATACGGCTACTTCAGGACGTAGCTTTGTTCATCAGGATTGTTTCTTTTACTTGGACTATGGAATCATGGGCTCTGCTGGCTAAGCGCCGGCAGGCCTTTTTTGTGTTTTGAAATACGAAATCATGTTTTTGTAAGATGATTGCAAGGGTGGTATAGAATTAGATATTTCAAACATAATAAGACAGCCTGTTTTATTCCAAATGTAAGGGGAGCAGATGAATGTGAAAATTAAATGGTTGTTGGCGTTGCCGTTAACCTTGGTACTCGTTTTTAGCATGACCCCGGCAGTAGTTACGCAAGCAAAGGCAGGTGAGGAAAAGGGCTCCATTTGCCTAAGCCCCAAAATGGTGCAATTGAAAGTCGATATGCAGAAGGTATGGATCGACCATACGATATGGACGAGAAGCTATATTGTCAGCGCTATATCTAATCGTCCAGATCAGAAGGATGTATTGGATCGGCTTTTACAGAACCAGCAGGATATAGGCAATGTGATCAAGCCTTATTATGGGGAAGCCGCTGGTAATAAGCTGGCTGAACTTTTGAGAGAGCATATTCTGATCGCAGGGAAAATTGTAGCGGCTGCTAAAGCGGGCAATCAGGCGGATATGAAAAAGCTAGATGCGGATTGGCATGCAAACGCCGACGATATTGCTAAATTTTTAAGTGCAGCGAATCCGAACTGGCAGTTCAAAACGCTACAAGATATGCTGTATACGCACCTTCAGTTGATTACGGAGATAGTCCTTAACTGTATCAAAGGAGATTGGAAAGCAGATATTGCAGCAACCGATAAAAATGAGATCCATATGATTCATTTAGCGGATATCCTGACAGAAGGTATTGTCAAACAGTTTCCTGAAAAATTTTAAGCGAGCATTATAGACGCTGCAAAGCAGATTAGCTTTTTATAATCACCCCAAAGGTGGCTATGGAAAGCTTTTTTTCTATCCAATTCTCTACCAAAATACGGACAAAGGAAGAAAGCCCATCTAGCTAACAGCGAGGCTCCAAACCTTTTGAAGATCGCATTTTTTGTATAAAATTGGGACGTAATATGGTGCTAAAAAAAATAAATATTTTATATTATTTGTTTGTGCTAATATATCTCTATTCCATTACAACTAGAAATGAGGATATTGTGTGCACCATGACAAGGAATTAAAGCTTGTAGAAACAAATATTGCGAAAGGGATTGCTGTAATACTACTTTTGATTCATCATCTTTTTGCTTTTCCTGACAGATTAAAGTACGACTATGTTTCATTATTTAGTTTATTTCATGAAAGAGGCGAGTTCTATTTAGGGCATTTTGGCCAGATTGCAATTTCTATTTTCTTATTTTTAAGTGGTTATGGCTTATATAAGAGCAATGTGCAAAATCCACAGCATTTAATGCAGAAAAGCTTTACAAGATTAAGCAAAATCATGATAAACTACTGGGTTGTTTTTTTGCTTTTTATTCCGGTAGGTCTGTACTTCTTTGGAACTTCCGATAGATTTCAGCATAATTCAATAATGGATTTTTTGCGGAATTTTATAGCGCTATCCAGTTCATATAATGGTGAGTGGTGGTTTTTATATGATTACATTCTGCTGCTATTAATTTTTCCGGTCACCTTCCAAGCCTTCCAACGTAACGCATGGGTAACTCTTCTAATCGCTGGCCTAGTTTTTTATAATTCATATTCACAAGGAAACTATTACAGCATTATGTATTGGCAGTTGCCGTTTATGATAGGGCTATTCTTTGCGAAATATAAATTGTATTCATGGATGAATAAGATTTATAATTCTATTATTTTCAATAATATACTATTTGATATTATTGTTCTTGTGCTGTTATTCCGTTTTCGTACTACGAGTCAATGGTTTGAAAAGACAACGATTGATATGATAATAGCTCCTGTAGTTATCCTCGTTAGTATTCATTTAATGAATAAATTAAAACTAACCAGACCTTTCGCTTACCTAGGTAAAAATTCAATGAATATTTGGTTAACCCATACCTTTTTTTGTTATTATTATTTTCAAAGCATTGTTTTCTTCCCCAAGGTATCTATTTTGATTTTGTTGTGGTTAATTTTGTTAACGGTACTTACCTCAATTATTGTTAATAGCATCATCAGTCTCATTAATAACAAGGTGTACACTAAAAATATGGATCTTAATCCAAACCAAGTTGGAAGCCAAGTCTAGGTTGGTTATTTGCACTCATTCAAGAGCAGTTTAGTTAATATAAACGCAGCCTCCATGCTTTTTGGAAGCTGCGCTTTTTTATTGAAATGAGCAGGTTGCAACCCTATATTTATTTGGTTGAATACTCACTTACTTCAAATGTGAGTATTTTGTTGAAAATTACGTAGTCTTTGCGAGTGCTGAATGGGCCTTTGTTATTATTATGCTTATCAATGGCAAAGAATGAAGCACCTCTGCCCGCATCTTTTGCGTCGTACCAAGCGATGAAGGCATTCAATTCTTTCTTACTCAGATCGAATTCTTTATCAAATCCATTGTCCATCGTTACAGTTAGAATGGCGCGGTCACCAGTTGGTTGCGATGATCCATCTGTATCCGATGGGTCAGGTGTTGTAGATGGGTCGGGCTTTGTTGATGGATCAGGCGTTGTAGATGGGTCGGGTTTTGTTGATGGATCAGGTGTTGTAGATCCACCCGTAGCTTGATAAGGTAAGAACCCTTCAGGGATTGGATATTTAAAATCACTTGCCCCAAAATTAGCTGCAAAATTTATCTTCTCACCAGTTCCACTTAAAACCGCAGGGAAAATCTGTGTCCCTTCTAATTCAGATGGTTTTATTGAATTAGCTCCAAGGGAGACTCCATTTTTGTACCAGGCAATTTTATCGTTATCTAAATCTAATGCAATGCCGATAACGTCACCTGTTCCAAAGCCAGGACTGTAACCTATAATAACAGGTGATTTGATGCTGTTATAAATCGAACCATTGTTTCCATAAATAGTTTGAGCCTGTTGATCTGATTCACCTGTTATTCCTACGAATGATGCAACATTAGTTACTTTTATTTCCCAGTACCATTTTCCATTTGTTTTCCCAACTGTTGCTCTGTCTCTTGTTCCTGAACCATCAAGAGAAGTTACTAAAGAACCATTTGTCCAAGTCACATTTGTTGTCTCAGCTTTTGTAACTGTAGGGAACAATGAGAACACCGAAACTCCAATAAGAAGAGCTAATGCTATTGTTCCTAGGTTTTTATAAATATTTTTCATGAGTTCCTCCTAAATATATGTATTAACAGGTGAATTATAAAACTGGATTGGGATAATTGTCCAAACATTAAATGATATATATTCAAATGTAAGTAATATTTTGGAATTTAATTTTTGAATAAGGAAAATGAGATAACATACGCAGAAATGCTTGTTGCAGAAGGAATCTATATATAATCTACCGAATGAAAACATTTGAGGTGATCGTTGTGAAACGTACATATAAAGTATTGAAGACAGATATGGAACTGTTCGGAGCCGCTTTGGTCCAGGCGCATGTATATGTGGTATCCGTTGATGAGGAATTACGCGTGACATTTGAGGATTATGGGGGAATAGTAGAGGAGATTAAGCCAGAATCGGTCAAGATAGCAGGTAAAATTTTTATGAGAGACCAGCTTGAGTTTCGGGTAGACTTGGTAACGGAAGAAAATCCTGAATGATTTAATAACTCCGGCTCAATTTCGGAATTGGATTCGTATGAGACATTGAACTTCGATATTCATAATGACCTGTCATATCCCATATGACTAAGTAAGTACTTTTTTGCTCATTTAGAGGAGGGATATCATTGGATGCATTTGTTTCACGCTCATTAGATGAAATACGTTTTTGGTCCAGGATTATGAAGGAGCATTCCTTTTTTCTGGGGTTAGGCTTTAGAGCGGAAGATACTCAACTTAAAACAGAAGCCAATCGGTTTTACGCTATCTTTGAGGATATTGAGAAAAGATCGTATGAATTTAATATCAATACAGATCCTTATACAATCAAAGAGTTTAATACGGAAGTACAGAATGCGGCGACAAATATTTGGGCATTTAAGAGGATGGTATTGGGGCTTATATTACAATGCAAACTTCCTGGACAAACCAATTTCCCCTTGCTGGTAGATCATGTAAGCCGGGAAGCGAATTATTTCAGAAATCGTTTAGGGGAACTCAATTCAGGAACGCTTGAACCCTTACCTGATGCTATTATTGATGAAAATATTTTTTTCTTAAAGATCATGGCTGATCACGCAAAATTCATAGGCCATTTGCTGGATCCATCCGAACGCAAACTGGTTGAACAAGCTAGGGAGTTTAGTAATGACTTTGATACACTAATGTTTCAAGCGATTGATTTAAGTTATATGCGCCCACAGTCGCAGACCGTTCCACTTCTGAGTCAATTTGTGGATGAAAACCATATCTCTGTTAAGTCCTTGCGAGATTTTAAGAAAACAGCGCGTGATTTGATTGACGAGTGCCGAATAAAAAGCATTATTCACCCTTTATTAGCTGATCATGTATTTCGTGAAGCTGAACGCTTCCTCTTTATTCTCGAAATGTTTGATCAGTCCTTATCCGGCGTTAAGGTGAATAAGAAAGAAATCATGCACTGAGATCCTTAGCAAAACGAATACAGTTTCTGTAAGATGTGCAGTGGAAATAGAGCTTTAGATTGAGCAAAAATTCAAACAGCGGCAGACCAAGACTTAAAAAATAAAGTCTTAGACTGTCGCTGTTGTCATTCAACTAACGCATTCTAATAGGTATCATAACCTTTCTTTTCCATTAACTTTCGAGACCAATATTCACTAAACTTAGATATCCTCTGATGGATTGATAATCGCCAGAACCTGATGGTCCTCCCACTTTCCATTAATTTTTACGTTGCTTCGAGAAATGCCTTCTTTGTGAAAGCCAGCCTTCTCAAGCACACGGATGGACCCTGGATTCCGAGGAGAGGCTTCTCCGACGATCCGATGAAATTTTAGTTCATCGAAAGCGTAGCGAACCACCTGCTTCACCGCCTCCGTCATATAACCTTTGCCGTTATAAGCTTGGTCTAGGCTGTATCCGATCATACAGCTCTGAAGTGGTCCCCTCACCACAAAAGATAGACCTATGCTGCCTATAATCTGATCGTCTTCCTTGTGGCACACCACGAAGGAATATTTCCGATCCTCCATCATGTCAGCCTTACTCTTAATAATCGTTTGGAGCTGGTGCTCCTCCGTATAGTGCTCTTCTTGGTGGTTTGGCGAAAACGTATCAAAAAACTCCCGATTGCGTCTGTACATTGCTGTCAATTCTGCAACGTCCACCTCTTCTGGGAACCGGACGTATACTTGCTGCTCCGACATCTGCACCATCCTTCCATACAATGATATTGAAGGAATTATATCACAGGATGAAGATGCAAAATGGATTGGATGAGTGGTGTATGTTAGGTAGCATTTTCTGGATTTTAACTAAAAATATATAGCGAAATAATCATATTGGATATAGTATTTTCTAAAAAGGGAGGTTAGAAAGTATGAATAGTGCCTACGAAATGCTCGAAGCACATATATCCGAATGGGGAATTTCTAATGATGAAATTACTGCTATTTATATCGTAGGGTCCCGGGTAAGAGAGAAAAAGCGTACTCCTTCAATATCTGAAGGGGCTTTTCTACAGGTTGTTAATATAAGAGTATAAATATGCGTATCCGGTTGAATTATTTTCCCATATTCAAACCTAGTTAGGGGGGCAACATGATAAGCATAGATAAAAAGTCGGACACCCTCATTGTTGTGCTGCATGAGATTTATGGAATTAACCGGCATATACAAAATTTTTGCCGCTTATTATCGGATGAGAATTACGACGTCATTTGTCCAAATTTAATAGGCAAAGAAACGCCTTTTGACTACTCGCAAGAGGAAGCTGCCTATGCCCATTTCATAAAAAATATAGGATTCGAACGTGCTTCTTATCATATTGAAAGTTTATTGTTAAGTATTCAAGCTCGCTATAAAAAGGTATTTATCGTCGGGTTTAGCATCGGGGCAACGATTGCCTGGCTGTGTAGCAAAGAAAAATATGTTGATGGAATCGTAGGATACTATGGCTCTCGTATTCGAAATTATTTGGAAATAACTCCACATTGCCCAACACTACTTTTTTTCCCACAGGAAGAAATATCATTTAGTGTGGATGAGCTCATTTCAGCTTTAGACAACCATAATATCCGGGTACATAAATTCAGCGGACAGCACGGATTCAGTGATTCGTACTCTCCCCGATATCACGTACATTCAGCTCAGCAATCATTTATCGAAATGGTAGAGTTCTTCAGGAAGACTGATCAATAAAAGCAGTCGTTTGCTTCCAGCCCACACCTTTTTCACTGTTCTGGGGAAACGCACAGTCATGATGTGTGGATTAGTCATATGTATATACATCATTGACTATGAAAAGGAGATGTATGTGGCTGTGGCTACCTTTTATCAAGCTTTCAAGCTGAAGAGTCGGATATGGCGAACGATGCTAAAACGGAACGGAGTAACAGGGATTGGAGTAGGTTATGCTGATCCCAATAGACCGGCAAAGGGCGCGGCGATTGTGGTATACACCTTGAGAAATCTTTCGGCTGTGACGCAAACCAAATTGCAGGCAGTAACTCATAATATAAGTCAGGCTTCTGCGGTACCTATCCGAATTTTAGGTGTGGGTTCTTTCAAAAGGGAAGCGGCGACTCCTACCCAAACGAATCCACGCCAAAGATGGCGCCCTGTGCCCGGTGCGGTCAGTGTAGGAACGACGGTTCCCACCAATGCAGGAGGTACTGGAGGTCTCATTGTTATTAAGAATAATACTTTGTTTATTTTGAGTAATGCCCATGTCCTAGTCCCAACGAATACAAACCAATTTCACAATACCATTCAGCCTTCTCCGGCAGATGGGGGCAGAACGGCGGATCAGATCGGGAGAGCTTTTCAATTTGTCCCGCTTACTACGACAGGTATTAACTTTCAGGACTCTGCCATAGCTATTGCTAATTCAAATAGCTTGCTTAATCCGAGGTATCTGATTAACCAAAGTGGTAGTCTCATTACCGTACCTGGGCACTTATTGAGTTATCGTCTGGGGATGACGTTTAAAAGAATGGCTAAAACAAACGGCTTCGCCAGAGGAGTCGTGGAGGCGATTGGCGTGGAACAAAGAGTGAGGGGCGATTCGGGAATCAAGATTTTCCGTGATCAAACCGTCATTCGTTTTACCCAGGGGCGAACTGGGCCTGGAGATTCGGGTTCCGTATGGCTGAATGACAGTAACGATCGGTTGAACAATTATGCAGCCGCGGTTCATTTTGCCGGTTCTACCGATGGAACGCGTTCTGTATCTTTCCCGATTGAACGGGCGATGAGAACCTATGGAACCTTGGTTGCCATTCCGGCTGCTGCTGGAGGATATAAAGCAGGTGTGGCAAAAGGAAAGGCCCCAAAAAACAATTATGCCTATGTCCGGCCATTGACGAGAAAACAAAGGTCCTTGTCTCCAGTCATAACATCCAATGCAGGACAAGAAAAGCATTAGAACTATGATTATCTAGCCGATCTCTATCGAAAATACCTCTTTAAAACCTCTTTTACCCTCGGCTGTAATGCGTATCGCTCGGGTTGTGGGCAGATGCTCGACCCAATGTAATTCGAATAATCTGTCCAGAAGAGCACTTCCTAAAGCACCGGCAAGGTGATGGCGTCGTTCACTCCAATCCAGGCATTTATGTGAGAAGGAGCGACGCTTTTGTCTTGTATTCTTGAGGTTGATCTGAAAGTCAGCGAAGAAAATCTCTCCTTGTTGGGTGATATGAAGTCCGTTCTGATCTTCGGAAAGAATCCCCTTTTGCATGAAAAAGCTCATGATTTGTACGCCTAAATGACCCGCAACATGATCGTAGCAAGTTCTTGCCAACCGTATGGCCTCGTTTTCGGAGGCTTGCTTGAATGACTTGATTGGAACTGGTGGAGCTATGGACAAAAGTGACTCCATCACCTGGGCAACCTCGGGGTCTTGAATGCCATAGTAACGGTGCCGTCCTTGTTTTTCTACGGTAACGACTTGTGCCTCGGTCATTTTAGCCAGATGAAAGCTGGCGGTCTGCGGTTTGATACCTGCCATATGGGCTAATTCACTTGCCGTGTGAAATCTGCCATCTAATAGGGCGGTGAGAATAGCTGCACGGGAAGGCTCGCTGACGAGAGAAGCAATCATGGCTACATTTGATTGGGTGCTCATGGCACGGTTTCCTCCTTTGTAATCCATACTTCGATGAAGGTTGAAATGTTTACATTTTACAATAAGGAGGCAGATCTGAACAGAAGGAGAAGAGAACATGGACCCAATGAATCCAATAAATCCAATAAATCAGATGAATCGTACCCCAAGCATAAAAACGATAAACCCTAGCATTTTATATTACGGAACCCCTGTGATTTTACTCAACACGCTGAATGAGGATGGAACGACCAATATTAGCCCTATTTCCTCCTCGTGGGCATTAGGAGATTGTGTGGTGCTAGGTATTGGAACAGGTGGCAAAGCATTAGAAAATATGGAGCGTCATCCCGAATGTGTAATCAATGTTCCTGGGCCTTCCATGTGGGGAAATGTAGAGCGTTTGGCTCCTTTTACAGGCAAGAATCCCGTTCCAGCGGAAAAAGAGAAAAATGGATTTTCATATCAAAAAGATAAATATGAGATCAGCAAACTGACTGCGATTGACTCGAATAGGGTCAAGCCCACCCGAATCAGGGAGTGCCCTATTCAAATCGAAGCCACAGTGAAGGAGATACGGATTCCTGACCATTCTCCTTATTTTGCGATCGTCGAAACCCAAGCCGTACAGGTGCATGTTCATCAGGATATGATCCGCGGAGAGAATCATATTGATCCGGCCAAGTGGAGCCCGCTCATCTATAATTTCCGCCATTATTTTGGTCTGGGTGAGCATTTGGGCAAAACTTTCCGATCCGAAACCTGATCCTTCAATAAAATAACAATATCCTACCTGAATAATGAGAATTATCTTCCCAAATCGTTCTTTTTGTGCGAGAATAATTGAAAAATCATCCATGACTACGCATACAGGAAGAGACGATTCATACAGCACGTATAACAAGGGAGGCAATAATCATGTCAGAAGAACGCAAGCTGTCATTCGAAACCCTCGCTGTCCATGCCGGACAAGAGATTGATCCTAATACCTTTGCCCGCGCCGTTCCGTTGTACCAGACCACTTCATATGGATTTCGGGATGCCGAGCATGCGGCTGATTTGTTCTCGCTGAAAGAATTCGGCAACATTTATACGCGTCTGATGAATCCGACTACGGATGTATTCGAGCAACGAATTGCCGCACTGGAAGGCGGAGCTGGCGCGTTGGCCACAGCTTCTGGAATGGCGGCGATCTCCTTTTCCATTCTAAATATTGCGGGAGCTGGAGATGAAATTGTATCGGCCTCCAGCCTGTATGGCGGTACATATAATCTGTTTTCTACAACACTGCCCAAATTGGGTATTAAGGTGCATTTTGTCGATTCGGATGATCCGGAGAATTTCCGTCAAGCCATCACGGATAAAACGAAGGCCATATTTGCCGAAACGATTGGCAATCCACAGGGCAATGTGCTGGATGTGGAAGCTGTAGCGGCGATTGCACACGAATATGGTATTCCGCTGATTGTGGACAACACGTTCCCAAGCCCCTATTTATTACGCTCTATCGAATATGGAGCGGACATTGTTGTGCATTCGGCAACCAAGTTTATTGGCGGACACGGTACGTCTCTTGGCGGGGTAATCGTGGACAGTGGCAAGTTCGACTGGAAAGCGAGTGGTCGTTTCCCCGGACTGACTGAGCCGGACCCAAGCTACCATGGAGTTATATACACCGAGGCAGTGGGACCCATCGCGTACATTATCAAGGCACGGGTGCAATTGCTGCGTGATTTGGGAGCAGCCATTTCTCCGTTCAATTCATGGCTACTGCTTCAAGGCTTGGAAACATTGCATCTGCGGCTGGAAAGACATAGTCAGAATGCCCTCAAGGTAGCGCAATATCTCGAAAGCCACAAGGATGTGGAGTGGGTCAGCTATTCTGGATTGCCGAGCCATCCATCCTATGAGTTAGCCCAAAAATATTTGCCAAAAGGACAAGGGGCAATCCTGACCTTTGGTATTAGAGGTGGGAGTCAGGCGGGAAGCAAGCTGATTGCGAATGTAAAGCTCTTTTCTCATCTGGCGAATGTGGGCGATTCCAAGTCTTTGATTATTCATCCGGCAAGCACAACCCATCAGCAGCTGAGTGCAGAAGAACAGGTGGCTGCTGGAGTCAAACCCGAGCTGTTACGTTTATCTGTCGGGACCGAAGCGATAGACGATATTTTGTATGACCTGGAGCAGGCAATCGCGGCCAGTCAACAGTAATAAACAGTAGTTGGCGGCATGTTAAACCCAGTGAGATAGGGCATTTTGCAGTATTCGCAAGTGATTGTTGATCCCAATCGGGTTTTGTTCAGAGTTTGATCAGGCGGGGGGCAACCTCCGCTTTTTTGTTTGTTGACAGCATACCCCTATAGGTATATATTATACCCCGTAGGGTATGATAGGAGGGGAAGAAATGGGTAAGAAAATAGTTGTTATTGGCGGAGTAGCAGGTGGAGCTTCTGCTGCGGCGAGATTGCGTAGATGGAGTGAGGAAGACGAGATTATTCTATTTGAACGCGGTGAGCATGTTTCTTTTGCAAACTGTGGTCTTCCCTACTATATTGGGGGGACAATCCAGGCACGGGAGAAGCTGTTTCTCCAGACGCCTCAAGGCATTAGAGACCGTTTTAATATAGATGTACGGGTGCTGAAAGAAGTAATACAAATAGACCGCGAGCATAAGCTTGTCCGTTACCGCGATATGATCACAGGAGAGACAGATGAGCAGCCGTACGACGTTGTGGTATTGTCGCCGGGAGCCAAACCGATGATACCGGATATTCCCGGATTACATGAAACTACAAATGCATTTACGTTAAGAAACATTCATGACACCGACCTTATAAAGGCATATGTAGATGAAAGGCATCCCAAACATGCCACGGTAATCGGGGCCGGGTTTATTGGAGTGGAGATGGCCGAAAATTTGCGGGAGCGTGGGCTTGCAGTAACCATCATGGATATGGGACAACAACTGTTGAATCCGCTTGACCCTGAGATGGCCAAACTGGTGGAACAGCATATGAAGCTGAAAGGGGTGGAGGTGCGTTTAGAGGAAGGAGTCGCAGCTTTTGAAGAGCAAGGTACACAGCTCCGTTTGACTTCCGGAGGGATGCTTCAGACGGACATGGTTATTTTGGCGGTTGGTATCGTGCCTGAAAATGAGCTGGCCAAGCAATGCGGATTGGAACTAGGTTTCCGCGGCGCCATTCAGGTGAACGCACAGCTGCAAACCAGTGATCCGTCCATTTATGCAGTAGGGGATGCGATCCAGGTCAAAGACCATAATCATGGGTTTGCAACGATGGTATCGCTGGCCTGGGGAGCCAATCGGCAGGGGCGCTTGGCAGCGGATCATATTAATGGTCAAGCGATTTCCTATGATGGTGCGCTCGGAACTTCCGTAATTAAGACCTTTGCATTGACCGCAGCTTCTACAGGTAACAATGAAAAAACATTGCAGCGGCTGGCTGTTCCTTATCAGGCTATTCATATTCATCCCGGTTCACATGCTGGTTATTATCCTGGCGCGTCACCCATTTCGATAAAGCTGCTCTTTCATCCGAAGACCGGGATGATCTATGGAGCGCAGGCTGTTGGAGCTGACGGAGCCGACAAAAGGATTGATGTTATTGCGACGGCGATTCGCGGCCATTTAACCGTCTGTGAGCTGGCAGATATCGAGCTTGCTTATGCACCTCCTTATTCTTCAGCTAAAGATCCTGTGAATATGGCGGGTTACGTAGCCTCAAATATCATGGATGGACTGGTCCAGACAATACAGTGGCATGAAGTTGAAGATTTTCACCGCAATGGTGGTCTTGTTATTGATGTCCGGGATGCGGTGGAGCTACAAGGAGGAACCATTCCAGGTTCTATTCATATTCCTCTAGCCGAGATCAGAGAGCGGATGTCGGAAATTCCCCGTGATCTGGAGATCGCGGTATCCTGCCAAGTCGGGCTACGCGGCTATCTAGCGGCCAGAATTCTAACCCAATCCGGATATCGGGTGAGGAACGTTGATGGCGGCTACAAGACGTATTCAGTTATGGCTAAACGTGGTCATCTTTTAAAATAGTTCATCACCCATCCAATTTGATTAAGATGATCCGTTACTTCGCCGTGCAGCGCACCAAAGAAGGTATCTTGTAGCTCTACAGTGATGGTACCTTTTTCGGATAGTACATGGTAAGCCTGTTTAAGCTCCTCCTCACTCTCACAGTCGAGAATGATTTGGACATGCTGTGCTTTCAACGGTTTACCGTAGGAATCGGAAAAGTGGATATGGCTGCTACCCAGGTGCAGTTCGGCATGTAGAAGCCTGCCTTCCTGCTTGTTCAGTACTTTGATGTTCCCGCCGAAAACAGATTGATAGTAGTCAACTGACTGCTGCACATCATTTACAATGACAAAAGGACTTGCACTTCTCATAAGGTCCATTCCTTTCGTTTCTTCTATGTAGGGCTGTATGCTATCATACATTATTTACATTGTCGGCAGGGTTTAGCCCTTTTCTAATCAAATTATGGCTTGGTTCACTGTGTGACGTCTGTTACAATAGAAGAGGCATATATGATGGATAGAAAAGAGGTCGAACAGGTGGGCACTTCAGCGATTTGGGAAGCAGTTATCTATTGGGTGATCTTGGTGATTTCTGCTCTGTGTGTGATTGCAGTATCTGGTAGTCGTAAGACCGCAAGCACGATTATTTTGGCACCCGTTGTTTTGTTCTGTACCATATTTATGATGCAGGGCTCGGTGTTTACTGCTATGAAGCACCCGACCATGGGGGCTAATGTCGGTCTGGGTATGGCGTTTCTGACCACATGGGTAGTCAGCGGAATATTGTTTGCTGTAGCGCTTGTGATTGCTTTTATTAAATATACCAAAAAGAACAAGGCGTAGTTCAGCCTTAACTCAGATGAACAAAGGCTTTCGGCGATGTGCCGAAAGCCTTTTTGTATTCTTAGTTAAACATACAGGATGTCTTCGTTCATCTGCGTCTTCTCATGAGCAAAACAACGATCAGCGCAATGATGATCACGATCAATAGAAACTTCATAGTCGATAACCTCCTTGATCTGTCTCCTATTTGATATTAACCATTTTTGATAAGTGTGCACCGATGCATCCTAAGCAAGTATCTATTGTCAAATGTTTGGCGAAAATGTGATTGTGGGATCAAAAAGAGGTTTACAGGCTTAGCTGGAAAGTGTATACATAAAGTAAGGAGGCGATTGCCATGAGTGATCGTACATTTCATTTGTTTTATATTATTTTCTTGACGGTTTTGGCGCTTGGAAGCGTTGGAGGAATCTCTTGGTGGTTGCGCTCTATCGGTCGTCAGGAGAAGGAAAAAAACTAAATTTAGCATGGGTATACAAGCCCGTATGCATCTTCCAGTAGGAGGGTGCATTTTTATGTGTTATAATGGGAACATATGTTCTTCATAGGAGGGATAACGATGTTGCCGGATTTGGAACGGAAGCTACTGCGTATTTTGTATAATTATTTTGCCCAGCATCGCCACATGCCCACAATGGCTGAATTGTCAGCAAAAACGGGTAGACGAGATCCTGAAATTACAGCCGCATTGCGACATATGGAACAAGAGCGCTATATCACATGGGAAGCTAACACAAGTACCCAGCATATTGTTTTACTGGAAGGATGGGAGCGTCCTTCCACCTACAAGCCTGCCCAAGTGGAAGCTGGACGCCCTACTACCCAAAAAATACAGTCCGGTAGTACGGAATATTGGACGAATTATTAGTAGGCCATATAAGGCTGGAAAATTAATGAGTTTTTAAGGTGCATATCATTTAGTTTTAAGAAAGCAAGACTATAATGACCCTATTAACCCCTTTTTGATCAAGCTATAGGCCCTGTCGATGTATCGGCAGGGTCACTTTTTTTGTTCATAGATGCGTTTTCCGTATATGAAAAATCCCCCGGGGATCATCCGGAGGATGGGTGCAGCTTGCGTATACTGCACGGCCTGCTCAAACTTCATCGTTTGATGGCATAATATATATTTAACCCCTGCTACCTTGTATTATATGGTCAGCATGTTCATAAGGGGCAGTCTGATTCCTCTGTTCATTTTCCAAACGACAAAAGCCCTACCTCTCTTTCGTCCTTGCGGCTCCGATGACCGCGCCAGTGTGAATGTGAAAATCTTCGGCAAAAGCTCAAAATTCTACATTAGGGTTATACATAAAATTTGGAGAAGCTCCATGCGGTGATTAGGAGTATAGCTTCTTGCGTGGAATCCTATGGGGTTAAAACATACTTTATTAGTATAGCAAGGATGATTCTAAAATGCAAGGGATTAGACTTATTTTCATTTGCAGAGAATGGAGGCTGTGACAAATTGCCCTGACAGAGCGTGCGAATTTTGTAATAGTGTAGTTACACGAAAAGACGGAAGGAAATAAGAACTATGACCGCTTCAAGGAAGGACAAACAAACATCACAGAATAACTCGTCCTCAGTCTGCACATGCATTAATTTGCGTCGTGCCTCGATGGTTGTATCAGGGCTGTATGACCGATATCTGGCTCCAAGTGGACTCAATATCTGCCAGTTTTCGCTGCTCAAGCACTTAACGGCGCTGGGACCGGTAAGCGTAAGCGAATTAGCGTTGGAGATGCGGCTTGACCGGACCACGCTTGTGCGCAATTTGAAGGCCCTGGAGCAAAGCGGGTATGTAAAGGATACATCGGCTGAGGGAAGCCGAAATCGCTGCCTTACCCTGACGGAGAGTGGAAAAACGTTATATAACGAAGCAGCAGAGCTTTGGGAGGAGGCGCAGTTATTTTTACAGGAGTCACTGGGAAGCGTTGATTTGCAGGTATTGACCGCATTGTTATCCAAAATTGAAAACTTGAGACTGTGATGTACCTTCGCCTAATAAGGGAGGTCATGCTGGTCTATTCGTGTATATACACGAAAAAAGGTCCAGATGTGTAATGCAGCCATTCAACTGTTAACAGGTATCCGTAAGGAAGTTGAGAAATTCACAATAACTAAGAAGAGGGATGTGGATAGGATGATGCCCGTATCGGATATGAAAGAACTTATCACAGCCGAGATGAAAGCCTATGTGAGGGAAGACAAGGGCAATTTCTGTGAAGAATTGCAGAGCCCTTACTACGATGAACCGATTATTCAATTTGCTGCGGCTCATGATCCTTTGTTTGAGGAGTATAAAACAGTGGTGGGCCCCGACCATGCTACGCCGCAGGAGGCCTTCGAACGGACATTCGGCACAGGAAGCTTTGATGGAGGCACCGTTGTCAGTGTTGTGCTGCCGATCAGTGAGACGATCCGCAAGGCCAACCGTGCGCAAAAAGCAAGAGCCTCCAGAGAGTGGGCGCTGCTGCGGACCTTTGGCGATGAATATTTTGTGCGGTCGGCAAGGCAGCATTTGACGGAATATCTGAATGGACTTGGTTACCGAGCGGTGGCACCACTGGATACGGATTGGTACAACATCCACGGTGCCACAGGTGGTCCAGTCTCTAACTGGTCGGAAAGACATGTCGCGTATGCAGCCGGTCTCGGCACCTTCAGTATCAACGATGGCTTCATCACCGAGAAAGGAATTGCCATCCGCCTGCTGTCTGTAGTAACGGATCTGCAGGTGCCGCCTGATGTCAGAGTATCCTCGAACCTGAGCCATACCGGTAACTGTCTGCTGTGCAGCAAAGGCATTTGCGGTGTGTGCATTACCCGCTGTCCTGTGCAGGCCATCAGCAAGGAAGACGGTCATGACAAAATCGCCTGCATGAAATTTGTGTACGGCGAAGAATCCCGAAAGTGGGCCGTTTTAAACGGCGGTGAGGCTAAATCGGGTGCCGGCTGCGGACTTTGCCAGACCAAGGTGCCCTGCGAAAGCCGCAATCCGATGCGGACCGCTCGCTAGTGTTATTTTCCTAGAATTCATGCAAATTGCTCATGGAAGAAGGTTAACTTTTGACGGCTGGACTCCGATATTGAATACAAAGATATTTTATGAGCGTACGGATGAAAAGAGGGGTAGCATTTTGCCGATCTATAAGCGCTTTATTCAGCATGTTATCCTGAACTATATTATAGGTTCATTTATTGCTGTACTACTGGTATGTATGATTTTTGTATTTTCCACGTTAAATGTCGCCCACTATGAGCTTCTGGGTCTTGTCAAAATTGTTGCATTTTCTAGTGTCATTATGATTGTCTGTGAAACCATAGTGTTTCGAATGCACTTAAGACCCGTTCATCGTTTTTTCCAAGGCAATCAGGAGACGCTCAAGGATGTAGAAGCAGTGTATATCCGGGTTCATCATCTGCCTAATTTGTCAGTTTTACGTATTGTTGGACCGCATTTGCTAGGCTTCTCTATCCCGGCAGCCGTCATTGCACTATGGATGATACATACTGGACAACTTACCTTTCCCTTTTATTATGTAGGAATCGCCTGTATAGGAGCTTGTTTGGTCGCTTCCATGCATGCACTGGTTGAATTTTTTCTGACCATGAGAGCAATCAAACCGCTGCTGGAGGAGATTCGGGATCGAACCTATCAGCAATATGGATTGAACCTTTCCCTGCGAGGTCGAGTTCTGCTGTCACTTCGGCATAAATTCCAGTTAAGTGCAACGTTAATTGGTGCTTTTCCTCTGTTTCTGTTTTGTTTAGCTACGCAGATTCGGCTGGAACGTCTAGAGGCGGCGGATTCCGGCTCCTATTGGGCATGGGCGGGTACGATTTTAATATCTGGTGTAGCCTTTGCTTATTTGGGAGGCAGGCTGCTAACCCGTGAGATCGAACAGCCGATCCATCACTTATTGGAAAAAATGAATGAAGTGAAGGAAGGCCGCCTGAATAGTAACGCCAGTGACTTGTATTCGGACGAATTTGCGGAGCTGGTCGAAGGATTTAACATGATGATCGAGGGCCTGAAGGAACGAGAGGAAAAGAACGGTCAGCTATTAGACAGTTACTTTGCCACTTTGGCTGCAGCGCTGGATGCGCGGGATGCCTATACCGCAGGACATTCGTTGCGCGTGGCCGAATACTCTGTACTCATTGGGCGAAAGGGCGGCTTGGGCGAGACGGATCTTGACTTGCTGCGTAAAACAGCCTTGCTGCATGATATCGGTAAAATCGGTGTGGCTGACGCTGTGTTGTTTAAGGATGGCAAGCTGACGGACGAGGAGTTTGACCAGATTAAAATGCACCCGGTTATGGGGGAAAGTATTCTTCGGCAAGTGGAGCCGGCTTATGCTATGGCCCCTTATCTGCCCGGCGTGCGGTCGCACCATGAGCGTTATGATGGCAAGGGATACCCTGACCAGCTCTCGGGGGAAGATATCCCACTATTTGGACGGATTATAGCCGTAGCAGATGCCTATGATGCGATGACGTCGGATCGTCCCTATCGGAAAGGTATGAAGGAAGAGAAGGCGGTTATGATATTGGAAGAGGGCAAAGGAACCCAGTGGGACCCTTACTTTGCCGAATTATTTGTCAAGGAGTGGCGCCGGAACAGAGGCATTCCAAGCTGACTCTATAGATACTCCCACGAGGGCGAGCCGTTGCGGTTCGCTTTTTTTATACACACACGCAGGCCTCTTTGGATATGTCGAAAGATGGGGCTTCATGTTATGATGTACGAGTAAGGCAAAATCGGCTAGCATAGGCCTGGCATCTAATTTCTCGCGCAATGGGAGTGTGAATCCATGCAATTTTCAATGATGTTTTTAATGAATTTGGGGATGCTGATTGCCGTTGCCTATGTGGCGAATGTGATTTATAAATATGGTTTGAGTCGTACGTCTACGCGGTTCAAATATATCAGCTCGGTGCTGCTGGTGGTATTTGGCGGATGGGTCAGCTCTTGCTTTGGTTTTAACTTCAATGAAACCGTTATTTTTGATTTGCGTTTTGTTCCGCTAATTATCGCAGCGTTGGTGTACCCACGCTCCTACACACTGATTATTATTGGGGTAGTAATCGGTCTTACAAGATTTACCTTTGGTCTGAATATGGCGGCGTGGGTCGGCTTTCTGAATATGAGCATTTTGGGGGTATTATGCGCTGGATTGAACTACTGGATGCGCCGCTCCACCTGGCGCTTGATTATTAAGGCATCCGTAACTATTTTAGCGGTTAATATTGTAAATACGTTAAATATTGCCTTCCTCGGCGTCATTCCCTGGCGCTATTATGTAGCGGAGGTTGTTCCTCTTACATTGCCTATCGGCGTTATCCTCAGCTTTTTATTTGCACTGATATTACGTGATTTTCAGATGGAGCAGCAGCGAAACTATCAGATTCAGCAGGCGAATGAGTTGTTGTCAGAGCAGCGTGATCAACTGCAAAAGGCAAAGATTATTTTAGAGGAACGTGCCAAGCAGCTCATGATGGCTTCCCAGTATAAATCCGATTTTATGGCAACGATGTCGCATGAGTTACGTACACCTCTTAACAGCATCATTAACCTGGCACAGATTATCAACGAGCAGGGAAAAGAGCTGGATGAGGAAGAGCTATACCAGTACAGTGATTTAATCTATGCCTCGGGGCATGATTTGCTCTAACTGATCAATGACATTCTGGACTTATCCAAGGTCGAGGCTGGGCACATGGAAATCGTAAGTGAGCCAGTCAGTGTGCGTGAGATTGCGCAGGGGATGATGATGCATTTTGATGTCACAGCGAAGGATAAAAACCTGGAATTCAGCTTGAACATGCATGAACATATACCAGATGAAATTCGATCCGATTCCAAACGAGTACAGCAAATTTTGCGCAATCTATTGTCCAATGCCTTTAAGTTTACTCATAAAGGACGTGTATTGCTGGAAATCAGCACACAGCATCTGGATCGAAAGGGCCAGGAGGGAGATTGGGTTGTATTTGCTGTAAAAGATACAGGCATCGGTATATCCAAGCTTCAGCAGCATGTTATTTTTGAGGCATTCCAGCAGGCGAACGGTTCGATTAATCGTAAATATGGTGGAACTGGGCTGGGGTTGTCCATTAGCCGTGATTTTTCCCGCTTGTTAGGCGGGTTTATCCGTCTGGAGAGTGAAGAGGGCAAGGGAAGTACTTTTTCCCTGTACCTGCCTATGTGTCCGTCCGGCAGCAAGGAGGCGGACGAACAGCCGTTTAAATTAACCTGATCGCAATCATGGGGACAAGGAGCGTTAGGAGGTATTTCATGGAACGTAAAGCGGTCGTTGTGGGTGGCACAGGGCTTGTCGGGGGTTATGTTGTACGGGAGCTGCTAGTGCAAAAAGAATACAACCGCGTCATGGTTTTGGGCAGGCGTCCATTGGACATCAAACATCCCAAGCTGGAACAAGCGCTCATTGACTGGGAACAACCACAGAAGTCGGCCTTCGCCCTCGAAGGGGTAAATGATATGTTTTGCTGCCTTGGGACAACGATGAAAAAGGCTGGCTCCAAGGAGCAGTTTCGACAGGTGGATCTGGACTACCCGGTTCTGATGGCCCAGTTGGGCAAAGAGGCTGGAGCAGTGCAGATGCTCGCGATCTCTGCGATGGGCGCTGATCCGGATTCACGTGTGTTTTATAACCGTACCAAGGGTGAGGCTGAAGAGGCGCTTGCCATGATTGGGCTGCCTGCACTACATTTGTTCCGTCCATCGCTCATTTTGGGAGCGAGGCCTGAACGACGTTTTGGCGAAGCCGTCGCCACATTTGTCATGAAGACGCTAGATGGCCTGATGACGGGCAGGCTCGCTTCCTATCGCGCCATTCCCGCTTCGTTCATCGCACGAGCTATGGTACGAATTGCTCTCGCGCAGGCGAGCGGTGTACATATTTATCCGAATGACATCATTCGGGTCATCGGTGCAGAACTAACCTCCGATGATGAGGAACCTGGTACAGGAACGACTCCTGCTGACATTGTATAAAACCACAGTTAGAATTAGAAAATGATAATAACGCCGTTGTTGCCCAATCATTCGGGCAGCAGCGGCGTTATTCTTGTTTTATGGGTGGTTTGCATTTTGCGGCACATCGATCGTAATCTCTAATTCATCGATGTAATGACGTGTCCAGTTGCCATTAGCATCGAATCGAGCACTACCACCTGGTTGGGTTGGCAAGATATAAGGCTTGAAGATGATCTTCTGGGGAGTGTCCACAAAAGGAGTAAACAGTGTGATCATTTTGCTGTCATGTTCTTGGGTATGGGGAACTCCGGAACCGCTCAGTAATTGAAGTTCTCTTCCCTGCTCGTCGAATACAGCATAATCAAGCATATCCAATTCTTTTTTGGTGTACTGGATCGTTTGTCCGTTTTTGATGTACTTGTATTCTCGTTCTACAGTGTAATCATCCGGCATATGTGCAATATCGGTCAGCATTTTGAACGATGTTGTAATCTTGGTCGTGATGGGGGTTATTTCTACTTTTTCTACCGTAAATGCAAGATACGGATTAGATTTGCTCATTTGCGGCTGAAGTATCTTGTTATTTATTTTAGTTTTGTGAACCGTGGTTTGTATGCGGAACGGCTCGGGTACACCTTTTAATTTTGCATATACCTCTAGCTCAAACTGATCCGGTAAGGCGGGTTTACCGCTGGCAGGGTCACGCATATATGAGATCAGCATAGAATTACTATCTTTGCCTGGACGACCATACATGAGATTAAAGGCGCTACTATTGCTGTTGACCGATGTACCATTGATGGACAGGTCTATCTTCTCCACCATATCCTCTTCCTGCCCTTGCGTATTGGTAGTTGGGTACAGGAATTGATACTGTGAATCCCCACCGCTTTTTTCCAACGCTACGACCAAGCGTGTCCCGTCAAATATGATTTGAGGTACCTTCAATGTAATACCGTCATGGGTAACGCTGAGATTCGATGAAGTGGCCAACCCTTTCTGGTCAGCGGTTTGCAGCCCAAGATCCCCAGCTAGCTTGAACACGCTATCAACAAGGGGGACCTGTTTTAATGATTCCGCCATTGTAGGCGAAACAAAGGCGCTGCCAATGATCATAACGCCAATGAGCGCTGCAGAAGCAGCGGTAATTGCAGTTCTCCGAAAAAACCTTTTAACGGATTGATGGGAGGATGGGCGGTTGGGTAGCAGTTCCGGATCCGATTCCATTTGTGCATAAAATGCATCTAGGCGTTGCCTAACCAAATCAGGGATGACTACCATTTCTGCTTCCAAGTTTTCCTTTTCCAATTGTAATTTCTCATCCAGCTCTTGATCATGGTTTTCAAACTCTGAAGGATTCATTGAAGGGTCACCTTCCTTTCTCCGCGATTTTGTAGCAGGTCCATTAATGTTCTGCGAGCACGGTGCAATCGTGTTTTGACGGCACCCTCTGATAGATTCAGTAACTCTGAGATTTCCCTAATCGGCATATCGCGCAAATAGTGCAGGGAAATCACGGTTCGCATGGATTCCTCCAAGTGGTCGATGGCCTCGCGCAGTTCGATTTTTTCGTATCCGCCCGAGGTGGACGGCTCCTTTATAAATTCCGCCACGGGTACAACCCGTTTTTGCTTGCGGATCATGAGATGGCACTCATTAATGAGAATACGAAGCAGCCATGTTTTAAAATAGCGAGGTTCACGCAGCTCACCCAGAGACTTGTATGCTTTGAGCATGGCTTCTTGCATTGCGTCCGCGCAATCCTCATTGCTGCGAAGAATGGAACGCGCCATGCCATACATATCGGATTCCATCTGTTTCATCAAGGCGACGAACGCCTTGCGGTCCCCGTGCCTTGCTTGGTGTAAATTTGTTTCGAGATTCAAAGGATGGTGCTCCTTTCCCGTCTATACTAGCTATAATCATTGTACCTGTATTTCAATTTGAGATTTAGAATCTATGGTGTAGCAGGTTACAGGAGTTAGATGATGCACGGGTGTTAAAGGTTACAGCAGAAATAAAAAAAATGTAGCACCATCACAACAAGGTGTCTTTAAAGAAACCCCACATGTCAAACCGTCGCACGGAATAGTGGCTTTGGACTTCACATGCTATAATACGGTGAAACAGTATCAGGAAGGAGAATCCAACCCATATGAAAAAAACGATTGCTACTGAAAAAGCACCCGGCGCTATCGGACCCTATAGCCAAGCCGTAGAGGCGGGCGGGTTTATTTACACCTCGGGACAGCTCGGGCTGAATCCGGCAACAGGTGAGTTCGGCAAGGATGTGCAGGAGCAGGCTCGCTTGTCCTTGAGCAATGTACAGGCCATTCTGGAAGCGGCAGGCAGCAACCTGAACCAGGTTGTGAAAGCGACTGTATTCCTGAAGGACATGAACGATTTTGTCAGTGTCAATGAGGTGTACAGTTCCTTCTTCGAGCAACCATACCCAGCACGGAGTGCGGTGGAGGTAGCTCGTCTGCCTAAGGACGCATTGGTGGAGATTGAAGTCATTGCATTGAAGGGCGAATAAGTTACCAGGGTTCGTTCATAAAATAAATAGTTTGCATGGAACCGGGTGTCACTACTATAGTGGCATCCGGTTGTTTTGAATGTAATGCGTGTTGTTCTTTTATATACAAGTGGAGGTGGAGATGATGAATAAAAAAATAATGTTCACTGGTGGAGGCTCTTCAGGACATGTAGCAGTAAACCTAGCTTTGATTCCTCACTTACTGGAACAGCATTGGAGTGTCCAATACATAGGCTCTGAACAAGGGATTGAAAGAAAACTGATCTCTGGATTAGAAGACGTGTGTTATTTTAGTGTCGCAACCGGGAAATTACGCAGATATTTTGACTGGAATAATGTTAAGGACCCTTTTAAAGTGCTAAGGGGGATTTCTCAAGCATACCGGATCATAAAGAAAGAAAAACCAAATATTATTTTTTCAAAAGGCGGGTTTGTTTCCGTGCCTGTGGTGTTGGCTGGGTGGTTGAACAGAGTACCCGTCATCATCCACGAATCCGATCTTACCCCTGGATTAGCGAATAAGATTTCCAGCATGTTTGCTACCGAAATTTGTACTACTTTTCCTGAAACAACTGAATATTTTCGCTCAAAGAATACTCGGTATATTGGTGCTGTTGTGAGAGATGAGCTAAAAGAGGGGAAGGCGGCCAAAGGGTTAGCCTACTGCGGTTTTACTCGAAATAAGCCCATCGTGCTGATCATGGGTGGGAGTTTAGGTTCCAAGAAGATCAATGAGCTGGTCTGGTTAAATTTAGAGGCTTTGCTCGCTCATTTTCAAATCGTACATATTTGTGGTAAGGACCAAGTGAATGATTCTGTTCGTATGAATGGTTATCAGCAATTTGAATACATAAACGATGAACTGGCGGATGTAATGACGATGGCAGATATGGTTGTTTCCAGGGCAGGTTCAAATTCCATTTTTGAATTCTTGACGCTGCGCAAGCCTATGCTGTTGATTCCTCTGTCGAAGGCAGTCAGCAGGGGAGATCAGATTCTAAATGCAAAATCATTTAAAGCACAAGGCTTGTGTGAGTTTTTAGAAGAAGAAGAGCTGAAATCTGAACGATTTGTTAACATGATTCTTCGTGTGTATGAAAAAAGGTCAGATTACATTCGCAATATGGAGAAAATAAATACCGATCAATCGACAAGCAAGCTTTTAGATTTGATTAAAGTCTATGCCTGATCATATTTAATAAAAAACAAAGCAAGCGAGCTTGGGCTAAATGATTCAGACCCATGCTCGCTTGTGCTTGTTGCTAGGAGATGATATTCGTTTCCTCTAATCCCGGTCTCGATTACGGGCAAAGAATAGCCACAGCGCGTACACCAGGATAATTGCCGACAAGATCCATGCAGCCAGCCGTACATTTTCATTGTTCGGATGCTCGACGGCGATAGCGACATAGGCCCATACAAATACAAGAGGGTAGATGCTGTCACGATAAGGAAAGCTGACCAAGATGGCCAATGCGGTGCCAATAAGCAGGATGATGATCGCCCATATCGTATCGCTGAGACCCCAGCCACTCCATTCATTCTTTTCCAGTGCTACTGCAATGTTAATGATGGTAGCAACGGATACCCAACCGAGATTCAGACTGAAAGGCAGCTTGACGAACCACATTTCTCCGCGAGTTGGCTGCGGCGTACGGGTACGTATATATACGACGAATAGGGAGAGTAGGTATAGAATAATGACGATCACGCACAGTTCTACGTATACATACTGCCATAGGAAAATCCAGATGATGTTGAAGAGACAGCTCAAAATAAAGA
This sequence comes from Paenibacillus sp. TSM33, assembly GCF_056099025.1. NCBI lineage: Bacteria > Bacillati > Bacillota > Bacilli > Caryophanales > Paenibacillaceae > Paenibacillus > Paenibacillus sp. TSM33. Next base: position 132,912 of record NZ_JBLZXB010000008.1, read on the forward strand.
AAATACCAATAGACTGAACGCTGGTCTTGGCTTGCCCTGTAGATGTAGCTTGGTACACGGCAAAACAGGCGAGCAGCACGTAGATGACCGACCAGATGGAAAAAGCGTAACCTGCTGGCGTAATTAAGGTAGGATACATGTTGGATACAGCAGCAGTGCTTCTTCCGCCAATGGGAAGTGTAGAAGCGAGAATGTTAACGATAACGACAGCGATGAATGCAATAATATTCCACCATTTATATGGATGGCTTCGTGACATAGGAATAACTCCTCCTCGACGAATGATGTTCGAAATGACCGACTGGTCACTATCTTCTACTATGAATATACCCACTTTGCTTTCAAATATGTCCGAACGGGGAAAAGTTTCTTGATTCCAAAATAATCATAAAAAGTTGTATGTATATGCATTCATATGTAGTACAATGGTAAAAATTTTAAGCACTATATAAACTGAATTTTCTTAAATTCAACTTATATAGAAGTAAGGAGATCAGTAGAATGAGAGGATTAGAGAGAGTAGGGAAATTTGTAGGTGGGACCTTTTCCATCTGGGTACTTTTGTTTGCATGTTTGGGATTTTTCTTTCCTACGGCGTTTACCGGGTTGAAAGGATACATACAGTTATTTTTGGGCATTGTCATGTTCGGGATGGGGCTGACTTTATCTGCGGCCGACTTTCGTGAAGTATTCCGGCGTCCAGTGGATGTGGCTATAGGAGTGGTAGGCCACTATCTAATTATGCCATTTCTCGCCTTTGTATTGGCATTAGTATTGCAGCTTCCACCGGATATTGCGGTGGGTGTCATTTTGGTTGGCTGTTGTCCGAGTGGAACTGCATCCAACGTAATGACGCTCTTATCTAAAGGCGACGTGGCGCTTGGTGTATCGATTGCTTCAGTGTCGACGCTGATTGCTCCACTGGCGACCCCGGCGATGATTAGTCTGCTTGCCGGACGCTGGATGAATATTGATGCGAAGTCGTTGATCATGGATATTCTCATCGTGGTTATTGTCCCTATTGTGCTGGGTGTAATCGTCAAATCACTATTCCGCAAACAGGCGGAAGCCAGTGTCAAGGCGCTGCCGCTCATTTCAACCATGGCGATTGTACTCATCGTGGCTATTGTGGTTGCAGGCAGCAAAGGCAAGATTTTGGAGACAGGTCCGATTATTTTTGCTGTGGTTATTTTGCATAACGGTATCGGTTTTCTGCTCGGATATTGGTTTGCCAAGCTATTCGGCATGGATCTCTCCAAACGTAAAGCCGTTACGTTGGAAACAGGAATGCAGAATTCCGGGCTGGGCGCTGCTTTGGCAGCAGCTCATTTTAATCCGATTGCTGCTGTACCGAGTGCGATTTTTAGCGTGTGGCATAATATTTCCGGCTCGTTGCTGGCGACCTGGTTTTCCCGCCGGGAGGAGAAAGATAGCATGGCCGGAAGCAAATAAACGATGGTCAGTAGTTGATGAAAAGTGGCTAAAATTCGGATTTTCCGGACAGTTTAAGGGAGATCAAAAAGGTTAGATTTGACTTTATAAGGGTGGATCATTATACTGTGGTTATTATAACCACTGTATTTAAGTAAGCAACAGCCAAAGAGGTTTCGTCATGGAAGGAAAATGATATCGAATTCGTATTCACTTCATGCTCAATAGCCCTATATGATCTGATCTGACTTAAACTGAAGGAGAGAGAACGAATGAACCCGAAATATAATCCTTTATTTGAAGCTTTTACCCTGCCATCCGGGGTTACATTGAAGAACCGCATTACGATGGCCCCTATGACTAACTTTGCTTCCCACGAAAATGGAGAAGTCAGCGACGAGGAACTGGCATACTACCGTGAACGTTCAGGTGGTGTGGGCGCGGTTATCACCGCATGTGTGTATGTAACTCCAGATGGCAAAGGATTTGTTAATGAGTTTGGTGCGGACAAGGATGATATGATTCCTAGCCTGCGTCGTCTGGCGGATACGATTCATCAGGAGGGCGCGAAAGCGATCCTGCAAATCTATCATGGTGGCCGTCTGTGTCCACCGGATCAGATTCCAGACGGACAACCGATCAGTGCAAGCGCAGTAGCTGAGGAAAAAGAAGGCGCACCTGTGCCGCGTGAAATGACATCTGACGATATCCACCGCGTCATCCGCGCCTATGGCGAAGCAACTCGCCGCGCGATTGAAGCAGGCTATGATGGTGTGGAGCTTCACGGAGCGAACGGTTACCTGGTGCAACAGTTCTTCTCCCCGCATTCCAACATTCGTACCGATGAATGGGGAGGAAGCCTTGAAAAACGGTTGACCTTCCCGTTGGCGATTGTTCACGAAGTGAAGAAGGTGATCGCAGAGCATGCGAAGCGTCCATTCATCTTCGGATACCGCTTGTCTCCTGAGGAAGGACACACGCCAGGCATCACACTGGATGATACGATGGTGCTTGTAGACCGTCTGGCGGACGAAGGGCTGGATTACCTGCACATTTCCGTGAATCATTTCTTCGGCGGCTCGTTCCGCGACCGCAGTGACGAACGGTCACGTACGGTTCTGATCCATGAGAAGGTTGGGAAACGTGTGCCAGTCATGGGAGTGGGTTCACTGAATACACCGGACGAGGCGCTTGCAGCGCTGGAGACAGGTGTACCACTTGTTTCGCTGGGACGTCCGTTGCTGATGGAGCCGCAATGGGTTCAGAAAGTGCAAAATGGCACAGAAGATACCATTCGCACGACATTATCCAAGCAAGCCCAGCAGGAGCTGGTCATTCCTGATTACCTGTGGGGTGCGCTGACGACCATTCCAGGGTGGTTGCCTGTTACGGACTAAGTTTTAAATAATAAATACCCTAGGCTACTTGTATGTGCCTGGGGTATTTTCTTGTCTCGTGACCGTGAATTACAATTACATAGGAATAACATTGAGAGAAGGTAATGATAATGTCCCATGAAACGAATGGTGTGATTTCGATGAAGTCCACCCATCCAGGTCTACAGGTTCGGCTTTTACAAGTAAAGGATGCAGAACGTTTATTAGAAATTAGACGCCAACATTTTGAGTTTTTCAAACCATTCGAGCCAGAACGACCTGAACATTACTTTACCCTGGAAGAACAGGCGCGTTTGATTTCCAACGGCTTGGAAGCAGCGCAAGCTGGACAGGGATATACGTTCGGACTTTTTTTGCCGGAAAATGATAAGCTAATCGGCAGAATGGAGCTGTCTGGTGTCGCTAGAGGTCCCTTTCAAAACGCCAATCTGGGCTACTTCGTAGATCCTGCATATCACGGACAAGGCTATGCCACCTCGGCAGTAAAGGATATTGTCCGCTACGCCCTGAATGATTTGGAATTACACCGTATTCAAGCTGGAGTCATGCCAAGAAATACCCCCTCCCATCGAGTGATGGAAAAGGCGGGATTTCGCCGCGAAGGACTGGCTCTCAACTATTTGAAAATTAACGGTGTGTGGGAAGATCATGTGTTATATGCGATAACGGCTGAGGATTTGCAGAATGGCGCCTTCTGAATTCGCCAGGCGTGACTCCCTCAAGTTTTTTGAACACTTTGCCAAAGTATTTCTCATCCTGATATCCGACCATACCGGCAATATGATGAAGCCGCAGCTTGTCATTCAGCAGTAGCAGCTTTGCCTTGCCCATCCGGATCTGGCACAAATAATCCGACAGATTAACCCCGTACTCCTGCTTGAATTTACGAGAAATATATTCTCGGCTGAGGTAAAAGCGGCTCGCTATATCCTGTAGAGAAATGTCCTCGTCGTAGTGAGCATCCAGATAGCGGGCAATATCACGGATCGTCGGGTTGTTTGGACTATGGCTTGGTGTAAGTGCCTGACCGGCTGCCAGCAATCGATTTTCGATCTGTTTTTTCCATAAAGGCAGGGAAAGCATGCCGCGGTTGTCGACCGGCAAGGCAGGAATGGTGCTCGACTCATCTGTCAGTTCCTCGCCTTCGGCATCTCCAGGTCTGTCATTCAGCCAGCGAGCTAGCATCCAATCCAGCTCTTGATTCCAGCCGGCTAGCTGCTCTGCTGTAACCGAAGGCAGTACGGCTACGGCTGCTACCCAACTGCCTACCGCTATAGATACGCGGCTGGCATTACAGCTGAGCGCACTAAGCCGTAGTTCCTCTTCCATCTCAGGCAACTGGGGAAGACGAACGGTCTGCCGTGCCGGAGAACTCTGGTGCATCCAGTCGGTAGCCTGCAGCACATCCCGTTTCCACAGCGCTTGCCGTGCTTCTTGGTAGGCTGAGGCTGCCCCCATCGGAAAGGTTCCGAAAGAACCAACCCCGATGTGCATGTAGCATCGTAGCGCCGTCCTAATCCCTGCGTGAATGTCCTGCAAGAGCACTGGCCATCGAGCCGGCTCGCCCCAATATAGCAGAATAATTTCATCCGTACGCTCCAGATGACGGAATGCAACTCCGGTTTGAGAGGTACCCAGAAATTCGTTGCAAATGTTAATGAGGGAAAAGCTTAGAAGCGCGCGACGCGTTTTATATTTGTCCAGTATATCGGCTTCCAGTTGAGTGGTACTCATCACTGCTGCATTACAGCTCTGAATAGCTGTCGGGAGGCGCAGTTCCTCACGTAAGGGAGTGATGGAAAGCGCCGTACCGGAAATGAGTTCGGTCAGGAGTTTATCAGCATAGTGCGGTCTCATCCGGTTGACCTCCATAGCCTGCATGGTCTGCCTGTTCCGGTCTTGCTCCGCTGTCCGCCAAGCTTGAGTGGCTTTACTAACCGCCTCATTGATCTCTACCGGATCTACGGGCTTAAGAATATAGTCCATGCCTCCCCGGCGAATGGCCTGCCGAACCAACTCAAAATCATCATAGCCGCTGACCACCACGACTCTGGTAGCTGGAGAATTCGCTTGAATCCACTCCATCAAGGCTACTCCATCTCTACCAGGCATTCGCATATCCGTGAGTACCACGGGTGGGGAAAGTGCGGTAATGACCTCAATCGCCTGATCGCCTGATTCAGCCTCGATCACCTCGGTCACACCGTAAGCTTCCCAATGTACAAGCATCCGAATGGCGTGACGTACATGCTTTTCATCATCCACAATCAGGACCTTCATTGACAGATCACTCTCCCTTGATATGAATTTCTGTATGAGATTCGGTGCGAATTTCAAGTGTAAAACGAACGCCATGAGGCAGAATATTGTCTACACACAGGGTATTAGAACCATCCTCCGAGTGAAGCTGGATACGTAATAGGACATTACGAAGACCAATGGAGTTCTGCTCGCTAGTGTCTGATTCCTCATGGGCTTTTAGCGGACGTTTCAGCATATGCTGAAGCTGCTCCAACTCGGTTTGTGGAATCGATGTGCCGTTATTTTCCACTTCAATCCTCACGATGCCTTCCCGGATTCGGTAGGCTGTAATGCGAATCTTACCAGGCCCCAACCGAGGATCGGCCCCGTGTTTAAAGTAGTTTTCCACCAACGGCTGGAGAATCATTTTAGGTACCCGATCATTCAGAACTTCATCATCCCATTGGTATGTGACCTCTAATTGCTCACCGAAGCGTTCCTTTTGCAAATCAAGGTACTGTTTTACATGCTCAGCCTCTTCCTTGAGTGTAACAACCGTATGATCCCGCATATTATAGCGCAGCATTTTGGCAAGGGAAGAGAGCAGAGAATAGATTCGCGGCACCTCATGCTGTAAAGCCAGTGTTCCAATAGATTGTAACGTATTATATAAAAAATGAGGATTAATCTGTGCCTGAAGCGCTTTCAATTGATGTGTCTTGTTAGCCAGTTCCAGCTTGTATTCCTGCAAAATAAGATTATTGATGGTATCCATCATCTGCCTGAAGCGACGCGACAGCACTCCAATCTCATCGTTGCTCATGGCTCGGATGTCTACATCCAGCTGACCGGACTGAATCTGGTTTATGTAGCGAGTCAATCGCTTGATAGGTTCCGTAATTTTTATCGAAATCCATAACGTGGCGACAATAACGAGCAGCAACGCCGCGCCTGTAATGACCGCATTGATCTGGGTCAGTTGGGTAGCCCGCAAATAAAGCGTGCGATGAGGAATTTTCTTGACGAGTGTCCAGCCTGACAGGTTGGCATCCAATTTGCCATATACGTGCAGGGCTGTATCATCTTCAATTACACCGTGCTCGTCTTCTTTAGAAATTCGCTTGAGCAGGCCAGATTCCTTCCAGTGTGTTCCAATGGATGATTCTTTTCCGCTATAGATGATTGTTCCGTTCCGATCAATTAAAAACAGCTCCTCTGTATCCGCATCATATAATTGACGGCAAATACTGCGCAGCGACTCCAAATCAACATCTATAGCCAGCACCCCAAGCGTTTCCGAAGATGGAATGTTCCGAATCGCCCGGTGGAGTGTAAATACCTGCCGCTCTGTGCTGTGCTCTGTATAGGAAACCGCCGAAAAGCCGTACAAATGCTTTATGTGCGAGGGTTGTATGAACATTCCGGAAGGACCGTAATGAATAGAACCGGTAAAGGGCTCCAGCCGGAACTCCCGTAGAGGAACCGTACTGGTAATCAGCGTAGATTGCCCAGCCTCAAACGAATGCAAGTACACCTGGTCAATGCCTGTGGAAGCATTCATCATCGTTTGCAGCGTGGTGTAAATTTCGGCAACGGCCCGGTAATCATCCGGAATTTTAGCCAGGTTGCGCAGAAAATGAGGGTCATTATAGACTCCGATCGATGCGCGATTTAATCCCTGTAAATAGTTATCCAGATTCGTAATTCCCTGAAAAATAAGCCGCTCATTTTCTTGGGTGGCCTGTTCCCGCAAGGATTGCTTGGTGAGGATGAAGGTCATGGTCATTGAAAGTAGCAGCGGAAGGGTGACCGCAATGAGTAGAAACCAGATTAGGCGAGAACGAATGCTATGAAATTTCATGCAGGTAGCTCCTTTCACAATTCTAGGCAAGCCGGAGGTCAATATTTTCCCCCTTAATGGTTCACGATCTTGCGTGTTCTCCAGAGCGCTAATTCGACATAATGAACATGTGAATCGCATATCCATACGGCTAAAGCGTCTATGTTGCTTGTAAGGAAGCCGTTGGAGCGTTCCAGACACCAATAGACACAACAAAGGGGGGATCGGTTTGAATCGCGCCAAGTCGTCGCAATGGCTCCAGCAATGGATTTTTGTAGGGCCATCGACGTTATTTTTCGTTATCATTATTGTAATCCCTTTCATGCTGGGAATGTACTATTCTTTTACAGAGTGGAATGGGGTAGCCAATCAGGCAAAATGGGTCGGACTGGACAATTTCAGTCATATCTTATGGAACGATGACAAATTCGGGACAGCGTTCTGGTTTACGGTCCGTTTTACGGTGATTGGAGTGGTAGCTGCCAATATTTTTGGTTTTCTGCTGGCGTATTTTCTAACCAAGCCGCTAAAAACAAAAAATGTGCTTCGAACTATTTTTTTCATGCCTAATGTGATTGGAGGTCTGTTGCTCGGATTTATCTGGCAGTTTATTTTCGTCAAGGGATTTGCAGCGATCGGCGAGAGTACGGGGTTGTCCTTCTTCAATCTGTCCTGGCTGGGTGATGAGATTACGGCCTTCTGGGGCATTGTGATCGTGTTTATCTGGCAAACAGCCGGATATTTAATGGTGATTTATATCTCTTCCCTGACCAACGTGCCCCGAGATATGCTGGAGGCAGCCGAGATTGACGGAGCGAGCCGGATGCAAATCTTGCGGTCCATTATACTGCCTTTGATCATGCCCGCCATTACGGTATGTCTCTTCCTGGCGATATCATGGTCGTTTAAAATGTTCGATCTCAACCTGTCGTTGACGAAGGGTGGTCCCTTTGGTTCTACAGAGTCAGTGGCACTCAATATATACAATGAGGCGTTTGTCAATAATCGTTATGGGTTGGGAACGGCTAAAGCACTTATTTTCTTTATCATTGTTGCTCTCGTTACGAGCCTTCAGGTACGTCTGACGAAAAGCCGGGAGGTGGAATCGTAAATGGAAACAAACAATCGCTACCGCGTTGGAACCTGGGCGACCGAGTTGGTGATGATCCTCGTTGCATTGTTATTCCTCGTCCCGTTTTACTTTTTGTTCGTGAATTCGGTCAAAAGCTTTGGTGACCTGCTTACTGATTCTGCGGCCTGGCCACAGACGTTTGTATGGAGCAACTATGCTAGAGCTTGGAGCATTACGCGCTTTCCTGAAGCGTTATGGAACTCATTCGTGGTTACGGTGGTCAGCAATCTGCTGCTCGTACTGATCAGCTCAATGGCTGCTTATCGAATGGTTCGGCATCCAACACGCTACAATCGGGTGCTGTTCAGCCTGTTCGTGGCTGCGATGGTCATTCCGTTCCAATCGGTGATGATTCCTTTGGTCAAGGTTGTAAGTACGCTGGATTTAATGAACAGCATTAGTGGTCTGGTGATCTGTTATCTGGGATTCGGGGCACCTATGTCCATCTTTCTCTTTCACGGATTCGTCAAAGGTGTACCAGTCGAGGTGGAAGAAGCGGCTACAGTAGACGGCTGCACGCCTTACGGGGTGTTTTTCCGGATTGTATATCCGTTGATGCTGCCCATGATGGTAACGGTTATTATTTTGAATACACTCTGGATCTGGAATGACTATCTTCTGCCTTCTCTGGTGCTGCAAAAGGCTGAACTACGCACCATTCCGATTGCAACCTATGCCTTTTTCGGACAATATACGAAGCAGTGGGATTTGGCTTTGCCTGCTCTGGTGCTCGGCATCTTGCCGGTGATCGCATTCTTTCTGGCCATGCAAAAATATATTATACAAGGGATTATGGCAGGTTCGGTTAAAGGTTGAGTGTTGATTATGGTGCTATGAAACCTAGAATAGAAAGGAACATCAAAATGAAAACGCATACTTTTAAGAAGAAAGCACAGGCACTGATTTTGCTTTTTGCAGCTTTTGCTCTGGTTTTGGCGGGTTGTAACAGCAGTGGGGGGCAAAATGCAAGCAATGAGGAAGTTAAGGAGAAAACCATTCACATTTTTCAGTTCAAGGTAGAGATTGCAGAAGCACTAAATCGCATGAAAGGAGAATATGAGGCGACTCACCCGGGAATCAAGCTCGACATTCAGACTGTAGGCGGTGGCAGTGACTATGGGGCGGCGTTAAAGGCCAAATTTGCCTCTGGCGAACAACCGGATATTTTTAACGTCGGCGGTTATCGTGAGCTGGATACGTGGCTGGAATATTTGGAGGACCTATCAGACCAGCCTTGGGTTGGTGATGTGGTCGATGTCGCCAAAGAACCGATGACCAAGGATGGCAAGCTGTACGGTCAGCCAATGAATCTGGAAGGATACGGCTTTATTTATAATAAGGATTTGTTCAAAAAGGCTGGAATCACCGATCCTCCTAAAACGCTGTCCGAGCTGGAGGCTGCTGCGCAAAAGCTGCAAGCCGCAGGGATCACACCTTTTTCCAACGGATACCAGGAGTTTTGGGTGCTGGGCAATCATTTGCTGAACGTGGCATTTGCTAATCAGCCAGACCCTTCGGGCTTCGTCAAGGGACTGAATGATGGCACAGCCAAAATTCCGGGCAATGCTGTATTCGCCGAGTGGATCAAGCTGCTCGATCTGACGCTTAAGTATGGCAATTCGAAGCCGCTCACGACCGATTACAATACGCAGGTAACGAACTTTGCCACTGGCAAGGCTGCCATGATGCAGCAAGGGAACTGGACTCAGGTCCAAATTGACGGAATTAATCCGAAGCTGAATCTGGGTATTCTGCCTATGCCGATTGGTGAAGACGCAACAGCCGGAGATAAGCTGTTTGTAGGTGTCGCCAATAACTGGGTGGTTAATAAAAATTCGTCTGTCAAAGCCGAGGCCAAAGAGTTCTTAAACTGGATGGTGACCTCCGAGCAAGGGAAAAAGTATATCACCAAGGAATTTAAGTTCATTCCAGCGTTCAAGAGCATCAAAGGGGAAGAGGCCGATATGGGCCAACTGGGTGCCGAAGTGGTGAAATACAGTCAGGAAAATAAACTGCTGGGCTGGTTCTTTAGCCGTTATCCTGAAGGAGCGCAGCAAGAATTCGGAAGTCAAATGCAAGCCTATGTGGCAGGTAAATCGGATGCTGGGAAGCTGTTCGAGGATTTCCAAAGAACATGGGATAATTTGAAGACCAAATAATTCAATGAAATACGCGGAAGAGCCTTCGCATGTCAGGGAAATTGCATGATCCTGAGCATACGAAGGCTTTTTTCGTAAACATAATTATACATTATAATAAAGCAGTACAATATCCCCGCGGCGTTCTATTTCTTGGAGTTCAAATGTACTTGGTAGTGTTCCTTCTGGAAATAACGGTATTCCTTGTCCAAGCACTTTAGGAATGATCGCAATGATTGCCTTTTCCAGCAGTCCAGCCTGCATGAAGGCCTGAACTAACTGACCTCCACCTACTAGCCATACCAAACCTTCCGATTGTTTTTGCAGACGCGGAACTAGCTCAGACAGAGCCTCGTCCGTAAATGTAACGTGTGGTGCCTGCTGTTGCTCCGTTAATGACCGGGTGAGTACATAACAAGGCTTTCCGGCATAAGGAAAATCATCCGAAAGCTTCAACACTTCCTCATACGTCATTCTGCCCATCAGCACCGTACCTACGGTGTCATAAAAGTCAGCATATCCATTGTCCCCGCCATCTCCTTTGACATCATACAGCCAGTCCACCGACCCGTCCGGCAACGCAATATACCCGTCGAGACTCATGGTGATATACAGTACTACTTCGTTTGATTTCAAATCCTTCATCGTTCATCTCTCCTTTCTATCTCTATGTTACAATCTATTTATGACATACTTTGTCGTAGTAAAATAATCGTTTAAACATTATTTTTATTAGAGGAGTACCTTATGAACGAACGCAGAATTGCTCTTATGAGGATACTGGATTCCCGAAAAAAATATACGGCGCGTGAGTTGGCCGAACGATTTGGTGTCTCTGTCAGAACGATACAAAGAGATCTCGACTATTTGCAGCAAACCGGGCTACCCCTGTATACCGAAACGGGCCCTCACGGCGGATACCGGGCACTTCCCAATCGGCTTCTTCCTCCCCTTCATCTTGCGCGCGACGAGGCTTTGGGTCTTTTCCTCATGCTGCAATTACTGGAGGATATTCCGGATATCCCTTTTGGATCGGTTCGTAGACATTTATCCGAGCATTATTATGCCGAGCTTCCTCAGGACGTACAGGACAACATTGATCAATTAAAGGATTATATTTCTTTTCGTATGATCCCCACTCACGCAGACTCACCCTACACCTCGCTCATTTTGGAGGCTGCGCTGAATAAGCGCAGGGTGAACATGCACTACCACTCCGCTTCCGGGACAAAGTGGACCCAGGTATATCCGATTGGGCTTTATTTTGATCACGGATATTGGTATATGCCAGCACACAGCAAAGACCGCATCATCCTGTACCGTTCAGATCGGGTGATCACCATAACGATGCTAGATGAAACCTTGGACCATCTTCCTACCCTTCAAGAATGGCTGAATGCGGAGGATTCCCGTAAAGGAATTCCAACCAAAATAAAATTTACCGCATTGGGTGCCAGGCTGGCCGAATCAGATGCCCTCTTTCACAATGTCTCTCATCAGGAAGGGCTGGGTCAGGAATGGCAGGGACATATTCCCGTTGAAGAGTTTAGGTATGTATCCAGACTTTTGTTGAAATACGGCCCAGAGGCCGAGGTCGTATATCCGAAAGAACTGCGCATGCAGGTCAGGAAATTGCTACAAGACAGCCTGAATCCTTATCTGAAAGATGATGAAGAATAAGAGGGAATGCCATGCATTTCGGAGCCCCCTTTTCCTAGTTAATTACATGAATATTTAAGGTGATTAACGTATGACTTTCCAATTATTTTTGTGATAAAGTTTTGAAAAGAGCCCGTTTTCGTATATGATGAAGAGTAATAATTCAAAAGGCTGGACGGGAGACAGATATGAATCAACCGCTTTATGGAATATGGCTCGGAGATGTGTTTTTTTGCTTTTCTGGTGAGACGTCGGAACCACGTATTGATGCGTGGAGCAGTGTGATCCGCAGGCTGACGCTGAAGGGAGACCTTCGGCCGTTTCGGCAGGCTGCGTTGCGTCTTGCCGAGGTGCGGATACCTAACAATGCTCGCTTGGAAACTGCGGGCAGAGGTGGCAAGAGACGTTCCATGCTGGGGCGTACACTGGAGGGCCTGGCGCTGGAACCCCGCGAGACGCTGGCTCTGCTGACTCGCATGGACGAGAAGGGCTGTGCGGCTTCGGGCATTACGCTTGGCGAGGAAATGCAATATTGGCAAAAGGCTGCTTATTTTGCACTAGAGCTGATGCAACGGGGGGAAATCGTGCCATCACTTACAGAGGCGCGTCCATCTGGGCCGCGGCGACGCGGTCCGGATGCGGCGGTAGGGGTGTGGATTCCTCGGCTTCGCGAAGAGGAGGACATCCGCCGTTTTCATGAGCTGGCAGCAGCGATGCCGGCAGTTTGTATGGCAGCCCCGGCCGTTTTTGCGGGCAAGGAGCCAGAAACACGTGAGGATGCAGCTGGAATGGTGCTGTATTCCTTCTTGTGTGCGGTCGTTCATGCAGAAACGACCGCTGTGCTGGCTGCGTCAGATCGTGAACTGGGACGATATCGGGCAGATTATCGGCGCGGAGGATCACCACTGGCGGAGCTGTGGTGGAACAGTCTGTTGACGGGTTCGCGCCAGGTTGCGATTCAGGGAACGCCTGCTGAGATGGAGGAGTTGGTTCTTCAGGCGTCCTCTCTTGAGGGAAGCACGATGCCTGTCACGGAACGGGAAGCCAAGGAACCCATTGAAGGGCAATTGCGTCTGTGCCTTCGTTTGGAGCCTTCTTTGGAAGAGAGTGTCCAGGAATGGCGTATTACCTTTTGGGCAGAAAGCGATGCTGAGCCTGGACTACGACTACCTGCTCTGGCATTGTGGGCGCATCCTGAACGTGATCTGGTTCGCGGTGAGATTGTGTACCGTCAAGTGCAGGCGCAACTGCTGACGAGGCTCGGACAGGCGGCTGAAGCGGCACCTATATTGCAGGAAGCATTAAACCGCCCTTATCCCGAGGGGTTGACCCTGGAGCCGGAGATGTTCTTCCGCTTCCTGACGGAAGCCGTACCTTCTTTACAAAAGAACGGTATCACTGTGCAAATGCCTTCACGCTGGAGCCGAGAGGGACGAAGACGTGCAGGCTTGCGGTTTAAAATGCGCTCGACAGAGCAGGGGGCCAAGCCAGATGGTGTGATCGCCGATACATCGTCCGTTGGCATTAACCGCATGATTTCGTTTGATGCCGAGGCTGTGCTGGGGAATACGACCTTGACGATGGAGGAACTGGAAAGCATCGTCGCGGCCAATTTGCCATATGTACGTCTCGGAGGAGAATGGATCGAGGTAGATCCCAAGGAAATTCGTCAGGTGCTGCGTTTTATCAAGCGCGGAGAGAACGGTGAAATGAGCTTGTCCGAATGGATGCATCTGGCTGCGGAAAATGAAAGTGCAGGCGAGGCCTCATGGAAGGGCTTGTCCATCTTCGGCGCGGAATCCGCTGGACTGCTTGCATCTTTGGCTGAGGGCGGGGTACTCCGTTCTGTTGAGCCACGGCCTGTGCCGGAGACGTTGCATGGTGCACTACGGCCGTATCAAGAGCGAGGCTTTCAATGGCTGGCTGCGATGCGCGGATTGGGCTTTGGTGTGTGCCTGGCGGATGACATGGGGCTGGGTAAAACGATTCAGGTTATTACCTGTCTGCTCGATGGTGGCATCGGAGCAGAGGATCAGCGTCCGGCGTTAATCATCTGTCCGACGTCCTTGCTGGGCAACTGGCAGCGGGAATTGAAGCGCTTTTCACCGGATTTGTCGCTTTATATTCACCATGGCAACCAGCGACTCCATGGGGAGCAGTTTCAGGAAAATGTACGCGAGTATGATATCGTCCTCACTACCTATCATTTGGCGGGCCGGGACGGCAGCGATTTATCTGCGGTCTACTGGTCTTCCATCGTGTTGGATGAGGCGCAATATATAAAAAATGCACGCACTAAGCAGGCACAAAGCGTCATGAAGCTGTCCGCACCACATCGGATTGCCATGACGGGGACGCCGGTAGAAAATCGCTTAAGCGAGCTTTGGTCTATTTTTCAATTTCTGAATCCGGGGTACCTCGGTACGGCATCTTCATTCCGGCAGCGGTACAGTCTGGCAGGAGAGGAACGGGGGTCTGCGTTGCGTGAGCTTCACCGCCTCGTCTCCCCGTTCATGCTGCGCCGGCTCAAAAGCGATCCGGATATTCGCAAGGATTTGCCTGAGAAGCTGGAGCTGAAGTCCTATTGTGTACTGACGCCAGAGCAGGCCGGATTATACCGCGGCGTGGTGGATCAATTATTGGGAACACTGGATGGGCAGGTTGGTATGGCCCGTAAAGGACTTGTTCTGTCGTCGCTGACCAAGTTGAAGCAAATCTGTGACCACCCGGGTTTGATCATTCAAGGCCGTGCTGACAACAGTAAAGCCGAAAACTCGGGTAAAATGGAGCGACTGCTGGAATTGGTAGAAACCATTCGCGAGAACGATGAATCGGCGCTGATTTTCACCCAATACGTATCGATGGGAGAACTGCTGGTATCCCGTTTGACCAAGATTTTGGGAGAAGAGCCATATTTCCTGCATGGAGGACTGGCGAAAACCAGACGGGACGAAATGGTTCACAACTTCCAGCAGGGAAAAGGACCGAATATATTCGTACTTTCCTTGCGTGCAGGTGGCGTGGGTCTGAACCTGACGCGTGCCAGCCATGTCATTCATTATGATCGCTGGTGGAATCCTGCCGTCGAAAATCAGGCGACAGACCGGGTATTCCGTATTGGTCAAAGTCGCAATGTACAAGTGCACAAGCTGATCTGTCAGGGGACACTGGAGGAAAGGATCGACGAGCTGATCGAGAGCAAAAAGGCACTGTCCGAACAGGTTGTCGGCTCGGGTGAACATTGGCTCACCGAAATGTCTGATGATGAACTGCGCGGTCTGATTGCGTTGCAAAATGATGTATGGATCGAGTGAGCAGAGAAAGGATGAAGGCGATGACGAGACCGCGAGTGAAGCTGAAAGTAACTGACGGTCGATGGATTGTGGAATTAGACGGAAATGGGCCGGAAGGTGAATCGACGGGTGTACCCTTCGCGAATCCTGTCCAATGGACTGGCCCGGTGCCTGTACTGAACCTGGAACAGCAAGGGGCATGGCTGGAGCAGCTAAAAGCGGAACCTTTGGACATCTACCGTTTCCTGAAAGGGGAAGCTTGTCTATCACTGGATGAGATTGTTCAACTCGCAGCTGAGACCGCCATTTCCAGCAGAGAGAATGGAGTGGATGCAGTCGAAGACGTGAAGGAAGCTCTTCAGGCTGGACTGGAAAAAGAGCCACAACACTGTCTGGCGTTGATCGGAATGACGCAGGAAGAGCTGTTGGATTACGTGTTTAGTGCTTGGGCTGGAGAGTTATCCCATGTTCAGAGAACGTCCCCCGCGCTTGAGTCTACCTCACGCGCGGAGGGCGGGCGCAGCGGATCGGCAGCGATTAGCGAATGGATCGCAGAATCCGCAGCCGAAGGAGCATTGCATCGTCCCGGAGCAGGCTTTCATGCCATAGAAATCCGGCTGCCGCAGAAACTTGCTTCCAAGAAGGAAACGGATATTACGTCTTTGCTGCCGGGATTACCCCGTGCTGAAGAAGCATTGAAACTCATACGTGAACGCGTAGCTGAGCGAGCCCGGGCTGCAATCCCGCAAAAACGTCATAACCCATAACAATTCGGGTATATGCTTCCTTTTTCGAGTTTGTTCACCTTCATTGGATAGGATAACAGCTTCGAAGAGTGTCTAAAGTTCAGTTACAATGGGGAAACGGAAAAGTCACTGCAAATCATGTATCAATTGCAATATTGGAGGAGATACCAGCATGAAACGACATATACAACAGACGCGCACATCTCAGCGATGGACCAAAGCGCTCATTCCGGGGCTGATCCTGCCGGGCCTATTGCTAGCAGCTTGCCAGCAAGGAGGATCAGGTGGACAGGAAAGTGAGCCATTAAAGTCGTCTACAGCGGTACAGGAGAATATACAGCCTTCCACCCAGCCGGACGCAGGCAATAGCAGCACTAGCGCTGGACAAGCCTCCGCGGATACTGGAAGTGGACAAGCCGACCCTGTGATGGCGTTGCGGAGCCAGAGCGCGCTGCAAGCTACGGTTAAGGAAGAGGATGGAACAGCGGTTGTCACCAATGCGACTTCAGATACAGTCGTTGTGAACAAAAAGCGCAGCTTGCCTGTGGGCTATGTCCCGGATGACCTGGTGGAGCCGCAGGTGCCTTTTTCCTTCGAGGGACCGCATGAAAAGCGGCATTTGCGTAAGGAAGCGGCAGAGGCACTGGAGAAGCTGTTCGACGGTGCAAAAAAGGACGGCATTGAGCTACGTGCGGTATCGGGATACCGTTCCTATAAGCGTCAGGTGTCTATTTTCAACAACAATGTAAAGACAAAGGGGCAGGAATATGCCTCTAAAGTCAGCGCTGTACCGGGTACGAGTGAACATCAAACGGGATTGTCCATTGACGTATCCAGTCCCAGCGTAGGCAATGTGCTGGAGCAATCTTTCGGAGCTTCCAAGGAAGGCGAATGGCTAGAACAACATGCACCGGAATACGGATTTATTATTCGTTATATGAAGGGTAAGGAAGATGTGACCGGCTATGTGTACGAGCCTTGGCATATCCGTTATGTGGGAGTAGACATTGCAGAGGATGTTGCCAAGCAGGGGCTGACACTTGAGGAGTATTTCGACGAAAACAATATCAAGCTATAGGCGCTACAACCAAGCCGTAATCCTGGGGATTGCGGCTTTTTGTCGTATTTTTCTTCCAAATTGAACCTTTTCAAGGTAGAATCTCGTATAGTGAACGACGACAGAAGCTTGAATTTATAGTAAACCTCATGACAGAAGCGTACAGGAAGGGAAGGGAATCATCATTTATTATTCATTAACGTATCGCGAATGGTCAGAAGACACTCAAAAGGAACTGCGCAGCCTGACACGGGAATCCGTATCCGGAGATGAGTTGTTCCTGCGCAAGCTCGTAGACGCTACGCGTCTCCATGACAAACTGTGGGCGCATACCTCGAATGAAAGTGAGGAGCATACGGATCATTCCGTCTATGTAACCGAATTTACGGGGGAACGTGCGAAGCCTTACGGCGCGTCGATCACAGACCTCGTACTGGCCAGTGGGGGAGGCTACTCTTCCACATTCAGCGCCATGTACTGGGTATGGCATGAGCCTGCGTTCCGTAGCATGGATCAGCGGGAAGGTGCGGTATTTACCTTGGAGCTAGCCCAGCGGCTATTGGATCATTATACGGTGTTGGGTGGCAAAACATACGAATTTATATATTCAGTATTGGACCCTCAGCTGAAAAAGGTGCATTTGTTTGTGAAGGAGGTCGATCTGTGATGGAGCATTCTTGGGAAACCATGAAATCCAAGCCTGGCTCTCGTGCACGGATGGCGGCCTTTGCCCTGATGTTGGCTGTCCCGGCCGCTCTGACGGGTTGCGGTGACGACGAATATTATGACTGCGACGAGCTCCCCGTATCGGAGCAAACGGCCTGTCGGGATTCAGGCAGCAGCGGGTATTATTATGGTGGATCGACCTATTATAGCGGAGGCTCCTCGTACCATAACAGTCGTTCATCTTCCAGTTCTTATCGCAGAAGCTCGTCCTCATCATCCAGCTCACACAGTGGTTTTGGCAGCAGCGGCTCACACAGCGGCTTTTTTTCTGGGGGTTAAGATGAGCATGCGTACGATTCGGCAATTACCCTATGAACATGACGAGCTTTTTAAGGGTGAAATCAGCCGTATGATTCCGTATCATCGCATGTACGGCAAGTGCTATTGCATGCCGGCCTTAACGGTGTATCGGGAAAGCGAGCTGGCAGAGCTTCAGGCTGCTTCTGAGGCGGTGCATCGTATTTATCGCAAGGTTCAGCAATTCATCCAGCGCTATATGCCAGATGAATACCTGGTGGAGCGGCTGGGAATTCATCCAGGCTTGCTGCGTGCGGCACGTATGGAGGTCGCGCCGGATGGGATCACCCGTCAGGACTGGATTGTGGGGGAAGCGGGGATCAAATGCATTGAGAATAACACCGACACCCCAACCGGGATTCCCGAGGTGGCTTATCTAGAAGGAAAGCTGCTGGAGGTGCTGCATAGTGAGGGAATGTCAGGGGATGACATTGCTCTACATGGACCCTCATCTGGAATGGATGAGGCGATTCAGTCTGCCTTGACGGAGCTCATTCATTTTTATAGCCGTAAGGGTTTGGGGATAAAGGTGCACTTCACTTGCTATGATTGGCATATCGAGGATCAGACGAATACCAAATATATTATGCGTTTATGTGAACAAGCTGGGTTTGAAGTGGTTTATGCGCCATTGGAAGAACTGGAAATTATCCCGAATGAAGGATTGTATCACCGGGGAGAGCAGATTCACATCCTCTATCGCCTGTATCCGCTGGAATATCTAATTGATGATCGGGAAGAGGACACAGGGCTTGAGGTGGGTCAGGCGCTAATGGAGATGGTGGCAGACGGGAAAATAGGATTGATCAATCCGCCGCAGCATATCATTACCCAGAGCAAAGGGTTCACCGCAACCGTATGGTCGCTGTACGAGCGCAATGAGCAGACACCAGCGTTCTGCGGTTTTCGCTTGTTTGACGACCGGGAGCTGGAGGTAATACGAAACTACCTGCTACCTACGTATTTTGAGCCATCCGTGTTTCTGCAAAATAAAGAGCCTTATGTGGCGAAAGGTATATGGGGGCGAGAGGGTAAAGGGACGCATTTGATTGAACATCCTGAATCAGCGAAGAGCCTGGAAGGCGTCTTGAGAGAGGTTGGAAATGCAAAGGCTGACCAGCCTGATCTGCTTCATCAAGCGGACGCTCCACTAACGCCTGAACAGGAGGAAGCCGCACATATTGCCGCTTATTACGAGGGGCAGCCTAAGATTTATCAGCGGCTGTGGCCTATGCAGAGTGCAGAGGTGCAGACCGAGGAAGGACCATTCCAAGGCTACGTACTGACAGGTATATTCGTGATCGGGGGGCGTTTCGCAGGGGTCCTGCCGCGAATCGGTGAAAAGGTAACAGGTGATATGGCCTACTATTGCGCTGCCACCGTTGCCAACGAATCTTCTAATCCGCCCGCTGTATAAGCTGAATTGAAAAATGTACAATATTCGAACAGTTCTGTTCTATTCATAAGTATCATAAGGAGGAAGAAAATTGGACTCTCATATCAATTTGGGCAACGCATTGGGCAATGTAGGTATCGGCCTGCTTATCTTGTTTGCCATCATAATCGTAGGTTATTTTGTGTTCAGCTTGCTGACACGTTATAACGATAATCAGGAAATCGCACGCGGCAATGAAGCGGCTGGTATCTACATGGGGGCAAAGTTGCTGGGCCTGTGTATCATCGTGGGCATGGTGTCGTATAGCAGCCATTCATGGCTCGATATGCTGACCTGGTCGGCCGTAGGCATTGTAGTGCTGTGCCTGGTCTATGTGATTTTTGATCTGGTGACGCCGCGCACCAAGGTGTGCGAGGAAATTGCCAAAGGCAATGTGGCTCTCGCCCAGCTACTGCGCTCAATTATCATCGGGGTATCTTTTGTCGTAGGTACATTTTTGATGTAGTCAAAATGATGTAGTTGATTAGAGAAGGGATACAAAGGATCTGCAAAACCGGACAACGGAGCTGCAGATCCTTTTTTATGAGGAGTTGTATTTGCTGGCTGGTATCTGTCTATCGCAGTAAAAGTTACGACGATCACGTCGGGCGGGGACTATTCTACCAAGCTACGGGTGATACTGCATAGCAAAAAGGAATGTGCGACAGATATGTCAAACTAATTTGTAGAGAAGGGAATTCTGAATATATGAGTACCTCTGCCTCCCCAATTTTACCTATTCGGATGGGTATCATCGGCTTGGGCCTGATCGCTGAATATCACATCAGATCATTGAACAGCATGTCGGGGGTATCGATTGTGGCCGTTAGTGATGTAAACGCAAACCGACTTCAAGCCATCGGAGAGCAATTGCAACTGCCTGCTTCCAAGCGGTACGCCCATTATGAAGCATTAATCCGTGACTCAGAGGTAGATGCGATTCTGTCGCTGACACCCAATGATGTGCATTTTGACATTATTCGGATTGCGCTGGAAGAACACAAAGCTGTACTGGCAGAAAAACCATTGACACTCACATGGTCGGAGGCAGGTCAACTGAAAAAGCTGTACAACGCGAATCCAGTGCCTTTGCTGGTTCACTACAAGCATCGCTACGGAGCGGCCTTCCAATATACCAAGCAACTGCTGGATGAGCAAAAGCTGGGCAAAATCTACAATATTCAATTCCGTTATCTGATGGATGCTTTTTCACCGTATCGTCAGCATCCGTATACTTGGCGACACAATTTAGCCAAGGCCGGCTCTGGAGTCGTGGGGGATACTGCCTCACATATTATTGATCTGGCCCGTTTTCTGATTGGTGAATTTAAAAGCGTCGCGGCGTTGCTACATATCATTACACCTGAGCGGCCCGATCCGGTCACGGGTCTGCCTCTAAAGGTAGATGTGGAAGATCTCGCCGCCTTTCATGGCATCATCGGCGACAATACCGTGGCTACCTTTATCACTCATAAAAATGCCATCGGCAAACGTCACGACATCGAAGTGGATATCTACGGTGAGCTCGGTACGCTGCACGCTAGTCTCAATAATCCGGAAAGTATTCGCATCGTGCTGCGTGATCTGGAACATCCGAATGCCGAATACGAGACTTGGGCTGTTCCTGCAATCTATAATCATACAGCCGATGGCGATTTTGTTAAGCTGGCAAGGGGGGAGTTCGTAGATCGAGCCCCATTGTTCGATGACGGATACAAGAATCAGTGGGTACTTGAGAAAATACTGCAATCCTGGAGAGAAAACGGACGTTTAGTAGAAGTGTAATAGGATAGGGTAAGAGGATAAGGGACAGTTAGAGAAATTTCCTTCAGCATTAATAAAGAGGATATACGGCTGTGAGCTACAAGAAGGGTTCTTTGAAAGGGATGTCCTCTTGCAGTTCAGTGCCATATACCCGTAAAACAATCTTTTTATAAATTAGCCTGTTTGCTTCCTGATGGCTCTATCTCTTTTCTTGCTGCGTTCTTGCCCGTCTAGCCCCGATCAGCCTCCAGCCTGTTAACAATGCTGCTACAAGACAGACGGACGCAGATGTCATAAAGACTACATGCATGCCTGACAGGAAAATTTCAGGGTGACCCGGAACCAACCCGGTGACCCGATAACCAGCCTCTTTACTCATAATATAAAAGAGAATGGATGTGGCCAGCGTGATCCCTACAACCATACCGACGTTGCGCACCAGTGAATTAACACTTCCGGCTGAGCCGAGCTGTGTACGGGGTACTTTGGACATTATCAGCGAATTGTTCGGTGATTGGAATAAACCACTGCCAATACCCAGCATGGCAATCCACAGACCGACGAGCGGGATGGAGCTGCCTGCATGCAGCTGGGCTAATCCAATTTGGGCAACGACCATAACGACCAGCCCGGCGAAAGTGAGCAGTTCAGACCCGATTTTATCGGAAAGCGCACCGCTGAGCGGGGCTACAATAACCATAGAGATGGGGAACAACATCAGCAGAAATCCGGCATAAAAAGGCGACAAGTTCAGCATATTTTGCGCATAGAAAGGCGAAATGATGTTAAAGCAGAAGTTAGCGACGAACACCAGAAAAGCACACAAAATACTGAGCGAAAACAATGGATTTTTGAATAATGCGAGCTGTAACAGCGGCTGCGGACGACGCAATTCCAACCGAATGAATACAGCAAAAGCAACTACAGCCACCACCAGTGAAGCAATAATACCTGCGTCTCCATACCCGACCTGCTGTCCCAGCAACAATCCGACGAACAAGGTCAGAATAAAAATAGCAAATACCAGGCTGCCGGGAACGTCAACCTTATCCTTCACCTTGATCAGATCCTTCGGTAGAAGCTTCCAGCCAAGAAAGACAGCGACCAGGCCTATCGGTACATTGACCCAGAAAATGTATTGCCAGCCCAGCGAGGAGACAATAATACCGCCCAAGCTCGGCCCGGCGATACTGCCCAAAGAAACGAAGGTACCGATGAGGCCAAGCGCTTTGCCTCGTTCAGTGGACGGGAAGATATCTGTTACGATCCCTTGGCTGTTCGCCATGGTCATGGATGCTCCAATCGCCTGAATGATGCGGGAAATCAGCAATAGGGAGAGTGAGGAGCTTAGACCGCACAATAGAGAGCCGAGAATGAATATGATTGTGCCGATTTTGAATATTTTGATTTTACCGACCATATCGCCTAGCTTGCCAAAAAATAAAATAGCGGTACATATCGCCATTAAATAGGCGGTTGTCACCCATTCAATCTGTGCCACAGGTAAATGTAACGTGCGGGACAACACAGGAAGAGCAATATTAACGATGCTTCCATCCAGGGTGGACATAAACGTAAACAGATTCAAAACAATCAGAATCATCCAACGTTTCTTCTGAACTTCGATATTTTCTTGATAGGTTGCAACAGTTGTAGCAGTTGAACTCATTATGAACACCTCTTTATCGTTGACAGCCCTTTTTATTAGTTGCATGCGCAACTAAATGAACGGTTCTAGTGTACAGCAAATTAGTTGCGTGCGCAACAATATTATTGTAAACTTTGTTTTGGTCCCAGCTGGGGATTGCCATTTTCAAGCCAATGAGGTGTATTTGATGAGGAAAAAACCGATTGGAAAGCTAATTTCCCACCTGTACCGTCGAAATCAAAAAATACTGTCAAAAAAACTGGCTCCTTACGGAATCGGTAGTGGGGGACAACACAGTTTCTTAAAGCTTATTTTACAGCGGCCGGGCATTACACAGGAGCAGCTGACGAATGAACTTAAATTTGACAAGGCAACCACAGCCCGCTCTGTAAAACAATTAGAGGAATCAGGCTACATTGAACGTAAAACGGACCCGAATGATCGTCGTTCCCAACTTGTGTCTCCCACGGCCAAGGCGTTAGAATTCGCTCCTGTCTTACAAGGAATATTGGATGAACTCAATGCCAGTCTTGTCCACAATTTATCCGAAGAGGAAGAGGACCTTCTGATCGACTTACTGCAAAAGATTAGTACAGATCCTGACGAATAAATAAATCAGGAGTTAGCATAGAGGATCGGCGGGTAAAAGAAAAAGGCAAAAAAGAAAAAGGAAAAAAGAAAAAAGCAGCCATCACAGAGAATACCCAGTGGTAGCTGCTTGGTGCAATCTAAAGGTTTATTGCACGGTAGAAATGATCCCGCTATATGGCATTCATAATTCAGTCCAAGCTAATCCCTTCGAACGCATTCATGACTAATTGTCGCACATAGGCATCGTCTAATGGATAACCAGTTACCAGCAATCGATAAAAAATCGGCCCATAAATGAGATCGATACATAATTCAACATCGAGATGCTCCTTCAATTCCCCGCGCTCTATTCCCCGCTCAATTAGATGTCTGGCTTCAAGTCTTCGAGGATGGAAATATCGTGTTCGGTATGCCTCTGCTAATCCTGGATCAAGCTGCCCTTCACCAATTAACTCCGTAATGATTTTACCTTCTCGACTTATTAGGAACCGTACTAAATTCGTAGCATGAATAAGAATATCGTCTAATACACGACCTGTGTCAGGTACGGGCAATCTTGCCATGGTAGCTGACAGGAAACCATCCATCACTACGGCAGCTTTGTTAGGCCACCATTTATATATGGTGGCTTTGCTCACTTTTGCTCGCTCAGCAATTTTTTCTACCGTAACAGCCCCAAAGCCTTGCTCCAGCAGTAGATCATAGGAAGCGGTAAGAATAGATTTTTGCGACTCAACATTACGCGGACGTCCTCTTTTACTCTGCATTGGAATGCTCACCTTCTTACATAGATATAAGAAAACTTAGAAAAGTAAACTATACGTTCAGTATATCAAATATCGGGTAAGAATAAAAATTTGAATTTGCCTATTTACAAAACGAAACGTTCAGTATATTATTTGATTATCAAATTAACGAACTATACGTTCAGTATTTAAATTATTGAGGAGGATTATCATGCAAAGAGAACAACAATCCGTAGAAGGTAACCGTATTTCAAATTGGATGATGTTTCTGTTGGCAGCGGCATGCGGCCTTATTGTTGCTAACCTTTACTATGCTCAAACCCTGGTAGGGCCTATTCATGTGGCGCTGGGTCTTTCTTCCACAACAGCGGGCTTCATTGTCACCTTAACTCAAATCGGTTATGTTGTGGGACTGCTGTTTATCGTACCGATTAGTGACATTATTGAAAATCGACGTCTAATGATCGTATCGCTCATCATTACAGTCTGTGCGTTGCTCGTTGCTGCCTTCGCCCCCAATGCCACCTTGTTCCTGACTGCATCCTTGTTCATTGGAGTTGGATCTGTAGTTGCCCAAATACTGGTGCCGTATGCTACCTATTTAGCATCCGAAGAGCAGCGCGGCCGGGTTGTCGGGAATGTTATGAGCGGACTCCTGCTAGGGATTATGTTCGCACGTCCATTGGCAAGCTTCATAACCAGCATCTGGGGATGGCAAGCCGTATTTATTATGTCAGCCATTGTGTTGACGTTGTTGACGATTCTCCTGTCGAAAGCACTTCCGGAGCGCAAGCCTGTGCCTACGGTATCTTACAGTAAACTGATTTTCTCACTAGGTACTCTGTTCAAACAAACGCCTGCATTGCGTCGTCGTGCCCTATATCAAGCCTGCTTATTTGGTGCCTTCAGCCTGTTTTGGACGGTTGTTCCTCTACGCTTGGCGGATGACTTTGGCATGTCTCAGCAGGGTATTGCACTGTTTGCTTTAGTAGGTGTAGGCGGCGCAATAGCTGCTCCGATTGCCGGGAGATTGGCTGATAAAGGCTGGAGCAAAGTATTAACCGGGCTAGCTATGGTCATTGCCGCCTTGTCCTTTTTGGTCATCTATATTTTTCAAAGTCATTCGACGGCTGCGCTCATCCTGCTCTTTATTTCAGCGATTACACTGGATATGGCTGTATCGGGAAACCTTGTGCTTGGACAGCGTGTTATTTACTCCTTGGGAAGTGAAGCGAGAGGGCGTCTGAACGGATTATTCATGTCTATCTTTTTCATAGGTGGAGCGATTGGATCATCATTAGGTGGTTGGTCTTACGCATTAGGTGGTTGGAATTTAAGTGCTCTGATTGGAGTCATCTTGCCTGTGCTGGCTTTACTGTACTTTTTCACTGAGAAAGAAACGAGTGGAGACGTACGAAAGAAACAAAACGGGTAAAGATCATCTTTAGGCTATGCCGTACGTAAAAGCATCATCATTAAAATGGCAGTTCCCAAGAGAAAACAAAGGGGCGAGTAGAGCACGGTGTCCCATTTTGCAAAAACCGTTCCTTTTTTTCTCTTGAAGAACCCTACCCATTTGAAATCTCCTATAGAACGTAAAATAAATAAACACGACAACAAGCCTGCACCGTAGGAATAGAAGAAATGGAAAAACTGTAATGGTACGACTCTCCCTAACTCCAGAACGAACCAAGCGGCGAAAGCTAGTAAAATGGCAACAATCGATGTCCCTATTTTGGAGGGTTTAAAGAGCAAATCCGTTCCCGTGCTTGGAATCGCTGCCTCAGCACCTTTCTGCCCGCCGAATACCCAATATACATGCATGCCGCTCAGTACCAATAAAATTCCACCAACTGCCCATGTAAGTAACTCCAACATCTCACACCCTCCTTAATTTGAAATCCACTCTGTCCAAATCATCTGAATATGCTGCTGAATGGCTTCTTCACTAAACGTCTCTTGCTTGTGACGTTCATACCAACCCAAATAGTAATGGTACAACATCCATGACCTCTGAGAGGCTTTCTCTGGCTGCATTCCCTTTTGGATTAAAAGCTCTTTCATAAACTCCATTCTCATCTGTTCCACTTCATTGAGTAGGGCACGGTAACTATCGTCTTTCAATGACAGCTTGCGCAGATAAAACAGAAAGTCTCCCCGTTTCGTCTTGCCGAACATCTGGGTTAGCACCTCTCTGATCCGCTCATCTGCGGCAGTATGGGTGATGGACGCGGCCATAACCTGTTGTGTCGTCTGTGCCTTCCATGTCTCTACAATCTGTCTAATATAGCTGCTGCGATTGGTAAAATACCAATAAAAACTGCTCTTGCTACACCCTAAAGCAGTAGCCATTTTTTCAACAATGAGTTGATCCATTCCGCCCTGTTCAAAACGTTCCATTCCTTTTTGAATCCATTGTTCTTCTGTGACAATGATCTTAGGCATCTCTTCCGCTCTCTTTCTGTACGATATCGTCTAGATGAGAACTATTTTACAGTGTTTTTAGTGGGGTGTAAATATAGACCTATTCGTCTTCATAGCCGGATGATAAATAAGACAGAAACTTACATAAACGTCCACTTGAAATACCTGCGAATTTGATCTATAATGCTGTAGCATATAGTAATATCCAAGGCATTGACCAAAGACATGATTTCCTTGAAGGGCCGTTCAGAGAGAAAAGACGAGGCTGAGAGCTTTTCCGGCAACCGCATGTGAAGTTACCCCTTTGTAGCCGTGACGTTGAACATGTAACTGTGCAAGTTAGCAGTGACATCAGTAAGCGCCCACCGATTTATCCCCGTTAACGGATACCAATGGAGGGTCACGCAGGTCGTGCATGAGCATGTTCCGATGAACATGAATGTACGTACAGCAGCGGGCCGAACTAGGGTGGAACCACGAGCTGAACGCACTCGTCCCTTGAGGGAGAGAGGCGTTTTTTTGCGTTCAATTTTGATATAGTACACAATTTGAAATGGAGGCTTTAATCGTGAGTATTCAAGTGAAATTGCCGGATGGAGCCGTACGCGAGTACGAGCAGGGCGTAACTATCGCCGACGTAGCGGGTTCGATCAGCTCCGGGCTAAAAAAGAATGCAGTAGCAGGTAAAGTGAACGGGAAGGCTGTAGATCTGAACACTGTTTTGGATCAGAACGTTGACCTTGAAATTATTACGCTGGACAGTGCGGACGGCCTGGAAATTTATCGTCACAGTACAGCGCATTTGCTGGCACAGGCGCTCAAACGCATTTACGGTGAGAAAAACGTGAAGCTGGGTATTGGCCCAGTCATCGACAGTGGCTTCTACTATGACATTGATATCGAAAACCCATTGTCCGTTGACGATCTGGCGAAGATCGAAAAGGAAATGACGAAGATCGCGCAGGAAAATCTGCCGATTACACGACGTGTGGTCAGCCGTGAGGAAGCCACTCGCATTTTTGGTGAACTGGAAGATCCATTGAAGCTGGAACTGATCCGTGATTTGCCGGAAGAAGCGGAAATTACGATTTATGATCAAGGCGAATTTTTTGACCTGTGTCGTGGTCCGCATTTGCCATCAACTGGCCGTATCAAAGCGTTTAAACTGTTAAGTGTAGCGGGCGCATACTGGAGAGGCGATTCCAACAACAAGATGCTGCAACGGATCTACGGAACAGCTTTCCCTAAAAAAGCACAACTGGATGAGCATCTGCACTTGCTGGAGGAAGCGAAAAAACGCGACCATCGCAAGCTGGGTAAGGAACTAGAACTGTTCATGTTCTCCGAAGAAGCACCTGGCATGCCGTTCTACCTGCCCAAAGGTATGGTTGTCCGTACTGCGCTGGAAGATTACTCCCGTGACATTCAACGTTTGCATGGCTATGAGGAAGTACGTACACCGCTGATGATGAACAACCGTCTGTGGGAACAATCAGGACACTATGACCATTACAAAGAAAACATGTACTTCTCCGAAGTAGATGAAACTACATTTGCTCTGAAACCGATGAACTGCCCGGGGCATATGCTTGTGTTTAAAAATGAACTTCATTCTTATCGCGACCTGCCGATTCGTATATCCGAATTTGGACAAGTGCATCGTCATGAGCTGTCCGGTGCGTTGAACGGTATGATGCGTGTTCGTACATTCTGCCAGGATGATGCGCATATTTTCGTGACACCAGAACAGATTGAAAAAGAGATTACAGACGTAATCAAGCTGATTAACGAAATGTATAGTGTGTTTGGCTTTGAATTCACAGTGGAATTGTCCACACGTCCGGACGACTTTATGGGCGAACCAGCGCTGTGGGATCAAGCGGAACAAGCTTTGCAAAACGTGCTGGAACATCTGGGCATGAACTACCGTATTAATGCGGGAGATGGAGCATTTTATGGTCCAAAAATTGACTTCCACATTCTCGATGCGCTCAAACGCAGCTGGCAGTGCGGAACGATCCAATTGGACTTCCAAATGCCTGAGAAGTTCGACCTCACTTATGTGGGCGAGGACAACCAGAAGCACCGTCCAGTCGTTATTCACCGTGCCATCTACGGTTCGATTGACCGCTTCATGGGCATCCTGACTGAGCATTTTACAGGTGCATTCCCATTGTGGTTGGCTCCTGTTCATGCGAAGCTGTTGCCTGTATCCGAGAACTATATCGAGACTGCCAATGAGATGCAGGAAGCGTTGCTGAAAGCGGGTCTGCGCGTCGAAGTGGATACTCGGAATGAGAAGCTTGGTTATAAAATCCGTGAAGCGCAATTGGAGAAGGTTCCATACATGTTCGTTATCGGGGAAAATGAAAAAACAACCGGTACTGTAGCCGTGCGCAAACGCGGCGAAGGCGATCTGGGATCATTTAGTATTGCGGACATCGTTGAGAAAATCAGTACAGAGATTCACGAGAAGCAGTAATATTCGATTAGAAAAATATGTAAAAGAGCCGTCAAAACCAGGATCATAGTGGTTTTGACGGCTCTTTATTTATACATCATACATAAGTTCCCAAGTTCAAGCACGAGGAGGAACAGCGTCAATTGAATGGTTTAGTTATCCTGTGCCTGTATGTCTAGCAAGTCTGTGACCGAGAAGTGGCGTGATCTGCAGGCAGGGAGAGTGTCTTCAAGGATGACTCCTCTGTTCGTTTCCCTGGAGACTCTTCCACAGCCTGTTCCTCGCTAAGCGATAAAATTTCGCCACGCAGTTTGAGCATTTTTTGATCCAGTTCGTAGGTTGCACGTGCAGCTTCAGTCAACCCGTTAACCACATGTTCGGGCACTTTCTTATCAAACTTATAGTACAAAATATGCTCCATACTGGCCCAAAAATCCATAGCCAATGTACGCAATTGAATTTCGACCTTAATCCAGCGTGTGCCCTCAAACAGGATCAGTGGAATTTCCACTATAACATGTAGGCTCTGGTAGCCGTTGGGCTTAGGGTGGGCAATATAATCCTTGACCTCTAGTATACGAATGTCTTCCCGTGTGCGGAGGTGATCCATCAGACGATAGATATCTTTGACAAAAGCGCATACCACGCGCATGCCTGCGATATCATGAATTTCACGCAATATATTGTCCAGGGTGACCTCATGACCTTTGCGCCGAACCTTTTCCACAATGCTGTGGGGTTCTTTGATCCGGGTTTTAATGTGTTCAATCGGGCTAAAACCATCTATCAGCTTCCATTCCGTCTGGATCAGCTTAATTTTGTTCTTTAATTCCTCCAGAGCGAGTTGATAAAGGACGGGGATCTTTTTCCATTCCTCTAGTTGCTTGGCGTCAACACTGTTCTGGTCCAGCTGTAGCTGAAATTCCTGCAAGGGCAAAGGGACAGCATTCAAGTGCTTCCAATCCGGTTCATTCACAGAGCATTCTCCTAAATGAGGCTTACGATGTCCTCGATCTATTTCGTAAAAATGGATTACCGTATATATTGTACACTATGTCAAAACGTACAGGCAAAGGAGACACGGACAAAGAAATAAGAAATAAAATAATAATTATAGTGGTAAAACCGAGTAATCCGATGTATAATTGCAAAAATGCTGATTTAAAGCATTAAATTTTTAAAAAAATAGCACAAATGTTAAGTAGTCGTCATTAGACTAAAAATAAAAATTACAGAAAATGAGGATGAGCAAAATGGCAAAAGTAGAAAGTTTTCAATTAGACCACACGATTGTAAAGGCTCCTTATGTAAGAGCAGCGGGAGTAGAGCATGATGAAAAAGGAAGCACGGTACAAAAGTATGACTTGAGATTTCTGCAACCGAATGAAGACGCACTGCCAACAGCTGCTGTACATACGCTGGAGCATTTATTGGCGACGTATCTGAGAGACGAAATCAAGGGAATTATTGATATTTCTCCTATGGGCTGCAGAACGGGATTCTACTTGATTTTATGGAATGAACACGAGCCTGAGGAAATTGCACTTGCTTTGGAAAAAACGTTGAAGAGAATTCTGGAAACGACAGAAGTACCGGCTGTTACTGCTTTGGAATGCGGAAACTATAAGGACCATTCCCTTTTCTCCGCGCAGGAATATGTGAAGATTGTGTTGGAGGCTGGCATTAGCCGCGATCCTTTCAAAAGAGTATTTTAAAATCTATGATTTCAATAGACCTATCTCATCAGACAGCAGTAGTGACAGGCGGTAAGTCGGGTATAGGCAAGGGGATTGTAGAGCTTTTCATTCAAAGTGGAGCTAAAGTGATTTCTGCTGATATTTCTTATGAAGAGCCGTATAGAGTGATCAATCCACAGTTGGTTGAAACTCAATTGGACATATCCAAACCGGATGATATCGAGAGATGGTGCAATCTGCTAATCAGCGAAACGGGAGTTCCTGACATATTGGTGAACTGCGCAGGTACTTCTACGATGGATTATGTCATTGATAGTGAGTTGGCTGATTGGGAAAAAGTATTTTCGATCAATTCAACCGGGCTGTATGTAGCGTCCAAACGGTTTGCCAAGGAAATGGTGGATGCGCGTAAACCGGGGCGAATTATCCAAATTGCTTCGCAGGCTGGAAAAAATGGATATCGGGCTATGGGCGGATATTGTGCATCCAAACATGCGGTTCTCGGCTTGACCAAGGTGATGGCCATTGAGCTTGCTCCGCATCAAATTTTGGTGAATGCGGTTTGTCCAGGTATCGTAGAAACGCCGATGAAGCATCGTGAGCGGATTGAAGGGGGCGTCATTCGCGGAATGACCGCCCAGGAGATATATGAAGAAGATTGTTCGCAGGTACCATTGGGGAGAACCGCCGAGGTAGAGGATGTCGCCAATGTGGTGCTGTTTCTGGCAAGTCCGCTCTCCGCATATATGACAGGACAAGCGATTAATGTTACAGGTGGAATGACGATGCACTAGCATACTAGCATGATCTGGGGGAAAACAACATGAAGAAATCGTTCGTTTTACTATTAGGGATTAGTTTATTACTCGTAGCTGCAGGATGCGGCAATAAAAGTACAGACAGTAGTGGCTTCAGCTCCGCTTCCGGTGCGGAAACTCAAAAGGTAGTCATTGGCTCCATGGGGTCTGACGCGCAGATTTGGAAGCATATTGCTCAATCCCAGGCCGCCAAGGATGCCAAGCTGGATATTGAAGTAAAGGAAATTAACGGTGGAATCGAAACGAACAATGCGACTAGACAAGGCGATGTGGACGTGAATGCATTCCAATCGTGGGCGTATCTGGTGAGCTATAACAAAGAGAGCAAAGCCGATTTGAAGGCGATAGCCACCACCTATCTGGAGCCGATGGGGATTTATTCGCAAAAGTTCAAAAGTATTGATGAAGTGACCGACGGAGCGTTGGTGGCTTTGGCGGACAATCCGGCGAATACAGCAAGAGGTTTGAAGCTATTAGAAGCATCCGGTTTAATTAAGCTTAAAGCTGACTTTAATGATGCTTTAGGTACAGTCAATGATATCACTAGCAACCCTAAAAACCTGAAATTTGAGCTCATCGACGACAAAACAGGTCCGCGCGTGATTCAAGATGTAGGCCTGGTGTTGATCGGGAACACGATTGCTTTAGAAGGCGGTCTGAATGTACTGAAGGATTCCTTGTTCCACGAAGAGATCAGTCAGGCGACAAAGAACAATATTAACGTTCTGGTTACTTCAGCGGATAAGGCAAACGATAAGGGACTACAAAAATTAGCGGATCTCTATCATAACGAGGATACTCAAAAGTACATTAAGGATGAATTTGGCGGTACCAAAGTAGAGGTTAAAGAACCTGTTTCTTATTTGGAAGGACAAACTGCAAAATAAACATAAAAGAGGTCAGCCAGTTTTCTGGTTGACCTCTTTTGTTCGTAGGGGCTTCTACTCGTAATTCAGTGGTCGTTTTGCATTTGAGCATGGGTTTCGGCTCGATAATGTTTGGGAGAGAATCCCTTTATCTTTTTAAAAATTTTTGAGAAGAGTAAAGGGTCATTATAGCCGACTGAACGGGAAATATCGCCTATCGAAAGTTCAGCATTTCCCATCATTTCACAAGCTTTGTTGATCCTATAGCGAATCAAATAATCCTGAATGCTTGTGTTTACTCGTCGTTTAAATAACGAACATAAATAGCTTCGATTGAGCCCGATAAAATTTGCAATATGCTCAATGGTAATTTTCTGGGCATAATTCATTTCGATAAAATCCTTCACTTTTTCAACGTAAATTTCCGCTCGACTTTCCTGTTGTTCGGAGGAAGCTACCGGACCGAACTCTATAAGTTCTGATAACATTAAGTAAAGCAGACCAGTCAGTCTGGTTTCCCGAGCTTTAAGGCACCCACTTGATTCGTTCATTTGCTGCAAATACTGATAAATCAAATGGTCTCCTTCAAAATAGAGGATTGGATGCGTCCTTGTCAGGCCTGCTTGCCTGAGGAGTGTTTCTGCCAGTGCTCCGTTAAAACCAAACCAGCAGTAAGACCAAGGATTCACTACATCGGCTTGATAATAAGTGATGACTTGCGGGCAGATTAGGAACCATTGTCCTTTCCGCAAGCGATAACTGAACCCACCGACCTCGAAGGTACCCTCCCCGTCCAAAATATAATGGAGCAGATAGTGATCTCTTATAGCAGGTCCAAAAAAGTGACCGGGTATGCATTCCTCTATGCCAAACTGAGTTAGATACAATTCAGAGTGCTGTTTACTACGTGGCAAATACTCAATCACGGTATATCTCCTTATGTAAATTATCAAGCATTATAACATAAATAGTGAGCACCATGCCATGTACTTCATATCTAAAATTAATATATGATTTCTATAGAACCTATTGCTATATCATTGAATCTTACCAAGCTTTACACCATATGAACTTAGTTGATGGCTGTTACAAAAGGGTTGTTCTAAGTGCCATTTAAGGCGTGGATCTCCAATGATTATTATCTAAGAGAGGGGTTATTTTCCCAATGGGTATCATTGTTCAAGAGCAACCGGGGCTGTTTCATTTGCAGTCGTCGGGCATGAGTTATATTATTCAGATTGTCGATGGATTTCCTGTGCATGTATACTGGGGAGACAGGTTGAAGCACCGTGAGCCCATGGCTGATCTTTTGCTTCACACTCCTACGACGGCTGGATTGGATCGGCTGCCGCAAGAATACCCACAGTATGGAAGTGGGGACTTCCGTACCCCGGCGTATCAAGTAGAGCTGGAGGATGGAACGCGCATCACGGAGTTAAAGTACGATGGTTACCGGATCATTAAGGGAAAGCCATCTTTACCTGGGCTTCCGGCCGTATATACCGAGAATGAAGCTGAAGCGGATACGTTGGAACTGGAATTAAAAGATGCCTTTTCAGGTCTTAAAGTGGTTCTTCTTTACACCGTCTTCGCGGATCGAAATGTAATCGCTCGTTCGGCTCGTTTGAGTAATGCGGGGGGAGAAAATCTTCGGCTCCTCCGTGCACTAAGCGCCAGTATCGATTTCGCGGGGAAAAGCGATTTAGAGTTCATGTATCTTTCGGGAGCATGGGCACGGGAAGGGAATATTACCCGCAAACCGATTCTTCAAGGTGAAACCCGAATTGATAGTAAAAGGGGCATGAGCAGCCATCAGCTTAATCCTTTTACTGCATTAGTCACGCAAGAAACCACGGAAAGCCATGGTGAGGCATTTGGTTTTAGCCTTGTGTACAGCGGGGGCTTTGAGGCGGGAGCGGAATTAGATTCATTTGGCTCTACACGGTTTAGCATTGGTGTGAACTCGTTTGACTTTTCATGGTTACTGAATCCAGGGGAAAGCTTCCAAACGCCAGAAGCCGTTATGGTTTATTCCGGTCAAGGACTGGGAGAAATGTCGCGTACATATCATCGCTTGTATCGCACTCGGCTTTGCCGAGGGACATATCGGGATGAAGAACGCCCTATTCTGGTCAATAACTGGGAGGCTACCTATTTTGACTTCGATGCAGATAAGTTGGTATCGATAGCGAAAGAGGGGGCTGAGCTAGGCATCGAACTTTTTGTCTTGGATGATGGTTGGTTCGGAAAACGGGATTCTGACAATTCGTCTCTCGGTGATTGGTACGAGGATCGTCGGAAGCTGCCAGGCGGACTGGCCGATGTCGCCAAACGCATCAATCAATTAGGTCTTAAATTCGGGCTCTGGTTCGAACCGGAGATGATCTCTCCAGACAGCGAGTTGTATCGGAAACATCCGGACTGGTGTCTTCACGTTCCAGGACGGCGGCGTAGCGAAGCCAGATGGCAGTTGGTACTGGACTATACTCGTAAGGAAGTGCGCGATTACATCTACGATTCGCTGGCAGCCATTTTCTCCAACGCTCCAGTTTCTTATGTGAAGTGGGATATGAATCGGTGCCTGACGGAGATTGGTTCCGCTGATCTGCCGCCGGAACGCCAATCCGAGACTGCCCATCGCTATGTTCTTGGATTGTATGAGCTGTTGGAGCGCATCACCACCGAATTTCCGCATATTCTTTTTGAGAGCTGCTCAAGTGGTGGAGGACGTTTTGATCCAGGCATGCTTTACTATATGCCCCAAGTCTGGACTAGTGATAATACCGATGCGGTGGAACGCCTGAAGATTCAATATGGAACTAGCCTTGTCTATCCCGTAAGCGCCATCGGAGCGCATGTGTCAGCCGTTCCGAACCATCAAGTTGGACGCATAACGCCCCTTGATTTTCGAGGTGATGTCGCCATGTCCGGAAATTTTGGATATGAGCTTGATCTCACGAAATTCACCGATGAGGAAAAAGAGACGGTTAAACGTCAAATCACAGCATATAAGCAGATTCGTGGCTTAGTACAGAAGGGTGACTTGTATCGCCTAAAGAGTCCGTTTGAACATAACGAGTCGGCTTGGATGTTTGTTTCCGAAGACCAAGAGGATGCCATCGTCTACTACTTTCAAGTGATGGCTGTTCCGAACGCGCCTTGGCGAGCCCTGCGCCTTGACGGACTGAATCCAGAACTCGAATATGAAGTTCAGTCAGGAAATAGCGGGCAAAAGTCTATCCATGGGGGGGATAGACTTATGAAGTTGGGCCTCCCTCTTGTCTACAGACAGAAAGACTATGAAAGTGGATGGTTCAGGCTTCGGGCCATAAGGTCCAGCAAGGCTTAGGGCTTAAAGGATCAGTACAACAGTACAATTGGCGAAAGATAGAAAACAAGTGATTGAGTTATGCATGCCCCTTTTTATATGAAAAGGGGCATTTTGCGCGCAGCAGCCGTACTGATTGGGGAGGACAAGCCGTGTTTTTTATACGAATGATGAATGATATGAAACTAAGGAAGAAGATGACGCTTACATTCATTTCGGTAGCTGTTCTTCCCTTGCTGTTATGTGGCCTGTTTCTGACGGTAAAGCTCCGAGAGGCCGTCATTAAGGACGCTTTTATGCAAGTATCCAACAATGTCGATCGGGTTCAAAATCGTACAGAAGAATTGATTAAAGTGCCGCTCGACATCTCGTACCGGCTAACCAATGACAATCGGATGAAAATGGTGGCTAGCCAAAAGTATGACAGCTACATCGAAGTCATTCAGGCTTATCGGGAGTATACAGGTATTCGTGACTACCTCCAGTTGTACAAAGAGATATCCGGCATCCGAGTCTATGTCTCTAATCCTGGAGCACTGAACAACTGGGAATTTATTCAGCCGGACAAAAGAATCACAACCGTAGATTGGTACAAGGAGGCTATAGAGCAGAAAGGATTGGCTGGCTGGAATTTAATCAAGGATGAGAGGGACGATGCCAATTATCTCAGCCTGATTCGTTCATTCGCAGTGAATTCACTAGGGCAAAAAGGGGTTTTGGTCATAAATGTTAGTAAGCGCCAATTAAATTCAATCCTGGATCAGGAGTCGTTCCCTACCTTGATCGTGGATAATCGGAATCAGATCGTCGCGTCCAATGAAGCAGAGTTGTTCGGGAAGAATCTATCTGAAATTCATGTCGACGAGAATATACTTTACCAACAGGAAGGAAGTTACAACACACTCATTAACGGAAAAGCGTCGAAAGTGGTGATCGCAAATCTAACTCCACAGAACAGCTGGAATGGACTTCGCATTATTTCCGTTTTTTCCGTTGCCGAGATTACCCGAGATGCTAATCAAGTGATATGGCTCGGCGGAGTCGTGATCACGGCCAGCCTGATATTTGCAGCCTTACTTATCTATGCTTCTGCTTCGCTACTATCCAGAAGGCTTCTCCGCTTGAGCAAGCATATGACCCAGGTAGGGGCGGGCTCATGGGAAACCTATCTCCATATCGACGGAAAAGATGAAGTTGGTCTACTATCGAAGGAATTTAACGCGCTCGTCAGTAACGTAAACCATTTGGTCCAGGAGGTTCAAGAAACGAATCGTCAGAAAAATCTGGTGGAGCAAAGACAAAACGAGATCAAGTTCAAAATGCTGGCAAGTCAGATTAATCCGCATTTTCTCTTCAATTCTTTGGAGTCTATCAGAATGGAAGCTCACATTCGCAAACAGGACGATATCGCCAAAGCAGTATGGCAGTTGAGCGCGTTGTTGCGCAGCAGTCTGGAGGCCGGTAACGACAAGATTCCACTGCGTAAAGAGCTTGAGCGGGTGTGCTGTTATCTTGATATTCAAAAGTTCCGGTATGAAGAGCGTTTGGAGTATCGCTTAACGGTTGATCCGGATTTGGAGGAAATGTTGGTTCCACCTCTGATTATCCAACCATTGGTGGAAAATTCTATTGTACATGGTCTGGATAATCAAGCAGAAGGAGCTGTCATTGAAGTGAAAGTAAAGGAAATTCCGGAGGGGGTTCGAGTTATGGTATGTGACAACGGCGCCGGTTTTACGGGCGATCGGCTCGCCCTTGTACGAGAAGAGCTTGCTGCATCCGTACACGAACAGGAGGTCCAGCGAATTGGATTACGGAACGTAAACGATCGGCTCGTCTTACTGTATGGGAACTCTAGTGCCTTAAGCATTGAGAGCGAGCCTGGGAAAGGCACTTGTATTCAGTTTTTCATACCTGGGGGTGAATCCAAATGATTAAGGTAGTCATCGTTGACGATGAGCCGAAGCTTCGCCAAGGCCTTCAAACGCTGATTTCATGGGAAAGTCTCGGATTTATCGTTATAGCTACGGCAGCCAATGGAAAAGAAGCATTGGAAGTCATCCAGGAAAAATCCCCCGATGTCGTAATCGTCGATATCCGCATGCCGGTTATGGATGGCTTACAGTTGATTGAGCACTTGAGATCCGACGGTCATCATTTACATTTTATGATCCTCAGTGGATATGCCGACTTCGAGTATGCTCAACAAGCGATCAAATACGGTGTGTGCGGCTATCTCCTTAAACCGGTGGACATTGTTGAAATGTCGGCCAGTTTAAAGCAGGTACGCGAGCGGATCGAAGAGGAGCGCCTTCAACGGGAGTGGCGTAAGAAGGAGGTTATAAATCCAGATTTATACCTGCACAGCCTGCTCATCCCTCAAGAGAAAATGGAAGACCCCTCCAAGTTGAGAAGTAAGGCAGTAGAAGCAGACTTGTTGTGGACCAACTACGAAGTTGTGGTCGTGTATCCGCGCGTTTCCGAAGTGGATCGTTCCGATATCGCATACCAGCTTTCAAATGCATTGAAGGCAACGATCGAGGGGCAGATGATGGGACTTGTTACAGTAATCTCCCCGTATACAGTCCTTTTGCTCAAAGCGCCACTGCGCGGAAAAGAACGGCGTGAAATTCTGTACAATGAGATTAATAATGCTGCGGGTAATACCAGGTTCGCCGCTGCAACCGGAGGAGGAGTATCTGCTCCCGAAGATATTTGCAAATCTTTTTTAAAGGCCCAGGAAGCGGTAAAACGATCCTTTTTCAGCGAGAAGAACCGACTGCTAGATCCGTATCCTCTCTTTTCCCCTTCGCTGGCTTCCCCCCGATTGTCTGCGGATAAAGCTGAGGAAACGATGGAGGAATTCATCTTCCGCCTGTATTACAGTCTAGAAGTAGGAAACCAAACCGTAATACTACCATTATTGAACGAGGCGGCAGCATTTTTTGTCCAACAGGGGCAAGACGAGAAGTCGATCAAAGAGTCGTTCTTCTTTCTATCCAATGCGATCATTCACAAGCTGACCGCGGGGTTCTGTATCGAGTTGAAAGAGACGGAGGAAGTTTCCCGTTTTTTGAATGGGATATACCAGCATGAACACCTAGATGACCTTTTGGAAGAGACCTACCGTTTCCTGCTAGCTTTGGCGAAAGATTCCGAACCTCGTGGAAAGGAGCAGGAATTCAAAAAAATGATCGACTTTATTCACAAGCATTATGCAGACAACCTGAGGCTGGAAGCGTTAGCAGGACTACTAAACTATAGTACTGCCTATTTGGGCCAGCTCTTCAAGAACAAGACAGGGGAGTACTTTAACACCTATCTGGACAGAGTCCGTATCCACAAGGCAAAGGAGTTGCTGGACCAGGGAATGAAAGTTTACGAAGTCGCTGAAAGCGTGGGCTACACAAGCGTCAACTACTTTTACAGTAAATTCAAAAGGTACGAAGGCTGTTCACCGTCGGAATATAGAAATCCATAATTTGTGGATGATTTTTCCCGAAATCCGTTATCTGGGCTCTGACTCTCCTCTGTTTTATGATGGATTTTAAGAGAGGGGATGAGAAAATGAAAGCGGTAACAGAAAATTCGGAAAACGTATACAAAAAACCGAAGAGGAATGCTTGGAAGGTATTCAAAAGCCAGAGGTATCTTTACTACATGTCTATTCCGTTTGTTATTTGGGTCTTTGTCTTTCAGTATTTGCCGCTATGGGGCTGGACAATGGCATTTCAGAAATACAGACCCGGTTTGAGTTTTTTTGAACAGAAGTGGGTGGGTCTGGAGCATTTTCGTACTTTGTTCCAAGATGATCATTTCTACCAAGTACTGCGGAACACGTTGGCTATGAGTCTTATGGGACTGGTCGCTGGTTTTATTGTACCGGTTGTCTTTGCTCTATTGCTCAACGAGGTCCGCATACAAGTGATAAAACGATTTGTTCAGACCGTATCTTATCTGCCACACTTTGTTTCATGGGTGGTTGCTGCAGGCATCGTCACCAAAATGCTTTCAGCGGATGGCGGTGTCGTAAACGATATGCTCATGGGTCTAGGCATCATCGATCAGCCAGTCCAGTTTATGGCCCAAGGTAAATTATTTTGGTGGGTTGTAACTTTCGGAGACATGTGGAAGGAAACCGGTTGGAACGCCATTATTTATCTGGCTGCCATCGCCGGTATTGGTCCTGAATTATACGAGGCTGCGCGGGTGGACGGCGCTAGCCGATTCCAGCAAATGTGGCACATTACGCTGCCGGGAATCCGGCCGACCATTATCATTCTCCTGATTATGTCTATTGGCCATCTGCTCGGTACGGGATTCGAGAAACAATTTCTGCTGGGCAATCACCTGGTCATCGATTACTCTGAAGTACTTGATTTGTATGCGCTTAATTATGGTCTGGCGATGGGACGTTACTCTTTCGGAACGGCCATTAATATTTTCAATTCGGTGATAAGCCTAGTCCTATTGTTTGCGGCTAACGGAATCTTTAAGCGCTATACCAACGAGAGCATTATGTAAGGAGGAGAATGGACATGGAGGCTGTCAAAAGCACTACGCCGGTCGGCGGTTTAAACAACAAGCTTCAGGCGAAATCACCACAAGACCGAATCCTGGGGGTAGTTGTTTATCTTTTCATGATTGTGGTCACCGTTCTGACGATCTACCCGTTCTTAAATGTGTTGGCTATCTCTTTTAACGATTCGGTAGACACCATTAGAGGGGGAATCACCATCTGGCCAAGGCAATTTACGTTGAAGAATTACGATTTGATTTTCACCTATGAGGGGTTAATCACTGGATTCAAGATCTCCTTTCTGCGGACCATCATTGGCACCGTAGCGGGTTTGGTCAGCGGCTCGATGCTTGCCTATACGCTTGCCCGAAGTGATTTTCAAGCTAGAAGGTTCATCTCCATCTTTCTTGCCGTCACTATGTATGTTTCCGGGGGGTTAATTCCAGGTTTTATCCTGATGAAGGAACTGCATCTAATTGATACATTTGCCGTCTATATTTTACCAGGTCTTGTAAGTGCGTTTAACGTCTTCATTATTCGTTCCTTCATTGACGGTCTGCCTTATGCGTTACAGGAATCAGCTAAGCTGGATGGTGCCAACGATTTCACAATCTACTGGCGCGTTATACTTCCTCTTTGCAAACCTGCATTAGCGACCGTAGCACTCTTCTTGGCGGTTGGGCAATGGAATTCTTGGTTCGATACTTATCTGTTTAATGGGTCCAATGAATCGTTGACCACCCTGCAATATGAATTGATGAAAATTTTGCAAAGTACGACAACAAGCGCAACCAATTCCCAGGACGCTGCCAATATGGCGGAGCGTATGGCACAGGTATCCCCGGAATCGGTTAAAATGGCAATTACCATCATTGTTACCGTGCCGATTCTTATCGTCTATCCTTTTTTACAAAAATATTTTGTTAAAGGTATGACGCTTGGAGCGGTAAAAAGCTAAAACGAAGCAGCAAACATTCATTATACAGGGAGGGTTCACTCCATGAAGTCAAGAAAAAACAGAATGATCGTATCTTTCGTAATGTCACTGACTTTAGTGGCTACCCTAGCAGGGTGCAGTGGTAATAATCCGTCTGAGGCTACCAAGGCCGTAACTACAGGTGACATCACGCTTACTTATTTTTCGGAAGACTCCAGCACGAATTGGAATAATATGGAGGATGAAGTCGGCAAGGTCATCGCCGAAAAAACCGGAGTAACTCTAGATGCTGAATTCGCTGTCGGTGACCCGGTCCAAAAGATTTCATTGATTGCAGCCACAGGAAACTATCCTGATTTAATCGCTGCTAAGGCGGATGTCGGCAAACTTGTCGATGCTGGCGCAATCATTGATTTGACGGATTTGATCGACAAGCATGCACCAAACATCAAAAAAATGCTAGGAGACAAGCTTGTTCGGGCGAAGTACAGTTTGGATGACCAATCCATCTATGTTATTCCGACCTGGTCCGCTGTCGAAGAAGAAAAAATCAAACCCGACGTAGGATTTAAACTCCAGCACCGTGTCGTCAAGGAAGCGGGATTCCCGGACATTCGTACAGTACAGGATTTCGAAAAAGTCATTAAGGACTATATAACCAAGCATCCGACGGACGAAAATGGCAACAAAAATATCGGACTGTCCCTAAATGCCGACGATTGGCATATGTACCAGGTAACCAACTCAGGCTTCCAAACGACCGGGGGACCAGACGACGGCGAATACTACATTGATCAAAAAACTCACCAAGCGACTTATCATTTCCGCCGACCGGAAGAAAAGGAATATTTCCGTTGGTTAAATCACATGAATGCCATTGGATTGCTTGATTCGGAAAGCTTCGTGCAGAAGACCGATCAGTTTAAGGCAAAAGTGGCTTCTGGCCGCGTACTGGGTCTAGCCGATCCGGAATGGGACTATGGCGATGGACAAAATGCGCTGAAGGCGGAGGGCAAATTCGACCAGACTTACGGTCATTACCCAGTCACCATGAGCAAGGAGTACAAGGATACCAACTTCTGGTTGCCTGGTTTTGATGGGGGATACGGAATCTCGATCTCAAGCAAGTGCAAGGACCCGGTACGCGCTATTAAGTTCCTCGACTTTCTGGCATCAGAAGAGGGTCAAGTCCTGAATAACTGGGGAATTGAAGGCAAGCATTACACAGTTAAAGATGGCAAACGGACGATTATTCCGGCAGTACTTGAACGGATGAACAATGACAATGCGGCTTTCCAAAAAGAGTCCGGAATCGGTCTATATTGGAACTTGATGGTCCATTATGGTGATGGCATCAAGGACTCAACTGGCAACTATTTTACTCGTAATTATCCGGAACTGCTGACGGCGACTTATAACAAGTCGGAGAAGGAAGTTCT
The DNA here is from genome assembly GCF_056099025.1 of Paenibacillus sp. TSM33. Lineage (NCBI taxonomy): Bacteria > Bacillati > Bacillota > Bacilli > Caryophanales > Paenibacillaceae > Paenibacillus > Paenibacillus sp. TSM33. Next base: position 175,542 of record NZ_JBLZXB010000008.1, read on the forward strand.
GAAGGGCTATAAGATTGAGCACTGGAAGGATCTATTCCCGAAGGAAGATGAATTCCAACCGAGAGCATACGGAGCAGCTTACACGATGTCTCTCCCCAATGACGATCCGGCTGTTATTCTCGGAGCCAAGATGAAGGATATTACATGGAAACGAATTCCGGAAGCTGTCATGACCAAGCCGGAAAACTTCGACAAGGTTTGGGATGCCTATATGGCAGAACTGGAGAAAGCCGGAGTACAAGAAATGGAAGAATCTTTTACCAAGCATATCCAAGACCGAATTAAGCTGTGGTCCACTAACTAACTTGATTCACATAAAAGAACGGGGCCGCTTCCACTTTCCTGCCGGAAAGGAGACGGTCCTTTTTCATAATGGTTTGCCATAGACTTTTGCTCAAGGCACAAACAAACAGCGGCTACCCCGGATATTTTAGAGGTGGCCGCTGTTTGTTTAAAGTAGGCTACTTCGTTACTTCATGACGCTGACGGGACGGTATAGTTACGGATATGGTAATTCCCATAAAAGCGCCTTACTCCGCTTTATTTTCGGATAAAGTAAACAGGTCTTGAGGAAGCTCATCCCTTGTGAGCACGTAATCGCTATTGAACACTTTTATGAGATGATCCAGGGAGTTATATTGTCCATTGCGGATGAAGTCGCCCGTCCACGTCGTGAAAAAGAGCCAATGCGCTGAATATGTTTGAAGTAATTCGGGATCGCTAATCGGGCCGTTTTCAGACAGACCAACCAGCTTCTTTCCCTGCACGAGATTCACCAAACTGTCGTACTTGCCAATACTTGGGCTATAATTAGCCGCCTGGTTGTAAATATCCACACTTACAATATCGACGACATCGTCCCCCGGATACCATTCGGGGCTCTCGGAGTTCCATACCCAGATCAGGTTGTTCAGGTGATGGTAGTGTGTTAGCCGGTCGTACATGATACGGTACAGCTGCTTGGCAGAGTCTGGACCTTGGGCGCCCCACCAGAACCATTTGCCCTCCGCCTCGTGCAGCGGTCTCCACAGCACCGGAACGTGAGCGTCTTGGAGGCGTTTCAACTGAGCAGCAATGGCATCGATATCCCTTAGGATAAGCTGATACTCTTCCGACTCGGGATGACTAAGTGCATATTGAACGTCGAATGTAGTAGCGTCCGTGTAAAACCCGCGCCACCATTCTTTACCGGGAATATCATGCAGTCCCTTAGGAGCATTCCAGTGCCATGCAAATGTGACAAGTCCACCTTCTTGGGCCCATTGAATTGCCTTTTCCACCTCAGTTGAGGTGGCGCCATGCTCGATGCGAGAGGGGGAATAATCCATCATGTCCATTGATAACATGGCAGGATACTTTCCAGTTTGGTCTTTAATCCACTGTGCATCCTCCAAAGTGTGCTGACCGGAAAGAATGTGGCTGCCGTAACTATCCACGAGATAACCCATGAGTGCCTTGGTTTCCGCAGTCGCATTCGGGTTTACTGGCTTTTTCTCAATTTGATGCAGTTTCGGGGGGGACACTGCTGATAGCTTGACGTAGTCGATATGATATTGATCCGAGTCGACATTGAACTGTATAGTATTGTTTCCCGAATTCAGCATTAGTTTACCGCCAGATACCTCTGTGTAACTTGCTGTTGTCGGCAGTAATATTTCGCTGGTCTGGCCGTTGACCACCAATTGGGTCTTTTTGTCTTCATTGGGGTTACTGTAACCGATTGCAAGATTGTAAAGCCCGCTTGAAGGTGCGTTATAGGCAAAGGTTAACGAACCTGTGCTTTTGAAGGCTGCGTAACCGCTACCCGAATAGCCTGTATCAGCGGCTTCGATGTTGACCTCACCAGTAATGACTCCGTCTTCGGCTTCCATTTTGCTAATTGCAGCAGGCAGATTGGCGAATTCAACCTTCACGTATTCGATCCCGTAATATCCCCAGCCTCTTGCAAAAGTAAGCTCATTTGTGCCGGCATTCAGCATGATCTTGGTTAACATTTTCTCGTTCACTGCCGCACCCTTCGGAGGAGCAGCCAGCGTTATGTTCTCAGCCATTGTGCCATTGACCTCGATGCTGGTATCCTTGGAGCCAGTGCCCGCCGGAATGTAGTAGCCGAGGCTCAGTCTATAAAGACCTGCTGTAGGCACGTTCACTTTAAACGTGGCCGTCCCGTCAGACTTGCCGGAATTTGGGTCGTAGTCATAAAAGAAGGATACATAGCCATCGCCTTTATAAAGCGTATCGCCGGTATAGGGGGTATCCCGTTTTTCTACACCGTAACCTTGAAGAATTGCATCTTTGGAGCTGACGACGATAGAAGAGGAATTGTCGTTAGTGGATGAATCTTGACTTGCATTCATCAACGTTCGGTCTTCAACATCGGTGACCAAGTGAGCTGATTCTGCTTTAGCAAAGCTTGGAATTAAATCAAGAGATACCAACAAAAAGGATAAGAGAACAAAACTGAGAATACTGAAAAACCTTTTTTTCCATGGATCTGGCATATGACTCACTCCTTGAATTAGTAGTTGTTACCGCCTCAATTGACCTGCAACATACATTGCGGAAAACGCTTTCATTTTTGTGTACATATGAAGTACGCTGTGAAGTAATCGATGACAGGTGATTAAGGACCAGCTTGCACTTTTAAGTGTTTTTTCTTCATTTGTATACGTTTTCAATATTTGGTATTCGTTTTTTGGCACCTCACCTCTCTTTAATTTCATCATAAATTAGAGGCGAGGCAGGAACCATACAATGAATTTCGGAGAAAATCATCCTTAAATTATGGATTTTTATACTCTGGTGGCAAGCAATCTTCATATATTTTTTGAAATGTATAACCCAAGATTATTAACGCTATATGGGGTAAGCGGGAAGGATAGTTTCAATTTGTGGTATCATGCCCATAAGAAGATTACCCACATGGAAATGAAAGGGACTAATACATGATTTCTCATCGACTGCTTACCTATGAAACTATTTATCAATTAACGGATCAGATTCATAGGGATCAACACTTGTTATTCTATAGCTATTTAACTCAACGTAAAGAGCAGGCTAAATTCGTTGGTCAATATGTAGACGACAAGCTGACGGCGGTTTTAGCATATTTTTGGGGGCTTCCTTTCCCTGCGTTTTCTTTCCACTGCATCAACCGAGAGCAGCTTAACTTTCTAGCTCTTATCGCTTTTACTGAGGAAACCATTCAACTTAAGAAAAATACCGTTTGTGGTACAATCCTCTGTGATTGTGACCTACAACTTTTTCAGTCTCATGGGCTCATAACGGGTAACCCACAACGTTTCTTAACAATGAAGCATAGGGATCAATCGAAACTGCTCGATTCAAACTGGGCTGAGTTAGTTAAGGAAAATGACATTTCAGATATAGTGGATTTTTTACGAAATGGAGGCATGAAATTTTTTACGAGCAGCGAACTCGAACATTATCCTTTCCTTGGGATCAAAGAATGTGGCCATTTTATTGCCGCAGGCGGCTTCCACTTTTATGATTCTAAGCTCGTAGAGCTCGGAAACATATATACAAGCCCTGCTCACAGGGGGAAAGGACTAGCAAAGCACTTGACGAGCCAACTTACAAAACTGGGTAGAACGCTATCATCAGATGTCTATCTGGGAGTACTGGAGGAGAACCAGGCTGCTGTACAACTTTACAAAGGATTAGGATATGAGGTTACGGCTGAGCAAACGATTGTTGATTTTAAACTATCTATTGATTGACGAACGAGGAGGGAGAAGGCCTTGGAACAGAATGATATTAAGGTTCATCAACTGGCTGGCGAGATCCATCAAATTGTACATAAGAGAATGGATAAACTAGGTATAGCATACGGCATCGTTAGCGAATTTAGTTATAATCCTGAGGAGCCACCATCTTGGATTATTAGTATCGAGGATTCTGAAATCGTACTCACTTCGACCATCTTGTTCCAATATCTGAAACGGCATCATAATTTGAAGGATGCATTAACTCATTTTATGCGCGATCACTTTTCATGCTTTAATTAAATAGTATCCACTGGATTATATAAAACTTACTTAAAGGTACATATCATATAGTCAACAGGAGGGTACAAAATATGTGGTTTGGGAAGAAAGAAACGCAACTGGATCGAATACAAAACAAACTGAATCAGGCTATGAGCAAAGACAAGGATTTCTTGGTGTTTGGAGCATCCTCACACCAATATAAGGTCAATGAGAAACTTACAGCAAAAGAGCTGGCGGACTGGCAAGCCCACCATCAGGTCACACTTCCTGAGCCTTACGCACAATTTTTAACGAACGTCGGCAACGGAGGCGCCGGACCCTATTATGGAATTTATCCGATTAAAAAGGCAACTTCCTATACCGATCGCCAGGCAATCCTTGCAAAATCCGTTCTGCATCCCGGAATGACCAAAGAGGAATGGAACCATCTGATTGAGCCCCTGACCAAGGATGAGGACATCCCCGACGAGGAATACGATGACGCCCGTAATAAGGTGCTGGGCGGCATGTTGTGCATAGGCACCCAAGGCTGCGAATACGACATGTATCTCGTACTTGAAGGGAAATACAGGGGGAGAATTGTGTACACCTCCGATTTTCATCCCGATCATCCCTTTTTCTTTGTCTATGAAGACAGCTTTCTGGACTGGTACGAACGCTGGCTGGATGAAATTATTCTGGATTATGATATTGGGTGGTTTGGCAGTCGAATGCCGGGTGATGAGAATGCGCTGATCCAGATTTATCAGAGCGCTCCAAACGAAGAAATTCAAGCAAAAGCGCTTGATGGAATGTTCAAATTTAAAGTAGTTTCTCAGCCAACCCTTGTTTTTTTGAAAAATATTGCGGAGCAAAGTCCAAAAAATCGGGCTACAGCCATTAGGCTAATTTGCAAAACTTCTTTTGATACGGGTAGAAAATATCTTCTGGAGTTGTTGCGATCGGATGAACATGAGGATTTTCTGCAAGCTTTAATGATTCTGCACGCTTCCAGTAAAACAGTAAATTTAAAGGAATTTATTCCAGTGATTTTGCACAGTCTTGATAGGATTCACGACCCGGAAACGTTGCGTTATGCAGGATACATCCTGGAGGATTACGGTGCGATTACGCTCCAGAACTTTGCGCCTTTCTTGTGTGACGCCGATCCGAAAATGCAAACCACTGCCATCTATGCCACACGCAGTTGCGAAAACAAGCTGGGAAGCTGGCAGATCATTGAACAGATGTTGGTGGGGAGCGACTCGCATGTTCTGAAAAACTCTATTTTATATTGGGGCATTATTCCACATGAGAAGTTGCTGCCTCACTATAAGGCGGTATGGCCTGAATATAAAAGAAATCCGAATTTCAAAGAAAAATTTATCGGTTGTTTGCGAGAACTGCATTTGCCAGATTATTATTTCGACAAAGACGAATCGTGAGAAATGAAAAAGGGCAATCCCGCAAAAGGACAGCCCCATAAGCGAGCTATTCTATTGAATTTTTCGTTGCCTTATACATATTTTCTACGTGTTCGTCTACTTCGTCTCGTGACATGCGTAAGCGAGGCACAGAGGTACCAAATCCGATTTCTATTTTTCCCTCTTCTAAACCTTTGAAAATTCCATCTGCGAAAGCATTTAACGGCTCTCCATGCGTATGCAACCCAGCTCCACCTAAATCTGTATTCACTGCTGGCGGGACAACTTCAATTACCTCTACAGACGTATCAGAAAGCTGGTGTCTTAGGCTGATTGTAAATGAATGAAGGGCCGCTTTCGTTGCTGAATAAATCGGAGCAACCACAAACGGTGTAAAAGCTAGCCCAGAAGTGACGTTAATGATAGTCGCCTCTTCTTTTGTTGCAAAATATGGAGCGAACAGCATAGATAGATGGAATGGTGCTTCAATGTTAGTTGTGATTTCTTTGCTAAAAAAATCCCAATTGTTTTTTGCATCCGTTTTTAGAACGTTAAAGCGTTGTTGGATACCGGCGTTGTTAACTAACACATTTACTTCTGAATAGTTGGCTGTTACCCAATCCGATAATGCTATACGCTCGGATTCAATAGTCAAATCACTGACATGAGTAATAAGGCCAGGCCATTTTTCTTTCGCTTTTTGAAGCACATGTTCACGTCGCCCAGAAACAATGACTTTATTTCCAGCTTTTAAAAATCGTTCTGCAAAAGCTAATCCTATTCCAGAACTTCCACCAGTAATTAGTATTGTATTTCCTGAAAGTTTCATTTTAATGTTCTCTCCTTTTATCAGTTTTCGTTCTTGTTTCATGAAGGCGTTGTGCCTAAACTGTAATTAGATGAAATTATAGATAAAAAAACGGCAGGCTAGGATTTTATTCTCATATCCTAGTCTACCGTTTTTTTATTTTATTTAGTCTGTCCAAAATTTATTCCGCAGGTTGTCGTTAAAATGGTACAGTTCCATCCGGCTATGCTCGCCTCACATTTATCTGGCCGGGATGTTGCGTGTTCCCTCCGTCATCGGGGAAGAGCAGAGCGGACACACTGGCGGCGTGCCTGCACTCGCCGAATTTGTGCGGCGCCCACCTACGGTGTCGCGCCGCATCCATGCCTTGCAGGCGGCGTCCGTGCATTTCCACACAGGCACATTGACGCGTGACTCTGTCTGTGACCTAGCCGCCGCCGAGGTTGTACGTGCTGTAGTGGCGGCTGGGGCTGGTCCCGGCCTGCTACTCACACGGATTGTCGTGCCAGATGCTGGCGAACCACCGCCAGCACGGCTGCCATACCCTGAAGTACCCTTCGGTTGGCCGAAGCTGGTGCGGCGCGTTTCTGGCTTGGAGACCTCAGGGGTGACCCCATAGGCTTCCAGCAGAAAACGCGACACGGCGGCAGGCTTGCCGTGATTGGAGGCGGGGGAGGTGATATACAGCAGCTCCTTCGCCCGGGTAACGGCTACGTAAGCGAGGCGACGCTCTTCCTCCAGCGCAGCATCGTTATCCACGGCTGTTGCGGGAGCAGCGCCTGCCCGACGGTCCTCCGGCAGCTCGCTGTGTAGTGCGGAGCTGTGCGGCAGGATGCCTTCGCTGGCCCCGATCCAATATACGCAAGGGAACTCCAGTCCCTTGGCGCGGTGGATCGTCATGAGCCGAACAGCATCGCTGTCTTCCTCTCTGCGCAGCGATTCCATCTGGCGGTGGCGCTCGGAAAGCTCGTCCGCAAAGTTGACGAATTCCTCTACCGTGTCGAAGCGCTTGGCTGCCGTTTCGAGTTCCTCCAGACTTTCTTGCATCGTTTCCTTATAATGTGTCCACGCGCCCGTATCCCCGCTTTCCAAATATTTGTCATAGAAGACGCGCCGCATTTCTTGAATGGCATAGACCGGTTTCATGGTAGTGAGACTGCGAATCAGACGAATGCGTTCTTTCACCTGCTCACGCTGAAAATCACGTAGTCGATCCCAGCGGCTGAGGTGGATTAGCGGGTATTTTTTTGCCTGCTGCTTCTCTTCACGCATAATCCATTCCATCCCAGCCTCACGGGAGACATACAGCGGTCCAAGGGTGCTCGGAATGGCTTCCATTCGCCGGGGGTTCAGTGACAAACGCAAGTGATCCATTAAGGGACGAATCAGAGACTGATCGTAAAATACGGCTCCTGCTCCATACTGAATAAATGGAACATCCCGCATAATTAATTGCTCAAAAATAGATCGGCTTCCGCTGGCTGTCCGGTGCAAAATAGCGATATCCCGGTAACGAAGTCGACCTTCCTCTACCAGCCCTAGCAGATGAGTAACAATATGCCCCGCTTCCTCCTCAGGCCCGGATGGGGTGGCAAACTGCGGCGGCAAGCCCTCACGCCCGGCAGCCGAAAGACGTTTGGAGCGTCGATGAACATTTTTGGCGACAATGTTAGAACCCAGCCCCAAAATGCGCGCATCGCTGCGATAATTAATATCAAGGGTGATGACCTTTGCATCTTTATAGACCTTGTCAAATTCCAGAATGGATTCCTGGCGGGCTCCATTAAAGGTATAGATCGTCTGGTCATCATCTCCGACGACCATCAGATTGCGGTGCCTCGCAGCCAATCGCTGCACCATTTCGTATTGCAAGGCATTCGTATCCTGAAATTCGTCGACCATAATATAGGAGAAACGCCGTTGAAGCGGCTGAAGGACATCCGGGTCACGCAGGAGAACGGAGGCACGTAGCAAAATATCGTCAAAATCCATTTTGCCCCGTTCCTGTTTCCACGCTTCATAGGCGAGCAAGGCACGCTTGGCATCCGCTTCCTCGCGTATGGTTTCCGGCAGCTCATCTGCGCTACGGCCTTCCGCTTTCCAGGCGGAGAGGGCGGACAGCAGGCTTTCCGGCTGGAAAGCCTCGCTCAGTCCCAATTGGCGCAGCATCATTTTCATAACGGTATGCTGGGCCTGCGTTTCACCGAACACTTCGTCTTGCACGCCGCGATGTCGCAGCATCGCCAAAGCAAATGAGTGGAAGGTACGCGCCTGTACTGCACGTGCAGCGGCAGGTCGCACACCGGGTAATCCCGCGATGCGCAGCTTCATTTCGGCAGCTGCTTTGCTGGTGAAGGTCACCAGCAGGATAGACGATGCAGGGACATCCCGCATCGCCATGAGATAGCCTGCACGGGCTGCCAGCACCGTGGTTTTGCCGCAGCCAGCCCCTGCCAGGGTTAGAAGGGGGCCTTTACCATGGCGTACAGCCTGAATCTGCGGGCGGTTCAAATGAATGCCCGCGTTCTCTATAGCACGAAAATAAGCCGCGTCTTGGTCGGTGTCGGGTACCAGCGTTATACTGGTATCCATAGAAGCTCGACGTGCCTGAGGGCTAGTCGTTGAATAAGGAACCCCGATGGGTCGGGGGTGAAATGCAGGATTTGGGTTCATGATCCTGAAACCCCTTTCGTTCTTAAAATCTTCCATTTTCACAAATGGGGGTAGTTTTTGGTATGATAGAGTTCTAGTCAGCTTTATGTTGATGATAAGAAAAAGGCGATGGACTAAAATGATACTGAATTCATGCCGGTCTAGAGCTTGAGCGTCAGAACGTCAACATGTTGACGCCAATGCCTATAGCCTTCAAACAGGCGATATGACCGCATTCCATTATACAGGAGTTCGAGGCTTGCCAACAGAAAAAAACTTTGGGATATACGGACGGTAGAGTGAAATCCGGCTGGATATGGGGAGGAAATAACGATGAAGCTGATTCAACGTATAAAGGAAGGCGCTAATCGCGCAACAGAAAAGGCGCAGCATGCTGTCGAGATTAGTAAGATCAATTCGCAAATTACAACAATTCAGCAGGAAATGGATGTTCATTTCTTACGAATGGGTCAAATCTTTTACGAAGGTTACCGGGCATCCGATATGTCAGTGGCTGAAACCGAGATGACACAGTTGTCTACTGCTTGTGATGAGCTTCAGGATGAAATTGATGAGCTGCGCAGTAGAATTGCAGAATTGAAAAATGCCCATTTATGTACCTGTGGTGCAGTTGTGCCCCTGGATGCGAACTTCTGCCCCAAATGCGGACGCAAGCTGAATGAAGGGCAGGCTGCCTCCAAGCAAGTAGCGGCTGTGCGGGAGGAGGTGCCAGTAGACGCCTATTCTTTTGATCTGCGCAAGTCAGAGGCATTGAAGGATGCTGCGCCTGCTTACATGGAGTATGCAGAAGATGAAGTAGTCGATCGGCATGAACAGGATGAGCGGTATGAAACGCATGATCCGGCGGGATTAGACCGCAATTACACGGTGTCTGATTTTACTCCGGAGGAAAAAGCGGCATTCGACGAAGAGTGGGAGCGCCGTCGTCAGGAAGAATTGGAGAAAGAACATCGCCGTCTTGAAGAACTGGAACGTGAGCGGGAGCGTCAAGAGGAGCTGGACGAGCGCATTCGATATTGGAAGGCCAACAATTCCTTGGGTGAGAAGCCAACAATGACGTCTACACAGATACGTGAAAATGTAAAATGCCAAATCTGCACAGCGGAACTACCCAAAGGCTCCAAATGGTGCCCGCGCTGTGGAGCTGAACAGATTTGACGCAGCCGAACAGGCTGCCGCAGGACACAGACATAACGCCGGGCAGCATAGGGGGAACAGAACATATGGAGCGTTTGCTGCAACATCTGCGGAATCTGGGTTTTACGGAGATGGAAGCCAAGGTGATGGTTGAGCTTTCAAGACAAAATGCGGCTTCCGGCTATGAAGTGGCTAAGCGACTTGGAGCATCGCGCTCCAATGTGTACGCAGCTTTGCAGCGTTTGGCCGGGCAGGGATATCTCAGAGCCAGTGCGGGAGAACCTGTACGCTACAGTATGCTGCCACCGGGTGAGCTGACCCGGATGATCGAAGGACAGATGCGGGAATCCCTGCTGGCGGTGGAGAAGGAGATGCCACGAACAGAAGCAGCCAAGCCGACCTTTTATAATGTGGAAGGTGACCGGAAGGTGCTGGAAAGCCTCACACGCGAATTGGAACGGGCAAAGCATGAGATTGTGCTGGATTTGTGGCGAGAGGAAGCCGAACTGCTGCGGGAAGCGTTGAAAAAAGCCGAGAGTCGGGGTGTGCGTCTGTTATGGTCCTGCGACAATGGAGAAAGTATGTTGGGACCGTGGCTACCGCATACGTCTGGTGCAGACGGCCAGGAACCGTCAGGGCGCAAGTTTTCCTTTGTTATTGACCGACGTTGGTGCATGCTGGGGATGCGGGGAGACAATTGCCCGACACAGGCGCTTATTACCGAGCATCCGGTGATGACAGGTTTGCTGCTTGATCATTTTGCCCAGGATATTATTCTGTATGAGCTGGAGCATGATATGGGCAGCGAGCTGTCGACCCGGTATGGCTGGCGGTATGAAGGCATTATTGGCAAATATATGTCAGCCGGAGAATAGCATAAGGACTACAGTGAAGGAAGTTTCATCAGAGCTCGGCATATAGCTGTAATGTAGCCTGCTTGATGAGGCACGAATTGATCTGCTGTAATCAGGCGGCGAGTTCTTTCTGGGTTCGGCCCCGACGTAATGCCTTGGGCTTCGATAAAGGAAATATGGCCTTCAAACAGGGCCAGTGCTTGGTCAAGGTCTGCTTCGTACAGTCCGGCTACTTCTTCCTGCTGGAGACGATAGGCCTCCAGGGGCTGGTTAGACAGCAGTCCAAACACCGAGCTGACCTCCCGATCCCAAAAGGAGGTGCCCTGTGCGGTACCTTTACTTTCATACCGAACGGTCATCAGCGGTGTTAAGGAAGTAAAGGGAACATGAAGGCCCAGTTCTTCCTCCAGCTCGCGAGCCGCCTGGGACATATCCTCGCCTGAAGTCAAATGCCCAGCTGCTGTAATATCGTAGCATCCGGGGAAGGTATCCTTTGTATCCTGGCGCTGTTGAAATAGCAGGCGGCGGCCTGTCGAAGTGTCCCGTGCCAGCCAGCAGTGAAAGGTATGGTGCCAGTATCCCTTGGCATGTGCTTCCTGTCGGGAGGCTGTGCCAAGGGGGGTGTCTTCATCGTCATAGATATCCAGAAGCTCGCTAGTCATCGTGGTACCTCCTAATCATAAGCACAAAATCAAAGTCTACTTTACAGTATAACGTGTTTTCCGCCCTGACGATATGATGGTCGATGTGGAATGTGAAGTAGCTTTTGGGGTATGCTGGGAACATGGAGATTTGCGCCATAACATAGGTTTATGATTGAAAGGAGCGATTTTACATGGAATGTATTGTACATTTCCGAGTTATGCATCCAGAGGAGCCCAAAGAACTGCGCGGGCTGATTATGCTGGAAAGCGGAGGCAAGCCGGGGATTGACCAAATAACAGATATGTTCAAAAATATGGGCTATGATGTGCGTCCAGACAACCCGGAGGAATTGATTTTTAAACCAGTCGATGCCAGAGCGAACTATACATATATCCGGGTTATTGAGCTGGATACGGGTGAGGAAGTTTACCAAGAAGACAGAGATTTGCGCGCGATTTTGGAAAATTTGCTGAATAAACATTAATTAAAGATCAGGAGAGCTAATCGATGGAATGAGATCAAGCGATCCTGTCGCCATTCTTAGGAACGGAGAACCAATGATGAGATTGTATATTATCCGACATGCAGACCCTGATTACCCTAACAACACCATTACGCCGGAGGGACATTTGGAAGCCAAGGCACTGGCCAAACGACTGTCCAGTCATGGATTGGACCGTATTTACGTCTCTCCATTGGGGCGGGCTTTGGACACAATGCGCTACACCACCGACTCTCTCGGTATGAGTTATGAAGTAGAGGACTGGACGCAGGAGTTGGCTCTAAAGCTGGAGGATACTCCATATGGTCGTCTTTCCCATTGGGATTTGCCTGGTGAAGTGATTCGTTCCGGGTCGCCTCTGCCGACTCATGATTCTTGGAAGGAAATTCCCTATTATCAGGGGACGCAAAGTCCCGAAACCTTCGAGCGACTGAAGGTTCATTCTGATGAATTCCTGAAGCGGCAAGGCTTTGAGCGGGTGGAGGGCAGGTACCGAATTTTGAAGCATACCGAAGACAGGGTAGCCGTATTTTGTCATGGCGGCTTCGGGCTGACCTGGCTTGCACATCTGTTGGAACTACCTTTGGCTTTGGTCTGGTCCGGTTTTTGGATGCCGCCTAGCTCTGTAACCACCATCTTGTTTGATGAACGCTCCAAGGAATGGGCAGTTCCCCGTTGCATTGGCTTCGGTGATGTCTCCCATCTGTACGCAGAAGGTTTGCCAGTCAGACCTCGGGGTATTATCACCAACTTCAATTAATTAGGTTTATATACTAATGCCAAAACGGCTTAAGACGATACACCGTCTTAAGCCGTTTGTTGTATTTATAGGAGTGTAGGTTGAGTCAGCGTGATTCAACGAATCCCTCTAGCTTGGAAGTGCAATGTGCGCAGCGAGTAGCAGCTATAGGAATATTGGACAGGCAATGAGGGCACTCCTTGATCGTTTTTTCCTCGAGAGGTTTTTCTTCCTCTTTGCGCTTCAGCATGTTAATCCCTTTGACCAGCATGAACACACAGAAGGCCACGATGAGAAAGTCCAGCAGGACATTAATAAACTGACCATAGGCAAGGACCGCAATTCCTGCTTCTTTGGCTTGTGCTAGGGTTTTGCGTGTACCGTCAGAATTTAGAGGATCGGCAGCTTGTAAAGCTACATATAAGTCTGGAAAATTCATGCCGCCCAGAAGTTTACCAATCGGAGGCATAATAATATCGTTCACCACAGAAGTGACAATCTTGCCAAACGCTCCACCAATGATAACGCCGACCGCGAGGTCAATCACGTTACCCCGTACAGCGAATTCTTTAAATTCTTTAATAAAACCTTTTCCGCTCATGTGATGTACACCTTCTTTACATAAAATCATTTATTTATAATACATGCTATGCCTACTGAGGGCAATTCCAAATTGATGTATTGCACTTTGTCACAAAACCACATGTTCATTTGTCTTCTATATGTAAACCAATAATGGAGGCGATATATCGTGAGTTTAAGATTTAATCACAGAGCAGTGAGTCCTAGTACATTCAAGGCAATGATGGAGATGGAAAAATATATTTCCGGCCGTTTTACAGACAAAGTATTGTACGAACTATTGAAAATTAGAGTATCCCAAATCAATGGCTGTTCCTATTGTCTTGATATGCATGCAAAGGATTTGCTAAAACTAGGCGATTATGCTGACCATATTTTGCAGCTTGCTTTATGGCGGGAGGTTCCTTTGTTCACGGAAAAAGAACGTGCTATGCTTGAATTAGCCGAAGCGGTCACTCATATCTCAGAGCAAGGGGTACCTACAGACTTGTATAATCGGGTCAGAGAACATTTTACAGAGGAAGAGTACGTAGATTTGATTACCGCAATTAATGTGATCAACAGCTGGAACCGGATTGCCATAGCGACCGGAATGTATCCAGGCAGTCTTTAATGAATGGGGGCTATGTTTTGTCTGGCAAAGAATACGGAATTGAACAAGAATCGGTGGATGTAAGTCTGGAGGAGCTGTATCAGAAATATCGCAAATATTCTTTTGCCATTGCTTATCGCATGCTTGGAACGGTGACGGATGCCGAGGATGTCGTTCAAGACTGCTTTGTCGAGCTGGAGCATAAGCCCCTGAATGACATACAGAACCCCAGAGCCTATGTAGCCAAAATGACGATGAATCGGTGCTTGAATCTGCTGAATTCTGCGCGCAAGCAAAGAGAGACGTATGTAGGACAGTGGCTGCCGGAGCCGCTGGGTGAGAGCGCGGATCTTCCTGCCGATTGGTTAGAACGCAAAGATATGATATCTTACGCATTTCTGGTTCTGCTGGAGCAACTAAAGCCGATAGAGCGGGCTGTTTTTGTGCTGAGAGAAGCTTTTCAATATGATTATAAAGATATTGCGGAATTACTGGGCAAGTCCGAGAGCAACTGTCGTCAGTTGTTCAGTCGCTCCCGCCGTATTCTATCTTCCGGAGAATCTGCTCCTGAAGCTCCAAACAGTCCTAGTATAAATAACTCTTCCCGGGTAAAACTGCTGGAACGTTTTACAACTGCTTTTCTCGCCTACGATGTGACTGCTATGCTGGAACTACTGGCTGAACAACCTGTATTCGTGTCAGATGGTGGAGGTAATGTGCATACGGTGATGAGACCGATGGTTGTACGCAAAGGCGTTCTCGCCCTGTTGACCTCTCGTCGGGTATTAACTGTTTTACGAGAAAGAGATGTGGTCCACACGGTCATCAATGGTGAGGTTCAGCTGGCATTTCTGAAAGACGGTGAAGTGAGAGAGACCTTGTGTCTCAGACTGGCACCGGACGGGGAGCATATTCAGAATTTTTATTTAATGGTTAATCCAGATAAGCTAGGACACATTCATATAAGGACAGAAGAAGCAAGCGTAAAAGAATGAACTGCCCAAACGGAAAAACCTTGAATCCTTGTTTAGGATCAAGGTTTTTTGCTGTCTTTATAACTGCCGGGCTTGATGAAGAGCCAGATCGCCTATCCAGGGAAGCTTGAGCCACTTTCCTTGTCCCGCACGAATTAACAAGATAATCCACATGGCAAGGCTTGCCAGCGTTAGCAGGGAAGCGAGCAAAGGACCGAGTAGCGGAATGAATCCGACCAGCACATGCCCGATCATGAGGGCTACAAAAAGAAGTATGGATTGCAGTGCGTGAAATAATACGAATCGGCTTTTCTTTTCCAGCATGACAAAGGCCAGCGCTCCAATAAATGCGAACAAATAGCACAGGACAGCTGCTATATTTTCATCCAATCCTGTGGAAGACTTATAGACTGACATGTCAGGCATATCCTCCTTTATTAATGATTCAAGCTAAGTCTCCGTACTATACAAGCTATGAGGACAGGATTGAAGGATATGCCCGATCTCGGTAAAAAAGTTAACTCTACACAAAACATACTAACTCATTGAACCACTTCCACCTTACGAATTGCCTGATAGTCTTTCCCGAGAATCCGTTTCGGTTCCCGCCAAACGTTTTAGAAACGTATTTCTCCAGTTTACGGACAATTCTTCCACTTCGAGAATTTGTTTAATGCCCTCGATATGATCCTTCTCTTGATGCATAATTCGATTGGCAAATGAAACCGTAATTGCTTTCGGATGGCGATGAAGGAGGGATAGTCCGTCGGCTTTAGAGACAACTCCCTCTTCCAGAACGCGGAAGTAGAATCCCGTGTAGCCTGTTTGCTGTACCTTCAAGGGCATGTCCGGTACGCCGTACTTGATGGACAACTTGTAGCAAGGCTGTCTCGGCTGGCTAACTTGAACGATAGCTTTGCCAAGCTTAAAGACGTCTCCAATGCAAACGTCGGATTCTAGCAAACCCTTTATCGTTAAATTTTCACCGAATGCGCCGTAATCGAGCGGACTCCGCAATTCATTTTCCCAGAACGGGTAGTGCTCGTAGGGATAGACGCATACAGCTTTATCGTGCCCTCCGTGATGAACTAGATCGCCCTGCCCATCCCCCTCGAAGTTTAGATAAGATAAATACAGATATTCATCTGTGGCCGACTTGAATATTCCCGTAGAAACATCCTTCTGATTAAACCGGATCTGCTTGGGCAAGCCGACATTAAGAGAAAGGATTTTAATAGATGCCATTCGGATCACCTCTACTCCAAATTTTGGTCAACGATTTTCGCTAGATACTTCTATATTCGCGTTCCTGCATTCCTGTTCCGCTTTCATCACGTCCATGATGACTCAGCCTTTTTACATTTCGCGAATTCCTCTTTTGGCTCTGTTCGTCCCCGTTTCCATTTTACACTCCTCCATGCGCTATTTGCGAACTAGAAAATGTGTATAAAAATACGAAAAAGGCTGAACGAAAAGGATTCGTTCAGCCTTTTAAACGTTTATGCACATGTTTTGCACATGTTGTACGCACTTTATCCACCGCATACTAGTGTTTATCCACAAAAACAACGTGGTTTATACACAACTTGTGCACAAACTGTAGACAATATTACAATAATTCATAGTTTGCACACAGTTTGTCCACAAACTATCAACATATTGGTAGTAATTGTGGATATACTTCCGTAATTATCGGTCACCAGTTTTTAAATGACGGCGCGGGTGTGTGATTTTACCCATCTTATTCTTGTCATCCTCTTTGGGGATAAGTCGTTTATCGGTACGTCCTTCGTGATGGTTATCAAAGGCATATTCGGTCATTTTCCACTCAGAAGTACCCAAAACAACATCAGCGGGAAAGTGCTGGCCCCTGTGCAAATGCTGCTCATGTCCATCCTCATCAACATAAATACCATCCACTTCTACCTTTTCACCCGTTAGTGGGAGTAGATCCTTACCTTTGCGTTCCATTGGTATCCCCTCCGTCTGGCTTATTCTTCGTTAATTTGTCCGGACGGAGGTTCTTTTATCCACAAGCTGCTGTAAAATATCCTCGGCAATCAGGTCTGCGGGATGAGGTTTGCGAAGTAACTCAATCGCCTGCTTCATTTCCTTAGCAAGGGAGGGCGTGGAGATCAGATCCAGACAATGTTGAATCAGTTCCTCCGTTGTGCGAGCAATGCGGGCAGCTCCTTTTTGCTGCAAATACAGGGCATTATTTAGCTCCTGACCGGGTACGGGCTTGAATACCAGGATAGGCAAACCGGATGCGATGCTTTCCGAGAGCGTGATACCGCCGGGCTTTGTAATCACCAGGCTGCTTGCTCGCATAAGTGCTGGAACGTAGTCCACAAATCCATAGGTGTAGATGTCCGGGTTGTCTGCATACAGCGCATCCAATTCTGCTTTTAGCTGTTGGTTGCGTCCACAGACGATTAGCAATCGCAGCTGCGGCAGCTGGCTTAAATGATGACAGATATCCAGTATGCCGGATAACACACCATATGCACCCGCCATAATCAGCAGCGTGGTTGTCTCAGCCCGTAACGGTGGGATTACCTGTTGCTGATCAGGGGGTTCGTTGACAGATAGGTTATAAAAAGAAGCGTGAATCGGAATCCCAGTAGCGGCAATACGTTCGATAGGTATTCCCCGCTGTGCGGCCTCCTGCTGCAGATCCTCAGTAGCTACATAGTAGCGGTCAATATCGGGGTGTAGCCAGCGCCCATGCAGGTCAAAGTCTGTAACCACGTTGACAATAGGCAAATTCATCCCCATTTTGCGGCGTAACGCTGGAAGAGCGAGCTGCGGGAACGTATGGATCACGAGATCCGGTAATTCCTTTTTCAGTGTGAGAGCAAGTTGACGCATTCCGAATGAATGCAACACATGACCAAATGCTGATTTAGCCTGCATACCGCGCGTGATGTTATACACCCAGCCGTAAAGCTGTGGAATGGTTTTGAAGCTTTGCATATATACAAATTTGGTCAGCCCATTCAACCATGGATGAGATTCAGCCATCAGGTCGAGTAGTTGTACCTCGCAGTGTCCGAGTCTTCGCAGACTTTCCATGATTGCCCGGGCGGCCTGCACATGGCCTTCCCCGTAGCTGGCGTATAATATTAGAATTTTCGGTGTTGAGACTTCCATGATTGTTTTAGCCCCCTATATTCAATAAGCACATGTAGCTCATTTCAGGAACGTTCTAAGTTGAGGGAGGATACGGCTGGCAAAACGAAACGCTCTAACAGTGTCCGCGGATTTTTCCAACGGCTCACCTTGCTGTCTGCTGTAAATACCACGACTGCATTCGCTTCCGGTAACAGATAAATTTGCTGTCCTCCATGTCCGTGTGCACACGCATAGTCAATGCCGTGGAGTCGTCCAGTCCACCATTGGAATCCGTAATCTCCGAATTCTGGATAGCCTTCAATCTGTCGCTGCGTCGCCTGATGCAGCCAATCGGCTGGAATCAATTCTCTTCCATTCCAGATGCCTTGATGAAGGCAGCAATCGCCGAATTTAGCCATGTCTCGCGACGTCAAATATAGTCCGATGTGGCCCATGGTGTAGCCCTCTGGATCTTGTGCCCAACCACTTCTCCCGAAGCCTAATGGTTCGAATAAATGCTGGAGCGCGTACGTATATGCGTCAATCCCACAGCAACGGGTCAGCAGCACGGACAACAGATGCGAATCAACACTGCGATATTGGAATACCCCGATTTGATCCTCCTGTACAGGTAAGCGTAGGGCAAAGGACGGCCAGCTTTTGCTGCGATGAAAACGGTGGATAAAGGCTTCACCGAGCTTTTTGCCCGTCTGCCAATACAAGCCGGATGCCATGGTCAACAGATGACGAATCGTAATCCGTTCTAGCAGTTTTTCCTCCCGCCGGGGTAAATACTCAGACAACAGCTGATGAACAGCCGTCTCTGGTCCGGGCATATCCCCGCGTGCCATAGCAATACCGACGAGTGTGGAAGTGAAGCTTTTGGTCGCAGAACGCAAATCGTTCAGCGAGCTGGCTTCATGACCGTTGTAGTAGCGTTCCCAGATCAGCTTGCCGTGACGAAGCAGCAGGAAGCTGTGCATTTTCGGAAATTTGGCTCGGATTTCGTGGTCTGCCTGATCAAGTAGGGAGGCATTGATGCCCTCCTCTTCACAAGTTCCGAGGCTCAGCGCAGACAGACGGGCAACAGGTGCAGTGAACAGCGGAGCATAACGGCTCATCCTTTTCCCCCCTTGTTATGTTTATTTATTTTACCCCAAACACATACGCTCCAAAAGCCGATAAATAAGGTATACCTCTATGCAGCAGCTAATTGGGAATTACAAATGATATGAAGCGTAAAAGATAGGTAAAATCAATGTAAATTTACTGGAAAGCTGAAAGCTGTATCTGAATATGGTATAATGGGGTAGTGATTCAGCCAATAGAAAATCGGTTAATAATAGTGTCAGGTACGTGCCTTCCATAAGGCATTCCCGACCTAAGCTGCATTAGACATACTACTTCACTGCATAAGTACATCAATACTTTTCGGCATTCTCTTCAACGGAGCACTTATTTTCAACGTTTTGGGAGGGAGTTACATGGCAACGAAAGGTCACAATGAAGTTAAGGAAAGTCTGCGGGAAATGACTCGAATTTTCCGGCCTAAGGATCCCAAAAAATTTGTAAAGGAATATGTGCGAAAATACCGGATAACAGGAGGGTATGAGGAAGAGTTGACCATGGTGGTGGAAAACGAACTCGGCCGCATCAATTCTTCAGTATCTTAAAAGGCTTGCTTACCCGAACAACTAGAAATACGACTTTTATAAACCGTCTATCCATAGAGGAGGCGGTTTTTTTGTGTCCGTCCTGCATACAATGGGATAGGTTTAGTGAATTTGTATGCTCAAAGGAGGCGGATTCCAATAGAAATAGCGATACGAACACCGGAGGAAATCGGCTACATGAGGGAGGCCGGACGTATTTTGGCAGATTGCCATCGTGCGCTGGAAAGTCGTATTCTTCCGGGAATCACAACGCTTGAAATTGATGCTTGGGTGGAGCAATTTCTAAACAAGCGTGGAGCTACGCCTGAACAAAAGGGCTATAAGGGATTCCCTTATGCTACCTGCGCTTCGGTCAATGAAGTGGTATGTCATGGCTTTCCCTCAGAGCGTGTGCTCCATGATGGGGATATTGTGACCATCGACATTGTGGTCAATAAGGACGGGTGGCTGGCTGACCGGGGGTGGACCTATGCAGTGGGCAACATCAGTCGACCGGTAGCAAGGCTGTTGCGACAGACCCATAAGGCGCTGATGCAGGGCATCGAGGTTGCCCGTCCTGGCAGGACCTTAGGGGATATCGGGCATGCGGTGGAAAAAGCGGTAAGATGGCGACGGTACGGTAACGTCAAATCTCTAATCGGGCACGGGATCGGCCGCCAAATGCATGAACCGCCGGACGTTCTCCACTACGGCCGTGCTAGAACGGGATTGCCGCTGCGCGAAGGGATGGTGATTACCATTGAGCCGGTATTTACCCTCGGACCCGAAGGCGCGGTGCTCTGGGGAGATGATGGTTGGACCATCAGCACAGCAGACGGCAGTTGGGGCGCTCAATACGAGCACACCATTGCGATTACAAAAAACGGTCCTTATATTTTGACCTCGTAAAGAGTGTTGTGCCATAGGGAGTCCAATGTGCGGGTTGTGTGCACAAGGCTCTCTTGGTAGTTTTTTTAGGATGGCTTGCCCACTTCGCCAAACAATGAGCCTCTTGTTATAGATCATAGATCGAGATTCGGATCGTCGATATAATAGGAGGCATATATTTGGAAACTAGGAGTGGAACCCACATGATGATCAGGGAAGCGACGATATCAGATGCCGAAGACATCGCCAAAGTGCACGTAGACTGCTGGAGAACGACCTACAAAGATATCATGCCTGCCGAGGTTCTGGAACGGCTTTCCTATGAGCAAAGAACAGAATTGTGGAATGCGAATCTATCTACTGAAGACGGTCATCTTGTATATGTGGCTGAAAATGAGAAGGGGGAAATGATCGGATTTGTGAGCGGAGGTCCAGAAAAGTCAGGGGAATATCCCCCATACGGGGGAGAGATAACGGCTCTTTATGTTTTGAGTGAATACCATAGTCTAGGGCTCGGCAAGAGACTATTTTTGCGTTTGCTTCAACACTTTAATAGTATGGATATTCACTCTGTCATGGTGTGGGTGCTGGCAGATAATCCAGCGTGTACTTTTTATGAAAAGCTCGGGGCCAAGCCTGTAGTAGAACAGCATATTATAAATATGGGCGGCAAAAATCTGAACATGGTGGCTTATGGCTGGTTGCTATTCTGATAGAATACGCTTTTGTCCTTCCAAGGCGCGTATTGGCGCGATATTCTGCGTGAATTCCAGTGTTCCCAGATAGCGTCCTTCGGTATCACGAACGGCAAAATAACGGATGTAGACAAATTTGTCCTTGATTGGAATCCAAAAATCTTCAACATCCTTGCGGCCTGCCTTAAAATCTTCCAGCAGTTTCTCAACGACATGCACGCTTTGCGGCGGATGGCAATTTTGCACGGTACGACCAATAACAGCCTTTGTGCGGGCAAAGATTCGTTCTTTACCGTGAGAGAAATAGCGAACAACATCATTTTCATCGATAAAGGTCAGATCCACAGGCAGATGATTCAACAGCAGCTCCAATTGTTGTACAGATACAATCCCTGTCTCGAATCGTATGAACCCTTGCGGAGTACCAGATGTGGAAGTGTCTTCTGTTTGCTCAAGGGCTTCTACGGGTTCCTTTGCCCGTTCAGGTATCCATTCACGCTCAGGAGCGGTCAGGCAGAACCCGATTTCCTCGCTTTCCCGGGCTATTTTCAGCCATTCATCCTCGGTTAGCTTACTGAGTGCCATCGGCAGCAAAATATTCTCTTCCTTGAATATCATTTCATTCACTTCGCTCATGATATGGGCAAGTGCCTTCCCGATCTGCTCACGATCTCCGTTATATTCGGCGAGCAGCTTCTTCGCATCCTTGATTGCGGCGCGAATGCCGTCGTCCACCCCCCACATCACTTTGGTTGGACCAAAGATCCCATAGCGTTCCAGATAAGGGAAGACCAGATTTTCTTTGCGGCTATAGTGCTTGTCGACATCCATCAGCAGACTTAAATCTTCAAGCAGCTTGTAAATAACCTTGGGGCTGTCTTCCTTTTGAAATTGCTCTGCATGGAGGGCCAGCTTAAAGTTGACCAGTCGTTCGATCTCACGATTTTCCAGCTTGAAGGTGTGAACAGGATGTCCCGGTTGTTCTTCAGGTCCCGATGGACGGTGAATATCCTCAATAGAGCCCTTGAATATCGACGTGTGAACGGAACAGAGACGTTGGACTTCCGACACCGGAATTCCCTCCTCGGTCATCAATGCATGTTCCATCGCTGAAATCTCCGCCACGCTTACTCCACCAACAGCCTCTGCAAAACGCGCTTTGACTTCCTCCACGCTTTTCCCGGCATGTAGTTCTTTTATAATTTCCTTCAGTGTTCGCTGACGTTCCGTTAATTCCTGTGCTGTATGTTCACGGTTGTTAATTAGCTCGCTCATGATCGTTAACCCCTTTATTTTTGAATGGTAAAACCATGTTGCATAAACGTCTGCTGCACAGTTTCCATATCTATTTTCTTCAACGCAATTCCCTTGGACAGTGTCATAAAACGTCCTGCGGTTTGGAGCATGCCGGGCTTAGCGATATCGTGAAAACCCAGTTCTACCATAATGTCCTGCACTTCAGGATAACGATTAACAAGGTTAAATATGGACTCATCCCAATGCAGTATTTTATCCATTTGTTCATCCCCTCGATTGAGAACGTTTTTCATTTACAGAGTAGCATAGGTCCTGACGAGCTATTGTGATTGTACGCACAATTTTGTTGAGGTGGTTGACAAAGGTAAATCTTGGTTTGTATATTGTGTATAAAGATATATACAGTAATAACACTGAACACTGTTATCACACTTCGAATGAAGAGCGAACGAGGTCGTTATTATACAGACAGTGCAGAAGGGATCAGGATAAGAAAATGACAATCATGAAGCAGGCATGGATGATTACCCGTCAGGATTTTCGCAAGAACCCATATGCAGCACTATGGACGTTGCTGTTTATTGCGTATTTGGGATTTACCATGAGTTTTGCGGTAAGTGTGCAATGGGGTGAGCATGCAGCCTTAAGTCCAGTAGCTGATTTCATCATGCTAGTGTTGATTCCGTTCTTAGGGTACGTTTATAACCGTCGAGCGTTCAAATATTTGCAGGAAGATTCTTATACACACATGTTAGCCTTTTTCCGCACGTTGCCTATACCGATGAAAGCGGTGATTATGAGTCGAATTCAACAGGCGGTGTTGGCGTTTGTTGTGAATAGTGTGATATTTTTTGCTCTTTTGTTTACATTGTCAGGTACGCTTCGGGTATATGCCAGCACAGGTTTCTTTGTATCGTTTGCTCTGACCTGGATAGGCTACGGAATGCTCATTCAAGCTATTTATATTCATTTGGAATTTCTGAAAAAAGGAAAAGAATACTTCTGGCTATCCGTTGTCATCATGCTAATGTGCGGGATGGTTACGATTATAGTTCGAGTATGCGGGGCCAATCTGGTATCGATAACGGCATCTTACAGTAAGGAATGGATGCTGTTGTCCCCAGTAATGTGGGGAGTATTGCTAGCAGGAGTTCTGGCTATGTTCGCCTCCTACCGGGTGACACAGCGTAAGCTCATGAAACGGGACTTAACTTAGTCGTATGTATACAAAAATAACTAAAAAGGGGGGGAGAGCAGGTGAATATTCCAGTGCAAATTGATGAGAATAGCGCGGAACCGCTGTATGCACAGATTGAAAAGCAGCTCCGTTCACTCATTGTAACCGGACAGATTGCAGCGGGAACGCTGCTTCCCTCCATTCGTGAGTTTGCGGGGACACTCCGTTGCAGTGTAATCACCGTCCGGCGGGTCTATCAGGATTTGGAGAACGAAGGCTTGCTTCGTACCCGGCAGGGAACGGGCACCTTCGTCGCTCTGGTTGAGGATGATATGCGCTCAGGTTATCGCCTTAAAGCGGTGACCGAGGCATTGGAAACAGCGATTGCCACAGGCCTCGCTGTACAGATGACAGAGCAGGAATTATTAGACCTTTTCGCAGAAATGGTGAAAAGAAGGTATGAAGTCCAGGAGAAGGAGT
Source organism: Paenibacillus sp. TSM33 (assembly GCF_056099025.1). Lineage (NCBI taxonomy): Bacteria > Bacillati > Bacillota > Bacilli > Caryophanales > Paenibacillaceae > Paenibacillus > Paenibacillus sp. TSM33. The sequence continues at coordinate 199,724 of NZ_JBLZXB010000008.1, forward strand.
GACAGCCGTGAACAATCATGTGGAAGTTCCTATGGAAATACAGAGGAGAACACCAATTATTGAAATGAGCCAGGTCTATAAAACCCGGGGTGACCGGAAAATTGGACCGATTAATTTAACGGTTGAGCCAGGGTATGTGGTCGCTTTGGCTGGACATAACGGATCGGGGAAAAGCACATTGATTCATTTGCTGACTCAGCTTATTCATCCAGATTCGGGTGAGATTCGTTGGTTCGGTCAAGCGTATCCAGACGGCATGCCGGCAGGTACACGACAATGGGTTGGGTATCTGCCGGAGCAGCCGGCTCGCGAGGAGGATCGATTAACGGCAGAAGCAGCAGCGGCTTTTCGAGCATTGTGGTATCCCGGCTGGGATGAAGCGCGTTTTCAGCGTCTAATGGACCGCTTTCAGGTTCCAGCACACACGAAATTATCGCGTATGTCCAAGGGACAGCGCCGGAAGTTTGAACTGGCTGCTGCCTTGGCACCGCACCCTCGTATGTTGCTGCTGGATGAGCCTTCATCGGGTCTAGACCCTTTTGCCTGGAAGATCATGCTGGAGGAACTGCGGGATTGTATGGAGAACGGCAAAACGACGATCATTATTGCTACTCATATCATGGACGAGATCAAACGTTTGGCGGATTATATTGTCTTGATGCATGATGGCAGGCTGCTTGGCAAGCTGGAAAAAGACTATCTGCTCGAAAATAGCAAGGAAATGTGGTTTGAAGGTACACCAGAGGAGGCATCGGAGCTCCCGGGGGTTGTAGAGACGGAGAGTGAAGGGAATCTGCAACGAATTGTAACGCTGGCAGCCGGAGAGACCAGTGCCATATTGGAACAAGCGGGTATTCGCCCCATCCGTGTGCGCCGTCTGGAGCTGGATGATATTTTAGTACATTGGTCTGCGGGACAACTATCTGCGGATGCAGAGACATTCATGAAGAAGGAAGGGATAGAGCAATCATGAGCATGTTGGAATTGGAAAAGGTCGTAAAGCAATATGGAAATCATACGGCGGTAAATGGAATATCGCTGAATGTGAACGGCGGGGAGATTTATGGACTGCTGGGAGGCAATGGAGCAGGCAAAACAACAACGATGCGCATGGTGCTCGGCCTGATTTACCCTGACGGGGGAAGCATCCAATATGAAGGCAAGCCATACAGCAAGGAGCTTCAGCGGACGATGGGCTATTTGCCCGAGGAGCGTGGACTGTACCCCAAAGTGAAGGTCAGCGAGCAGATTAACTATTTGGGCAGGCTACGCGGAATGTCGGCCAAGGAGGCGGACAAAAGTCTACGCTACTGGCTGGAGCGCTTTGGAGTGCCGGAATATTACGACAAGCGGATTGAGGAGTTATCCAAGGGAAATCAGCAAAAAATGGGCTTTATTGCCGCGGTCGTGCATCGCCCGAAGCTGCTCATTTTGGACGAGGCCTTCAGTGGACTAGACCCGGTGAACGTCGAATTGCTTAAGGATACGGTGAAGGATTTGCGGGATGAGGGGGCAGCGATTTTATTTTCAACCCACCGCATGGAGCATGTAGAGGAACTGTGCCGACATATTACGATTTTGCATCGCTCGAATACCGTAGTGCAGGGAAGTGTTCAAGAGATTAAGGGCCGTTACCCACGTGAAAAAGTTCGCCTCATCACTACAGGTGAAGTGAACGGACTAGAACAACTGCCCGGCGTTCGCCGTGTAGAGCATATGGATCGTGGCTGGATGCTGCACATTGAGCAGCCGGATGCGGCGAAGTTAATTTTGCAAACAGCGTTGAAGCAAACGGATGTGGAGCATTTTGAGATCAAGGAACCTACGCTCAACGAGATTTTCATAAGAGAGGTGGGAGATTCCCATGAATAGACTGGGTACGGTAATCGGTTTTACGTTTCGTCAGAAGGCGAGGACCAAATCCTTTATCATTACGACACTGGTATTGGCCTTGCTCATTACGCTGGGCATGAATCTGCCGTATTTGATTTCTTTGTTTAAAGGAGGAGGGGCAGAAGGGGGTTCCAGCACAACGGCAGCCGAGCATCAACGCTTGGGTCTGATTGCCGGCAACCAGACAGAAGTGGCAACTCAGCTGGAGCGATTCACCAAGGAGCAGTCCAACCCGGCAGCCATCTGGGTACGTTATGACAGCGTACAAGCACCGGCAATGCAGCAAGACCTAAAAAATGGGAAGCTGCAAGGTTACGTGCAGTTTACGGAGCCTGCCGCTAAGGGAGACACATTTCCCAAAGTGGAGTACGTCTCTGTAGAAAAAGAGCCGTCTCCGGCTGTCATTACATTGGTGCAAACAGGACTTCAGGAAGCAAAGGTCAAGGCTATTATGGGAGACAAATCGCTGACCGGTGACCAAATCCGTGAAATTAGTACACCTGTATTGGTGGATAGTAGGAAAGCAGACAGTCCTTCTGAAGCAGGGGGAGCTACGGGGACAGAGGAAAAAGCGACCTCTATGATTAACTATGGTTTGGTCTATGTACTGATGATTTTATTCTTCACCTCCTCCATGATGACAGGGAATATGATTGCCTCAGAAGTAACATCGGAAAAAAGCTCACGGATCATGGAGATTCTCATCACAAGTGTTTCGCCGTTGACCCAAATGTTTGGGAAGATTATCGGTATCTTTCTTGTGGGACTGCTGCAAATTGCCGTTTTCGCAGCCGTTATGTTCGCCAACCTCATGCTGCCGCATAATAATGTCATTCTTGGCTCGGTCGGATTGGATCTGTCTCAGCTGAATATGGCAGTGCTGGGATATGGACTGGTGTTTTACATCCTTGGCTACTTTCTGTATGCAGTATTGTTCGCCGCGGTGGGCTCCATTGTTAGCCGTACCGAAGAGTTGGGGCAGGCAATCATGCCGATTACCGTGCTGTCACTCGCAGCCTTTTACATCGGGATCTTCAATATTGCCGCACCTGATACGATTTTCATTAAGGTGGCCGGATACATTCCGTTCTTTTCTCCGACCGTCATGCTGCTACGCATCGGGCTGGAACGGGCGAGTCTGCTGGAAATTTGGCTGTCACTAGCCATTCTAGTTGCTTCCATCCTATTATTTGGCTGGCTGGCCGCCAAGATCTACCGTACGGGTGTCTTAATGTATGGCAAACGACCTTCGTTCAAAGAGCTAAGAAAAGCGATGAAGGCTTACAAGATTTAATAAATTTAGGTGTAGGAGAACTCAACATGAAAAATTGGAAAAGAACACTCTTATCCCTTATTGTTTCGGCAGGCATGCTTGCAACAACTGCTCCGGCAATCGCTGCTCCACAGCAACCTTCATTAAAGGTTAATAACGAAAACGTCGAGTTTGCAATGAATGCACCTGTTGTGGAACAAGGTACAACTATGGTTCCGCTGAAAAAAACTCTGCAATCGCTGGACATGGAGCTGACCCATGTACAAAGCGGAGCTATTGATATTGTTGTTGATGGAAAGAAAATTACACTGAAGAGTAAAACTAAACTCATCAACGGTGTGACGTATGCACCGATTCGGGTGCTCGGTGACGCCGCAGGCTACGATGTTCAATGGGATCATAAATCCCGCACTGTGCTTCTGGTCTCCCCAATAAGCAATGCAAATGCTCGAGGATTTATGTGGGAAGTTGAGAATAAAGGGAATACCGTTTATTTAGTCGGTTCGATCCACATTGCGGATGACAGTTTCTATCCCCTGCGTTCGGAGTTTGAGAAGGCTTTTGCTGAAGCCGATTATTTGGGGGTAGAGATCGACATCAGCAAAGCAGCAGATGAAGAGCAGCAACAATTGATTATGAAAATGGGTATGTATCAGGATGGCACGACACTGAAGGATCATGTATCCAAGGAGACGTATGCGAAGATTGGAGAAATTCTGAAGCAAAACGGAATGGAGCCAAATGCGTTTGATGCATATAAGCCTTGGGTTGCTGAGACGACGCTCAGCAGTCTGAAATCAATAAAGGCAGGATATAAAGCGGAAGCGGGAATTGATCTGTATTTTATTCAGAAAGCCCTGAAGCGTAAGTTACCGATCTTGGAACTGGAATCGTTCGAATCTCAACTGGGCATGTTCGATAACTTCTCCCAGGAACTACAGGAAAAGAATCTGAAAACCGCGTTGGATAATTATGATACGCTGGATGACAACGTGGATCAATTGGCTGAAATGTGGAAGTCAGGAGATGACAAGCAACTGCTTGAATTCACCAACAGTATGGCTGCTAACCCTGAATATAACAAAGCAATGCTGACTGATCGGAATATTGGCATGGCCAATAAAATTGAGGGCTATCTTAACAGTGACAAGAAAGCGGAGTATCTCATCATTGTTGGCGCTGGGCATTATCTGGGTGAGCATGGAGTCATCCAATTACTGAAGAATAAAGGCTATGACGTCGTACGTAAATAAGCAATCACTTCCAAAAGATGAGTCGATAGGCTCGTCTTTTTTGTTATGAGTGATTCAAGTTCTCATCTCAGGCGTGGACAAGAAATAACCCAACACCATACAACCGGCTCCTTGAGCCACAATATTGTAAGCTTCAGTGGACTTAATGATTTGAACATGACTATCAGGATAACATTGTAATCGCTCCTGTGCTGTTTTAGCTGCTACCTCAAAGAAACGCGGTTTTGGTACTATAATAAGCCGCGTCCTCAACGACTTCTAAACAAAGCACATCGTTTTGCTCTAAAAAAGAGTATGGGCTGTATAGGGAAAGTCCTTTTCTTTTATGAAAGACCTGGATGAGACTAAGCGGAATTGTGTTCAATGAAATAAAAAACTCTGCCAATGAGAGTGTAGAAGCGACATGGGGGAAATACGTAACTTTCCTAATCTAGTAGTGGAAACAATAGAGTCTGTAGACGCTTTTGTTAAGGGGGATGCAGTTGTTTTAGTTAATCGACAAACAAACGAGATATTGACTTTCTTAAATAAAAAAGGAGATCGTTTATCAAGTAAGTTAAAATCAGAATTAGATTTGATTAGAGAGTGAGGACGACTATGAATAACTATATAATATCTTTTACAAAAAAGTTTGATTATTTTTTCGAGCAAAAAGAAATCTCTAATATTATTTATTTACATGATGAGGATGATAATGAGAGATTAGATCATGTCCTTTTCCTTGAGAAAGATGATGGTAATGTTATAGGCTTATATATAAGAGGCATGAATCCGTTAATCTCAGTGAATAGAATTTACGATTTGGATGATTTTAATTTATTTGCAAGTTATGAAGGATTGGCTGAATCTAAAGAAAATATTAAACTCAGAGTAGAATATATAGGTTTGTTTTTTAGTACTCAATACAACGAATTATTGGGTTTCTATTTGGCGAATAACGATGCATCTACTTCTATATTTATATTAATTTCACAAGATGAAATTTATGTGGAAAAGGATTGTAGTAAATATGAGGCTAGTAGGGCGCTTGAGAAAAGGTTTTCGGCTGAAGGTTTTATAACATACGAAAAAAATGTGAGACTGATTGGAAAAAAATAAACTTCTAATCGGAAAAAATTAAGTATATAAGCCTAAGCTTCGCTCTACTCAGAAATAATATTTTAGATTCCTAATATTGGACAGTGTTTTAAAATCGAAATAATATAATTGAAAAGATCACTGAACACAAGAATATAAACACATAAAAAAAGCTGTCGAGAAAGTTTCTCGATACTCTGCGCACCGGAGAAATCTCCGGTGCTTTTTATTATTCGAGAGCGATAATATTACTCCTTTCTACATAGCAACTAACCATATGGCTGGGATAAAGCAGCAGTTGTATGTTGAGTATAAAAGGAATATAATTTAGGCATCTAATATTTAGATATCTAATTAAAATATCTAAATATATAAATTTTGAGTAAATTGATAATGATAAAAGGAGATATCAACATGAATAGACTGGTAGGTAAAATTGCTATAATCACAGGCGGAGGATCAGGGATAGGAGAAGGGATGGTTGACCTCTTCAGTGAGGAGGGAGCTGTAGTTATTGCTGCAGACATCAATGATCAAGCTCTTGAACGGGCTAGTAAGAAAACGAATGTGTACGGAATGAAACTGGATGTTTCTTCTGACGAGGATTGGAAGGCTCTTTCCGCAGAAGTGAACAATAAATTCGGTAAAATTGACATTTTGGTTAACAATGCAGGAATAACTTCTGAGAAAGGATATCAGGATATCGACCTAAATGACTGGCATAAATTAATGTCGATTAACGGGTATGGTCCGTTTGCAGGTATTAAGCATGTAGCCCCGTATATGGCTGCCCAAAAGAGCGGCGCTATCATTAATATTTCTTCTTACACCGCTCAAATCGGTCAGGGATTCAATCATTATTCCGCTTCAAAAGGTGCTGTACGTGCTTTGTCGAAGGCTGCGGCAACAACGTTTGGCCGGTTTGGGGTCCGTGTAAATACGCTTTTTCCGGGCATTATTGAGACACCAATGACTGAAGCCCTTAGCACATCTAAAGAAATGCTTACCCACTTAATTCAAGCGACTCCATTGCAGCGACTTGGTCGACCTGATGATGTAGCTAACGCTGCTTTGTTTTTGGCTTCGGACGAGTCTTCATACATTACGGGATCGGAGCTTGTTATTGATGGTGGTTTTTCTGCCCAATAAAATTAGGCTTCACTTTACTGGGAAAAGGATATATGCCTGACTTTCTTTCAGTAAAGAATGACTTTTATACAAGCCCCCTATACAATATAGGGGGCTATTACTTCATTTGAGAAAGCAGGTTAAGAATATTAATGAAAGAACAAAATATATTTACATTGATTCATGCAATGGACCAGGTTACCAATAACCTGTTAATTAAGTGGAATAAAATGTTTAATGAGAATCTGGGGATATCACATATTCTTATTCTTTCGTATCTAAATAATTACGAAAAGTGCCGTCCTTCTGATCTGGCCAGGTTATTGGGGCTAACTCCTCCGACATTAACCCATCTATCTGGAAAGCTTGTAAAAAAAGGACTGGTTATCCGAGTGGCGAATGAGGAGGACAGGAGGATTGTGTACCTCCAAATAACTGACGCGGGGACCGAAATGCTAAATAAAGCGCAGGAAGACGGACGACAGCTTAGAAGAGAACTATTTGAAAACCTAACTGAAGAAGAAAGAGAGGCCTTGTTGTCTGTTTATGAAAAACTAAATAAGGTCATGAGTGAGGATTGATACAGGTAATCACAAAAGAAGCCGCCATGTGGCGGCTTCTTTTTATTAATAATTGTAACCGCTCTGACTTTAAGAAGCAGAGAGCGTACTGTGCTTATTCTTAGCGTTGGCGCGGTCACGGCGACTCAGCAAAAATCCGACCAGAGATGCTGTGGACTGTTGGAAAATCATTCCGAGTACTACAGGCAGCGCTACCGGAGCCGGGAAATAGGTGATGGCTAGCACAGCCCCCGCGCTGATATTGCGCATGCCGCCGTTAAAGACCAGCGCCGTTCGGTCTGCATTATTCCACCGCATCAGCCATGATATGAGATAACCAATCGCATATCCAGTGGAGGCAAGGATAATGATGAAGAGGCATACTCCGACAAGCTTGAGATTAAAGTCGACCAAGTAAGGTGCGATGACAGATCCGTTAATCATGACGACTAGAGCCATAGCCAGCTTGGAAAACGGGCCCAGCCGAGGCCCCCACACTTGCTTAATCTTTCCTTTGGTCCATTCGTTCAACACCATGCCGATTAATGAAGGAACGACAATCATCCAGAACAGGCTCTGCATCATTGCCCAGGTGTCGAGTTGGACATCCGCTCCGATCAGCAGGGACATAATGCCTGGCACAGCGAACGGGGCCAAAATTGTATCAATTAGAATGATCGCCAATGTCAGCGCAGTATTGCCTTTGTAGATATTAACCCACACGAAGCTGGAAATGCCAGTAGGGATAGCTGCACCAAGAATCAGTCCAGTAATCGTATAAGGATCATCACTGAAAGCCAGGTGCCCAAGCATCATGGCGAGAAGCGGCATGGCCAGGTGAAGAATAAACAGACAGGCGATCAGCGGACCAGGATGCTTGATCACATGTATAAAATCCTTGAATCCCATGCTGATGCTGCCCGCGAAGGTCATGAAGGCAAACAGCCAGGGAGAAAGCTCGGTATATTGGGACAATGGCGTACCGATCAGGACGCCAATTAGAATACTAATGGGTGTGATTAGCGGCATAGCTGCATTGAGTCTTCGATTCAACGTTAGGAGCATACAAAACTTCCTTTTTTGTACTTAAGTATAGACTTTGCCCTTTGATCCGTAAATGATCGGTATAGGTGGGATCATCTATGAAATGAATGAATCAGCCCTTTAAATTATTCAGGTTCAAGGGTTGTTATATAAGGAGGGTGGGCCGATCATCGGCACCCAAATCGAAAACGAGCATCATCATTCCTCTGCTCAGTGGGGATTGACTGTAGGAATTAATGATATGTGGCTAAACTCTGGGAGTGACGGTAATTCCCATATGTTAAAACTTAAACAAATAGCACTCGAAGCAGGGATTAATACACCGATCTATACGTGTACAGGATGGGGAGGAGCGACAACGCCTGTTCCTGATATGCTGCCGTTATGGGGCGGGTATGCCTACTGGCCGTGGATCTATTATGAAGAGGGACGTTTGGAGGGGAAGGACGAGCATCCTGCGACACCGGAATACATTTTTCGAGACAAGCATAATAACAAGATTCCGAAAAGCTACAATTTTGAGCCCCTATATGACCCGGAAGACTATCCGTACGCTTGCTGCGAAATGGGTGGCGGCATGGTTCAGTTTTATAAATACCGGTTTGCATTTCCCTATCGTAGTGTTCCAGCGATGACTGTCATGAAGGTTGCAGAAGGCTGTAACCTGATCGGATACTATATGTATCATGGGGGTTCCAATCCACGAGGTAAGATTAACCCGTTCACGAACGATCTGGCAACACCTAAAATATCCTATGATTTCAATGCCATGATCGGCGAGTTCGGTCAATTAAGGGAGTCATATCGAAGAACAAAGCTGCAGCATTATTTTCTTTCAACATTCCAAAAGCAATTCTCTCTGACGAAGACTATTTTGCCAGAGAATGCGTTCCAAATGGACCCTTATGATGTGGATACCTTACGTTATGCAGTGCGCTCCAGTGCCGGGTCAGGGTACCTGTTTCTAAATAATTTCCAGGACCATGTTGAAAATTACGACCTATACGATTTTAATGTAAGCATTGAGCTGCCTGAGGAAACGATTGTAATCCCTAGTCAAGGTGAACTGACCTTAGGAAGGGATAGCTTCGCTATATTGCCATTTAACCTTAATTTGGATGGAATAAAGCTCAAATATGCAACAGCACAGCTGATAACAAGGATAGAAGAGGATGGAGAAATATATTATTTTTTCTTTGTACCAGATGGGATGAAAGGAACATATGCATTGGAGTCAAAAGATATCATCCGTGCCACAATCGACAAAGGTTCGATAGAACAATTGGATGGGAATACGATCATTCGGGTTACTGAAGAGGAAGAGAGTGTCATCCGCCTGGTATCTGAAAGTGGTCAAAAAGTCGCCATCTACACGATGACTGATGAACAAAGCTTGGAGTTTTGGAAGGTCAACCTGCAAGGTCGGGACAGGGTTATTTTTACAAGTGCTAATTTACTTGTATCTGGAGCAGAGATAAGACTGGAATCAACAGATCAGGAGACTGTAACACTGAGTGTATTCCCGGATTTTGACGACTCAATCACATCCATATCCGGTGGAGAGTTGTTTGAGATAACAGAAAGTGAATTATTTACAACGTATCGGTTAAGAGCCCCTAAGAAAGAAATACACTTCAACCTGAATAGGGTGAATAGTGGTAAATTCGTCCTTGATTTCGAAATAAATGCCCTGGATGGGATCAAGGAGGCTTTGCTTCGTATCGATTATACGGGAGACATCGGTTATGCATTTATTGATGGCGAACTGATTCACGATAATTTCTGCAACCATACGACATGGGAAATAGGTTTAAAATCATTTGAACATCGGCTTATCGAGCGAGGGATGTACGTATACGTTGCTCCAATTCGAAAGGGCAAGGTTCTAAACAGCAATACGACCATGGCTGGCTGGAAAGAGTCAACGGAGGAACGAATTGCGGACATTGGCACGGTCAGCATTGTGCCTGTGTATGAAATCCAAATCACCGTATAACAGGGTAAGATCAGAGACGCTCAGCGAGTGCTTTTAGTACGAAGTATAAAAATGTAATAGACTCATGGTGGTTCAACCATGAGTCTATTACATTTTCTTTTCTTATAGTTTAGAAGATACCAGCTTTCTTCGATGTTTCTTTGATCCCGTTGGCTCTCTCTACCACGGTGCGACCCCAATCGGTCAGATTGCCATTAGGTCCGGTTACAAGATCAAGATAAGAAAGGTTGGAGCTATTGCCGTACCAGGACCAGGCTAACCAGCCTACGCCTTTGGATTGGCCGTATCTCATAATTTCTGTTTCGTCGACATCTGCTCCTTGGTGGTAACCGCCAAATTCACCAATAATGAGTGGAAGTCCTTGATTCAGAACGTTATCAATATTGGCTCGAACAGTTTGGACATCTTTACCAGCGAACTCATACATATGGATGGAGAACACTGTATTTCTCAATTGATCCGCTTCAAATACAGATTTACCAAAGTCATTGATAGACTGAGGATATTGCCCCCAACCAGCACAATCGACGATGAGCGTATTTTTGATACCTGCGTTTCTCAGCTTGGGAATCGCTTGCTTATACCCATCTGCCCAACCGCCTCCATTCCAGGAGCCATACCATTCGTTCGCAATATTCACGATAACCCGATCTTCCTTGCCGATCAGGGCCTCTTTTATACTAATCCAGTAATTCACAGCCGCATCCAAAGACGCATAGTCGTCTTTACCCGTAGCGTCATGAACCTCAAGTACAGGAATCATTTTATAACTTGTGACTAGGGAGATAATATTTTTTACGGAATTTATGTCATCTTTGGTGTATTGGGTTCCGTTAGAAAGGACAATCCGCACGGTATTAGCACCTGTCTTGGAAATGGCTGGGATGGCAGTATAAAGATCGTTTTTGTACCAAGTGTGAGCATGATTAACGCCTCTCATAACGAACGGTTTGCCTGTAGAGTCATACAATTTGGTACCGCTTACATAAAAAACTGAAGCAGCTTGCGCCTTGGAGAAGAATCCCCCCAAACCAATCATGATAAGCAGACTGGCGAGTCCAGACAATAATGCTTTTCTTAACAATGCTTTCACTTTTATTCCTCCCTAAAATATATTATTCAACTTCCTGCTATGTAGAGGTGGAGTAGGTATGTAAGTATGTAAATAGCAGTAAGCTAAACACAATATAAAGCGCTTTCATTTTTGTTATTAGTTATTTTTCGTTATTCTACCATTTGTGTTTTTGTTATTCAATTGATTTTTTTAATTTATTTTTGTTTTCAGATCATATCTGTATAGATTTCTTATTAAAGTGTGATTTTTAAAGGTTTTATTATAATTTTTCTCCCTGTTATGATATGTTTAATTGATTTATATGTATGGTGAGTTAGTTAAAAATAATAAAATTAAACCTAACTAATTTTGATAATTAATCTGTTGAATGTAAACAAACCTAACAATATGTTTGGTTGGCTATCAGGAGTCATGTGAGGAACCGATAGTATAGCTTCATGCCAAGCTTCACCCCGGTATTAAATTATTGTATGATATTCTCGTAATACTTTTACCAGAATGGATAGGGGCAAGATGATGAGAAAACCAATCATAGCAGTCGATATGGACGATACGATCTGTCATCTCGTCAAACGGGCTATATACCATAACAATAGTGAATTTCCCACTCATCCGCTTCGTTATGAAGAAATGTTAGATTGGAACACCGATCATCTACGTCATCCCAAAAGCACACATGATGTATTTTATGGACGACCGGGTTTGTTTGAGGAACTTGAACTGTATGACGAGTATGTCGTAGAAGAAATGGAGAAGCTTTGCAATGCTTTTGATGTCATTATTGTGACAGCGGCAGAACCAAAAACCGTCGTGGAGAAATGGAATTGGCTTCAAAGACATATGCCATTCATTCCGATTGAGAACTTTTTCCCATGTAAACGAAAGAATCTGATTAACTATGATCTCCTGATTGATGATGGTCCTCATAATTTAGTGCCTGCACTGCAGGAGGGGAAGAAGGTGCTTTGTATTCCTCATCCATGGAATATGAAGGCAAGAGAGCAATATGAGTTCCCGGTCATGGCATCTTGGCAAGGAGCAAAAGAACGAATTGACTCCATTTTGGGAGTTCTGAAATAAAAAAAATAGATGCATTCGTAAAACAGCTAGCTCACTTGGAGCTGGCTATTTTGCTAGAAATAATAGACCCCATAATAGAATAAAATGGTACAATTGATACATATCTTTCATGGGGAGGGATACGTGTATGACCATGACTATGGGGCAGATGGTGAATCATCTGACAAAGGGAATAGACATACCCAATACGACCGTAGATCTGCTTAACCCAGAGCTCAGGGATACTGAGATTCAAGGAATTGTAACCGCTTTCTGTGCGTCGCAATATGTGATAGAACAAGCTATTTCGCTTGGCGCGAATTTTATCATTACGCATGAAAGTATTTATTATAGCCATCACGGGATGCAGGAATGTTTACTACATGATCCCGTCTATTTGCACAAATCTCGCCTGGTCGCCGATTCAGGTATAGGGATTTATCGTTTTCATGACACCATACACCGTTATCAACCGGATGGAGTGATGGTTGGACTTCTTCAGGCGCTTGACTGGCACGCCTACGTTGTAAAACAGCAGCCTGCTTCCGCCATTTTGGCTATTCCGACTATGAAAGTTAAGGAGATTGCTGAATATATAAAAGCCAAACTTCATATTCGTTATGTACGAGTTGCTGGCGAGGCATCCATGCCATGTGAACGAGTGGGAATCTTAGTCGGATATAGGGGGAGTGGTGAACTAACCATCCCATTATTTTCACATGAACATGTAGACCTGATTATTGCTGGTGAAGGGCCTGAATGGGAAACACCAGAATATGTGAAAGACGCTGTTTATCAAGGGCAAAATAAAGCACTTATCATGCTGGGACATGCTGAAAGTGAAGCACCTGGTATGAAGTATCTTGCTGATACACTTTCCGCCCAATTTCCAATGCTCCCCGTCTACTTTGTTGAGGACCGCCCCGTGTTTGCAATATTGTAAGCGAGTATGTACCTATTTATGATGATCATCCCGCACTGTTGTTTATATCCGTTCATCCACTTTATGAAATGGAGGCAAGATAATGGGAAGCAGAGTGACTATGCCATTCAGAACAGATTGGAAATTTATAGAGGGTAACTACACAGGTGCTGAGAAGAAGGATTATAACGATGAGCATTGGCAGAACCTTCATATCCCTCATGATTGGAGTATTGAAAAGTCCTTTGATCCATATATGCTGTATGGCGGAAATCAAGCTTATTTGCCCAGGTGGTCTGTCGGGTGGTACAGAAAGCATTTTAATGTGAAGCTCTCCTCTCCAAAACAGCGCGTATACATACAATTCGATGGTATTCACAGTAATAGTGAGGTGTGGGTGAATGGGCATTTTGTGGGCAAACGGCCCTATGGATATGTGAGCTTTCAATATGATTTGACTCCTTATATTCGATGGGATAAGGAGAATGTGATTGCCGTCAAAGTGGACAATACGCTTCTCCCACCTGACAGATGGTATTCGGGGGCTGGTATTTATCGTAATGTCTGGCTGATTTGTACGGATTATCTTCACATAACCGAATGGGGGACTTACATTACGACACCTGAAATTTCACTGGATGAAGCCAAGGTGAGTGCCAAAATCCAGGTCAGTAATCACCATGCGCATGCCGTAGAGTGTACGATTATGACTGAGATACTGAATTCACAGGGACAACTAAAAGGAAAAATTGAAAACCGAGTGACTCTTGCGGGCTCTGAAACGGAGGGAATAGAGCAAAATACGCGCGTTTTAGAACCAGAATTATGGTCACCGGACAACCCGGTGCTCTATGAAGCCCAAACGACGATCTATTGCGACAATACTGAGGTGGATCGTTATCGTATCCCTTTTGGCATAAGAGAAGTGATCCTCGATTCTCAAAAAGGATTATTGCTAAATGGAAGCAGCTTGAAGCTGAAGGGAGTGTGCATTCACCATGATTTAGGCTGCCTGGGGGCTGCTTACCATGATACAGCAATGAAGAGAAGGCTGGATAAGCTGAAGGAAATGGGCTGCAACTCAATCCGTTTTGCTCATAATCCTATGGCGCCCGAATTATTAGACTTATGTGATCAGATGGGTTTCTTGGTGGTGGATGAGGCTTTTGATAAATGGAAATCTCTTTCCTACGAGCATTTATATGATGAATGGTGGGAAAAGGATCTGGAGGCCATGCTTGTTAGAGACAGGAATCATCCTAGTGTTTTTATGTGGAGCGTTGGTAATGAAGTGGAGAACCAAGGTCAACCGTCCATGCTAAACATGTTGGAGCAACTCGTTGCCTTTTGCCATGAAAAAGATCCAACCCGGCCTGTTACCTGTGCGCTTGAGCCGTATAATACACCGATCAGCTTGCGTGATGGTTCGATTGAGGCCAAGGTAGAGCATACCAAGCTGCTGGCCCAACGAGTGGATGTGCTGGGGCTGAACTATCAGGAGCAGTGGTATGAACACTATAGAGTGGCTATGCCGGATACGCTTATCCTTGGAACAGAGACATTCCCATATTATCGGGGTAAAGATAACCGGGTTAAAGGTTATTGGCCCTTGAATCCCTGGTTTGATGTCGCTAATCATGATTATGTGATCGGTCAATTTGTTTGGAGTGGAATCGACTATTTGGGTGAAACAAGCTACCCCTCCAAAGGGTGGTCCTCCGGCCTGATTGACACTTGTGGGTTCCGCAAACCTGTTTCTTATCTCCAGCAAAGTCTTTGGTCTGATCAGCCAGTTGTGCACATAGCCGTATTTAATGAGCACATGAAATCGGAATATAATCCGACATGGACGATGCACTGGAAATCGCCGGCTATGGAAGATCATTGGACATTTCCAGAATACGCAGGAAAACTGATACGATTGGTTACCTTTACCAACTGCGAGAGCGTGGAATTGATCGTGAACGAGGAATCATACGGTGAGAGAAAGTTGGCTGATTACCCTAATCATTTAATCTTATGGGAGCTCCCCTATACACCAGGCAAAATTCGGGCTATAGGCCGCAATGGGAATCAGCAGGTTTGTGAACATGAACTGACTACCGCCGGGCTTCCTTATGCTCTGAAAATGGAGGCTGATCGGGCGACTCTACCTGCTGATGGGCATGAGATATCTCATGTGGAAGTAACCGTTATAGATCAACGCGGGATCATTGTACCTAACCGGGATTTTGAGTTGAGCTTTGAACTGCATGGTGATGGCCGTATCCTTGGGATAGACAATGGCGATCTCACCAGCGATGAACTCTACAAGGGGAAAGAGAGACGAACACACAGAGGAAGGTGTCTTGTAATCGTACAATCCGGGGATGTGGCTGGTGAGCTGTTGCTTCAAGCCTCAGCAGATGGGGAGTTACAGGGAGAAATCAGTCTGAAAGTGGAAGAAGAATAATGACTACTCAAATGAGCTGCTTCTATTTGTATTGTTCTGTGTCTCGCTATTTATGTGAACAGCAAAGATGCTTGATGAGAGTACAGTAGCTTCGCTAATATATAGAGCCGAATTACTTATATACGGCGGATCGAATGTCATACTGTTATAAAGTTTCCCTGTCCCTTGAAATTGGGTTAGGGGGGAAATGAGTTTTGGCCAGCTCTTGTAGCTGGCTTTTTTGCGTGCAAACTGAATATATTTCAGAATTGACATGAAAAAAAGGAAGACTTATAATTCCATTATTAAAGGAGTTAATTGAATAGTTTAATGAATGGGGTGTTTAATAGTGAACGAACGAGATTTCAAAGATGGGCTTTTCACCGAATACGCACGGATCGGAAAATGCTTGTCCAGCCCGAAAAGGTTGGAAATTCTTGATATTCTCATACAAGGACCCAAATCAGTTGAAGTTCTATCTAAAATGACTTCGATGTCCGTTGCCAATGTTTCCCAGCATCTACAAACGCTATATCAGGCTAAGTTGGTTCAATCCAAAAAGCAAGGGAACTTTGTCTATTATGAACTTTCTGACTCTTCTGTTTTGGATTTTTTAAATTCACTGTATGACCTGTCTGAAAAGCAGTTAATTGAAGTTCAGCACATTAAAGAGCAATTTTTGGGTCAATTCTCAGATGTTGAAGGAGTCACAATGGAAGAATTGGCAATGCGGATGAAAAAAGGGGAGGTCACACTTCTTGATGTGCGGCCGCGAGATGAATATGAAACTGCTCATATACCAGGAGCTGTTTCCATTCCAATTGAAGAATTAGCAGAGCAGTTGTCTTTGTTGCCAGCCGACTCGAAGATTGTGGCTTATTGCAGAGGCCCGTATTGCTTGATGGCGGTTAGAGCAATAGCATTGTTGCAAGCTCGTGGTTTCGAAGCTAGACACTTGGATAAGAGTGTGCATGATTGGAACAACTTTATTCTTAACGAGGAGACAGGATCATGAAGCTTGGAATGCTTTTCGTTTTGCAAATGCAGCTTATCGAGTGGGCCGATAAGACCGTCACTTTTTGATGAAAAAATAGATAACTGTTCTGAAGGGAATCAGGGGAGGATGTTAGCCTTAATGAATTTGACAAATGCTTCGCAGAAGAAGCAAGCGCTTATCAATTCCTATGCGGAATCTACAGATAAGCAAAGAAAACTGTATCGTCGTACGCTTATCACCGTCATTTTCTCTCAAATTTTTGGAGGCGCCGGACTAGCGGCCGGAGTAACCGTTGGTGCGTTGTTGGCGCAAGATATGCTGGGTACGGATAAGTTCACGGGGATTCCTACGGCACTATTTACACTTGGTTCAGCAGTTGCAGCGCTCCTCGTTGGTCGATTTTCCCAAAGATTCGGCAGACGAATGGGGTTGGGACTCGGTTTTATTGCAGGGGGAGTTGGGGCGATTGGTGTCGTTGTTGCAGCTCTTATGAATAGTATTACCCTGCTTTTGGTCTCCCTTCTTGTTTATGGATCGGGAACGGCTACAAATCTGCAGGCTCGTTATGCCGGTACAGATCTTGCAAATTCAAAACAGAAAGCAACAGCTGCGAGTATGGCTATGGTCTTTACAACGATCGGAGCGGTAGCTGGTCCCAACTTAGTTAACGTTACCGGAGAGTTTGCGCTTTCCATTGGAGTTCCAAGTTTAGCGGGACCTTTTCTTTTAGCGGCTGTAGCCTATACATTAGCAGGCTTAATATTATTGCTACTCCTTTATCCAGACCCTTTATTGGTGGCCAAAGCGGTTGCGAATCAGGCAGCGCAAGGAAGCCAGTCGTCTTCTGATCTTGAGGTTACTCGTGATGGCAAAAAAGGAATTATTCTCGGTGCTTTAATCATGATAATAACTCAAATTGTCATGGTTGCAATTATGACGATGACTCCCGTACATATGAAGCACCATGGTCATGGACTCGGCGAAGTAGGATTAGTCATCGGTTTTCATATTGGCGCTATGTATCTCCCTTCTCTGGTTACGGGTATTCTTGTCGATAAGATTGGTCGTATAGCGATGGCGATGGCTTCAGCTGTAACGCTACTTCTCGCTGGCGTAGTAGCTGCGTTGGCTCCCACAGATTCGATGGTTATGCTTATTGTGGCGCTTTCTCTTTTAGGGATAGGGTGGAATTTTGGACTGATTAGCGGAACCGCTTTGATCGTAGATTCGACGACAACATCTAATCAAGCTAAGGTACAGGGATCAGTGGACGTACTTATTGCTTTGGCAGGAGCTTCGGGAGGAGCACTGTCCGGGATGATTGTAGCAAATTCAAGCTATTCCATACTTTCTTATGCGGGGGGGATTCTGGCGCTGGCGTTACTTCCTATCATGTTATGGATGCGTCCAAAGAGAGTATAGACTAGAAAAAAACGACCATATGGTCGTTTTTTTTGTGTTTAAATGTCGAGGGGAGCAGCTTGCATGAAAACGAATAGAGAAGTCCTCATTTCATAATTTGCACAGGTCCCTATTCTAAAAGTAAAAGGTTCAATTGCTCTTCTTATAATATAATATATTTTTGGAGGAACGGTGTGGCGATCTGTCTAGATGTCCAAATGCACAATAGGAGGTATAAACCGAAATGTTATCGTTGTATATAGTTAGTTGTATAATTTACCTGTGGTAATCAGCAAAGCAAAATGGTATATTAATTGAGCTGACAACAAAACAGCCGTTTCAAAAAAGAATAAATAGGGTGAAATGATCTTTGTAAAAAAGAAAAAATAACCCTTGCATTTTTGAAATGTACATGGTATGATCTTATAGCTGCTGAAAAACGCAGTGAAAAAGAATTTGATCTTTGAAAACTGAACAACGAGTGAGTAAACTGATTTTGTTCGCAAAATCAAACAAGAGATATTTTATCTCGTCAGTTTCAACATGAGCTAATCGCTCTTTCTATAACCAACCTCGGTTGGTCTTTAATGGAGAGTTTGATCCTGGCTCAGGACGAACGCTGGCGGCGTGCCTAATACATG
>NZ_JBLZXB010000009.1:0-176493 GCF_056099025.1 Paenibacillus sp. TSM33
AATTCATGTTTGGTGGCGATAGCGGAGGGGTTCCACACGTACCCATCCCGAACACGACCGTTAAGCCCTCCAGCGCCGATGGTACTTGGACCGCAGGGTCCTGGGAGAGTAGGACGTTGCCAAGCAAAACAAAAAAAGCACATCCCATTAAGGGGTGTGCTTTTTTGTTTGGGAATCGAGTCAATCTTAGAGATGCGATTTCATTTACGCACTTTCTTTATAAAATATACAGTAAGATATCCTAGTGCTACTACTCCTGTGCTTACTTAACCATTTACTTCTACTTTTCCAGTAAGTATAGGAGTGTAAAATAGCAATGATATGCGTGTTTTATAAGAAAACGACCAAGAGGAGCACCTTCCTTGGCCGTTTTTCTATATTTGTTATTTCGTTGTGTTATCAACCATTCTCTGAAGCACACTCTCAAAGGTATGAAGATCTTCTTGAGAGATCCCAGCAATGGTGTCTTGCATAAACTTCTCAGCAATCGGCAGAAGCTTAAGACAAACCTGCGTACCAAGATCGGATAATTGAATTTGTTTCATTCGTTTGTCTATATCATCAATGCTTCGAAGTAAATATCCTTCGGCTTCTAGTTTTTGTAGCAGCCGAACTACACTTGGCTCCTTAATCGACAATTCTTCTGCAAGTTCCCGTTGAGGATAATGTGTCACAAAAAATTGTGGGTGGATCGATCATTGGTCCAGATGCATCATCTTTAATCAGTAGCCTGACATTGGCGATTGCCAATGAGCTGACAGAGCAGCAAATCACGCAACCGTTTTTGCTCATCCAACGACAGGAGAAGTGATTCACGAAGCTGCGTTTGGCCTTAGCATTGGAGCGCTCCATCAAGCGTAACATCAAAAATAAAAGGAATACTTCTAGTCTGAGTAAGCGGACAAGGAAGCATTCCTTTTTTTATTATTTAGATGTTCATATAAGGTACATATACCAAACTGGTCCTGCCGGACTAACTGCTGCCTTTACTTGGCACATGCGAATGTAAAGCCACTCGTCGGTATAACAGGCCACATTTGGAGCGATTGAGGCGACTTAGGGAATGGAGAAAAAGCTTATCATACTGCTCAGGTATTTTTGACAAATAGTGCTGGATGCGAATAGAATAATATATTATAATAATACTTATTAAAAGATTTTTAAAAAGTATTACTAAGGAGCTAATCGATGACAGGAGAACCCTCCATGAATCCTAGGATAGTTCGTAATATTTTATTTTTGTTATTCGCTTTACCGGGTGTAGCATTTGCTTCCTGGGTGTCCCGCACGCCTGTCATACGGGATGTTTTACATGTCTCGACTGCCGAAATGGGGATTATTATTTTTGGATTAGCCGCGGGTTCCTTATTGGGACTACTTAGTGCGGCAATGTTATTTCTCGTATAGGTGGACGGTTGGTCATTCTGGGAAGTGCGCTTTTGATTGTGATTGGTTTTGTCATTGTAGGGTTGGGAACTGCATTTTCGCTCACGAGCATTGTGTTTGTTGGTTTGGTCATCTTTGGTAGTGGCTATGGCACAGCAGAAGTAGCTCTTAATGTCGAAGGTTCTGCGGTAGAAAATCAGTTGAATAAAACGCTTTTGCCTGCCTTCCACGGTTCGTTTAGTATGGGGACACTTGTAGGAGCTGCCATCGGTTCTGGAGCAGCAGCACTACACATACCTGTTGTAGTTCATTTTGGAGCTATGGCTGCCATGATTGCCGCAGTAACTCTCTATTTGTATCGTTATTTGCCTCATGATACAGGTAAAGAAAGGGAAGTTTCTAGGCAAATGGTTGGATCTAACATCAAGGTTCAGCTTGCAGTCTGGAAAGAACGGCGAATCCTATTGATTGGTATCATTGTGCTCGGAATGGCGTTTGCAGAAGGGGCTGCGAATGACTGGCTGCCGCTAACGATGGTAGATGGCTATGGCGTGGACTCCTTAACAGGCTCTTATATGTACGGGCTATTTGTGGCAGCGATGACCATTGGACGTTTCACGGGTGGATTTATACTGGATAAATACGGCCGCGTCCCTGTATTGAAGGGAAGTGCTGTCCTGGCTGCTGTTGGTATTATTCTAGTGATCTGGGGACAGCATTATCTCATGGCTGGATTGGGTATCTTGCTATGGGGGCTTGGAGCTGCACTTGGTTTTCCTGTAGGCTTGTCAGCTGCCGGAGATGACCCTCGTGGTGCAGCTATCCGGGTAGGAGTCGTAGCCACAATCGGTTTTTAGTGGGGCCTCCGGGATTAGGGCTTTTAGGTGAACATGTGGGTCTCTTGCATGCCTTAATAGTAGTGCTCATTGGCGTTATTGTTGCTGGTTTGATATCGAGTGCTGCCCAACCTGTGGCGATGAAAGAAAAGAAATGAGATTAAAATATAAAGGAGATTGTCGCATGTCTATGAAAACGGAAAAACAAAAGATGCTGGATGGGGAGCTGTATGTAGCTGATGACCCTCAATTAACAAGTGAAAGAGAGTATGCGAGAAGATGTGTACGTCTCTTTAATCAAACGACGGAGGCGGATAGTGAGTACCGTAAAAAGTTACTTAAGGAGCTTTTCGGATCAACTGGTGAAAATATAAACATGGAACCTAACATACGCTGTGACTACGGATACAACATCCATGTTGGGGAAAATTTCTATGCCAACTTCGACTGTACCATTTTGGATGTTTGTGAGGTGCGCATTGGAGATCATTGTTTTCTGGCCCCGGGAGTCCATATTTATACAGCGACTCACCCCATTGATCCATTTGAACGAATCGCTGGCCCAGAGTATGGGAAACCTGTGACGATTGGCAACAATGTATGGATTGGCGGCAGAGCGATTATTAATCCCGGTGTTACGATAGGTAATAACGTCGTAGTGGCATCAGGAGCAGTCGTAACTAAGGATGTTCCAGATAATATGGTTGTAGCTGGGAATCCAGCACGAGTGATTAAGCAAATTGTAATCTCCTAAACAACATACAAGCTGATCATTTAATATGTGTACCGATGATCCTATTAAAAGAGCCCCTTATTTTAATAGGATCATTTAAATTTAAGGACTTTACATATATGCTCTTCAAGAATTGGACTATACAGAGTAATAAATGATCATATTCATCCTTACCAGTGCTTCTCCTAAATTATAGTATATGTGCGGACGGTCTGCTTTAAAGCGGATCGAATCTCCGGCTTTCACCGTGTACATTTCTTCGCTGACTTTTACCACCATTTCACCCTCGAATACCGTTATAAATTCTTCAGTACCCTCACGGTGTGGGGCTGAACTCAGTTCCCCGCCTGTTTCAATCTCTACGGTATAGACCTCAAAATTTCTGTTTCCTTCATAGGGGAAAAACGGGTACAAGCGATAGTGATTGCTTTCTTCAAGCACTTGTACTTTGCTTTTAGGAACGACGACGGCATCGGCAGGTGGTTCGCTAATCAGGGCAGTGAATGATATTTTCAAGCCGTTCGCAATTTTCCATACCGTTGTAATCGAAGGATTAGATTCTCCGCGTTCAATCTGACCGAGCATCGTTTTACTGATCCCTGTCAGGTCAGCTAATTTATCTAAACTCAATTTTCTTTCATTTCTTAGATGCTTTAGATTTTTACTTAAAATTAAATTAATATTCTCCATCATTTTTCCGCTCCCTATTGTGCTATATAAAGAACATGATGTACAATCATGAAGCACAAATGTGCGTTAAAACGCACATTTTATTCAATTATAACACACTGGAGTTGATTGTTGCATGCCGTTTATTCCATTTTTATCTTATGTGCTTGTTACCAGCTTTACGCCAGGCCCCAATAATATTATGTCATTAGACAGTGCCAGGCGGTTAGGTTTGAAGAGAGCTTTTCCATTCTTACTGGGAGTAACAGCAGGCTGTTTCGCCATTATGTTGTTAGCTTGCTATTTTAATCTAGCTTTGTATCATTTCTTGCCTCGGGTTAAAATCTGGATGAATGTTCTCGGTAGTCTGTATATGCTTTATCTGGCAGTGAAAATAGCAAAGAGCAAATCTACTTCGGAGGATAATGACCACAATGAAGGATATACCTTCAAATCGGGACTGCTGCTGCAATTTATCAATTTAAAAATCATTTTATATGGTATTACAGTCATTTCAACGTTTGTCATGCCGTACGATGTGTCGTATATGACAATGATTACGGTCTCGTTACTCCTGACCTGTATTGGTTTTGCAGCAGTCATGTGCTGGGCGATTTTCGGCGCCATGTTCCAGCGCTTCTTGAATAAGTATGAGCGCTCCTTCAATATCATAATGGCCTTATTTCTCCTTTATAGTGCACTATCCATATGGATTTAAATAAATACCGTATTCACGATTTAAAAGAGAGGTTCCTGACTTATAAGCAGGAGCCTCTTTCGTGTGAACAGAGCTCATTCAGAGATTCATGAATACACTCCGGACAGAATGGATAAGTTTCCTGATCATTTTGCTGTAAAACGGGTATTACCTTAATACATAAAGTATATTGACAACTTGTATATACATGATTTAATCTTGTATATACAAGAAGTTGAAAGCGTTATATTAATTTCTTTTACGCTACTTCATTTCGCAAGAAAGGAATGAGGATGAATGGAAGCAATGAACAAGGCTTTAATTCCTCAAAATAAGGACTGGTGGCGCAAATCGGTCGTCTATCAGGTTTATCCCAAAAGCTTTAACGATACGACGGGCAAAGGAACCGGTGATATAAGAGGTCTGACACAAAAGTTGGATTATCTGCAAGGACTGGGTGTTGATATTATCTGGTTGCAGCCTGTATATGTCTCGCCACAGCGCGATAACGGGTATGATGTAGCCGATTATTGCCGGATTAATCCTGATTATGGAACAATGCAGGATTTTGAAGAATTGAGCCAGGAAATTCGGGCGCGTGAGATGCACTTGATGATCGACATCGTGGTTAACCATTCTTCCACAGAACATGTCTGGTTTCAGCAGGCGCGGCTTTCTAAGGATAATGAGTACAGGGACTATTATATCTGGCGTGACCCAGCACCTGATGGAGGACCTCCGAATAACTGGATTTCCAAGTTTGGTGGGCCAGCTTGGCAGTATGACGAGGCGACAAATCAATACTTCTTGACACTGTTTGATAAGACGCAGGCGGATTTAAACTGGGAAAATCCCAGAGTCCGTCAGGAAGTTGTTAATGTACTGGAATTTTGGGCAGAGAAGGGAGTTAGTGGCTTCCGACTCGATGTCATTAATTTGATCTCCAAGGATCAGCAATTCTCGGACGATGATGGAAGTACAGTTCCTGGGGATGGGCGTAAGTATTATACGGATGGTCCGAATGTGCATGAATACCTTCATGAATTACATGAAAAAGTATTCTCAAAGTATAACAGCGTCACTGTAGGGGAGATGTCCTCCACCTCACTGGATCACTGTATCCGTTATTCCAATCCAGAGAGAAAAGAACTATCCATGACCTTTAATTTTCATCATTTGAAGGTGGATTATCCTAATGGGCAAAAGTGGGAACTCATGCCTTATGATTTTGAAATGCTGAAAAGGCTATTTTCGGATTGGCAGATTGGCATGCAACAGGGTGGCGGCTGGAGTGCATTGTTTTTTAACAATCATGATCAGCCAAGAGCGATCTCTCGCTTTTTGGATGATGGTGAATACCATGTGGAAAGCGCCAAGCTACTGGCCACCACGCTACATGGACTTCAGGGAACACCTTATATATTTCAAGGTGAAGAGATTGGAATGCCCAATCCGAAGTGGTCAAATATTGAAGAATTCCGTGATGTTGAATCGCTGAATATGTATCGTATCTTGCAGGAGCAAGGCAAAAGCGCAGAGGAAGCGTTGGATATCATTCGAGAGCGGTCCCGTGATAATTCGAGGACACCGATGCAGTGGGATAACACTCATAATGCAGGTTTCACCACAGGCACACCTTGGATTAAGGTAGATGAACGATATCCACAGATCAACGTTCAGTCCCAGTTAGAGGACCCGAACTCGATCTACAACCATTACCATCAGCTAATTGGTCTGCGTAAGACGGTACAGGTTATCACTGATGGGGATTATCAACGCTTAGATGAAGCTCATCCTCAGGTCTATGCCTATCAACGTAGCAATGAACAAGAGACTTTGGTCGTCATCTCTAACTTTAGCGGACAAGATGTACAATTCCGTATACCGGATTCATTTTATTCATCTATAGAAAATAAAGGAGTGGATGCGGCTGAGCTTTTGATCGGTAATACACAGCACACTCCGCAGCTAAATCAGGTGATCTCTTTGACTCCATATGCTTCCTATATGTGGATTATTCGTTAACCTTAGTGAATAGTATGGAAATGTCTAGTAGTCCCCCGATAGTACATTTATTTATAAGCCGGGGTGGCTGCTTTAAAAATGAGCAAACGTCGAGGGAGTGGACTAGATGGCGATTGAAAGAGCACAGGTGGAAGACATTATAAAAGCCGTTGGTGGTAAAGACAACATAGAGGCCTCTACGCATTGCGTAACTCGTCTGCGATTTGCCCTGTATGATGATAAGCTGGTCGATAAAGATGCACTCGAACAAAATGATCTGGTCAAAGGCCAATTTTCTTCACAAGGACAGTATCAGGTCGTGATTGGTCCAGGTCTGGTGGATAAGGTATATGATGAAATGATCTCCATTACAGGAGGCAGCCGGGCTTCTAAGGACGATGTTAAAAACGCGGCTAGTAAAAAACAAAATCCAATTCAGCGTGCCATCAAGACGCTGGCAGATATCTTTATTCCGATTTTGCCCGCGATTGTGACTGCAGGCTTATTGCTTGGGATCAATAATATTTTGACAGGCAAGGGAATCTTTTTCGAAGGAATGTCTCTGGTTCAGGTCTACCCTCAATGGACCGACTTTGCAGCTATCATTAACACCATTGCCAGCACCGCTTTTACATTTCTACCTGCCTTGATTGGATGGTCGGCCGTTGTTCGGTTTGGCGGTAGTCCTTTACTTGGGATTGTACTGGGTTTGATTCTGGTTCATCCAGATTTACTAAGTGCATACAGCTATGCGGATGCCGTAACCAAAGGGACCGTTCCGGTTTGGGATTTGTTTGGCTGGGAAGTGAACAAGATTGGTTATCAAGGACAGGTTTTACCCGTTTTAGTATCCGCTTACGTGCTTGCACAAATTGAGAAGTTCCTCAATAAAAAGATAGCGGATTCATTTAAGCTGTTGCTTGTAGCACCGATTACCTTATTAGTAACAGGATTTCTTGCATTTACGGTGATCGGTCCGGTTACTTTTATGATTGGTAATGCGATTACGACTGGTCTTGTATACGTTTTCGATTTGGCTCCTGCGCTGGGTGGTCTGATTTATGGAGGTTTGTACGCCTTGCTCGTGATCACGGGAATGCATCATACTTTCCTGGCGGTGGATGTGCAATTAATTGGTACACAGGGTGGAACCTTCCTATGGCCGATGTTGGCCTTGTCTAATATCGCTCAGGGTGCCGGGGCACTGGCCATGATGTTGGTATTGAAGGAGCAAAAGGGAAAAGGATTGGCTCTTACCTCTTCCGTGTCTGCGTTTCTGGGTGTAACCGAGCCTGCCATATTTGGGGTGAATATCCGGTATAAATACCCGTTTGTATTCGGAATGCTCGGTTCCGGTATCGCAGGTATACTGCTCACCGTAAATCATGTGTTGGCTTCTTCCATTGGTGTAGGAGGCATTCCAGGCTTCTTATCCATTTTCCCAAACAACTGGGGGGTATTCTTCATCGGGATGGCGATCGTATTAATTGTACCGTTCGCTTTAACCTTCATGTATGGAAAACTGCTAAGTAAGCGCCGTCAGGCTCCGCCTACACCAGCTAACGACCCCGTACGGAAAGGTTCGGATCGTCGAAATTCTGCACTGGATGTGCTTGAAGTAAAGACTCCGGTACTTGGGCATGTGGTGTCATTGGAGCAGGTTCCTGATCCGGCTTTTGCCGAACGGCAGATGGGGCAAGGTATTGCAGTGGAACCGAAGGATGGTCGGATTCTTGCCCCTTTCAGTGGAAAAGTCATTCACATCATGGTGAAAAGTAAGCATGCCTTGATTTTGGAGCATCCAACAGGTGTACAGATACTGGTACATGTAGGAATCAACACGGTGTCATTGAAGGGAGAAGGATTCACCATGCATGTGGAGACAGGTCAAACCGTGGAGCAGGGCCAGCTACTGATGGAATTTGACCGTGAGCTGATCCAGAAATCGGGATATCCCATCATTACACCGGTTATTGTCCCCGATGGGCAGAATATGATTGAATCAGTTGAGGAATTACCGGGCGAGGCGAACGATTTGCAATATGTCTTAATGAGAATTCATTTGAATTCTTCATCAGACCATACGAATTAAGTCAGATTCATCCTGCTAGCCTATTTTAGTAACTTGGTCAGTGAAAGAATGCTACAATAAACGTGGTGATGAAAATTGACTAAGAATATATTTTTGCAAATTTATCAGGAGTACTCGGGACGAATCCAGACAGGCGAATTGGCTCCTGGTTCGAAAATGCCCTCTGAAAATGAATTGGCCCGGGAGTATAACACTTCTCGTGAGACCGTGCGTAAGGCACTTCACTTGCTTGCACAAAATGGGTATATCCATAAAATAAAGGCTAAAGGATCTTTTGTTCTGGATATAGGACGGATGGATTTTCCCATAGGGGGATTGGTCAGTTTCAAAGAAATGTCTGAGCGGATTGGGCGAAAATCACAAACGATTGTTCATGAAAATCAGTTGATTCCCGTTCCTGATGACATAGCTACTCATCTTGAGATTGACAAAGACAAGCATTTGGTCTGGAAAGTCATTCGTGCACGTGAAATAGAAGGTGAATGTGTCATACTGGATAAAGACTACTTTCGATCAGACATTGTACCCGTGCTTACCGAGGAAATTAGTCGTGAATCTATCTACGAATATTTGGAGGGGGAACTCCATCTTCAAATCAGTTATGCTAAAAAAGTCGTTTCTGTAGAAGATGCAGATGAAGAAGACCGTAAGCTGATGGACCTCCAGAACTATACTCATGTGGTTGTAGTACGTAACTATGTTTATCTGGAAGACACCACCTTGTTCCAGTATACCGAATCCAGGCATCGGCTGGACAAATTCCAATTCATAGATTTTGCCAGACGTTCCCACGGTGAAGAGAGGAAATCTGAGTTTTTAAGCTGACCCATTAGAGTTGACCCAAGAACGAGTGATTAAATTGGAATAATCTACTGTGGTGGAAAACCCCTCTTCTAAAGAAGAGGGGTTCTTTTTTGACTCCAGGACAAATTTTGAGTAGATGTTGACTATTCAGCTGAGGAACCTAAATCCGTAATGGTTAGCTTAACATCGAAGGTTACGGGGATTTTACTGAACTTATAATCCCAATCATCTTTTACTTTTTTCCAAATCTGAGGTTTTTCAATATGCAAACGTTCACCAAAACCGGCCACATCGACTTTGTATTCGGCTTGTAATTTGTGCATAAGGGACTTAATCCTTAGAGTCACTTGTTTTTCAAATTCTTTCTCTGCCTCTTTTATGTTTGACGTCTCAGTCGGGTTCACTGTCTCATCCCAGTTTTCAATTAGACGTCCTTTGGATTCAATTTTTACATGAAAAGAGATGTCGTTTCCGTTGGTCATCTTGATCGTCATTTTGCTTTTTACCGATTTAATTTCATAGGTTATGGCTTCATTATTCTTATCATACGTTTTGACAGCTCCGCCCTCGACATCACCCTTAACCCATCCGATACTCTCCACGTCTTGTTGTCCCAAAGCACCGATCCAGTGACCGGTATCTCCTTTGATAATGCCAGCACCTGAAAATTCTAATTCCCCATCGGACTCAGTAATGTTTTGCAATATATAGCTTTTTTTGGAATGCATCATCCCATCCAATTCAGACAAATTGACCCCTCTCATGACCTTGCTGGTTCTGAAATGGTTACGAAGCATATATAGAATATGAATGGATGGGACTTCTTCCTTATATTTGGTAACTAAAGTATTAGCTGCTCGTCCTTTGCTTAAGAAGACCAAACAACTCGGACGAATATCATTATCACGAAGCACAAAATCCATCAATTGCTGCATCGTCTGTTGTTTTGCCAGTTCGGTAGAAATCACCATGACCTTTAGGTGGTGGCCAATAACGGGGCGATCCAAACGGAGAGAGAGCTGTCGAAAAATTTCAAGCAAAGAATCTCCTGTGCTGGTTATGTTGTTATAGTTTGGCTCTTGTCCCCCTCCTCCACCTTGCTGGCTTGGGCCACCAGATGATTTTTTGGGAACGATTTGTAAACTGGCCGTAATTTTATTTTTCTTGAAGTACCGGCTTCCTTTCTTCTCCAGATCCTGTTCCAATGGAGTGAGCTCTCCACGGTCCAGAGCCAATCCTGTATATATGCTAAGCTCCTCTACTTCTTTACTGCTCCAGCAGCCGACTTGAGTGACCAGAAGAATGGAGGCAAGCAGTACAGATAAGATAGACCGTCTACACATTTTGCTTCAATCCCTTCTTCCTGATCATCAATACGATGGAGAGAAATACCGGTATCATCAAAAATAATATGATCCCCATGTATCCAATCGCGTCACCGAGACTAAACACTTCCATCATACGAATAGGAGTCATGGTGGAGATAAAGATAAGCGGAATTAAACCGAAAATCGCATAACGATATTTGAGACCAAACACTTGTGAGAGACCTAAAGATGCATTGAAGAAAAAACTGCAGAAATTACAAAACATTTGCATCACCCAGATCACCAGCAGTGGAAACTCCAGACGCTCAAAAAGAAATCCGGGGATCTCAAAACTTCGCATCAAATTAATGGTAGGCCAAGTACTTGTCACCGTAGAATCTACTGATAGCCCGCCGATCACCATAACTACAGTCAAAAAATACAAAACTAAAGGGATACTGATGCCCGCTGCCATGGCCTTAAATGCTTTTTCGGGCTGCTGCATAAAAGCGACCAGTGTCATGACGACTTCACATCCAGCAAAGACAAGAATAGTCGATTTCAGCCCCTTGATGACGGGGAAAATTCCATCACTCAATACGGGACGAAGATGATCAATTTGAAAAATTCTTAAGCTAAAGACAAAACAGAGAAGCAGAAAGAAGAGACTGATCGGAAGTACAATCTGGTACAGCCGCGCGATGGAATTAATGCCTCCAAAAACCAAATAACTCCCTACCCAGATGAATGGAATCACAATCGCCCAGATGGGTGTGCCTTCCAGTAGGAAAAATACGGTTACCTCAGCTAACACACGGATCTCAAATCCGGCTATGATAATAAAGTAAATAATTAATAGCACGCTTAAGAATCCTCCCGGAACAGTGCCTACAATTCTTCTGGAGTATTGATATATGGTGTTTCCAGGAAACTTTTGACTTAACTTCACCATGACCCAGATGACGAATATAACAATACCTCCGCCGATAAGGACAGAAAGCCAGGCATCAGGAGTCTGCACTTGTTCAGTTACACCTCTCGGTAGCGTCAAGATCCCTGCGCCCAATACGGTATTGGTCAAGAATACAGCCGCCTGCTTCGTTGTGATCTTATCATCTGAGTTTCTAAACACAGTAGCTCCTCCTTCGTATTGGGCATCATGATCGTCGTTTGCGTTGCTGTGTTTTCATCATGACAGGTCTTCGTTTCATCAGAGAAATAGGAGCTCGGATGTACAGATCCTTCCAGTCGCTTGGTCGCATGGGGGAAAAGGGAGTTACATATGGTACACCAAAGCTTCTTAACTTCGTCAGATGGATACAAATTAACAGAAAGAACAATATGGTTCCAAACATGCCCAGCATTGCTGCAAAAAACATTCCGACAAAACGCAAAAGGCGCAGGGTTATGCCCGCACTATATGTTGGTATGGAAAACGAAGAAATGGCCGTAACCGCAACCACAATGACCAGGAAGGGACTAACGATGCCCGCATTGACAGCAGCATCACCGATGACCAAGCCTCCTACAATGCCCATCGCAGGACCAATAGGTTTGGGCAAGCGAATACCGGCCTCCCGTAGAATTTCGATAGAGATTTCCAAAATCAGGACCTCAATGACGGATGGGAAAGGGACGCCTTGACGGGTTCCGATAATGCTAATGACCAGCTTGGTCGGAATTAAACCGGGATGAAACGATATAAAAGAAATGTACAAAGCAGGCCCCATAAGCGCTATAAACGCTCCGCTAAAACGAAGCAGACGTAAAAGTGTTCCTGGAATCCATCGCTCATAATAGTCCTCGGGAGATTGAAGCAGCATACTGAAGGTCACCGGCACAATAAGTGCAAAGGGGGTACCATCCAGTAAGATCGCAATTCTTCCTTCCAACAAAGCATTAATGACACGGTCGGGACGCTCTGTGTTATGAGCCTGTTGGAATGGACTTAAATAATTGTCTTCGATAAGTTGTTCCACATATCCGGATTCAGGTAAAAAATCCATGTCTATTTTTGATATTCTGCGGCTTACTTCTTCAAGCAGGTCCGGATTCACAATATCCTTTATATAAGCGATAACGAGATCCTTTTTGATTCTGCTTCCTACTTGGAATTTCTTCATTTCCAGACTCTTATTTAAGCCTTGGCGGCGAAGCATCGAAGTATTTTCACTCAATACTTCCGTAAAACCGATTCTGGGACCCCGAAGCAATGCTTCAGAGGTTGGCTCATTGACGGAGCGAATAGCGCCGTTAGGCGGGCCCACCAGTAGCGCTTCCTTCATTCCTTCAATTAATAAGGCGGTATGACCTAAAAGGATGAACTCGTACAGTTCCTCCATACGGGTAACTTCACTAATTTGCGTAAGTGGCATCAGGCTTTCTTTTATAAAAGAGTTACTTAAACCTTCCGGCTGCTGTTCCTGTTGGTCCTGGCCCTGCTGGCCCTCAAACATCAAGACCTCCAATACCTGCTCGCTCATAAGCTTTTCATCCTGCATACCATCTATGAAGACTAACATGGACCGAGCATGAAATTTCTTCACCATAAACTCACGAAAATGCACATCACTATTTTCGCCTATAGCCTCACGAATTGTCTGTAAGTCGGAATCATAATTTCCTGTAATTTTAGAGCTTGGTCCATGTCTTTGATCAATGGGACCTTTGTTATGCTTAGATTTGGCTCCCTTACTGCCGACAAATGAATAAATCGAGGTGTTTATATAATAAATTCCTAAAGGAATAATCAACGCGAGGCCGGCTTGAAAGAGTGTACTCCAGCTAGGAAGATAAGTAATGATTTTAGACCACATGATGATTACCTCCAAACAATTCAATTCATTTTCCCATAAGATACAAGTTGTTCATAAAGTATTCCTTATAACGGTTGTATTTACGCATGAATTGGAAAGATTCATTCGATGACACGGCTATGATTTCCGGTCCTTACCTTAATCCCTTGAAATAGAATAGGGAAATCCCTAAATATTCATAATTTTAACTATATTGTGATTGAAATCACATATAGACCTATCTACTGTATTAGAATAGAAGCATAAACAATATTCATTAGAAACGTAGAGATGTCGTCGGATAGGAAGTAGCGTCGAATGAATGGAGGAACCGGTATATGATAAACAGTAAAAAGAAGCTTGTGGTTATAGGGAACGGGATGGCTGGTATCAATACGGTCGAACAAATTTTAAAATTAACGGATAAATATGAGATTACAGTCCTGGGAAGTGAGCCGCATCCAAACTATAACAGGATCATGCTCTCTTATGTGTTGGAAGGTAGTAAAACAATAGATGATATCATACTGAACGATTTGCAATGGTAT
This sequence comes from Paenibacillus sp. TSM33, assembly GCF_056099025.1. Taxonomy (NCBI): domain Bacteria; kingdom Bacillati; phylum Bacillota; class Bacilli; order Caryophanales; family Paenibacillaceae; genus Paenibacillus; species Paenibacillus sp. TSM33. The sequence continues at coordinate 13,872 of NZ_JBLZXB010000009.1, forward strand.
GCGGACCAAGGGATTACTTTATATACAGGAAAAATGGTTAAAAGCATCGATGGTGAGCACAAGAAGATTCGCACCGAGGACGGACTGGAAATTGATTACGATGTAGCTTTGGTAGCCACTGGCTCACAGTCGTTTATTCTGCCTATTCCGGGTAAAGAATTACCGGGCGTTATTGGTTTCCGAGATATCGCCGATTGCTCGGAAATGCTGGAAGCAGCGAAAACCTACAAAAAGGCGGCTGTCATTGGCGGAGGTCTATTGGGGCTGGAAGCAGCTAAAGGCCTGGTCAACCTGGGGATGGATGTTACGGTCGTTCATTTAATGGAAGATTTGATGGAACGTCAGCTAGACCGGGAAGCCTCTGCGATGTTGAAAGCAGAGCTGGAACGGCAGGGAATCAAGTTTGCTATGCAAATGCAAACTGCAGAGGTGTACGGTCAAGATCGGGTACAAGGACTGCGCTTCTCGGATGGAAGCGAGCTGGAAGCGGATTTGGTCGTAATGGCCGTCGGAATCAAGCCTAATATCCAGGTAGCCGTGGAAAGTGGTATGGAAACGAACCGTGGGATTGTGGTCGATGATTTGATGAGAACATCCTTGCCGGATGTATATGCCGTAGGGGAATGTGTTGAACACCGTGGGGTCTGCTACGGTCTGGTAGCTCCGCTGTTTGAACAGGGAAGTGTAATTGCCAAACATTTGGCAGGCGCGGATACCGAAGGTTATGCAGGATCGGTAGTTTCCACCAAGCTCAAAATTTCAGGGGTGGATGTTTTCTCAGCTGGCGAATTCATAACTCAGCCTGAACATACGGTGATTGTGGCAAAGGATGAGTGGAAGCGCACATACAAAAAAGTACTGCTTCGTGATAATAAAATTGTGGGGACTGTACTGTTTGGCGATGTGAGCGAATCTGCTAGTCTTCAAAAATATGTGCGTCAGCAAACGCCGATGACAGATGAGATATATGGACAGCTGATGGGTACCGGATGCAGTAATCACGGGTCGAAAACATCGTCCGCTGAAACGATGGCGGATGATGAAATTGTCTGTGGCTGTAACGGTGTGACTAAAAAGGCGATTGTGGATGCAATCAATGAAAATGGACTAACCACAGTCGATGAAATTAAGGCATGTACCGGAGCTACGCGTTCCTGTGGTGGATGTAAGCCAGTGGTTGAGCAAATTTTGCAATATGTTCTTGGAGACAGCTTTAAAACGTCAGCCAAGCAAGGAATATGTGGCTGTACAACATTGAGCCGGGACGAGATTGTTGAAGCGATCAAAACCAAAGGGCTCACAACTACGCGTGAAGTGATGAATGTACTGGGTTGGCATAATGATGAAGGATGCTCCAAATGCCGTCCGGCACTGAATTATTATTTGGGGATGATTAACCCAGATACCTATGAAAATGAGGGAGATTCCCGCTTTGTAAATGAGCGATTGCACGCGAACATTCAAAAGGATGGAACATTTACAGTGGTGCCAAGAATGTATGGCGGTGTAACGACTCCAGAAGATTTGAAGAAAATAGCTGATGTTTCTCTTAAATACAACGTTAAAGTCGTTAAAGTAACTGGGGGACAGCGGCTGGATTTGATTGGTGTCCGTAAAGAAGATCTGCCTAAAGTGTGGGAAGAACTCGATATGCCTTCAGGATATGCCTACGCGAAGTCACTTCGTACGGTTAAAACCTGTGTTGGATCGCAATTTTGCCGTTTTGGTACACAGGACTCGATGGGAATGGGAGAAGTGCTGGAACGGAAATTCGAACGACTGGATTTCCCGGCGAAATTCAAATTAGCGGTTAATGGGTGCCCACGCAACTGTGCGGAATCATGTACGAAAGATATCGGAATCGTAGGTAATGATGGGGGCTGGGAAATCTTTATCGGTGGTAACGGCGGTATTAAAGCGCGGTTGGCTGATTCACTCTGTAAAGTAAAAACCGACGCTGAACTGATTGATATTGTAGGAGCCGTGATGCAGTTCTACCGGGAAACAGGACAATACCTGGAACGTACTTCGGAGTGGGTAGAACGGATCGGTCTGGAAGAGATTCAGAAGGTTGTCGTTCACGATACCGCTAATCGACAGGCTTTAGTAGAACGTATTGAATTTGCACTACAACAGGTCGAAGACCCGTGGAAAAAGATCATCAATGATGAGGATACACGTAAAAATCTATTTGAAGTTGTCACTCCATCTATTGTGTAATTGTATCTAAAATGCCTGAGGAAGGGAGTAATCAAGCAAATGATCAAGAATGCCGAATGGCTTGTCGTCGGTCACAGTAAGGATTTTCCGACTAGAATAGGACGTACCATCCACATCAAAGGGACTGAAATTGCTGTTTTTCGCACTTCGGAGAATGAGCTTTATGCTGTTGAAAATATCAACCCTCATCCCAAAGGAGGTCCTCTTACAGAGGCGATCGTATCGGGACATTATATTTATGATCCTTTGTATGACTGGAAAATTGATTTGCGGACGGGCAGCGTTCAAGAGCCCGATCACGGGCAAATTAAAACGTTCGCCGTCTGTGAAGAGGGAGAAGAAGTGAAAATATCGCTCGAAACGGTTTAATTCATTTGAAGGAATGAAAATAAAAAGGGCTCGACAGGAACAATCCTGTGGGCCCTTTTCGTTTTGAATCAGGTAATGGTAACGCCTGCACTGGCGTAGCCTACCACGGTATTGACGAGAGAAATTCCTGTCGCAGTGGCGGAAAAGACCATAAGCAGACGGGTTTGCGCGGTTACGGGTATAGCCAATCCAGTAGTAATGCCACTAGAGGTCGTTCCTAATGCAACGATGTCAGTTAGCGGGGGGATCAATGTAACGGTAGCTCCGGGAACGGCTATAAAGGTGTTATTAGGGGTTGGGGAGCTAAACAACTGGGCAGTGACGCTTATAGATGAACCTACGAGGGTTAGTGCAGCAGTAGTGCTGAAATATCCCGCGATGGATGTGATTACACCATCCCGTGGAACGGAGAAAGCAAAGTTAATGACTGGTCCGACAAGCGTACCTGTGAGATCAAGGATACCGCCTACGAGACCAATACCTGTTGCTGAATTTCCAAAACCGATCAAGCTTGTGGTTCCAACCAGTCCGCCGGCAATGGTTGTCAAAATTGCTGGTCCACCCGAAGCAAATGGAATGATTGCGCCCGAACCGGTGGCTCCAGTAACGCCTGTAACCCCTGTGGCTCCGGTAGCTCCGCCGACACCTGTAGCACCCGTAGCTCCAGCGGACCCGACCGGCCCGACCGCGCCCGGTAGGCCATCGGCTCCGGTCGGTCCAGTGGCTCCAGTGGGCCCGACTGCACCAACCGCTCCCGTGGCGCCTGTCACCCCTCCGGGAGGTCCCGCAGGCCCTTCAGGTCCGGCGGCCCCGATCGGCCCTGCGGCTCCGACAGGCCCTGCGGCGCCAACAGGTCCAGCAGGGCCTTCAGGCCCGGCAGGTCCAGCGGGTCCCGCAGGTCCGGGAGGTCCGGCTGTCCCTACAGGTCCGGGAGGCCCCGGAGGTCCTTGTGGACCTGGTATACCTGCTGGACCAGGCGCCCCACCAGGCCCCACAGGTCCGGGAGGCCCTTGTGGGCCGGGCTCCCCTGACAAATACGGTTCACTTAATGCGTCGCTAACCGTCTTTCCTGCAGTTCTGATTGCACGGATTAAACTGTCTTTATGAGTTGGATTGAGGGATTCCTGTAGAACGATGGACAATAGAGCATCCAACAGTTGCTGTAATGTAGTACCTACGCTGATCGGAGAGAAAGGCGTGGCTTCTAACGCTACAATAGCAAGCTCCAACGCCGCCAGTAAATCTGCCCTAGCCCCGCCTCTAAGTCTCAAGCTTTTCGCTAGAGACAGCAATTGTCTTAAAATCTGTTGCAATAAAGATATATTAGCCGCAGAAGGGTTTGCGAATACAAGTGGGACGATCGAGGTCAATTCATTAATAAGCTTGAGAAGCACTTCGATACTTCTATTATCTCTTGATGGTTTGTAGTCCTCGTCTTTTTTTGACGCACCACTGAACCTGAACGGCCTTTTGTGTTTCATGCTCAAACATCTCCTCCTCATTCTTCCTACTGTAGAGGTGACAGATGGTTAATCGCCCCGTTTTATAGATATTCATAATATATTTAGTGGAGTGAAAAGGGTGAATACACAAGCAAAGCTTAATAAAAAATTGATAACAAAAGCGCGGTTCCCAAATAGCTTGGGACCGCGCTTTAGCGTGTGTTCTATTAAATTTATACGTCTTCAACAGCTTTATTTGAAAATACGTACTAGCAGTTCAGCCATCTCGCCTCTGCTAATGGCGGACTTCGGTTTGAGTGTTCCATCAGGATATCCGCTGATCCAACCCGAGCCTATGGCATTCTTGAATGCTGTGGAAGCCCAGGAAGCAATCTGCTGATCATCCTTGTAGGATTGCAGTCCAGTAGGACTGGAAATGGATGTCTGATTCTGTATCGCGTGTGATAGGATCACCATCGCCTGTTCACGGGTAAGGCTCTTATCAGGTCCGAACGTCTGAGCGGTTAGTCCTTGAATCCATCCCTGACGGTGAGCAGCATCTACAGCTGATCCAGCCCAGTGTCCCTCCATATCTGTAAATGAGGTAGGTAGGCTCTCGTCTCCAGTAGTTCCTAAAGCCCTGATCAATATGGCTACAAATTCTGCACGGCTTACGGCACGCTCAGGGCGCATGTTGCCGTCTTTATAGCCCTGCATCCAGCCTTTGGTTGCAAGAGATTGTAGAGACTTCGCTGCCCAGTGACCTTGTAGGTCCGGCCATACCTGAGCTGGCTCTTGCGAATCTGACGAGTTAATTTGGTCATTTTGCACGCTGGCCTGATCGATTTGGGACGCGTCCGTAGAGACAGCGACGGCAAAGGAACCTAATCGAGGCGTACTCACACTCACACCCGATAAAATCCCTTGAGAATTCATCACAGCAGTGCCTTTTAGAATCTCACGCTCGCCATTTTCATACATCACAAGAATGGAGAATTGGGGTTCAACATTTTGCAATTCACTTGAGGATTCGCTATCCAACGGCAGAACGATGGACGAAGTCCCTGGCACGTTAGCTTTAATTTCTACAGCCGGCCCTATCAGCTTCAGGTTGGGTTGCTGCTCGGCCCAATCGCGAAATTGCTGATCTGCCAGCTGGAATGACATGGTGACGTCCTGTTGACCTGAGGCAGCCATGCTGGTTAGGGTGTCACTGGATACCATCACTGTTCCATATCGAGATATCACCGAAGCTCCAATTTTATCCCATTTATTCAGTACAGAATGAGTCAGGAGAACACGACTCATTTGCTTTTCCTGCTCCAAACGAAGGTCAGCGTATGTCTTCCCTTCGCGAAGTGCTTGTTGGATCTGCTCATCCAGGAATGCCGCTGAAGGAACATATAGGGAGATCGCTTTCCCTTGTTCGGAGAATCCGGTCTGTGGTACGAATGCAGAGAGATCCTCATTTTTATCTTTGTTAGACTTGCTTGTGTCCACACTCGCTTTGGCAGGGATGATGACCTCTATGGCTTGCGTCAAAGCATGAGAACCATCGCTTACCTTCATGATATCCAGCATGACAGTGACAACAGAAGGAGTGGCTGCTTGAAAAATAGTTCCGTCTGTACGCACGATGTCTGGCTGACTGCTGCTACTGATGGTCACACGAAAGCCATCAGGTACAGTAGGCAGCTTAAGCAAAGTATCACTTGTTGTAGGTGCAGGTACGCTTGTGATGGAATCCGCGAAACGCTGCGCGGTTAATCCTTGTGGATACACTAGCCCTGAGGGAGCGCTCTTCATGCCATTTACGTTCTGTAGCACATAGTAGCTGGCTCCTTCAGGTACAGGTGTAAATGTATATTTCCCCTCACTCGAAGCGATTCCTTCCGCTATAAGCTCCTGCTGGGTATTGTATAGCTCAAGCCGTGCGTTCGGTAATGCGCCTGTAACAATTACAGAGGCAATATCCTCATTGCCTGCTGCGGCTGCAACAGCACGGGGCAACACGTTTATACTGCGTTCTGCCGGTTCTGCCGTCCAGCTTCCATTGTCGCTATAAGCATAATTCAATACGTATATACCAGGTACATTCGTATCGACATTACCGATCCCTAAAAGATCGGGGATCAGGGTATTGCCATATACACTGTCCAAAACACTGGCTCCCGGATCAGTGAAGCTGTCGCCAGTTTCCAGCACAATTGGATTATTGCCGTTCAATCGTACGTAAGGTGTATTCGGCAATGCTTTCAGCACGGTGATCGTGAATGTTCTTTGGGCAGAGGCTATACCTTTAGAAATAATGGCAATTAACTGTACATTCATATCACCGTCTGTATATTTAGGCCGATTCACCTGACCGCTGTCACTGAGGACATCCGGTTGATCCGAGGACCAGTCGATCTGGGTATCGAATGCCCCTGTACGAGGCAGGGAGATGGAATCTTTAATCCCTTGCGGGTAATCTAGATTCAGTGTATTTGCTGCCAAATTCACCGCTTCATCAGCGCTTACGGGCAATGCGGGTACGAGTAGACTGAAGGTTTTTCGAAGCTCAACCCCGCCTCTTGATACAACCGCCTCCAGCGTGATGGCCTGATCGCCCTGTACATAGGTTGGGAATGTGACATGTCCAGTATAATCCAGGAACTCGGGATGATTCGACGACCATGACACCTGAACACCATTCAGAGCATCCTTTGGCAAATATACATCTTCGGTTACTGCCGTTATCGGCAGTTCAAGTGCTTGGTATGCTGCATCAACGGCTTCCGTGTCGCTCATCGGTAGACAGAGTACGTGAGCAGTAAAATCCTTTGTTTTCGTTAAGCCTGCAAGTTGCAGGGTAGCCGTAAGGGCAACGTCCATATCTCCACTACTATAGGAAGGTCTGGTAAGTGTTCCATCTGCTGCAATGACAAGAGGTTTAGACGAGGACCATTCGATCTGCACTCCACCATAACCGGATAGAGGGAGAGATACATTTTCTTGTACCGCAGACAAATCGCCAAGCGATAGAGTATCTGCTGCTTGATTCAATGTATCTTGAGCAGTCATCTTCGAAACGGTAACTTCGAAAGTTTGGGTATCCGAGGTGGTTCCTTTCGCAATCGTTGCTGTCAGTTTTACTTTTTGGTCACCCAAATCGTATCGCGGACGTATTACAGCGCCTTCGTTCGTAATGACGTCAGGAGTATCCGAACTCCAGCTCACCGTCGTATCATTTAACCCAGTGAGTGGCAGTGTCAGCTTTTGGGATACCGAATCCACTGTATCTCCAGGAGAGAAGCCTAAAGTAAGGGCGGCTTTTGCCTGTGCAACTCTCTCGGCATCGGTAAGTATGGTCACTTTGACTTCTGAAGGAGTGCTCTCCCCTTTAGCATTCACGGCCTGAACCGTGTAAACTGCTTCACCTGGCGGCAATGCTGAAGTGTCCATGAATTGGGTTAAGCTGCCTGTATAGAGCGTTACGCTATCTCGCATGACTTTGTATGAGGCTGCATAAGGAACGGCATCCCAGCTTAACTCCACCGTATTTCCATTTTTAGTACCTGTAAAATGACCCGGAGCCTGTGGAATGGGGAGTCGTTCCCCATAAGCTGCGAATTCCATGATGGAGGCCCATTGATTGTTTCTTGCATTTCCTTGATCAATATATAATCGAAGGTATCGTGTAGTTACAGGAGTAATGCTCTTTTGAAAATTAGAACTCACATTATTCTGCACAGTATCCACAGTCACCCAATTACTTCCGTTGCTGCTCGTCTGCAATCGGAAACTGTATGGATCACGTTGATCGTTCCATCCATAATGGACACCCATACCTGTAACAACATATCGATCTACGATATACCAGTCTCTCAAATCTACCTGAATCCATTTTTCACCGTCACTCGCTTGATACCAGCGGCTTGTCGGTTCAATTGACCCGTCGACTGCTCTGCTGGGGTCATAGGGCTGGCTATAGCCACTTGATGTGGCTGGTTTGTTAAGTACTACATTTTCCCAACTGGCAGCATTGGTTTCATCCGTCCCTATGAGCAAAGCCGCACCGCTAATAAATGGCAGCAGTGGAATCAGCACATGGTAGGGTTTTAACTTGTTGCGTGTGAAGTTATTTCCTTCGAGCACGCTATCACCTCTTCTTTATTAAATAGCACACCACTTGAGCGTGTTTATGTTATGGGCGGGACGGGTAATCCCCTTCGATTGCAATGTAGTAATTTACATTCGGCATCGGAGAAGCTCCGCGCAAGTCAGGCAATGCAAATGTACGCACTCCATCACCGCCAAAATTAGTGCCCAGCAGACTGAATAATGCTGAATACTGAGCAATGGGCAACAGCTGACCCTCGCATTTTAGCCAGCCCTTGGGAGCGAACGTGTACGGGTACATCGTAATTTCCCCCATATAAGGTGCATAACCTGCGTGTGCCTGTTTGGGACTGATCGTCGTTCCTCCTAACAAAATGACCGCCAGCAGACTCAATACGGCGGCTTTCTTCCAAAAATGATTCTTCATACCTACAGCTCCTTTAAGATTCGATTAATGGACCACGAATTCAACAAATTTGTGACATTAGTCATAGAATGAATAGATATTATCACGGATTTCCACATTTAGCACTACAGTTCATCTATCAAATTCACCTTTTTATTCCTTTTGTGAGTAAAGAAATTTATTCCATCTGGCCTATCTTTCATGCATCTTTTTTCTAATCCAGGTAAATCTATATACAAATCCTACGGAAGTGAAGGAGGAGAGAGCGTGTGGCATATCATCGGAACTCATGCGCCCAAATGGAGTGTGTGGGTGGAAGCCTTCTTTTTGTTCATCATACCTTTGATTATTTTTCTGACAGTACGACAACTTAAAGCGCTGGATGGTCGAGAGAGCAGACGTATGGAACGATTAAAGCTATTAGAACAAGAAGATCGTTCGGAGCAGGCAGATCATAATCCGTCTGTCAGTGAGGCAGAGAAGGAAAAGGGGACCTTTACCGAAGATTATGAAGCCAATGTAGCCAAAATCAGACAAGCAGTTGCGGATATGGCAGACGTAAACGAACGCTCGATTTTTCTGGAAAATCTGAACGCTGTAGGCACACTTTTTTTTGTGGATGGATTAACGGACAAGGCTGGTATGGACCAAAACATTTTAAAGCCGCTGATGGATTGGGGCAGTTCCGGGCAAGAGAGAGGAGAGCTTCCGCGAGGAAAAGAGCTTCGGGATATGATTGTTCACCAGGTCATGCTGGTATCGGAGACGGAGTATACGTTAGAGGTGCAGTTCTGCTTGCAAAAGGTGCTGTTTGGTTCAGTCATACTCATGATTCAGGGCATACCGGGTGCTTTTGTGCTGGGTACACCCAAAGGGAGTACACGTGGGGTGGAAGACCCTATATCGGAATCGGTGCTGCGGGGACCACGCGTTGGTTTTACAGAGACACTCAGCGACAATACAGCGATGCTGCGCAGGCATGGAGAAAGTACAGAACTGGCCATGTCGTCCTTCAAAGTCGGCAAAAGAGTGGAAAAACAGCTGATGGTAGTGTATTTCAGAGATATTGCTGACCCGGAGCTTGTAGATGAGGTGAAGCGGCGGGTCAAAACCATTGATATGGATGAGGTACTGGAGTCGGGCTATGTAGAGCAGCTTATTGAGGATAATTTTCTTAGCCCATTTCTGCAAATTCAAAATACGGAGAGACCAGATCGGGTCATGGCAGCATTGTTGGAAGGTCGTGTAGCGATTCTGCTGGATGGCACACCTTTTGCGCTTCTTATGCCTGTAACGTACGGGATGATGCTCCAGTCTCCCGAAGATTACTATGAGCGGTGGCTACCGGGGTCGCTTATTCGATTTCTTCGGTTTATGGCAACTTTCATATCGCTATTTGCTCCAGCGCTCTATATCTCCTTTATCTCGTTTCATCCCGGGCTGATTCCAACCAAGCTGGTCATTTCCATTATCAGTGCAAGACAGGGGGTTCCGTTTTCGACGCTGATTGAGGCCCTGATTATGGAAATTTCCATTGAAATTTTACGCGAGGCAGGACTTAGGCTCCCCAAACCCATCGGTCCAGCGATGGGCATCGTCGGCGGTTTGATTATTGGACAAGCCGCTGTTGACGCCGGGATTGTAAGTCCGATTCTCGTTATTGTGGTGGCAGTCACGGCGATTTCTTCCTTTTCCGCCCCTGTATACAGCGCTGGCATATCCATGCGTGTTCTGCGCTTTGGAGCCATGTTCACGGCGTCCATCTTTGGCTTGTATGGCGTGATCATGTTTTTTCTGATGCTGAGTATTCATATGGTTAAATTACACAGCTTTGGTGTTCCGTTTCTTAGTCTAACGACCCCCCGTTCGTTCAAAGACTGGAAAGATTACTTCGTACGAGCACCGTTGCAATTTATGAAAAACAGACCCATTCTTTTGAAGCATAAAGACCCTAAGCGACAAGGATGAGCTCAACACAGGAGGGAGCAAGATGGCCCGTGGGAAAAAAGCGGATAAGATTACAACGTTACAGACAACGGCAATTGTGGTTTGCTTTATGCTGGCTGCCGGGTTGCTTACCCTTCCAAGAGTAGCAACTGAAGCTGCAAAAACACCGGATGCGTGGATATCTGTCATTTTAGCAGGGGTGGGCACTTTTCTGTTCGGATGGGTTATAGTCAAACTAAGCTCGCGGTTTCCAGAAAGTACCTTTTACCAGTATGTTCAGCAAATAACAGGCAAATTCATTGGCAAAGGGATTGGCATGCTGATTGTTATTTATTTTGTTTGTATAGCCGCATTTGAAATCCGATCTGTGGAGGAAGTAACGTCGTTCTTTCTGCTTGAAGGCACTCCGGCGTGGGCGATTTCAGCACCTTTTATGTGGCTCTCTCTGTACCTATGCATGGGGGGAGTGGGTTCATTAGGAAAGATATGTCAGCTGATATTTCCGGTTTCGGCGGCTATCTTTTTGCTGATCTGCTTGCTGAGTTTAAATATTTTTGAATTGAATAACTTGCGTCCTGTCTTGTCGGAGGGGGGAATGCCAGTGCTTAGAACGCTCAAGACTACAATCCTGACATTAACGGGGACAGAGTCCTTACTGATTATTCTTTGTCGGATGGAAAAACCTGAGAAAGCAACCAAGGCAATCGGACTGGCGATTGGGATCGCGGTCGTTTTTTATACAGCTACGTTGATCCTGTGCATTGGCGCCTTTTCAATGGAAGGGGTCTTGAGCAGAACCTGGCCATTTTTAGATTTGGCCCGCAGCTTTGAAGTGGAGTATCTGTTGTTGGAACGGTTCGAGTCCTTATTGCTGACCATTTGGATCATGCAGATTTTTGCCACATTCAGTATTGCTTTTTATTGTGCTTCGCTCGGAGTATCTCAAATTTTGAATAGCTCTTATTCCAAGATGTTGTTCATTTTGCTTCCGTTTATCTACCTCTTGTCCCAAATTCCGAAAAACTTGAATGAGCTATTTTCTTTTGGAACGGTTATCGGAAATGTAGCGTTCGCTTTATTCGCGCTACTTCCACTGCCCCTGCTGCTTATTTCTCGCTGGAGAGGGGTGGGGTCATGAAGAGAGTCCAGTCAGGATTACTCGGATTGATGGCTCTCCTGATGTGCTGTACACTTTCAGGTTGCTGGAGCAGCTCCCCAGTGGAGGATCTAAATCTGGAGACAGGTATTGCTATGGATCTAGCGGAAGAATCTTCGCAAGAAGAACAAATTAAACGAAAAGGAGGAGATTATCCAAAAAAAGAGTTAATTACGGGAACTTTTCAATTTATCATTCCTGAGGAAAGCGGCGGCTCGAACAGCTCCTCTCCACAAGCTAAGAAATTTTTTAATATTAAGGAAACAGGCGATTCCGTTTTTGAAATGATTAGAGAAATTTCATTGCGGACCAATCGTCCTCCCATTGGACAGCATTTGAAAACCATTATTATCAGTTCCAGCTTGCTTAGCAAGATTCCGTTGTACGAGCTACTGGACTTTTTCCTGGGAGATAATGACATTCGGCCGAGTGTACTATTGCTAATTAGTACAGAAAAGGCGGGTAATACACTCCAGGAGAAAATCCCTGGTCAGATTCCTGCCTATATCTTAAAGGATATTTTCCAAAACCGGAAACGGAACGCACGGTTGTTAAAACCAATGCCCTTGGTTAAAGTGATCGGGCCGATGAAGGGTAATAGCAGCTTTATATTACCCAATGTCATTACGTCGGAGAATGAAATCAAGCTCGCAGGTGCGGGAATCGTCAAGGGAAAGACGCAAACATACGGTGGTTATCTGAATGAGTCAGAGGTTGAGGGTCTCATGTGGATCAAAGGACAATTAATTGGAGGCGTGCTAAAAAGCAGCGATCCGAAAACCGGTAAAAATATAGCATATGAAATCAAAGCGGTCAAAAGCAAGATCAAGGCCATCGTTCAGGGGGAAGATATTTTCTTTCAGGTAAAAATGACCTCAGAGGGACGGGTTTCGGAGGTGCATATAAAGCATGAAGATTTGCGCAGCAACAATGTACTTGGACAAGAAGAGAGTCTCTTTCAGGAGAAAGTGAATTCATTAGCTGAACAAACCGTTGCTAAGATGCAAAAGCTGAAGGTGGATGTTGGAGGTTTCGGAGAAGCCTTAAGGATTCAGCATCCTAAAGTTTGGCGCAAGGTCAAAAAGGATTGGGATACCACCTTTAGTACCATTCCTGTACGGTTTAGTACAGATATTCATATTGAAGATTACGGCTCTTCGATTACGACGGCAGACTAAAGAGTTTCGTTTGCACCTATTATGTAAAAACCTTCAACACCACGTATCCAAGTGGAATTGAAGGTTTTTTAAGTCTATTTAAATAGGGATAGTGTTTCTTTCAGCCATGTAATATAGCTTTCTTCCCGATTAATGGCACGGCTCAGCACCAAGTAATGACCGAATTGACTAGAGCCGGGTACTTGAAGGTTCTCGTCCAGCCGTTGGAGAGATTTTTTACTTTCGTACAGATATTCCAGCTTTTCTTCACGTTTGGCAATCTGATCCTCGAACAAGCGCTTGCTTTCTTCCTTGGGGATGGCTGCTGAGAAATACAGCATGAGCATAAATTCATCCTTTTCTGTTTCCGGTAACTCTTTGGGGCTTAGCAGCCATTCGGTCAGCTCTTGGGTCCCTTTGGAGGTAATGCAGTACAGCTTCTTTTCCAGCTTGGCTCCTGTAATTGAGGTGCGATATTCAATGAGTCCCTCTTCGGTCAGCCTTTTGAGCTCAGGGTAAATCTGACTGTGCTTGGCGCTCCAAAATTGTCCGATTTCCTGCTTGAATTGGCTCGTAATATCGTAGCCGCTCATTTCCTCTTTGTGAACCAGACCCAAAATGGCATATTTTAATGTGCGTTTCAACGTAGCTCTCCTCGCAATGGGGTATTTGACAATAGTATATCACAGCGCTACAATTTATATGTATTATAGAACATGTTTATATTTACATGTTTGAATAATGGTTTTATTTTGGTGTCTTGTTTAATTCATAAACTCATAATAAGGAAAGAAGGATGCAAGATGGACAAGTTTATCGGCAGTCACATGATTTACACCTATGAGAATGGTTGGGAGTACGAAATATATATAAAAAATGAGGATACGATTGATTATCGCATTCATAGTGGTATGGTAGGCGGACGCTGGGTACGCGATCAGAAGGTCAATCTGGTGAAGCTGGTAGAGAATGTGTATAAAGTATCGTGGACCGAACCGACAGGCACAGACGTATCTCTGAACTTTATGCCTGAGGAAAAACGGATGCATGGCATTATTTTCTTCCCTAAATGGGTTCATGAGCATCCGGAAATCACGGTGCGCTACCAAAACGATTTTATTCCGCTGATGGAAGAATCGCGTGAAAAGTATGAAACCTATCCGAAGTATGTGGTTCCTGAATTTGCGGATATTACCTTCATCGAAAATGCAGGTGTAAACAACGAACAATTGATTTCTCAGCCACCTTACGCTGGAATGACAGACGACATTCGCGCAGGGAAGCTGCAAGCATAATCGAACATGGTTAATGAAGTTGTACAGCCTGAGCCTGTGGTAAGCAGTCTCAGGCTTTTTTACGTGAACTGAAGAGTGGATTGCTTAATGGAGTGGTGGACGATAGCTAGAATGAATAGTAGACCAGCCCATGCTCGACAAGATATGAACGACTAATCCGAGGGTGGAGGATGGTCGCTGTTGGGGAGAGAATGTACGAGTTCGCATGGGCAGCCAGATCGGATAGGGCAGATAGAGCCAGCTCTGTTTTAACAGGTCCCCAGTGATCAGCGTGGTGCTTAATATATTGTTCGGCCTCGGTCAGGGACAGACCTTTGAGCGAGGTAAATACGGAAGCCCAGCGGACGAGGTCAAAGGTGCCTTTAATTTCAGGCAGCTTATATTCCGCCACGCCTTGAGCGCCGTTGCACGACATAGTAAGCAAGCCGCAGCAATGGTGTTGATACGGTTCAGAATCAGGAAATTGACGATGGTCGTATTGGATAATTGCCATGGAACCAATGCATAATTGCGTCGTTTGGAGCGTTGAGGGCTGGGCAAGCGTCAGGCTCATACTGGAACGGCCTCCTTCTCGGGATCATTGTAATAGGGATGGAAGAATCATACGTCACAGCGGATGTAATGTAAATCATGAATATAAGCGTAAAAAAAGAATATGTAGCGGAAAACGGATTTTAATGGCAATGGAAACGGATACTTGTATTCATCTCTTTCATTATCTTGACGATGGTCTTTATATTACAAAAAAACAACCCCAGGTCACCCCAAGGTCGTCTTTACGAGAAATATATATCAGCATTTTGCAAAAGCTTGTTTAGCTGGTCACACGGGTGTGACATCCTGAACCGTTTCTTCTTCTTTCCAGATCACGTTCTCGCGATAGTTTGATCCCCAATCGTACATCGCTCGCAGTACCGGAATCAGGCTTTCGCCATGCTCCGTCAGTGAATATTCCACATGCGGAGGGACGACAGGATAGACTTTACGCAGAATGAGTTGATCTTCTTCCAGTTCGCGCAATTGGTTGGTCAGCATTTTTTGCGTAATGTGGGGGATCAGCTTCTTCAATTCACCGAACCGCTTGGTGCCTTCCATACCCAGATGCCACAAAATAATCAGCTTCCATTTGCCACCGATGACCGCGAGAGTCAATTCTTTATCACAATTAATTAGCTTCAAATCAATCCGGTCTTTTACAGTTGTGATGTTCATCGACCTCCTGTCTGTAGTTATCCAAGTATACTATGTATAACTACAGTACGCAAAAGGAGATACATCCATTTTGGAAACTATGCATACGTTTGGATACGAATAGACTCAAATCACAACCTGACGATGTGCGTCAGGCTGGAAGCTTCCAGAAATCTACGACGTTTAAGAAGGAATAACGATGGTGTTAAAGGACTCCGGCTCAAGCTCCAAACGGTGAGTTGTTTCTCCAACAGACAGATTCAGCACGCGAGATTCCTTGAATGGGTTGGCGATGACCAGAACC
Organism: Paenibacillus sp. TSM33; assembly: GCF_056099025.1. Taxonomy (NCBI): domain Bacteria; kingdom Bacillati; phylum Bacillota; class Bacilli; order Caryophanales; family Paenibacillaceae; genus Paenibacillus; species Paenibacillus sp. TSM33. The sequence continues at coordinate 29,460 of NZ_JBLZXB010000009.1, forward strand.
CTTTGTCCGTCTGTATTTTGAAAAGCAACCGCATTTCCAGCCCATGAACCTTGAATTCCAATCCGTCTGGCCCCTGGCAATATAAAATGAGAAAAGTGCTTCATAACGTAATATTCCGGGTTCAGAATAGGTTTTCGATCTGCTGGATCAACGGTGACCATCGAATTTTGCTCCCAGCCCCATGTGCTCTTGCCTCGCGGTTCCAAGACCATATTCCAGTAAATATAAGCATTCACGCCATTGGTGAAGTAGTGTTGATACAGGTTATATACATATTTGGCGTAGTCCCATGAATTTTCTCCGTTTCCGCATTCATTTTCGGTCTGCATATAACGAAGCTCAGGATAGCTGGATACGGTACGCTGAATGGCATTTTTGCCTGCCCACTGATAGCCTACACCTTTAATATATTTATAGGCCTCGGGGTCACTCAACACGGTATGGGCATACTCATCGAAGCCAGTTGAAGTTTTCTTCATTAATTCCTCCCACGGATCGGGAGCGTTAATAGTACCCAGCCAAATTTCCGTATCCAGTCCGTGTTTTTTAAAAGCAGGCCCCAAATAGTCGCGAATAAATTCACGCAGCTGTTCTCCGGTCCATACACAGGAAGGGAACTTCTGATCGGCAATGACTTCATTTTGAACATGAACCTGGTGAATCGTAATGCCTGCCTTGCGGTATGCCTGAACAAATTTGACAAAGTACAATGCATACGCTTTCAAAATATCCTTTTCCCAGCGCAGTGTGCCGTAATTGTAAGCTTTGGGTGATTTCATCCATGTCGGCGGACTCCAGGGTGAGGCGAACAGCTTCAAGTCTGGATTGAGTTGTAACGCTTCCCGAATAAAAGGTATGAGATATTGCTGATCGCGCTCAATGGAAAAGTGCTTCATCTCCATGTCGCCGTCTGTTTCATTATGGCTGTACCATTCCAGCGCGTAGTCACTCGCTCCAATAGGAAGTCGGCATATCGTGAATTTGTGCTCGCCTTCCGGGTGAAAGAGAGCATGAAGCACCCGATCTCGCTCTTCGCTGTCCAAATGATTCAGAGCCACATAGCCCAATTCATTAAAACAGCCGCCAAAGCCTTCTACAAGCTGATATGTTTCTCCTGTAAGGGTTAGGTTGGCACTCTCTTGGGTTTGGGTCAAATGATGAGCTTGGGATTGCCAAGCATTAGCTTTGGAAGTGGAAAACCACTGAATGGTTTGATTGCTCATGTGTACCCCTCCTGTTCAGGCTTTTTGTATCTCTACTTATTATAGGGTAGGATCGTAGGGGAAGAGATGGTCTGAACGAAGACAAATTTGCCCTTATCCAAGGTGAAATTTGTGGATGAGAAGTTTCCGTAAATAAGAAGTGGCGAGAACACATAAAGTACACATCTCTTTGATATGCTGTTGTCCTAGAATGACCGAAAGAGGGAAGTCGATTTGAATAAAAGAGTTCTTCTCGTGGAGGATGAAATACGTATTCGTGAAGTGATTGCGGATTATTTTAAACAAAATAATTGGGAAGTCTATGAAGCAGGCAATGGAAAAGATGCACTCCTCTGGTTTGATTCGGTGCAGCCGGAACTCATTATACTCGATATTATGATGCCTGAGCTGGATGGTTGGGAGGTATGCCGTCAGGTGCGCAGCCGTTCAGGGGTGCCGATTATTTTGCTGACGGCCAAATCCGGTGATGATGATAAAATATTGGGCTTTGAGCTGGGGGCAGATGACTACGTGACCAAGCCTTTCAGCCCCAAGGTGCTGATTGCTCGCGCGAACGCGCTGATGAAACGGGTGGAGGGACATGTGCAGCCGGAGTCGCATATATTGCGGTTCGGCAGTGCTATGCTCAACACGATGGCTCATCGGCTTGAACTGGATCAAGCGGAAGTCGAACTGACGCCCAAGGAGTATGAGCTGCTGCGGCTGCTTATACATAATAAAGGCATCGTTGTTTCACGGGATGCCATACTGAACCGGGTGTGGGGTATCGATTTTGAAGGAGATACACGAGTTGTCGATACGCATATCAAAAAGCTGAGAAGTAAGTTGGGCCGTGAATCACGCCATATCCGTACGGTTTTTGGTACAGGCTACAGGTTCGAGGAGGAAGAATGAACAAACGGGGAGTTACCTTTAAGTTGTTCATAATGACGGTTGTGTTTTTTCTGTGTTTTTACGGTATGGTGATTTTAAGTCAATTGCTGTTTTTTGAAAATTTTTATCAGAAACAGAAGATTGGGCGTGTGGAAAGTCGTTTGCAAAGCTTCAGTCAAAGTTATGTCCAGGAGGCTTGGGGATCGGGCAAGGTTTCGCGTGAGGCCGCTCGTTTTATGCTTCAGAATAAAAACCAGCTGGCGATTGTAACGCTGGACGGCAAAGTAAAGCTGGATGATGCGTTTCATATCAATCTCAGAAAAGCAGATGGTAAAATCGTTAAAATATCGTTGTCTCTGTTTATGAGTGAATACGGAGATGAACTGAGGGCTGCCCGGATTCAGCCTGGTGACACGGTGACCGTTGAAGGTGAGGTGTTGGGAACTGGCGACATCTCCTCTGCCTATTTAATTTATCCATCAGGCATACAGAAGCTTGGTTCCAAAAATATAGGATCAACTTCGGATGAGACAAGCACAGATGACAGTGTAAGACTGTCCGGTACGGTGACAGAGATTGTGATGCCGGATCTGAAAACATGGAGTCAGCGTCAAGGTCTGCTGTATAGTGCGCTGGAGGAATGGTTTCCTTTATCCCAGGATCATCTGGAGAAACTTAAAAATTTCGAGGTGTTGGAGGAAGAGTGGACGGAACCTTGGACAGGGGTACGAAATGCCGTTATCGTCCATCCTGTTCGTCAGAGCACAGGCGAGATCGACCTCTTGTTCACTGTGACATCGTTGCAGGAAATCAGTGAGACGAATGAGGCTCTACGCTGGTTTTATCTGTATCTGGGGATCGGCGGATTTGCACTCATTCTGATTTTGTCCCTGTTCTATTCCCGAATGGTAACCCGTCCGCTTATTACTTTGAACAATACCGCCAAGCGGATGGCCAAGCTCGATTTTACAGCCCATACGCCAATCCGGCAGAATGATGAGCTGGGGAGCCTGTCCTACAGCATGTATACCCTGTCCCAGAACCTGGACACAGCTTTGCGCGAGCTTCAGGAGGCCAATCAGCAATTGGTCGAGGACATGGAACAGAAGCAGAGGATGGAGGCTGTGCAACAAGACTTTTTTGCCAATGCTTCTCATGAGCTGAAAACCCCGCTAAGTATTATCAAAGGGTTTGCAGAAGGATTGCAAGATGGAGTCAGCGCCGGGAAGCAGGATCATTATATGAAAGTCATTGTAGAGGAAGCGGACAAAATGGAGCGATTGGTCAAGGATATGCTGGACCTTGCCAAATTGGAGTCTGGAACCCTCAAGCTTCGCAAGGCGACCTTTATCTTGAGTGAGTTGGTGGAGGAGGTTGTGGATAAGCTATTCCATCTATTGAAGGAGAAGAAGCTGGAAGTGATCATTATTCCTGCCAATGAGCTGCCGATTCATGCCGATATAGGATGGATGGAACAGGTGATTATCAACTTTGTTGTCAACGCCATACGACATGCCGAGGAAGGAAGCTCGATCACGATTCGTATCGAAGGCTCCGGGGAGGTCAATACGTTTTCCATTGAAAATAAGGGGGAGACCATCCCAGCCGATCAGTTGGAGCTCATATGGAATCGTTTTTACCGGGCCGAGCTGTCCCGTAGCCGCCAGACAGGTGGGACAGGACTCGGGCTATCGATCGTTAAACGAATTCTGGATTTACACGAATTCCGCTATATGGCGGAGAATACCAAGGATGGCGTCCGTTTTGTCGTTATATTCGGAGGCTAAGCTATGGCAAAGGAGTTAACAAGTATGAAATGGAATTGGTTGCCCTCACTTTGCACACTTGCAAACCTGGGGGCAGGGGTGTTATCCCTGTACTTCACGATTCATGAGCAATATATGACAGCCTTTACCCTCGTGGTGGTGGCTGCTTTATGGGATGTACTGGACGGTTTGCTGGCAAGGCTGCTGCATTGTTCCAGTGATTTTGGCAAGCAACTTGATTCGCTGGCGGATGTAGTCTCTTTTGGTGTTGCTCCTGCTTTTCTAATCTTGCTGTACAAGCTGGGAGATACTCACTGGATAGGGCCGCTTGTAGCTGTGTTGTTTGTGATATGCGGTGCGGTAAGGTTGGCGAGATTCAACCTGATGGCTTTTAGCAAAGGCTTTGTGGGTATGCCCATTACGGCTGCGGGCGTGATTTTGTCCTTTATGTTTTTATGGAGTGAGCATTTGAAGCCAGGGTTGTTGCTGGCACTCATGGTAGTGCTGTCGTTCCTGATGGTTAGCCGTATTCCCTTCCCGTCCTTCAAAAAATAATCGGTCAGGAGGTGGCGCCTCTATGGAATGGGCCATCAGCATGATTACACAATACGGATATTTTGCTATTTTTGCACTGCTTGCCCTTGGAATTATAGGGCTACCCGTTCCTGATGAAATTATTATGGTGTTTGTCGGCTATCTATCTTCTATTATGGTACTGAATTATTCCTTATCTATATTAGTCAGCTTCATTGGTGCAATGACAGGGATGATGATTAGTTACACGCTAGGCAAAAAGCTGGGTCAGCCGCTGGTAGATAAGCACGGCAAGTGGGTAGGATTGACACCGAAGCGGTTTGCTAGGGTAAAAGGTTGGTTTGCGCGCTTTGGGTTGTGGACCATTTTGTTCGGTTATTTTATTCCAGGGGTCAGACATGCGACAAGCTATTTGTCAGGAATTAGCGCGATGCCTGTACGAAAATATATGCTGGTGGCCAGCGCCGGTTCTCTGGTATGGACACTGATCTTTATCTCCATTGGTTACATTGCCGGGGCGAATATAAACTTTCATTAAGGTGGCCGCAAAAGTAATGTAGCATTTATCATGTATTGCACCGATAATATAAATAAAAGAACCTGTACAACCAGTGAGGGGATCTGTATTGAATGCATTAATGAAGTATATTGAAAAGTTACCTGGTTTTCTGCAAATGATCTTGAATATCTCGCTGTTTCTGGTCGGGCTGATTTTAAGCTTCTTACTTCTAAAAGAAACATGGGCCATATTTTCATATGTGTTCTTGTCTACAGAAGACGACAAAAATTACTATGAATTCACGGAAGAACTGCTTGTATTCTTTTTGTATTTTGAATTCATTGCATTAATCGTTAAGTACTTTAAAACCAATTTTCATTTTCCATTACGTTATTTCATCTATATTGGGATTACGGCCGTCATCAGGCTCATTATTGTGGACCATGATGATGCTAAAAATACATTCTGGTGGTCCATTGCTATCCTAGTCATGGTAGGTTCTCTATTGATTGCTAACAGTAAGTTGTTAAAGAGAGAAAGTTGATGCCGAGGAAGATTGCAAGGGTGACAGTCAAGTGGGAGAGAGGGAATAAACACGAATGGTAAGAAACTGGATGAATCATGCAGGCGTCAGGCGGGCAGCCGTCCTTGCGATAATCGTTTTACTGCTCTTCATGTTAAGAAGCATGATGAATATTATTTTGTTAACACTGCTGCTTACGATTTTGATTGGCAGCATATATAACGGTGTGAATAAGCTGGTCAAGCGGTTCGCCAATGTGCCGCCTATGATCGTGCTGCTACTGGTATACGGGTTGCTGATTCTGATTATCGTGTGGGGAGTTTACCGAATGGTGCCGCTAATCAGCGTACAGGTCAAGCAGGTATATCTGATGATTCAGCAGGCGTATATGTATCCTGACCGTAATCAATGGAACGAAACGATTATTGAATTTATGGACACGCTCAATGTTCAGCGGTTATTTGAGCCTGGCTGGAATGTGGTAATGAAAATCAGCCAGCTGGGAACACAACTCCTGGTATCGATTATTTTGAGCTTGTTCTTCCTGATGGAAAAATCCTATATTACACGCTTTACAGCTACGTTTGTGGATAGTAAGCTGGGCTGGTTCTTCGAGGAAGTGGGTCATTTTGGGCGCATGTTTCTGGGTACCTTCGGGAAGGTGCTGGAAGCTCAACTATTGATTTCACTCATCAACTGTATATTGACGACGACGGCTCTTTGGATTATGGGTTTTCCCAATCTGCTCGGCCTCGCGCTCATTATATTCTTGTTGGGGTTGGTGCCAGTGGCGGGTGTGTTCATCTCCCTGATCCCGCTCGGTCTGATTGCGTTTAGCGTCGGGGGAATCAATTATGTGATTTACTTGGTTATTCTGATCGTGGTGATTCATGCGATTGAAGCCTATTTCCTGAATCCGAAGCTGATGTCATCCAAAACCAATTTACCGATCTTCTTCACCTTTGTTGTATTGATCTTCTCTGAGCATTTAATTGGGGTGTGGGGCTTGATTGTAGGTATTCCGTTGTTTGTTTTCTTCCTTGACCTGATCGGGGTACAACGCAAGCAAGAGAAGGATACCTAATCTATTCACGACAGATACGAACATAGTAGTGACCATTGATTTTTTATGACGAATGCCTGCGAAGCCGCAGGCATTTTTTGATTTCCTGGTATTCCTCATTTTATTCATGGGAAAGCTGGTTGACGCTCATCATTGTTCAGGAGGAGTCCAACGGTACGCTTCACTTTCTTGGGGATATCGGATACCGTCAAGGTAGCTTATCAGCTCGATAATCGTTCCCCAGGGTGATCTTCCATATACAAGCTGGTTGCCTGCTCCTGCTTCAATGCCGGACAGCGCATGTCGCATATCACATTGAAGCTGAATCAAGAGGGCATCATTACAAATACTGAAACTAGACAGGAGCTGGAATCACGTGTTCAATAAGCTCTCATAGACCTTTAAGCGGGCATACACCGTTTCAAGTATCGGATATGAAATATTACTGCCAGAAGCCAATGCCAGAAGTGCACCATGCAGATGGCTTGCTTCAACCGGTAGACTTTTCTGCATATCACGTTGCATGGAAGACATCATCTCAGGCTTTAAGGAATCCATCGTTTTTAGCGTATGTGCTTCCATTTCTGAATGAATAGGCATATCTGCATTGCGTGCGATTGTGACGATCTCATGCAGTAGCTTTTTATAGATTGCACGCGATTCGGGCGTGGCGAGTATAGGTCCGACGGAGGTACCCATCAGGGTTGTGATTCCGCTCATGCTGGCAATAAATATATACTTCTGCCAAATTTCACGCTGAATGTCATGACTGTGTGTGACGGTGAAGCCTGCATGATCAAGATGGCTACATAGTAGTTGCGCCCGCTCAGAGTTTCCTCCATCCCATTCACCAAAAACAATGCGGTGGAACGGGCTTGTCTGAACGATAGAGCCTTTGTGATTTAACGTCGTTTCGATATAACAAAGCCCACCCAGCACTTTTTCAGCTCCGAAATATTCGCGCAAAGATTCAAAATGTTCATAACCGTTAAGTAAAGGAAGAATCATGGTATCTTTGCCGATATAAGGCGCAAGGTCTGGCTGCAATAGAGGCAGATGGTACGCTTTGACCGCGAGAATAATACAGTCAAATGGCTCAGCAGCTTCACCATAGGTAATAGCCTGGATCGGTGTCTGAAAATCTCCGTGCACACTTTGAATCGTCAGACCGTTTTCTGCCAAATGAAGCTTTTTGGAAGGGCGCACGAGAAAGGTTACATCTTCTCCTTTTTGAACCAGGCGTCCCCCGAAATAGCCTCCAATAGCTCCTGCACCGACAACTAGAAACCGCATCATAGGATACCCGCCTTTATTTCTGGTTTCATTTCCTTTAGTTGCAAAACATTAAGCGCATTCGAGTTTGTCATGATACATTCAAATCCTTTCCTACCTTGGTTTTGGAAAACAAAAAAACCTTCCAGCACATTGCTGAAAAGGTCCGAAAGGCAAAAAAAGAGTCAATTTGCGACCGTTCTTTTGTCTCGGTCCTTTCGGATCAGAGCAAAATCCAACGAGTTCACCTCCATAGGCTCACACTTATACTTATTAAATTACACCTTACCAGAGTACCGTTCGAATATATCGATACAGCCTCTCAGGGGAGTATACCAGAATATCGGGTTCCTGTCCCATATAAAGCCAATCCAAACAGCGTGTATGTGATGATATCCATAATGACTTTCTTTTTGGTACATGTAGCACGGACCTGATATATTTGGAGCGCATGGAGGTGATATAATAGGCGCAAATAAGTTTATAGACCGATAACTTGGAGCAGAGGAGAGAAGGCTGGTGTTTGAGCAAATTGTAGCGTATGGTCTGAGCCAAGAAGAGGCCGTTAAGGATTATCCATTTGGAGCTGATCCCCTGGTACTAAAGGTAGGGGGCAAGATGTTTGCTCTCCTGACTGAAAAAGATGGCATTAGCCACGTATCCCTGAAATGTGATCCAGTCATTGCAGAAAACCTGCGTCAGCAGAACAAGGCAATTAAGCCAGGCTATCATTTGAACAAAAAGCATTGGAATACGATAGAGGTTGATGGAAGCTTCCCGTTGGAGGATTTGTACAGCATGATCGACCATTCGTATGAGCTGGTCTTCAAAAGCTTAACCAAAGCGCAACGCGAAGCGATTACGATGAGGATACGGGCTACGGATCTGTAAAGGGCTGGTGAAGCCCTTAGTAACACTTTTATAGTTTTACTTGACAGAAAACCCCTAAAGACATATTCTTAATTTAAAGATAATTTATTTGAAAATAATATCAAGGAGTGGAACTGAATATGAGCGAACTGGTGAATATTATTCAAGAGAGAAGATCGGCTTCTAAATTTATTCCTGATGTTACTATAGATGCAAAAGAACTGGAAGAGATATTTCAGCTGGTGAAGTTTGCTCCATCGGCTTTTAATTTACAGCATGCGCGTTATATCGTAGTGCAGGATGCAGAGATCAAACAAAGGCTGCATGACGAGGCAAGTAAGCAGTATAAAATATTAACCGCTTCGGCCACTATTGTAGTGCTGGGTGATACAGAGGCTTATACCAAGGTAGCTGACCTCAACGAAGGGTTCCTGAATTTGGGTGTTCTGAGCAAGCAGGAATATGATAGCACCGTAGAATCGGTAACTCAGTTTTATCGCGAGCGGGGACCTGTCTTCCAGAGAGAAGAAGCGATTCGTAATGCCAGCCTGTCGGCTATGCAATTTATGTTGATTGCCAAGGACAAAGGCTGGGATACTTGCCCAATGATCGGTTTTGACCCGGCGAAGGTGCAAGAAGTACTGAATATCCCCGAGCAATTTGTGCCTGTGATGATGATCACCTTGGGGAAAGAGGACGAATCGGGGCAACGGGCAAGAGGATATCGCAAGCCGGTTGGACAGTTTGTTAGCTACAATGGATTTTGAAATTTGTAAATTATCATGTTCATTAAGGAGTGACTGAGATGTCTTTGAAAACCGCTGGAATTCACCATATTACGTCCTTTGCAGGCGATCCACAGGGCAATGTTGATTTTTACGCAGGTGTGCTTGGTTTGAGGTTGATCAAAAAGACAATTAACTTTGACGCTCCAGAAGTATATCATTTGTATTTTGGGAATGAAGAAGGCAGTCCGGGCACGATCATTACCTTTTTTCCGGCTCCGGGTACACGCAAGGGTAAAATTGGAGGCGGGCAAGTCGGGATTACGACGTATGTCGTGCCGCTGGGCTCGCTAGATTACTGGGAAAACCGTCTGCACAGCTTGAAGGTATCCTTCACGAAGGCTACTCGCTTTGGCGAGTCATTCATCCAGTTCCGAGACAATGAGGGCTTGCATCTGGAACTGGTGGAGCGCGAGGAAGGCCCGGTGAATACGTGGACAGCCGGAGGCGTGCCTACAGATAAAGCGATCAAGGGCTTTGGAGGAGCAGTGCTCTACAGTGCGGATTCCAAGCACACCCAAGGCGTGCTGGAGAATGTTCTGGGCATGACTCCCGTCGGAGAAGACGCAGATGCAGGCTATATCCGTTATCAGACGACTGGGGATCTAGGCAACCTGATCGACATTCCGGTCAAAGATGTACCATGGGGGAACGGCGGCGCCGGTACGGTTCACCATATTGCGTGGCGAGCGCAGGATGATACAGAACATCAGGCATGGAACGAATGGGTTCGCCAGCATGGTTTTGGGACCAGTGGCATTGTAGATCGCCAATACTTCAATGCCGTATACTTCCGCGAGCAAGGTGGCATTTTATTCGAGATCGCAACCGATCCGCCCGGATTTACCGTGGATGAGGAATTGAATGAGTTGGGGCACAAGCTGATGCTGCCTGAATGGTATGAGCCTCAGCGCGCCCAGATTGAGTCTAATCTGGTTCCCATCGAACCTAGAGTACTCCAACAGGATGAATCGGTTTAAGCTGGACAATCACATACGCACCAAAAGGTCCAATGCGGGAAGATTTCCACCCTCATTGGACCTTTTGGTATCTGAATGTCATTAGTGTAAAAATAAGCGTGGAAGAGCTGTTTAGATCATGAGCAGCTCACGAATTTCCAGTTCGGTCAGTGCTGAAAGGCTTTCTTGCCCCGGCTGAATGACCTGGTCGATCAGGTTTTTCTTTTTTTGCTGTAGCTCATACATTTTGTCCTCTACCGTACCTTGGGCGACGAGCCGAATAACCTGCACCACTTTTTTCTGGCCCATTCGGTGTGCGCGGTTGGTAGCCTGCTCTTCCACAGCGGGATTCCACCACAGGTCATATAGAATGACGGTATCTGCGCCGGTGAGGTTCAGACCCGTACCTCCTGCCTTGAGGGAAATCAGGAACAGCTCGCGTTCTCCTTCGTTGAAGCGACTGCACAGCTCGACTCGTTCGGGGGCGGGGGTTTGTCCATCCAGGTAAAAGTAGGGAACCCCTTCACGAGAAAGCTCGCGTCCGACCATTTGAAGCATTGTGGTGAACTGTGAAAAAATGAGCAGCCGCTTCCCGGAGCTGAGACATTCCGTAATAATCTCCAGCAGTTGTTCAAATTTGGCCGAGCTTCCCGTATATCCTTCGATGAATAAGCTCGGATGACAGCATAGCTGACGAAGTCGGGTCAGACCTGCGAGGATTTTAATCCGGTTTTTCTGAAATCCTTCTTCGTTAAGATGCTTCAACGTTTCATGCTGGAGCTTGGCCAGATAAGCCGTGTACAGCTTTTTCTGATCTGGCAGGAGGCGTGATACCTGCACGGATTCGATTTTCTCAGGCAGTTCCTTAAGAACATCACTCTTTAGACGGCGCAGCAGGAACGGACGAACCCGCTTGGCAATCACATTTCGAGGCAGATTGTGAAACGCTCTTTTTCCGCCGGGAAATAGCTCAGGAAATACAACGTCGAAGATGGACCAAAGTTCTTCCAATGTATTCTCGATTGGCGTTCCTGTCAGGGCAAAGCGGTAACGGGCTTGTACATCCTTAACGGCCTGTGCCGTCTGGGTAGCATGATTCTTGAACGCCTGAGCTTCGTCCAGAATGAGCGTATGAAACGATGGCTTGCTGTACACATCCGCATCGCGTCGCAGCAGCGGATAGGAAGTAATAATAACGTCATAGCTGGCGGCATCCCGTATAATTCGACTCCGTTCCTCCGGGCTGCCATCTGCAATATTGACGCGGATATGCGGGGCGAATTTCTCTAGTTCATTCCGCCAATTGTACACCAGTGATGCAGGGGACACGATCATGGCTGGAAGCTGCTGACTGCGAATTTCCGGCAATACAGAGACGAGGAAGGCAATGCTTTGCAGCGTTTTGCCCAGCCCCATATCATCTGCCAAAATGCCTCCAAAACGGTAATGTGCTAAGGTCTTAAGCCATTGAAAACCGTAGACCTGATAATCTCTCAAGATAGGGGCAAGCGTGACGGGTACTGGAAAGTCGAGATGATCAGGATTGCGAATATTTTCTAGCAGCTGGCGGAAGGTTTTACCCAGGGTCAGGCTTTTTACATGATCGTGAGGATCAATTAAGTACAGACCCTGTGTGACCGGGATACGAATTTGCGCTGCATCCAGATCGCTTTTGCGGATACCTGTTTCGTTCATGAACCGAATTAATTCCTTGTACTCCTCTGTTTCCAGCGGCAGCAGGGCACCATTCGGTAGACGGTGATATCTCTGTTTTTCTTCCAACGATTGGAGCAGCTTGCGAATTTCCGATTCCGGTATACCCTCAATATCAAATTTAAATTCAAGCCAATCCGTACGTTCATCCCACTCCGCCCGTATTCTTGGGACAGGCAGCGTATTATTGATTTTCGATTTGACTGCACCTGTGGCATAGACGTCCAGTAACTTTTCCAGTTGTGGAACCGTATGGTACAAAAAGTCATACTCCGCATCTTCATCTTCCATAAAGTATCCGCTGTCTGTTCTGGCAAAGGAGCTATGCTCCATCAGTTCCAAAATCCGTTGCTCCTGTTCCCCATCACGTATCAGAATCCGGTCGTTACCTGGCGTTCGTGCATCTGTTTCCAACGGGTTGATGATGATGTCTCCATATTGGAATTCCAATCCTGCCAGCAGTTTGTCTCTTACCCGGTCCAGATACAGCTTGGCCTTCAACGGATGCTGGGCGACCCGCTCTGAGACAGAACGGGTCATATGGACACGTCCGAGCTTCATTAACCCGGGCACGACCTTATCCATAAAAGCTTCCATCTGTTCTGGTGCGATCTGGACTGCTCGTCTGTGATGTACCTCGACCATTCGTTTTAGCTCGGACAAACGCCGTAAGGCATCATCCTTCTGCTTGACAAGCTTGCCATCGGCAATGACGACACCGTAGTCCTCCATGATGGTCAAGTCATCTAATCCTTGAATGCTTAGCTGGTAGCCCTCGCTTGTGGATTCGGCCTCATCAAATTCAAATTGCAGCGGAAGCATCAGGTCGGACTGAGGAATACCTTCGCTCATGTTACCGTGAATTTCAAAGTAGACGCCTTGTGCTGCTGTCAGCAAGGGGAGCAGCCTATCCCAAGCGGCAGGCGGGATGAGAAGCATTCGCTCGCCACTCATATGACTGCCGGAGGCTGAATACGTACCAGAGGTTTCCCGAATCATGCGCTCCTGTTGGCATACCTGGGATAATTGCTGAAGGATCGCGTCATGTTCAGCTCGGAAGCGGTACAGCTCAGGCTCGTAAGAGAAGCTCTTCGTGAACATGTAGCTATTCCCACGGTCGATACTGTCCAGAAACGGACGGATTTTCTGAACGATGTATAATCGTTTGGGTCCAGCCTTCATTTCTAATCCAAACATATATTTTTGGTAACCGTAGGCAAAAGGCCGGATGACGAATTGAAAATCCAAGATCGCACGAGTATCCAGCAGCGTAGGAGTGCTGCGAAGCGGTCTCTTGCGGCCGAATAGTTTTAACATACTGTCGGTCAGCTGGAGATCCCCTTGTGTGATGCCAGAGGATCGTGAAATTCTGGCAGTGTGTTCATTGGGGGCATCTGTAGATGTGTACATCCCGTCTGAACCCATGCTCCCCTCTGGATCTGGGGCAGTGCCGGGATGAAGTCTGGAGACATAGGAGCGTACGGACAGACTTTTTCCGCGTCGCATATCATAGGCGTTAAGAAGAACCGCGACAATATGTTTGCAATAACGTCCGGTGGTCTGAAATGAGCTACAGGTGCATTCCGCGCGAATACTGCCGTTGGGCCGGATCATCGCAGCAACGGCATAAAAGCCGTTTCCTTTGACTGTAGCTTCATACACACCTTCATTATGATCTATTTGTGTAAAGGCCACCTTTTTGGCCCGATAATAGGCATCCCCGTCGTCATAAGCAGATTGACTGCATAGTTGTCTGATCGCTCGCCGGGTAAGTTCAAAACTCATGGTTCGTAATCCTTTCCTGAGTTATTCCGTTTTCTACATGATAACAGAACAGACCGGGTGAAGGACACTGGAGTGCGGAACGTAACTTTAGGAAAAAGAAGAGAAGAAAAAAAGCAGGCCTTGGTCCGTCATTGAACCAAAGTCTGCCAGGTGGCTACAGCTATATTATATGTCGGGCAACCCTTCTCCTTGCTCATGAACTCCCAGCGCATTACGTGCCATATCCATATACTCTTTCAGACCAGACTTAAGGGCGAATTCGGCGATAAGCACAGGGTAAGCTGAAGTTAATTCGACGATATGATCGCTCATACGCGGCCATACACGTCCGCCTGCTGTCTCATAAAGCTTCAATAAACGAGCAAGCTCTACTTCTCCGAATAAAGTATAGTAACTCGTAAAATCAATTGCCGGATCAGCTACTTCGGCCTCAGTCCAGTCTAGTATTCCAGTAACCTCTGTATTCGAAGAGACCAGAATATGACCTGGGTGCAGATCGCCGTGCACAAATGCGGAATATGCCGGCCAGTAGCTATCGTCAGCTAGCCACGCCTGCCATCGTTGCCACAGCTCCTCGGATACACCAAAGACGCGCCGTGTTTCTTCCATTCGCTGAGCCATTAATTGCCGAACTTCGTCGTGCTGCTTTACGCGAACACCGAAATCAGCTGCCCGTTGGTAATCTGTCCGGTGCAACGCGGCTAAGGCTTTAGCGAGTGAAGCAACGAATCTATCCGTCAGAGCGTCAGGGTTGATGAACCATACATAGCTTTTTGTTTCCATATCAATAGTAGCAGCGGGAGTTCCCCCCAACTGAGGATAGGCGATGAGCTTTGGACTATATATTTGCCAATCAGGTACCGCTATAGGAAGAGTATCACGAATCATCCGAAGCACCTTATGCTCGTAAGCGGCAGATTGAATCACATCTGCTCGTCGCGGTGTACGTAGAACCCAAGGGGTATCGTGGATGTCTTTGGCGAATACGGCTCGGAAATCCAGCCCGGATTCATTGAGTTCCAATCCTTCATGTTGTATGTGGAGCCCATTGCTTTGGGCAAGGGCCAATATATCGCTAACGTCATTCGGGTTAGTCAAGGAACGCTTTTCATTCATATGAAACACACCTCATTATTCAGATTTGGTCTTAAAAAAGGCAACTTAAACAAGCCTCAACCCTTCATGTAAAAAACAGGTTGAGCTTCATTGAGAAGTCTAGCCTTTTATCTGAGACGCATGTAGTGAGTACACATGAATGAGCAAACCTCCTTTTACAAAATAGGGTATCTAAACCAGCCCTAATATACCATCCGACATTGGAGGATGTCTACAATATGCGGAATAATGTACATGGCTTCCCCAGTTCGCTTATCTGTGGGTTAGAGAAGTTTTTACAAGCTGCACATTGCAGGATACAATGGAAGTATTAGAGAAAGGAGACGGATACGTTTGCAAAAAGAAGACAATAAGACCGATTCCAAATCCGGCTCATCCAAATGGTATCTTGGTAGTGCAGCAGCATTGCTCCTGCTGAAAGGCAAATCGCTACTTGCCCTTTTAAAATTCAGTAAATTTGGCGGTGCGCTGATATCTATGGCATTTACGATTGGCACGTATGCGATCATATACCCGTGGGGATTTGCGGTTGGGTTCGTGTTGTTGTTATTTGTGCATGAGCTGGGGCATGTATTGGCTGCCAAACGCAAGGGGCTTCCGGTGTCGACACCGTTATTTATTCCATTTCTCGGTGCGTTAATCACCATGAAACGACAGCCTTTGGATGCCCAGACAGAGGCTTACGTGGCCATGGGTGGCCCGTTATTGGGGACGGTTGGGGCTATGGCTGTATACGCAGGAGCGTATGCAACAGACAGTCCACTTTTGTATGCACTAGCATATATCGGTTTTTTCCTGAACCTGATCAATTTGCTGCCGATTCATCCGCTTGATGGAGGACGGATTTCTACAGCAGTGACACGCTGGTTATGGCTGGTGGGCCTACTGGGTGGGATTGTAGTGATCGTGTATTTGAAATCCATTTTATTTTTCTTTATTTGGGCACTATTTGCCTATGATTTATACAAAAAATATGTCAAACGCAATAAAGAAGGCGTCAAGGTTCAGTCGTTATTACAGAAGCCACTGGTTAACGTACAGCATTTATATGAGCAAGGATATCCGCTGCCTGGACCGGAGCATACGCGCAGATTATCCTTTAATACCTACTCGGATCTGGAGGGGCAGCAATATGTAACGGTATATATGGAGAGTCTGGATGTGGAGCAGACACTTCTGCTGCCACAGCAGTGTCTTGTCCAGCATGTATGGCTGAACGGTGTAGAACATATACCGACCCCGGATGCGTATCAGCTCAGATTGCTGTGTGGGATTGACTACATTCCATTTGAAAATGATAAATATTACGAAGTACCCGCATCATCACGCTGGAAATTCGGTATCGGTTATATGGGCTTGGCCTTATTCCTGATAGGGATGATGTATGCAGTGCACCAGCACATAGGAGATATCAGGCTATAATAATGTGGTTATAAAGAGGCGCGGATCTGATACTTACAGATCGCGCTCTTTTTTGTTTTTTTGGGGAAGGGGAAGTTTTTATTATTTTTTAAAATCTGACGCTTCTATAGGGACTTTTCCTTTTATAAGGAACCATTTATGATTTTTATAATTTTGAATCATTCCAACATCAAAAATGATTGATTTTACGTCATTTTCCAAAAGTATGTTTCGAGAAATATCGGCCTCCAATGTATACTTAACTGAATTATCGTCTATCTTTTGATGAGAGAACTTTATATTAGATGTATACTTTCTAATTCGGGATGGAAATATATATTCTATTTTGGAGTTCCTATCTTGAGGAAGTATAATATCTGTCAACAAATGACCATCTTTGAATTTTAAATGAAAATTATTAACTTCAAGGATTTCTTTATCAAATTTATTTAGATTATCTTCATTAAAATCTTCAAAATAGTATTGACCGGAATTTAACCGTACATTTTGTCCATCTTTGAGAACAACTTCGACAGCATCAAATTCACGAATAAAATTGATATCCACAGTCAATTCATTTTCATAGATCTGAACAATTTTCACATTGTCTAAAATAACTTTATTCTTTAACAATAAAGAAGCCTTTTTAATGTTTAAACTATCTACTCTATAGGGAAAACTTATCTTGATTTTTTTAGAACTATCATCATGAGAATTGAAAATGAAATAACTATTCTCTCGTACACTTATTTGTCGTATATACTCCAGCTGAGTGTCTCCATGTTTATTCGATTCATTTATAACCTTTTCTTGATTATTGTTTGTACATCCAAATAAAACCATAGAATTAGTCAGCAGCAACATGATGATTAAAATAAAACGAAGTTTCAATATGTAGTCACCTCTTCTTGTAAATGGTAAACCCCCCTCATATTGAGGAGGGTTATGTAAACGATTCGTTTTTAATTAGCTTGGGTTATCGTAGAGCCAGTATTCTACACCGCCGTTGTTGTCATAACTGGAAGCTGTATATTTGGTATCGCCAAACCATCCCGTATCAGTGTACTCATAATTTCTTTTTATACCTCTTGCAGCACTTTTTAGTTCGGCAGTATGCCAAGGTTTAATCGTCACATCAATGGAAACTTTCTTTCTATATTCTTGACCTATTTTCAAGCTCATTTCAGCTTCTGCGATAGCTTCAAAACCATATTTTACAGTTCCAGTTACTTCACCAGTCATTTTTGACTCGGTTTCTAAATTCATTCTTACACTTTGATTGCTTCCATTGTTAAATCTGTCATAATCTTGACCTGTATAATAATTACTTGAATTCACAAATGTCTATTTATTTGTGCCCATCGGCTGAACTAGACTGTTTTCTCTGTTTAGAGTTTGGGTATCTTCTTTTTGCTCTTTATCGAATTTTTTAATATCCTCAGAAGAATAATATGGAACACCATCAATATACAACTGATCTCCTACGTTACTTTCGACTGGGGGTCTAAAATTCCCTTCTAATTCATTCTGATCTGAGGCAGCTTGTGCGGTCAACGCTGATAGATTCAGCATTAAACCTAAAACAAGTGTTGATTTGATCAATTTATTCAATTTTTTTCAATCTTTATATTTTTTATAATTTATTAAAATAAATGTTAATAATTATATAAAAATGGAACAACCCTACACAGGACCTAAGTTGAATGATTTTGTGTTTTCGCAAATATGCAACTTAGTCTGTCAATGGTTAATAATTGTCCAGATAAAAAACATAATGTCGTAAGCTCTTGAATAATTAAGAGCTTACGACATTATGTTTAGATATCCTTAATTTTCATCAGTAATCGGTTTTAACATCTGGCGGTACTTAAGCGGGCTGGTGCCTGTCCAGCGCTTGAACTGTCTGCTGAAATGAGCCAGACTGGAGTATCCCAGAAGGGAAGCTACCTTGTTTAGCGGTAGATTGGGCTGCTGGATCAGCACCTTAGCCTCATGCAGCTTGGTTTCCGATAGATAGTGACGTGGTGAATAGCCGTAAACCTTGCGGAACACTTCCTGGGCATAGCCTGGACTGATTCCAAGGGAAGCCGCCACATCTTCAAGTCGGAACGTCTGCTCGCCAGATTCATCCTCTCGATAAGGCTTGAACCTCGATTGTATAGCTTCCATAATGGCCTTGGCATATTGAACGGATGAAGGTGCAATTCTCGGCTCCAATCCCGTAGAAATCATTTGCGAGAATATCCCGAATAGCTCGAACAAAGCAATCTGCATGCGAAAGCGGTCCGCTGTCGTATATTCTCCGTTCTCCCGCACCATGCTGATCCAGCTATGGACAACTTTCTGCAGCTTGGTATTGGTTTCAGTGCCTGCCGGGAAAAAGAGCTGATTGCTTTTAATCATCTCTTGACGGAACAATGGATCATCGACATTAAAATGGGTGCTAAAATAATACATTCCATCAGGGGATACACACTGGCTCACATGCTTGAACCCTGGCGGAATAATTAAAATATCGCCTTCCCCCACCGAGTATACGTTATTCTCCATCATCGTTTCCTGACGACCTTCTAGAATGAGTGCAATTTCAAAACCGATATGGGACTCCTCAGGCATGCACCAATCCGCTTTGACCCGGTGAATATGGGCACCAAAAAACTTCACATTCCAATCAATAATGGGCAACCATTGGCAATCATGGAATAGAGCTGGATCAACATCAGGATTTAATATCATCAGATCACCTTCGATTAGGGCAAATTTTACACCGCTTAGACAATCTCATTGTACCTAACATTTATCTATAATAAAA
The DNA here is from genome assembly GCF_056099025.1 of Paenibacillus sp. TSM33. Lineage (NCBI taxonomy): Bacteria > Bacillati > Bacillota > Bacilli > Caryophanales > Paenibacillaceae > Paenibacillus > Paenibacillus sp. TSM33. The sequence continues at coordinate 48,654 of NZ_JBLZXB010000009.1, forward strand.
GAGCGCTTACAAGTGTTCTGGTATAAGTCTTTGCATAAAAAAATCGCTTATATGTAGTGATTTTGAAAGCGATGCCATATTGTAATTAGGAGGAGCTATGGAAACAACATCGAAAGAACGTGTGTCATATTACGTTTACTTTTTGGGGAGTAACGCAATTCTCTGTCTGGTTGCCTCTTTTGCAATGCTATTTTATACGGATTATGTTGGCATATCTGTTTCTATTATTGGTACTTTATTCGTACTAGCCCGTATATGGGATGCGCTTAGTGCTCCGATCTTTGGTGTGATCATAGACCGTTCCAATCTAAGGGGTGGCTTGTTCAAACCCTGGACGAATCTGGCTTCTATCATTTTGCCAATACTTACCGTACTTATTTTTCTCGTTCCGAGTGATGCGTCACTCACCGTCAAGGTGATTTATATTGCCGTCACGTATCTGGTATGGGAAATGTGTTACACGATCAGCGATGCGCCTGGTTTTGGCTTGGCTACACTGATGACGAAAAATACGCATGAACGTGATCTATTAATGTCCAGAGGCCGGACGATGGTCTTCTTGGCCTTTATGGTCATCTCCTCGTCTTCGGTAGCTATAGCCAATCAGATATCTTGGCCAATTTTGGCGCTAATCGTTGCTGTAGCAGGCCTGGTCTTAATGAACTTTACTCGCTTTAATGTCAAAGAGCGTTATTCCAACAAGGTAGAGAAGGTTACGCTCAAGCAGATTATGACGTATCCCATGCAAAACAAGCAGCTTTTATTTTACCTGATGTCGTTTATGACACTGTCCATGACCAATCTGCAAGGGATTGTCGTCAGCTACTTTGCCTTATATAACTTGAAAAATCCTATCTATATTTCAATTCTCATGTTCATTTCCTTGGGTGTGCAACTGCTCACCGCATTAATTTTACCGCCGATTGCGTGGAATATGGCGCATTCAAAAAAGGGGTGCGTGCCAGCGGAACCGCCTTTGCTACCCAAACGTTTGCAGGAAAACTGGGGGGAGCAGCAGCCAGTGGAATTGTGGCCTATGCGCTTGCCTTTGCCGGCTACATTCCGAATGTACCGCAGACCGGACAGGTGCTTACGTGGATATTTGCGCTTTATGCGGTAGTGCCTGGTGTGGGGGCCTTAATTACGGCAGGGCTGTTCGCATGGCTGTACAAGATTAAGGAAAAAGACGTAGAGGGCTGGCTGGCAAGTGCGAAAAAAAATCAACAGCAGGCGGATCTCACGAAGCAGGATGTTGCTGGTAATACGATATCTGTTCCATCCCTGAAAAAGCCGCATAACAGCCACGGTATTTGAAACAAAGCTATATACACGAAAAAAATCCCATGGAAAAACGGAGTAGGCGAAGTGGGATATGACAATTACCATGAACTTATAGGAGGACGACTCGATGAAAAAGCTGCTGTACGGTGTTGCCTATTATGATGAATATATGCCTTATGACCGTTTGGACCAGGATATCCAAATGATGAAGGATGCGGGAATTAACGTGGTGCGGATAGCCGAATCTACTTGGAGTACGCATGAACCACAGAACGGAGTGTTTGATTTCACCTCTGTGGATCGGGTGCTGGACGCCATGCATAAGGCAGGAATTGAGGTCATAGTGGGCACGCCGACCTACGCTGTACCCACATGGCTGGTGAAGGAGCATCCCGATGTATTGGCGACAACGCCTCAGGGACCGGGCAAATACGGGGCTCGTCAGATTATGGACATTACGAACCCGGTGTACCTGTTTCATGCTGAGCGAATCATACGCAAGCTGATTGGACGGGTGAGCCAGCATCCAGCGGTCATCGGCTTTCAGACAGACAACGAGACGAAGCATTACCATACGAGCGGTCCCAATGTGCAATTACAATTTGTGAAGTATTTGCGGGAGCGGTTTGAATCACTGGATGAGCTAAACCGCAAATTTGGCTTGAATTACTGGAGCAATCGCATCAATAGCTGGGAGGACTTTCCTTCGGTGGTCGGAACGATTAATGGAAGTTTGGGCGCAGCCTTCTCCCAATTCCAGCGCAAGCTGGTAACGGATTTTCTGGCATGGCAGGTCGCGATTGTGAATGAATATAAGCGGGAAGACCAATTTGTTACGCAAAATTTTGATTTTGAGTGGAGAGGTCATTCCTTTGGGATTCAGCCGGATGTGGATCACTTTGCTGCATCTCAAGCGTTTGATGTGACAGGCGTAGATATTTACCATCCATCACAAGATGATCTGACTGGAATTGAGATTTCCTTTGGTGGTGATGTGGCGCGTTCAACAAAACAGAATAATTACCTGGTGCTGGAAACGGAGGCGCAGGCGTTTACACACTGGGTTCCTTATCCGGGACAATTGCGACTGCAAGCATTCAGCCATCTGGCTTCCGGGGCCAATATGGTAGCTTACTGGCACTGGCATTCCATTCATAATTCCTTCGAAACCTACTGGAAGGGTCTGCTCAGCCATGATTTTGAACCGAATCCTGTGTATGAGGAAGCACAGACGATAGGGAAGGATTTTGCGAGATTATCCCCACATCTAGTCAATTTGAAAAAGAAAAATAACACAGCCATCCTGGTCAGCAACGAAGCGTTGACATCAATGAACTGGTTCAAGTTTAATATGAACAGCCCACTGAATTACAATGACATCGTACGCCGTCTATATGACGAGCTGTACAAGCTGAATATCGGGACGGATATCGTCCATCCGGGTACGGAATCGTTTGATGACTATGATCTCTTGATCGTCCCGAGTCTCTATTCTGCGCCAAATGCACTGCTGGAGAAGCTGAACCGCTATGTCGAACAAGGCGGTCATGTGGTATACACATCCCGAAGCGGATTTACGAATGAGCATGTGCAGGTAAGAACTTCCCAGCAGCCGGGTGTGATTAGCGAAGCCTGCGGCATTCATTACAGCTTGTTTGTGGAGCCAAAGAACGTGACGCTTAAGGATAATCCTTTTAAAGTGGCAGCAGAGGACAATCAGGTAGATACGTGGATGGAGCTGATTACCCCAACGACTGCGGAAGTATTGGCTTATTATGATCACCCGCATTGGGGCAAATATGCTGCGATTACGCAAAATCGCTATGGTCAGGGAACGGCGACCTACATCGGCTGTATCGTCAGTTCGGCGGTCATCCGCGAATTATTAAGCTCTGTAGCCAAAAAGGCAGGCGTATGGGAACTGGATCAGGAAGCGTCTTATCCGATCATTGTTAAATCCGGCACGAATGATTTGGGACGGACGATCCGGTACTATTTTAACTATTCCGAACAAGCAGGCTCGGTGATGTATCCGCACGGAGATGGCAAGGAGCTGATCGGAGAGCAGAGGGTTACCCAAGGACAAATGCTCCAATTGGAGCCTTGGGGTGTTATAATTATCGAAGAAGCGTAAATGATGGATAGTGAGCTGAAACCGACGTACGAATCATTTCATATAGGTATATGCCGGGAGTATCCGGCAAGTAAGCGCCCCTGCGAATTGCGGGGCGTTTTCGCATATGGCTGAATAGAGGAGTGCATCGCTATGCCAACCCGAACAATCCGCTGGTTCCGGGCGCTGATGGCCCCGTATCGACGCAGCATTCAGCTCAAGCTAATCTTGACGATGATTGTTCTATCTGTGCTGCCGGTCATTGCTGTCACAGTGCTGGCTGCGGAGAAAAGTAGATCGTCTATGGAAACCGAAGTGGTCGAGACGAACATGTCCAATATGAAATGGACGGGCATTTATATCAGTGACCAGTTAGATCGTCTGAATCATCTGATTTACAGCATTCAGATCAGCCCTGATCTAAGCGATTATTTAAATGAACGAGAGCCTGACAATCTTTCTAGCCAATTTAATGCCCAGCGAAAAATGCTGAATACGTTGGCGAATGTGTATTATTCAGCCGGAAGTTATGTCATCGGTATTCAGCTATATTTGAAGCAATCGCAAACCGTGTTCACCTTCAACAGCATGCAAAATGAAATTATGACAGTGAGCGGTATTCCCCCGCAGTATGCCGAGATGTGGCAAGCGAATAAGGATTATTCGATTCGACCAAGCCTTGCTGAACCGGAACGCTTTACATTGACACGCAGTATTCGGCGTTTTGAAGACCAGAAGCAGACGGGGGCTATTTCATTGGAGGTGCTGTGGTCACAATTCGATCAGACGCTGGGTCTGCTGGGACGAGGGGATCAGCATCAAGTGTTGATTACAGATAGGGATGGCAGCGTTATGTATCCAGTGCAGGCTCGGCAATCGCCTCCTCCTGCGGGAGTGCTGGCCGCTCTTCGTGACGTTAAGTCGGGTCCCGGGATGCTTCAAACTGCCGAACATTATGTGTTCTACAATGATCTGGATGTGGTTGGGCTGAAACTGGTCAAAATCATACCAACTTCCTCCATTAACCACAGTGCCTTTTCAACCATGCTGTATGGTATTGTCGTAGGCGTGATTTCAATCCTGGTTTCCATTTGCATCGCCGTTTTCATCGCATGGAGGACCGCACGCCCGATTGTCCGTTTGGCACGTTCGGTGCAGGAGCTTGATATGATCAAGGGACCGGTTGGAGAACCAAGTACACGACCAGATGAGATTGGATTGCTGGAAAGAAGTCTGCATGGGATGGCAGGCCGAATACGTGAACATATCCAGACAGAATACAGTATCAATTTGCAAAAAAAGACGGCTGAATTGAAAGCGCTCCAGGCGCAGATTCATCCTCATTTTCTGCAAAATACGTTGCAAATGATTGGAAGTATGGTGTTTTCCCAAAAGCCGGAGGATACCTACGAAGTCATTCGTTCGCTGAGTGAGATGTTCCGTTACGTGGTACGGGAGCCTCAGGATATGGCCTCTCTGCGCGCAGAGCTCGATCATGTGGGACATTATATGCGCATCCAGCAGCGTCGTTTTCCGCAAAGATTGGTATTTCAGGTGGAGACAGAAGAGCAGGCAATGGATATGCGTTTGCCGAAGCTATCGCTTCAACCATTGTTGGAAAACGCGTTTCAGCACGGCCTTGATCGTAAGGCAGGGGCGTGGCGAATGGCAATTCGCGTGGAGATTATGAAGGAAGATGTGTGCATTGCGATTAGCGATAATGGTAACGGTATGCCCCCCGACAAGCTGGAAAAAGTTCGAGCTAGGCTGGAAAACGCATCGGAGGAACCAATTTGGGCGCAGGGCAGTCATATCGGATTAAGTAATGTGTCTTCACGTATAAGGATGAATTTTGGAGTGCATTACGGAGTGACGATAGATAGTGAGCAGGGAGTCGGTACATGTGTCACTATTCGTATTCCATTCACCTCGGCAGAGGAGGGTAAAGTATGATCAAGGTATTAATCGTTGACGATGAGCCGTGGAACCGCGATATTTTGAAGACGTTTGGCACATGGGAAAAGCTTGGAATGGTGGTGGTGGGTGAGGCAGAGGACGGAGATGAAGCATTCAGGCTGGTCGGGGAGTTAGCTCCCCACATTGTGATTACGGACATGCACATGCCAGGTGCGGACGGAGTGGAGCTGCTGCAAGCGCTAAATAACCAATGTCCTGATGTGAAAATCATTGTGGTGAGCGGTTATGATGACTTTGCGTATGCCAAACATGCGATCCGTTACAAGGCTGTTGATTATTTGCTAAAGCCTGTCAATCCTGTCGAGCTGAATGCGGTGCTGCTCAAATGCAAAAACGATCTGGAGGTCAAGTTGGCCGAACAGCAACCAGCAGCAACAGAACTGGATTATGAGTTTTTTCACAAGTTAACCAGGTATAAGCAACTGTTGCGTCTTTATTTTAATGAGCTAAATCATAACGGGGTGAACTTAACATGCAGTCAGGTTGTGCAGGAGCTGGAGAGTTATGGAGCACCAACTCCACATATGCTGGGCCGGCTGGTGCAGGAGCTGCTTTCTCTGCTGAAAGAGCTGTCAGCGGATAACGGGCTGGATACTTCTACGGCAAAGGGGGGATTTCCGCTTTCGCAGGCTGTTCTATCCTCTGTAGAACATGCGCTGGAATTCGTATCGTCATGCTATGTTCAGGAACTGGATCAGCTGATTCGGCAACGGAAATACAAAAACAAGCTGAATTTGGAGGAGGTACGGCGGTATATCGATAGTTACTATGCAGGGCCGATCACACTGGAGCAGTTGGCGAAAAACTTTTTTGTGAGCAAAGAGTATATGAGCAAGGTATTCAAGCAGGAGTACGGTCAAAATGTAACGGACTACATTGTAGAGCGGAGAATGGAAAAGGCGCGGGAATGGCTGTCCAATAAACAAATTTCAATTAAAGCCGTTGCAGAGATGACCGGGTATGAGGATGTGTCTTATTTTTATCGTGTTTTTAAAAAGCATTTTGGTATGGCCCCCGGTGAAATGAGAAAGGAAGTTTAAAAAAATCCAATTCAATAAGCTAACGGTGTCCAATGGCAGAAGTGACTTCCCACCCTATAATGAAAGCGTATACAAAATTGTTATTTTCAACTTAGGGGAGGTCATTTTGCATGAAGATGTGGAAAGGTGTATTGAGTACGATGCTGGTTGGCACGTTGTTGGCCGGATGTGGAGCGAATTCTTCAGGCAGTGACAGCAGCGGTTCCAGTGGAGACGGCAAAACCGTAAATCTCAAAATGTTTATTGCTCAGCCCCGTTTGAAGGAGCACTACGATAAATACATTAATGCGTTTGTGGCCAAGGAGAAGAAAGATAAAAATATCGACGTTACCGTTCAACTGGAGATGCCGCCTGCTGACAATGCCGCACAAATTTTGAAGACAAGACTCGCTTCCAACGATGCACCGGACGTATTCGCACTGCATGCGGTGAATGAAATTCCACCGTTTTACAAAGCGGGATACTTGGAGGATTTGTCCGGTCAGCCATTTGTCAGTAAATTGATGGACAGTGTGAAGCCCTCGGTGACAACTCAAGACGGTAAGGTGGTAGCGGTTCCTTTGGAAACGATCTCCTGGGGCTATCTGTACAATAAAAAGATATTTAAGGATTTGGATTTGAAGCCACCGGGAACGTTGACCGAAATGAAGGCGGTTGTCGAGAAGCTGAAAGCGAATCATGTGAAACCGTTCCTGTTGTCCTACAAGGAATCCTGGATTCCACAGTTGTTCGTGCCGCTCACTGCAGGTGCAATGATGAACACACAGAATAAGGATTTTATCGAACGGATGAATCAGGACAAAGGCTCTTTCTCCGAAATGAAGAGCATGTTCGAAATTATTGATCTGGTGAACAGCAACGGTACGGATAAGGCGCTGGAAATTGGCGGGGATGATGGATCGGCGGCATTCGCTTCAGGTAAAGCGGCGATGTGGATTCAGGGACCGTGGTTTGCGGAAACGATTTTAAAATCGGATCCGAAGATGGACTTTGGAGTAGCCCCGCTGCCGATTAATGACGATCCGAATGCGACCTTGATCAATCTGTCCACTTCGACTTCGCTGGCTGTATCCTCTACAAGCAAGAATAAGGAGGTTGCACTCGATTTTGTTAACTATGTGTTGGACGACAAGGATTCCAGCGCGTTCTATGAAGCATTGAAATTTAACCCTATCTCCAAAGTGCATACGTTTAAAAGCTATCCTTGGGTTAATGACGCTACCGAATATGTGAAAGCAGGCAAGTCGTACCAAGATCCATCCATCCCGCAGGCCGTCAAGGACGAGGCAGGCAAATCGCTGCAATCCTATTATGCTGGTCAGCTCTCGCAGGATGACGTTATTAAGGCGCTGGATAAGGCATGGAAATCGTATAACAAAGTGAACAAGTAGCGGGAACCTACAGAATGACATCGGGAGGGAGAGACTCCATGCCTTTTAAAATCTACAAAAAATACGTCATGCTGCTGGCGTTTACTGCCCCGGCACTGATCTTTTACGCCATCTTCCTGCTTATTCCAACGATCAGCGGCATGTACTACAGCTTTACAGACTGGAACGGATTGAATCCCAATTACAACTTTATCGGCTTGGGGAACTTTGTGGAATCCTTGAAGGAAGACCCCGATTTTCTCAATTCCCTTTGGTTTACACTTAAATACGTATTGGTCATGATCGTGCTGCAAAATGTACTAGCGCTGGTACTGGCAGTGTTGATTGAGTCGCGCACACGCAGCAAAGGCTTTTTTCGGACAATATTTTTTATGCCCAATATGATCAGTACTATTATTAGTGCATTTATGTGGACATTCGTTTTTTCCTCTGTGCTGCCGCAGATTGCCGAAAAGACGGCCATCGCCTTTTTAGGTCAATCATGGCTGGGCGATCCGAAAGTATCCTTCTTCTCCATCATTATTGTCTCGCTCTGGAATGGTGTGGGATATATGATGATCATCTATCTGGCTGCACTTCAGGGTGTACCACAAAGCTTGAAGGAGGCTGCTATTATTGATGGAGCGAACGCATTTCAGACATTGCGAAGTGTGACGCTGCCGATGATTACCCACGCGATTACGATCTGTTTCTTCCTGACACTTAATGGTGCCTTCAAGGTGTATGAGGTCGTGTATGGACTGACTGGCGGGGGACCGGGACGAAGTACACAGGTGATTACGATGAACATTTATGAGGAGGCCTTCTCGAATAATTTCCGTTATGGCTATGCGAGTGCTAAATCCGTTATTTTGTTCGCCATTGTGCTCATCTTTACTCTGATCCAGCTGCGTGTCATGAAGAAGAGGGAGGTGGAGGCATGAGGCTGAAAAAGGCTAATTCCTTGCTGATCACGCTGATGCTGTGCGTGGGCGCAGTCGTGTCCTTCTTCCCGATCTACATGGCGGTCATTAATTCGTTTAAAACACAGGGTGAGATGTTTGCATCCTTTACGGCGCTTCCGACGAAGCTTCGCTTTGAAAATTACAGCCAGGCCTTTCATCAGACCCATTTGCTGAACAGCGCTCTGAATTCTACGATTATTTCTTTTATCGGCATTGGCGGGATCGTGGTCTGTTCGGCACTGGCAGGCTACAAGCTGTCTCGTACAAGTGGAAAACTGAGCAGTGCGATTTTCTTCCTGTTTGTTGCGTCCATGCTGGTGCCTTTTCACTCTATAATGATACCGCTTACACGAATGGCAAAAGATTTGTCTGTTCAAGGCAGTACGTACGGCTTGGCTTTGATCTATATCGGTTTGGGCGTGAACATGGCCATCTTTTTGTATCATGGATTCGTCAAATCCATCCCGCGTGAGCTGGAAGAATCCGCGCAAATGGACGGCTGCAATGAGTTCCAAACGTTCTTTCGCATTATATTTCCCTTGCTGCTGCCGATCACTGTCACAATTGCCATTTTGGATTTCCTGTGGATTTGGAATGACTTTTTACTTCCACTTTTGATGTTGACGGATGTGAACCATTACACCCTGATTCTCTCGACCAATATGCTGTTTGGAGAATACAACAAGGATTGGTCGCTTATTCTGGCCGCGCTCGTGCTGACCTCCATCCCAGTTATTCTGATCTATGCCTTTTTTCAAAAATTCATTATGGAAGGCATTGCGGAGGGAGCGGTTAAGGGATAATCTGTGCTTCTCATCGCTAAAAAAAGCCTTTCTTAACCACGAACGTTTTCAAAAGAGACTAAACAGCCTGAATCCCTGTGAATATGGGACTCAGGCTGTATAAATATGGTTTATTAATAACTGGCTGCTTGATAGGGGAACTTCAGTTCATAAGGACATGCTTTTGTGTCGTGCTTGATGACGTCCTAATCTTCCAGGACCTTGCTGTCTTCTTGGGATAACACGTACGATGCCTTGCTGCCGAACCGTGAGCCGGACGCTTACTGTGAGCTTTACTTCGCAAACAGCGTGCTGCTATTCGTATTGTTCTGCGGAGCATAGGCGCCGTCCCAGGTAATAAAGAAGCTTGCTCCAGTGTAGACCTCATTCAGGGCATTGCTCCAAAGCGAATAATCGAATTCCTTGAGCTGATTATTGTTTCGATCCACATGGTCGCCGCCCACGGCTGGTCCAATTTCGCAGAAGCCATAAGTTTTGCCAAGCCCTTTGATGTCATTGTAAGCCATCTTGATTTCATTGTCATTGGACGGATCGTCGCTGTAGGCGTCGATGCCAATCCAAGTGACATAGTTGGAGCCGGGATAATAAGCGGCCGCGTTGGCTCCTTTATTTGGAGCATAGACAAAATTGACGTTGGACATGCCATGGGTCGTCACGATGTAATCGTACAGATTGATGTACAGGTTCTTATAGTCCGTCGTGTTCTTGTTTCCCCACCAGAACCAGCCTCCGTTCATTTCATGGAAGGGTCTGTAGTAGACGAGGGATGAGTCAAACTTTTGCAGGCTAGTCACAACATTGTCAACCTGGGCCTTATAATTTTGTAACCATACAGGGCTGGACGAATTGATGGATGAAATGTCTGTATTGGCCAAGATCTTAAAATCGGAATCAGACATCGGGGCGTTTACATTACCACCCTGGGGATTGGGCATGTGGGTAGAAATGGTAACGATTTTACCTAAGCCTTGGATGGCTGAGGCGCTATTGGAAGTAATGGAGGCTGCATCGGTCCCCCCGGAGTTCCAGTTCAGCAGATCGTAAGAGACAATGTCAGGGTTGTAGGTCTGGACAGGACTGGTGTCTACACTTCCGTCATAGCCCAGAAACATGCCAGTATAGTTGATATTACTCTCCGCGCCTGCCGTCATGGGTAGCGAGAATAATAACGCAGCCCCGGTCAGGGCGGTGATCAAGCTCTTCGTTTTCTTGAATGAATTCATAATGGTTATCCTCCTAATGTTTTATATCTTGCTATCGGTTAACGCAAGATAAGGTGTGTTAAGTGAAAAATGTTCTAGTACACTACCTCCTCGGATCGGCTGGTTGACTTTTGCCATCAATCACAACGTATATTATTTTTAGCGAGTTGATCCCATCTTCCTATAGGAAAGGGCTTTTTGGCGAACCCTCAATTATATCGACAGCAGGGAAAAAAACTAAAATAGTTCTATTGAAGTAAAAATTATTTCATATAACAATAAACTATCAATTTCTGCAAACAGTGGTAGAGGCTAAGTATGTGAAAAAGAAAATATTTCCGGTTCATTTTTATGTATTTTTAATTCACTCTTATGAATTTTGATTCAAATTATTGTTATTCTTGTACTATATAGAGAATTCATACTCACACACTTGACGTAACATCCTATTTCTACACACCATTGTTTTTAACAGAAATTAAACAAGCCTAAGACCGTATGAATATCGGACCTAGGCTGTCTAAGGCTGCTTTTTTATTAAGGTCTACTTAACAGAGATCAGTTCAATTATAGAAAGGTCTCTTATTTTGGAATGACCACACATCCAACTTTCACTTCGACAAACAACTTATTATAAAAAATAAAAGCGAAATAATGATTATAAATAGATAAATACTAGAAATTCGTCTTCCAATAAGAGCTCCAAAATCTTCAGGATTTTTATATCCAATGATTAAGCTAGGAATAAAAAAAATACTCGATACAAAAATAGTGTAGTGGAACCCAGTATTATTAACAGGATTGGACCATGCTGACATTCCTAAAAAGGAAAGCAACTGGTCTCCGAATATGTAATCGCCAAATTCAAAAGAAACAGCCATGCCAAGAAGAGATAGCAGCAGTGAAAATGATCCCGGGCCTATTTTCTTTCTGTTGTTTCTCAACACTGTGAAGATAATCAGTAAAAGTACAATTGTCTGTATGCTGTATGTCAATATCATTGAAAACATGAAGTACCTCCTCGAACATTAGAATCAAATGATCGAATGCCAATTTCGCGAGTGATTATACCATATTTTGTAATAATTTTATATGAATTTCAATGCAGCGGTCGATAACACAGCGGTTCATTTGGCTCTAGAGAAGCAACAGCGATCGTAAAGATCAAATGGAACGCAAAGCGGCCTAAGCCATACAATATTTCATCTGAAAGTAAAAGGAGATGATTATGTTGGCTACCTTCTCGGCCGCGCTTCAGGTGAAAAAGCGGATGGCCAAGCGAGTCTTAAAAATGTCCGGTGTTCACGGCATTGGCGTAGGCTACAGGGACCCTGCCCATCCCAAAAGAGGAGCCGCTGTCATTGTGTACACGGACCGTCTAGCGTCGGCCTCTACGGGGCTCCTGTCGGCCACCGCCTTAGGGAAGAAATCGAACGTTCCTGTCCGAATTGTAAAGACTGGAAAAATCAGGGCTAATGCTACGGACTACAAAGTGCGCATCCGCCCGGTCATCGCCGGCTACAGTGTCGGGACGATTGAAGGCTCCGGTACAACCGGACTTATCGTTGCCCCAACTGGAGCGCCGGCTACACGTTATCTTTTAAGCAATAACCATGTGCTCAATCCCTCCAATACAGACAATCGGGAGGCTACAATTCAGCCAGGCGGAGCCGATGGGGGGACGGTTGCCCAGGATCGTATAGGACGACTGTATCGTTACGTACGCTTAAATCCCACTGGAACGAACCTGATTGATGCAGCGCTTTCGCTTCCGACCCGCAACAACCTGCTCAATCCCCGTTATGCTACAGTGGGAGCGATTCCGGGTCATGTTACCGCCTATCGCATAGGAGAAAGATTGAAGAAGGTAGGGCGTACGAGCGGGCGGGTTAATGGCACGGTAGAGTCCGTCTATACGGACTTGCAAATCAATTATGGTGGTGAGTTGGGCCTGCTGACCTTCGAAGATCAGACGGTTATTAGGGGTACGACTCCTGTATCACTACCCGGGGATTCCGGCTCTGTATGGCTCAGACAGTCCGATAATTATGCAGCCGCGGTCAACTATGCAGGCACGGCAGATGGTCGCTTATCCATAGCCTTTCCAGTGCAGTGGGTCATGCAGGTATTCAACACACGAGTAGCCCGCCCCAGCGGGGCAGGCAGGGTGCTCAGGGTAGATACAGGATCTTCCCCTCGTTCCTATACTAGACAACTTACCAGTGAGGAGCTCGTTCGCTTAAGACCAAGAACGACACGTATTAGACGAAGCTAATTGCTCTGCAGATGGAAGAGCTACGGCTGGTCCTCTCGGTAAAGTGGTCGATTTACCAGCTTTCCATAGGAAGGTCTGCTTCGAAGGCATCATCTCCCCCGGATTTCTCCCTTGATTACAGGATAATTCAAGAAATCCGGGGTGGAGGCGATAGAAAGCACCAGTAAGAATAATTCACGCTACCAATTATTTATGACACAAATGATTCATGGCGCAAATCATTCATAATACAAATCATTCACAATCTAAAACGTTAATGGCATGAAAGGAATGTATTAAATTAAATTCATAATTACATTTTAATCTGCCCCTTCAGCATATGCTTGGACTCCCGAATCATGGGCTGTAAAGGTGCTGCTTGCCGAGGCCAAGCCCCTGATTTCCTGAGCGGTCAGAGCTCTGTTGTAAATGATCAACTCATCTATCGCACCGTTCAGATAAGGATCATCAAACTGGGATTTCCCAATGTAGTTCCAATCTGTCAGTCCAAGGCTGGAAGGCCTCAGCGTCATATTCGTGTTGCGGTTCGCCTCTATACCGTCCACATACATAATTCCCGTAGTGTCTGACAGAGTCACGGCGACATGCTTCCATACACCTGTCGCCAGTTCCGGGGCGTTCAGTTGCTGTTCCTCTCCATTCCCCAAGACAGTGATGGCAAAACGCATACCTGTCCCTTCGGCCTTCGGGGTCAAAAACATATACCGATCTGTTCCTGCTCCAAAATCAAACAGACGGGCCCAGCCGTTATGCGTGTTCACTCGTACCCACGCGGCAATGGTAAAGTCATTGAGGCTGCTAACGATACCGATGGGCAGACTGGCATAGGTATCTATGCCATTAAAGCGCAGGGCGTTGCCATTTCGTCCGGCACCCCACGATCCGCCATTTACGCTGGCCTGCTGCCCATAACCTGACGAATCGGCTGCGGTTGATCCGGCCGTTTCGTTAAATTCATAATGGGCTATAATGTCTCCAGCTGGAGTCGGATTGCCTGTACTGGACTGAATACGGATATCGTAGTTGGCTGCCGTACCGATATTCAGGCTGACTGTAGTCGCAGCACTGTTAACAGCTGTGACTGAGCCGGTTTTTGTGCCGTCTACCAGTACATCATACGTACCTGCCGTGAGTCCGGTTATCGTTACAACAGTCGTATGAGCTGTGCCTGGTGTCGTATTTTTCAACATCAGGTGGATGTTGTTCTTGGACTTGGATACGGTGGCCAAGCTATATTGATCTCGGTTCAACTGTAGGCTCAGCTTCTGGGTGATCAGATGCAGACGTTGGAAAACGCCGTCTTTTGGAGTAACTGTATAGCTGTTATTACTTTCTGTGACGTCACAGCCATAACCGAACAAGCCGAATATGGGATCGACAGCAACATCCGAGCTTAGGATTTTAATGGCTCCAAACAGCCCCAGATCGGCTTCTCCGGACATGCCGCGCCATCCGTTAAAGAGAGGGCCGCCGTCTAGGCCAAGGGCGCCGTAATTGCCCTTGCCTGCCTGATATGTCCACGATACTGCCCCGATATTAGCAGGATCAGAGCTAATCTGTCCCGAATTAATCGCCCCGATGTTCGCCAGCTTGGCGGCATAGGATAGACGCTGATCCACCTCGGGATTGGACGAATAACGACGTGTCCAGTCATCCATCGCATAGCCTGCGAGCGAGGTGGTATACTGGAAGTTCCACCAATTCTCTCCGGTAATTGTGACTGGATCGGCGTAATAGTACCAGACAGGCATATGGCCGCGTGCAGCGCGTGTTTTGGCATTGATTTTGCTCATCATCGTCGTATTGCCGTTCATTTTGGCTAGTGTATATACGGCCTCTTCGCCTGTATTGTCATAGTTGTACTCAGAGCCATAGGGATAGGTGGTGTTTTTGAAATTGTTGTACTTGGTAGCCATTTTGGCAATCAGGTCGTTAGCCTCAGTAGTCAAGCCTTCTTCCTGAAGCGCTTTAATTATATCCGGTGTGGTCAGCTCACCCATAAGCCCCGTATTCCAGTTATAAGCAACAGGGCCTTCATACAATGCTTTAAAAATACGGTAAGCACGTAGCAAATATGTGTTTTTGCTATTGCGATAGCTGATCAGGTTGGGATACAGCTTAGCAAGTTTATACATGCTGAAAAACGTATTATAAATGTGCGGATAGGCATAGCCCCGGTACGTTGGTGTCGTATTAGGCTGCGGCATCAGGAAATCGGGGACCAGATAATCGGCATGATGGCCTTCCATCAGATTCGTCCAGATGGCCACCTCCAGATAATCGTCGACTGCCTTGATCTCAGAGGCCACGGGCTTCTGGACATTTTTCTCCGCCAGAAACTGGCTGTGAGTTAATCCCCAGTCATCACCCCAGCCCCAGTAGCCGGCAAAGCTGTTGCGTCTGGCCTTATATTGCATCATCCAGTCATCAAACACCTTGTCGCGCAGGTCTCCCGGCACGTTCCATTGGGTGCTGTTGACCATGAAGGTGGAGTGACGCTGAAGTGCAGTGTCGACTGGCTCGATGGCATAGAACTGGAGGACGGTTTTCTCACCGTTACCGTAGTTCACCGTAATATTGTTGTGACCCAATCGGCCCAGTGTAAGTTCGTATATTTTATGGTTTGTAGGGACATTTTCCAAATAGTTGATGGTCGTTTCGGAGGGATACTGCACTGTGACAGAGGTAATGGATTTACGGGTATGCAGATCGAATTTAGCCTTGAGATTGGTCGGGACAATCATACCCGGAACCACGGTCACATCCACATGTCCCTCGCTGTATAGCCTGTCCTTTACAGCCTGCTCGTCCGCTACCTTGTAAAATTTAAAGGCATACGTTTTGCTTTCACCAGGTGCCAGAGATAGACTGGTGCTCCCGAGATAGCCACGGTTGGTGCTTTTGATGACATTGGAGTGGATATAGAACACATTCAGTCCCTCAGACCAGCCGCCTTGCTCCATAGCCCATGTACTACCTGGATGCTCCTCGGCTCTCCAGTGGTCCTGATATTCGAGACCGGCATCCGTGGAGGCATCAGGTAGCAGCAGGATATACGGTCCGATGCCGCTAGGTCGTCCAGCTGTAATAAAGGAACTGTGATGACCTACAAAGGAGTGAGAGAGTACCCTGGTTTCATAGGTTTGTTCATTATTGCCACCAGACCAGTATTCGTTAAAAGGAAGCGGCAGCCCCCAATCTCCGATTTCCAATGCTTGATTAGAAGTATTCGTTACTTTCATTTGCCAATGTAAATAGTCGTTAACTAACGAATAGGTTTCTTGTAAAGTGAAGTTGCGTATTCCCTGATGGTTGGAGGAATTTTGATAGGATACCTGGACGCTGTTACCAGAAGAGGTGATTTGTCGCACATCAGCAGAATTGCTTGTCCATGCCCGAGTCCACGCCCCGTTACCGAGACGATAGGTAAACATGAGTTCACCCAGCCACTGGTGATCTGATGTATTTTGTTTAGGTGCGTTGGAGCCGTTCATGACATAATTTGTATTGTAGGTGTCTCCTGTCAGACGTAAGGAAGAGATATCCCCATAATCCCCGATCGAGATGGAGAATATTTGATTAGATAGCTGTACTGCCATGCTATCAACCTCCTAACAAAGGTTCGTGAGTGTATTCACATATTAATATATGTGTCAAAAATACTTTTGCTACCCTATGCGTGAAAATTGATAGAAAATAGATTCATATAGATATCCTAGAAATCTATTCATAGTGGAGGTAGAGATATGAAAAATAAAATGGAGTCACCGAAGATTCCTGCGGACTTGTCCATATTAAATGAAGAAATACGCTCCATACGATCCAAAGACGAACTTAGTGTGGGGGCAGTAGAGGAGATCATTTTGGACAATATGGAAGCAGTTAAAGTTTCATTAGAGAAGATGACCTTTAAGAATGTAACCATCACAGAATCGTCATTGCCGGAAAGTGAATGGACAGACGTCATTTTTGATAAATGTGATCTGTCTAATGTTAATTTTTCAGGTTCCTTTATCCATCGCGCAGAGTTCAGAAATTGTAAATTGCTTGGAACGGATTTTTCGAGAAGCAGATTCCAAAACGTTCGTTTTGTGGATTGTCTAGGGGATTATTCGATGTTTCGTTTTGCTAATTTTAAGCAAGTTGGTTTTGAGGATTGTTCTTTGATAAGTGCAGATTTTTATCATGTAACCCTACAAAAAACCTCTTTTGATCGTTGCAATCTGGATCAAGCCATCCTGTCGGGGTCCAAGCTCAAGGGAATTGATCTCAGTGATTGCGAATTTGATGGAATACAAGTGGAGATAGAAGACTTGAATGGTTGCATCATCTCACCGCATCAGGCTTCATCCTTTGTGGGTCTTTTGGGGCTAGTGATCAAATAAGGGGTTCAGGGCAAAGGTAGCCATAACAAAAAAAGATCCACCAAAGCGGATCTCTTGCATTTATTAATAGCTTATTTTTTTTTAATAACCGGCCGTACAGGCTTCGTTGTCAAGACATTAAGCGCGTCACGCACTTCTGTGGCGAACACAAGCGGCTTTTCTACTTTTTCAAAGTGGATGTACCATAGGTTGGGGTTATCGAATAGCCAGTGATTGTGCAGTGCCGTCACTTTGATATCATGTTTACGAAGTCGAGAGATAAACGGATTAATTTCTGCGGTCAAAATCACGGTTTCGCCAAGACATAATCCTTTTCCGTTACGGCCAATACTTTCGAAAGAAAAAGCTTGGGGTATTGCAAGAAAGGATCTGGTCCTTTTTCCCAAAATGATTGGCTTAATGTTGTTTCTTACTGCAGATGCAGTACAAACTCCGTTAATGATTTGAGGTGTTGCTTTTAATATATCGGCAAACCGTTTACAAAGTGGACTAACTGCCATTTCTCTCACTCCAATTCTTTTAAGTTACTAGCATCATATGAAAAAGTAAGGGAATGGAAAGGGCAAGTCTTCTTTATCGTTAGTCTAATTTGCTATATATAAAGTGCGAATGGAGCACCCTTTTAAAGCCTCAGCTTTGCTCCGTGATACTCATGTTTGATACGGTCCCAGGCCTGGCGCAAACGATTAACACCTTCGATAATCTGCTGCTCCGTTAAGTGAGCAAAGTTAAAGCAGGCTGAAGGAGGTCCTGGTTTCAGTTGGTAATCAGCGGCATCACGCCATGTGACTCCATAAAATCGTGCCATCTGCATCAAATGATAATACGGGACAGACCCATGCTTCCAGATCGCATAGGCGTGTAGACCGCAATCGTTCTGATGCCAGTGAAACAGCTCACACAACGGCTGTATTTCATGCTGGAACACGTCGTAGCGTGCTCTGTATATTCGAGTCATCCGCCGCAAATGACGAATGTAGTCTCCGCGCATCATAAAACGTGCCAGTGCACGCTGTTCCAAGCGGGCAGGTGGCAGGGGATCGTATAGTCGTTTGGCAGCAGTCAGCGCTTGAGCCAATTCCACAGGCAGGATGGCAAACCCGAGTCGAAGACTGCTGAACATACTTTTGGAAAAGGAACCAACATAGATGACACATTCCGCGCGATCTAGTGCTTTTAATGGTTCAATGGGGCGTCCTGCCCAGCGGAATTCACTGTCATAGTCATCCTCAATGATCCACGCTCCCTTGGACGCTGCCCATTGCAAAATATGTTGACGGCGTGTTAACGGCAATACAGCACCGGTTGGAAACTGCCGTCCAGGCGTAACAAACAGGAGTTTGGCATCCCAATCCTGTGGAATAATTCCATGCTGATCCAGTTCAGCAGCGTGTATCTGTCCGCCTGAGGCAGTAACTGCACGGTAAATGCCGGAATAACAGGGATTCTCCAGTACAATGTTATCTTGTTCATGAATAAGCAGCTGACTTAGTAACGTGATCACTTCCATCGAACCACTGCATAATACGACTTGATCCGGTGTTGCCGTAATTCCGCGTGTTCTGCCAACATGATGGCAAATCGCTTCCCGCAGCCCTTTATCACCGTTCACTGGTGCAGGCGTCGAGTCATCTGAAGGCTTTTGCAGGTCCTTGCCAGCGGCAACCAATGCGCTTTTCCATGCGATCTGTGAGCTGCCCTCCAATATAAATTCATCTGCTTGAAAAGAAATCAAAGACTGGTGCGCACCGTCTCTATCTGTAGTAGACACAGAAGTCGAGTGCAAGGCTCGTTCTTTTTCGAGCTGCATTATTCGTTGTCCCCATGCTGACAGAGCAGGGGCTTTTTGTTTTGCAATAGGCGGGGTTTGGTTCTGCTGATCGATTAGAGATTCGTCTGGCAGCATTGTAGTTTGTTCCATAACAAAGGTTCCTCTGCCTACTAGCGAATTCACATATCCTTCTGCCAGCAGCATATCGTATGCTTCTTTAACACTCCCGCGCGAAATTCCATACATCATAGCCAGATCGCGACTAGAAGGCAGGCGCGTACCACTGGCAAGGGAGCCAGTGAGAATTCCCTCTCGAAGAGCGTGATACAATGCCAAGTATTTTAAATGATACTTTTGAATCGCACGCTGATAAGCAATCGTAATGTCCATACTTTTCTCCTTATATTGGACCAGTCGTTTTCATTCATATTGGGTCTTTTTAATAATCCATTTTCAACATAATCTGAAATGTATCGTTGGTCAATAGATGGAAGGAGTGATCCCCATGAGAAGAAAAGAATTCACGGTGGCAGAACAAGAAGAGATAGAGGAGTTTCTGAGCGAGGTTAGCTTCGGATTTTTAGGCATAAACAGTGAGGGTGGTTTTCCATGTGTGATTCCTTTGAATTTCGCTTATGGAAATGGTGTTTTTTATATTCATGGTAGCCGTGCTGGAGAAAAGATGGAACGTATGAAAGAGGATCATCGGGTCACTTTTTCAGCTGCTAAAGAGTATGCGCTCATTCCGTCTTATTTTACGGATGAACATATGGCATGTCCTGCGACTTCATTTTTTAAAAGTATTACCGTGCGTGGTCATGCCGAGCATGTGGTCGATCTGGAGGAAAAAGCGTCGGCATTTTCCATTTTTATGAGTAAGCTGCAACCCGAAGGCGGTTATGATACGATCGATGCCAGCGATGCTCGGTATGCTTCACGTTTGAAAGGGGTCGCTCTGATCAAAATCGTCCCGGAGGAATGGACTGCCAAGTTTAAATTCGGCCAAAATGTCAAAGGTGAGGAACGCCAGCAGATTATCGACGGTTTGCAACAACGAGGACGGGATGATGATCTGATAACCATTAAAATGATGCGCAAATATGGTTCTCATCACTAATATATGTATAACGTCAATATATAAATTTGATTTCGATGTACTCATTCCTGCTCGCTCATCCGTTTAGGTGGTTAATTATACCTTGAAGGGGATGCCCTTGATTTTCCAAAACTTTCAGTCCTTCTATATTAGGACTTTTGAAGGAAAGGTATATATCATCCTCAAGCCCGTTGTTCTTACTGCAAAGGAACTTTATAATACGATAGATTTGTGGTGTAAGGGGGCAAGACCGTGATGAGAGCAGGAGTCAGAAGTCGGGAAAGTCGGCGGTTGTTACTGGAAGCGGGGGCTGAAGAGTTCGCTCAGACGGGGTTTTACCAAACAAAGGTAAGTTCGATTGCGGCACGTGCAGGATTGACGCAACCGGATTTTTATATTCATTTTGAAAGTAAGGAACAAATGTATGAGGAGCTTGTGGAGAGCTTCCGTACTTTGGTGAATGAGACGGTACAAAGTATGAAGATTGGTCCGGATCTAAGCGAAGCTGAAATTTTGAGACGGGGACAAGCCTTTCTGGAAGCTATTTTTCGCATGCTGTCTAATAATCCAGCGATCACTCGTGTCGGTTTTTATCAGGCGGCAGACTCGGTACACATCAAAGCGGAAATGGCAGAGCACATCAAGAAGCATCTGCTGGCCGCACAGCGATGGGGTTCCTGCCGTGAGGAACTGGACCCTGAACTGACAGCAGAATGTGTGATCGGTTTGATAGAACGGCTAACATTAACGAAATTACTGCCTGGACGTGAAAGCCCGTCTGTACTTGCCAAGCAGGTACGAAACCTCTTGTATCACGGAATGCTAGCATCCGAAGAATAACTGAACCCCAAACCCACATTTGGGCGGCAGGCGCGGCATTTGCCCCTATCATGGACGGCGGCATGAGCATAAGATGCTCTTGTAAACCATGAAGGGAGGAATCACCATGTCTGGAGTAGGCGCTGGTTATGGAGCTTTTACATCTACAGGAGCGATTCTAGTACTTTTCATTCTGCTCGTTATTATTTCCAAAGCATTCGTTATCTAATTCTTAGCTCAAGAATTTGATTTCGGACGATTTGTTGTAATCGACAGAGGGAGGAGGAATCTGAGATGGGTGAAGTAGATAGAGGCTGTGGCGGTGGCGGCTACGGAATGTGGACTTCCACTGGTGTCATTTTGGTACTCTTCATTTTGCTGGTTATCATCACACGTACTATTTTCATCTAAAGCGATATTCATGGGCTTGAGCGCCGATGCTTCGGGTCTATGACCATGCAAACCCCAATAGGAACCGTCTCTAACAGAGGCGGTTTCTTTTTGTTTAAAAGTTTACGTTGACGTTAACGTTATATAGGCGTAGTATTTATATATAATCTTTTTCATAAGGTGGGTGTCATGGTTACGTATAAAATTGATGAGGTCGCCAAACAAAGCGGTTTAACCAAGCGAACCATTCGTTATTATGAGGAAATCGGCTTATTGCCCTCCCCGCAGCGCAGTGAAGGAAATATGCGACTGTATACGCAGGAGGATGTGGATTTACTAAAAAAAATAGTGAGTGCCAAGGAAGTGCTTGGTTTTTCTTTGCAAGAACTTCAGCGTTACATGTCCGCAGCAGAAATGCTCAAGGGGCAGCGGGAAGAATATCGCGAGCGAACGGAGCATTTGCAACCGATCGAGCGACGGACCATGTTGGAGGATATGGAACGAACGCTGAACGAACAGTTGGAATTAATGGAGGGAAAAATCAACAGCATCCGTATGCTCCAGACTGAATTGGAAGAGCTGCGGGTCAGGGTTCGCGAACGCAAGATCCTTTTGGATGAGGAACTTGATCATGAGCCGTCATAACATGAACATTTACATTTAGATGTGGAGGTAACATTTTACTATGAGTTCACAACATGCATTACCTGAAGAGTTAAAGGAACGTTCAGGCTTGCTGTCTCAGCCCAAAGCAGTATGGGCAGTCGCCTTTGCCTGTGTTATTTCATTTATGGGTCTGGGATTGGTCGATCCGATCCTGCCGGCCATTGCCGATCAGCTTCATGCTACGAAAAGTCAAGTGTCGTTGCTGTTCACTAGCTATAATCTGGTGACGGGTGTTGCGATGCTGATTACGGGCGTTGTATCTAGCCGATTGGGTGTCAAATGGACGTTATTAACCGGCATTATATTTATTATTGTGTTTGCCGGACTGGGAGGCACGGCCAATACGGTTGGCGGAATTGTGGGCTACCGGGCAGGCTGGGGCCTGGGAAACGCTTTGTTTATCGCAACAGCGTTGTCTGCGATTGTAGGTCTGTCCACTTCTGGGACAGCTAAAGCGATTATTTTATATGAAGCGGCCTTGGGGCTTGGGATTTCAGTTGGCCCGCTGCTAGGCGGTGAGTTAGGTTCCATTTCCTGGAGAGGTCCATTTTTCGGTGTAGCCGGATTGATGGTTATTGGATTTTTGTTCATTACATTTATGCTACCTTCGATTCCAAAGCCGAAAAAACGAGGTTCCATTGCGGACCCATTCAAAGCGTTAAGTTATCCTGCCTTGTTCACACTTGGCATTGTAGCATTGTTATATAACTTTGGATTCTTTACGTTGATGGCGTATTCTCCATATGTCATGCATTTAGACGAGCATGGTTTGGGTTATGTGTTTTTTGGTTGGGGAATTATGCTGGCCTTTACCTCGGTGTTTGTAGCTCCAAAGATTCAAGCACGCTTGAGCGTGGTATCTTCCATTAGTATCATGCTGACGTTGTTTGCCATTGATTTAGGTGTTATGGCGATTGGGACGGTAGCTGGTTCGCCAACGACTGTCATTGTCGCCGTCATTGTAGCTGGTATTTTTCTGGGCATCAACAATACATTGATTACTACTGCTGTGATGCAGGCAGCTCCAGTAGAGCGCTCCACAGCATCTGCGGCTTACAGCTTCATGCGCTTTTTGGGCGGGGCCATTTCACCGTGGCTTGCAGGGAAGCTATCAGAGTGGTACGCAGCAGAAACTCCGTTTTATTTTGGAGCATTGATGGTACTGATTGGCGTAGCTGTGCTGATCGTACGTCGCCGACATATGCAGGATATTCAGGTAGATGCACACTAACATTGAACTTCTGGGGAGGAAAAGAGTATGAGCGAATTCAAACAGATTCTGGTCGCGATTGATGGTTCGGAACACGCTATGAAGGCATTGGAGACAGCCAAAACGTTGTCCAAGCAGCTTCAGGGAAACCTGCATCTGACCGTATTGCATGTAAACCCGACTTTATCCATGAATGAGCCCCCGGTTGGGATTGATGTGGATGAGCGGATTGAAGAGGAAGGTCGTCATATTCTGGAGCCTGCAGCCGACTATTTGAAGGACGAGGGTATTTCGTACCGTATGCTGGCGGGTCATGGTGATCCGGCGAGTTTCATTTGTAAAATTGCAGATCAGGAAAAGGCAGATCTAATCATTATGGGAACACGGGGACAGGGACTTGTTTCGGAGCTGATCCTGGGTAGCGTGAGCCATCATGTAATTCAGCATGCACCTTGTCCGGTGCTGACAGTAAAATAGTATTAAATGAGACATTGATATAGAGAAAAGGAGGAAAAAAGCATGCAGCAGCATTTATTTATTGGTGGTGAATGGAAAGCAGCTTCATCATATACGACGCTGAAATCACCGTATTCCGGGGAAGTCATTGCCGAGGTAGCAGAGGCCACTGCTGAAGATGCCAAGACCGCTATTCAGGCGGCATCTGATGCACGTGCAGAGATGCGGGCTATGCCAGCGCACCAGCGGTCAGCTATTTTGGAGAAGCTGGCTGACCTGCTGGAAGAGCGACGTGAGGATGCAGCACATATTATTGCACGCGAAGCGTCCAAGCCATGGAAGGCTGCGCTTGCGGAAGTTGATCGGACCGTACAAACCTACAAGTTTGCAGCCGAAGAAACCAAGCGCATTCACGGGGAAACCATTCCGCTGGATGCTGCACCAGGCGGCGAGGGCCGTATGGCCTACACGCTCAAAGAACCCGTCGGGGTAGTAGGAGCTATTACACCATTTAACTTCCCAATGAACTTGGTCGCTCATAAAGTGGGCCCTGCGCTGGCAGCAGGCAATACGGTCGTATTGAAGCCTGCGGAGCAGACACCACTGTCGGCTTACTTGATCGCCGAGCTGCTGGAGCAGGCCGGGTTGCCTGCGGGCGCTCTTAACGTGATCAGCGGCGATGGCAAAACCATTGGCGACGTACTTGTCACTGATCCACGCGTCAGCTATATCACCTTCACCGGTAGCCCGGCAGTCGGTACAGAAATTCGCTCCAAGGCTGGCTTGAAGCGGGTCACGCTGGAGCTGGGTTCCAACGCGGCTGTTATTATTGACCGTGATACAGATGTGGACGCGATCATCGACCGTTGTGTGAGTGGAGCCTTTGCCAATCAGGGGCAGGTATGTATCTCGGTTCAACGTATTTACGTTGTCGGTGAGCTGTATGATACGTTCGTATCCCGATTTATAGAAGCGACTCAACGTTTAAAAATCGGAGATCCGCTAGACCCGGACACGGACGTATCGGCGCTCATCTCAGCCAAGGATGTCGAGCGTGTTCGTGAGTGGCTGGAAGAAGCGGTTCAAGCAGGCGTGAAGATCGCTCTGGGTGGTCATGCCGAAGGTGGGATTCTGGAGCCGACCATATTGCTCAATGTGGACCCGACTGCTAAGGTGTCTTGCCGCGAAGTGTTTGCCCCTCTTGTGCTGATTCATTCCGTTAGCTCTGTAGATGAGGCTGTGAATCATGTGAATGATTCAATTTATGGCTTACAGGCGGGAATTTACACGCGTAATATCACGACCGCGCTGGATGCAGCGGACAAGCTTGAAGTAGGGGGCGTGATGATCAATGACATACCAAGCTTCCGTGTGGACCATATGCCGTATGGCGGTGTGAAGCAAAGTGGCACTGGACGCGAAGGTGTAAAGTACGCTATGGAAGAAATGTTGGAAACCAAGCTGATCGTTATTAAACGGTAAATAGCTGTATAAAAGCCTATCTGATGGACATCGAGAATACGCTTGCGTATGTCTGCTCATTAGATGTTTTTTTTCTTATTATTTGCGCGAATGTTAGATAAAAATAAACTGTTATGCTGAAAAATATTTGGATAAAGCGTATTTAGCTTGAGTTTTAGACCGTTGGAACTGTTCCACCGTCAATATTATATTCACTTCCTGTAATAGAAGCGGCCCGGTCGGATACCAGAAAAGCAACAAGCTCAGCGACTTCTTCTGGTAGTCCTGGACGACCAATTGGAATTCCTCCCAACGAGTCCATTAGTTGCTTTAATGCACTTTCTCGGTCGCCTATCGTCTCAGCAATCCGATCAATCAAACTTTGTGCTGCCTTCGTTTCGATAAAGCCTGGCGCAACTGTATTAATACGAATGCCTTGAGGCGAAAACTGCTTGGATAATCCTTTACTGTAAGTAGTTAAAGCTGCTTT
Organism: Paenibacillus sp. TSM33; assembly: GCF_056099025.1. Classification (NCBI taxonomy): domain Bacteria; kingdom Bacillati; phylum Bacillota; class Bacilli; order Caryophanales; family Paenibacillaceae; genus Paenibacillus; species Paenibacillus sp. TSM33. Next base: position 74,424 of record NZ_JBLZXB010000009.1, read on the forward strand.
GGCCGCAGCATAAGCCAATGTTGCATCATATAGAGGCAAGCGACGTTGAATAGATGAAATATGAATAATAACACCTGAACCCTTTTCCACCATAGCCGGCAGCAGTCCACGGTCTAAACGGACGGCAGCAAACAGATTGGCGTTAAAAGTTTGCTGCCAATGCTCGTCCGTCAAGACAAGAGCTCCCCCGGATGGAGCTGACGAGCCTCCAACATTGTTGACAAGAATATCTACACCGCCTAGGCGCTCAAGAACGCTGGTTACCACTTTATCTACACCTTCAGGCGTACTAATATCGGCTGGAATAAATAGGTCCGGATTTTCTAAATTAACTGGAGTAGTTCGAGCCGTAGTAATTACAGTAGCACCTGCAGCTGTAAGTCTCTTAGCAATAGCCTCTCCCATTCCTTTGGTACCGCCTGTGACCAAGGCCCTTTTGCCTTTAAACTCACTTAAAATGCTCTCTAATTGAAAACTCATGTGAATAATTCCTCCTAATTTTGACAATAGGGTTGAGAACTACCTCTAGGTATCTTCACTCCGAGTTCACTTGTTTTGCGAACCTTACACACTATCGACAATGATACCCCGGTAACGCCCTCCCCGCAGTCGATGCTTTAGGGCTTTTTGATAGGCTGGACTAAAGTACCAAGCTTGTGCTTCCTCAAAAGTGGGGAATTCCAAGATGGCCAGCCCTTCAATATTGGGTCCTTCCAGGACCTGGTATGCGCCATACATTGCTAGGGGGTTGACGGAATGTCCCGCCAAACCTGCCGGTGCCAACTGAGAATAGAGTTGGAGTTCAGTTTGATCGGTACTCTGTTCACGTATAAAAACAACATAAGCGGGCATATACGTTTTTCCTTTCTTATTTTTTAATTTCTTTATGGAAGTGTAATAATCAGTTCTTTAATTTTATTGTTGTTTACTAGAAATTGATGTTTAAGTAGGAGTGGGTCGGGAAGATTCGATTTATCAAAGTCTCCGTCTACTTTCGCAATTACGACGATGGTATTATTAATCTCATCCATATCCATGATCTCGAAGGTGACATTCGGCTCCAATATTTCTGCTTCACACCATGATTTTATGGCTTCCATACCTTTGATTTCGCGATGGTTATCCAAGATTAACGCATCTTTATCGAAAGCGGAAGTAAATGCTTCAAGCCGGGATTTGTTCGCTGATGTAAAGTAAGTTTCTACTGCTGGTGGCACGGATCTATGTGGATTCATTGATTCTTCAACCTCCTATGGTGAGTATGTTATGAGCGATAACTTCAAACTCATCATAGCAGTAATAATATGACTACATGATGTCATATTATAGAGGATCATTTAAATTTCTTTTCATCGTTTCTAAATGAGACAATATTCTTGTACGTACTTGTTCGGGGCTAACCTCTATAAGGAGGGGACCAAAGGATAGCAGATAACTGTCCAACCAATTGCCTACAGGAAATTGTGCCGTGACGGTATAAGAGCCGTCTTCCCTCTGAGTAATTGTTTTCTCGGCAAACTCATCGTACACGCGGTAAGCTCCTTGAGCAGAAATGTGAAGAGTTACTTCAATGGTATGAAGCAAGTCGTTCATCTTTGTATCTGTAGCTGCTACGACTGTTCTTGGCTCATAACTAATTTCCGTAACTACAATCTCTTTCATTCGGCTAATCTTAAATACACGATAACTTTCGGTATTTAAACAGTAACCCTCCACATACCAGGATTTATCTTTAAACAAGAGCTTGGCAGGTTCGATGCTACGATAACTCTGTTCCCCGGCGACGTTATAATAGCGGAACTTTATAACACGGTTTGTGATTATTGCGTTGCGTATAAGAGTGAATAGCTGTCTCTGGCTGTTTTGACTTCCCCATGGCGAAAAATCTACTTCGATCCAGTTTCCCATTTCTTTTTTAAAAAGCCTACTCAACTTGTTTAGCACTTCTTCTACCTGTGGGATGGTAGCTGTAGCCACACTCTGAAGGGCCATTAAGATATCATCTTGTTCCTGCTCGGACAGTAAAGAGGTGTTAAAGACATAACCCTCCATCAATGATATTCCGCCCCCCTTGCCTCTACTGCTATAGATGGGAATCCCAGCTGCACTTAAGGCATCTATGTCCCGATAAATCGTTCGTGTGGAAACCTCAAAATGCTCTGCCAATTCATCAGCAGTCACTTTTTTCTTATGGAGTAACATATAGACTATTTTCAAAATGTCTGCTTAACGGCATAAGCTTCACCTCTCTCGGTAGCATACACCTTATAACATGACATTATAAAGTCATATTAAGTGATTGCTTGACATCGCCATTGGATCAGATCTTTTTACAATCTTTTATATAAAGTTGAACCAAAAGCACTTGCAAAATAAAAAGGAATAAACTATACTGAGGCCAACTAATTAGTGATTGATCAATTACTAACTAGTTAAAAAGCAACGAAGGTAACATTCATGAGCAAGATTCTGCTTCAAGTTTACTTACGTATCTTTATTGGAACTATGGATTGATGCAGATTGAGTTAGATGAAGAAGTATGAAGTTAAGTAATTAATCAATCACTTATTTTAAAACAAATGGAGGAGAGAACATGAAGCATCTTATTATTTACGCACACCCATCTGAGGGAAGCTTTAATCATGCAATTTTGAATACAGCAGTCGAGGGACTAAAGCAAAAAGGACATGAGGTGGTTGTTCGTGATCTATATGAAATCAACTTTCAACCTGTGATTAGCAGCAGCGAGATCATTGGAGGCATCGGAGAAGATATTGTGCGGGAACAGAAGTTTTTGCAATGGGCAGAGGTGATCACTTTTATTTACCCAATTTGGTGGACGGGGATGCCAGCCATGATGAAAGGGTATATTGACCGCGTATTCTCTTACGGATTTGCTTACAAATATGTAAACGGAGTGCAGATGGGGCTGCTCAAGGGGAAGAAAGTCATCATCCTCAACACACAAGGGAAATCACATGCGGAATATGCAAGCAATGGCATGGATCAAGCACTTCGCTTGACGTCCGACAAAGGCATATTTGAATATTGCGGACTTGACGTTATGTATCACATATTTTTCGAGTCGGTACCCCAATCCGATGAAGATACACGTAAAGAGTGGCTTCGCCAGATTGCAGACATGGCCAGCAAGGCTTAATAAAAATGTGTTCTGAGGAAAAAAGGCAACGCATGCATCCTGCAGGCGCTGCCTTCTTGCTCGGTACAATATTGAATGTGTTCCAATCAACACTCGCTCATGGCAAGCATCAATTGCTACGCAAAGGGTGGGGTATTAGTTTTTTCGATTTTTCCGATTGACGCTATGAGACCCTCTGGAAGGCCACTGGGACCCGCTTCCCTGACCACTACCTTGCCCATGGGAAGGCCACCACTGCGACCCACCGCCCTGACCACCGCCTTGCCCATGGGAAGGCCACCACTGCGACCCACCGCTCTGACCACCGCCTTGCCCATGGGAAGGCCACCACTGCGACCCACCGCCCTGACCACCGCCTTGCCCATGAGGATGCCAATGCGACCCACCACCTTGACTGCCGCCCTGACCACCGCTTTGTCCTCCGATAGAAGGCATACTTGGATAGGGGCCTTGAGCCTGACTGATTTGAGTAACATCAATATAAGACTGTGTACCGTTAGGATATAGAACTAACATTGATTTATTAGCGGGATCTACGCTTTTTACAAAAGCAACGATCTGTTGCCCATTCACAGTGAATATTCCCCACAAATTTACGAAATTACTCACTTCAGTAGTGGTTGCGAAATGTGGTTGTGGCGATCCCATCGAACGATTAGAAGAATGTTTAGACAAGGTGTGTATCTCTCCTTTAGATTGAATTTTGTGACATCATATGTGCAAACGTACTCGTTGGAATGGGCAATGTGCCTTTAAGATATTTTTTTGGTACTTACTGTCCCCCAAAAGCATACCTTTACGGGTAAATGCATTTGGATGAGTTGAAAAATAATATTAAAATGAATAAATAAACGAAATGACCTTCTTTACGTCGAGAAGGTCATTTCGTTTAATTTAGGAGTTACTATTAATTGGCATTGTCTTCTTGAATAAGGCATAATCGCTTACAAGTCATCCAGTAGTTCCTTATACCTAGTATGGAATTTTCGCATATGCGTTTCCTGTGTTTTGTCGGTTAGCTATGATGCTGCGTATAACGGTTCAAAATTAGCTGTACATGATGAAATCTCTGGTGTATACCTATGTAGGATAGCAAGCTGTAGTTATAGCATTTTTTTGAGCTGGGATATACGGGCTTGGGAAACCTCAAGCATTTTGGCATATTCGTGCTGTGCTGCATTGGGTTGCTTTTGCATTAATTCTTTGAGACTTTCAATCATCTGCTGTGTTGATCGCCGCAGACGTTTGGGCTCTTTAATCGACCGTTGTCCGTTAGCTAACGCTGATTTGGCTGGTCTCAGGACAGGGCTGAAATTCAACCCCTTCTTTAAACTTTCAATACATTCTTTACAAATAAAACTATCTCTAAAATAAGTCAATTGTTCTGCTGAACCACACATTTTACACGTCACCCCGGTATATTTTCGAAAGGCGAGAATACCAGTTTCCTCATCTGCGAAAATCTCAACGGGATCACCCACATTAAAATCCATAGAAATTCGCATTTCTTTGGGAATAACGATACGGCCTAACGCATCTAGGGGACGTGTCATACCTGTACTTTTCAAATGATAACCTCCTTTTTTTATATCCTTATAATACTAAATAATTATAGTAAAAAAGAATAGGCTTAGAGAAGCAATCGCATATATTAAGTAAACTGTTGAAAAGCATACAAGTAATTGCCAAAATATGTTTGATTATTGGCGAAAAACGTGTTGAGGAATTATAGGGGATATCCGATATATATTCAGAATGAAGATTCTAGTTGGTGAAGAAGTTTTTAGTAATATACGATAAGGAGCTGTGAATTACATATGGCAATCGATTTGGACACTGCTATTCCTGCAGCCATTATAAAGGTTGGCGGATTAGTAGATCAGCCCGAGCAATTCACCGCCGAGGCGAAGAAAGCTACTGCTATGCTGGGAGAAGAGGCATTGCCTCTATTCCCGCGTTATTTTTTTGGAACCGAGTTGCAGAAGCCAGAGAGTTTGGCGGGAAAGTACGAAGCGTTGGGCGACTGGCTGCATATTCAACAGGATGCGATTTTTGAGATTATCTACAATTACAGGGAAAAAGCGATTCCCATGCTGTATGAGGTGGCGTTCGGGGTGTACGATTGGACGCAGTATAAGGCAGTGCGGATACTAACTCGGTTAGCCCGTGAAGGTGTTCAGACCGAGCAGATTGTGGACGATATTATCAGCCATGTCGACGATTTTCGTTATGAGGCACAAATGCCTACATTTTATTTTTTGTCCGGACTGACGGGCAATAAGAAGGTTGCCGCGCTGCTGCAAAGGCATTTCCTTGAGAATTTGGAATACGATCCGATTGATGCCTTTGATATTTTTGAGAATTTGTACCGTTGTTCGCCTGATGTTGCTAGGAGACATGCCGATTTTCTCAAAGTCATTGCCCGTGGTGAAGGCCTAGAAGGCCGCTCTCCGTTACTGGATGGAGCGATAGGGACTACCGATGAGAACGGCAAGCAAGAGTACCACTGGCCTGATGATGAACCTGTCGAAGAGCACCACCAATTACGAGCGGCGATATTTTATTACCAGTTGAATTCTCAGGATGAGGAGGTTAATCGGCTGTTGGATCAATGGGAAGTGAGCCATCCGGAGGAGAATGTGAGGAGTTATATTGGGAAATTGCGAGGAGAAGGACAGAGAGAAAGCTAGCTGTTCAGCTAGTGAATAGAGAAATGTTAATTTTGCACTCTTTTCTATGAAAACTTATACTTATCGTTACAGCTGGCTTGAAGCGAAAATAGAAGAATCAGGAGGGGATCAACCATGTACTCCATTAAAGAAGTTGAAATCAGGAGTGGATTGCCCGCATCTACCCTTCGTTATTATGAAAAAGAGGGCATTCTACCTGATGTCGGTCGGGATGAGGGTGGGAGAAGGGTATATACCGAGAAACAAATGGATTGGATCAGGTTCCTTATGGCTATGAAGGATACGGGAATGACCATTGAAGAAATTAAGGCATATCTTGAGCTAAATGTAAAAGGAGAAGCCACGATCCAAGAGAGAAGAGACTTCCTGGTTGCCCACAAAAAGAAAGTGGAAGAACAGATGGCCCAAACGCAGCGCAATTTGGAGAAAATTATTCAAAAGATAGCTTTTTACGATCATGTGGTCATGGGAAAAAGCTTCTCTTAGTCGCCAAATTCAATTGAATAAAGGAAGCCCCCAGCCTATTTGAAATACGCTGTAGGGCTTTTTTTTTGCATAGATATCTAAAGATACCTGTTGTAGGTCGCAAGTATGAAAAATCGTTGGCAATTAGGAGGTTCACAATGTGCTTACAGGGTAAAAGTGTAGTACCAAGGTGGGGAAGTGGGGGTGTTGACTCTCACGCCACGTGAGACTGTAGACTGTGAAAGCAAGAGAGGTGAAGCGGAATGGCTTATACAGTAAAGGAAGTATCTAATCTGTCGGGAATCAGCGTTCGAACTTTGCATTATTATGATGAAATTGGATTGCTGAAACCACATCATATCGGAAATAATGGATATCGCTATTACGAACAGGAACAACTGTTGAGGCTTCAGCAAATCATGGTGTATAGGGAACTGGATTTGCCTTTATCCGAAATTGGCAATGTGCTAAAGCAAACCAAGGAACAGAAGGCCGAGGTTTTGCAGGTGCATCGAGCCAAGATTGAGGCCAAGGTCTTCCGCTTGCATTCTCTCCTTCAGACCATCGACGAAACGGTGGCTCATTTGAGAGGAGAACAAACGATGAAACCAGAGCAAATGTACAAAGGGTTTAACCCGGAAAAGCAGGAAATGTATGAAGGTGATCTGACGGAACGTTATGGTTCACAGGTCGAAGAGAAGATCCAGGAGAGCAAGAACGCGACGACGAACTGGAGCAAAAAGGATTATTTGGATTCACAGGCAGAGGCAGATCAGATTCATCGGGAGCTGGCTGAAGCCATGAATAAAGGCTTGAAGCATAACAGTGCAGAAGTGCAGGCGCTAATCCGCCGTCATCTTCAATGGGTAAGTCGATTTTATACCCCTACAGCAGAAATTTACAGTGGGCTGGGAGACTTGTATGTAGAACATGAGGATTTCAGTAAAATGTATGAAGGCTATCGTCCCGGACTGGCTGAATATTTGCGAGATGGAATGAAGGTGCTGGCCAAGCGGGAATTAACCTAGCAATAGCTGGTGAAAAGGGATATACGTGATAAGAAAAAGGGGTGAACAACAAACCTTCGACGGCCTGCTGTTCACCCTTCTTGTGTAAGGTAGCTTACATGTTGCTTGGTGCTGTTCTCATGCTTTGCTGACTGCTGTTTCCGAAGTGCTGCATGTTACCACTGCCTGCAAATTGCTGTCCAGTTGTTCCCATATGTTGCGGAAAGCTGTGATTCATGTGGCTTCCTGCACTAAAGGTGGATGGTTGCATACTACGGGAAGCATAGTTATCACCAAATCCAGGCTGAGTCATTTGGCTGCTCGAACGGATAGTGTTTTCCAACTGATTACACAGTTGAATAACTTGTTGGTATTGCTGCATAGCCTTTTGGTGGTCCTGGATTGCAGTTTGGATCATTTGAGCTGCATTACGTTCACGTTGCACCAGGCTTTCAAGGTTGGATGCATTTTGTTGCTCTTGTTGCAGCAACTGTTGATACATGGCGGTTCCTTGCTGTGTTTGTTGTACCAATTGCTGAATAATTTGTTCACATTGATGAAGTTGTTGTTGTGGAGCCATGTTGTTGAACATTGATCATCAATCTCCTTCGCCGGATAGTTTAGGTTTTAGGACCCTCATATATTGTGGCGAAGGAAGACCATATATATGCACAATTTTTGGTTACAGGCTGGACACCAGAATAGCCGTAAATTCTTCTAGGAATACACGATCTTCTTGATCAAATCGGCTTTTTAGAGGGCTATCAATGTCCAGCACCCCAATCAGCTCCTCATTCTTGATCAGAGGGATAACGATTTCGCTATTGGAAGCAGCGTCGCAGGCGATATGTCCTGGAAATGCATGTACATCGTCTATGACAAGTGTTCGCCGTTCAGCTGCTGCGGTACCGCAAACGCCGCGTCCCAGTGGAATCCGTATACATGCGGGTAGACCTTGGAAAGGACCTAGTACAAGCTCAGTGCCATCATAAAGATAGAAGCCACTCCAGTTCACATCTGGAAGAAAGTGACCCAGTAACGCTGAAGCGTTCGCTAAATTGGCAATCCTATTGGATTCATCGTGAACAAGTGCCCGGAGTTGTCCGAGAACGGATTCGAATTGTTCCTGACGTGTTCCTTCGTAAGGAATAGTTTGAAACATGTAGAGTCCACGCTCCTAACATTAAATTTTCATATAAACTGTTGTATATACAACCAAAAATAGGTAATTGTGCAAATCGCTTTTACCATTGGTTAATTAATTTAAGATATAACGATTGTACATATTCAGTCAAGTAGAAAATAGCACTATCGCCTTGGAATAATCTCCGTACTCTAGCAGCACAATTCCCTATCTGTACAAGTAACGCTGACGGCAAAGCTTTACGTTTTAGCGGGACATATAATATAGAAAGTAATTCAGCGAGGGTTGCCCTCATCTGTTTCCAGCTTCTCCCCTATGGGTAAAAACAATGTAACATGTTGGCTTAGGCCAGGGAGGAGTTACAATTATGCATGCAGATGTTCAGAACTTGTTTATCCGTATACAGATGCTTTCTTATGCACATCAGGACGATTTGACGGTAAGAGATATACAACCTGTACTCGAAGAACGCGGATACCGCGTAGGAGAACGTGAAGTCAAGCAGGAGCTGGAAAACCTGACACAGGAAAACTTTCTGACACCGCATGATGATATGTTCAGCCTTACCGGCGCAGGGATCGAAGAATTGCAGGAAATTCAGTCGATGCTAGGCGTATTGTACGAGGATGTTGTGAAAAATCCAGCGCATGTCACTGCCCGTACCTCTTCTTAAAAGGATTAGAGACACAAAAATCTTATAACAATCAAATTAGCCCTCTTCATTCCTGATACCAGGAAGCGGAGGGCTAATTTGATTTATAAGGGCCTGTCCACTTTAATAAGGTTGTGTTTGTTGGAGGTGTATGCTTAAATGTAGCGTGTATTTGTTGTTATTTGGATGCTGGAAGGATGATGGAATTTGTGTGCATATGCATGTAAGGGGCATATACCACTGCTGGAAAGCCCGCGTCTTCGGCTGCGAAGGATGGAAAGCCGGGATGCGGCTACAATGTTCGCTTGCTGGTCTGACCCGGAGGTTCACCGTTATATGAATCTTTCCGGTATGTCAGGACGTGAGGATGCAGAGGATATGATTGAGCTATTGAATGAGCTGGCGAAGACGGAAGATGCGCTGCGCTGGGGGATCGAACTGAAGGAGAACGGGAGGCTGATTGGAAGCTGCGGCTTTAATTATTGGCAGACGGAGGGAGCTTATAAAGCCGAGATTGGTTATGAGTTGGCCAAGCCTTATTGGCGACACGGTTATATGACCGAGGCGCTTCGCTTAGTGCTGTCATTCGGATATAACACGATTCGATTAAATCGGATCGAAGCGCTGGTGGACCCGCGCAATACAGGCTCACAAGCCCTGCTGTCCTCGATGGGCTGGTCCCAGGAAGGATTGTTACGGCAGGTACAGCATACATCTACAGGCTTTAAAGATATGCTGATGTATTCAATACTGCATGAAGAATGGCTTAGACTGGAGGCACAACGAAATGCTATTTCAGTATAACGGCGGTTCGTCGCCGCTGCACAGGCTTGGACCGTTAAGTAAGCTTATATGGGTGGGATGCTTTAGCCTCCTGTCGATGGCATGGGATTCGACGATACGGGAAGCGGCACTCCTGGTGGTACTGATCGCTGTGGCTGGCTTCGGCGCACGTTTGACGCTGGCACGCCAACTTCGCGCTATGTCGTTCCTGATTGGTTTAGGTATTCCGTATTTTATTCTGTCTATCCTAGCGATTCGAGAAGGGCATACAATCGCTTCATGGGGACCCATTGTGATTACAACTGAGGGACTGGATATCGCGGGGGCATTAACGCTGCGGATTTTTGTATTGTTTTTGGCATCCTATATCTATCTCTCGACGACCGATCCCCGAGATTTTGTGCAGGCTTTGAATATGCGCTTGCGTGTGCCTTATCGGTTTGCGTTCGGTATTTCTGTGGCGTTGACTTTTCTACCCTTATTGGAAGAAGAGGGGCAAACCATTATGGCTGCACGGCGTGTTCGGGGGCAGATGCCACCACGAGGATGGGGCAATCGCTTATCATGGTGGAGCGGGTATGCGGCTGCTGTGTTGGTGAATGCCGTGAGACGCGTTCAGCAGACGGCGTTGGCTATGGAAGGCAAAGGTTTTGGCGCATATGCAGAACGGACGTATCTTCGAACACTGAAGAATGGGCGTTTAGGCTACGTATATGCTGTGATTGCTGTATTCGCTACGGCTGTTTTATGGTGGGTATGATAAAGAAGCAGCCCCTTTTTTTGCTCTTATTGTCAACTTGTTAAATAAAATTAGGTTGACAATAAGATGGCGGATGAATACATTTATACAGTAACAGTTTGTACAAGGGCCAGAGTCTATGACCTTGTATACTAGATTATGGAGAGGAGTCAAGAATTATATATGAAGGGATCTCGTGTTTTTGCCAAGTTTACAACGCTGGATATCGTGTTAATGGCCATGCTGGCTACGTTGAACGGCGTCATGACTGTGTATTTGTCGATGATTAACAAAACGTTAAACAGTCTGGGAGGGCCGATCGCAACTTCCGCTATTGTTGGGCTGTACATGATATATGGTTTACTGGCCTATTATATTATTCGTAAGCCAGGTACGGCGGTAATTGCTTATGCCTTTGGCGCGGTAGTGCAGTCTTTTATGGGCTCTGCCTATGGAATTGCATCTATCATTGCGGCAGCTGTCTGCTATATGGTTGCGGCGGAGCTTGTATTTGCTCTATTGCGGTATCGACGCTGGAGCACAGTTTCACTGATGCTGGTGGGCGGGGCCATGGTTCCCCTGTGGTTTATTGTGGCAGCCAATATGTTTGGCTATATGCATTGGGGATGGAAGGTGCTGACGGTTGCACTGGTCGTTCGTATCCTGAGCGGCATTATCCTGTGTGGTCTGCTGACAAAAATACTAGGCGATGCCTTGAATCGTACAGGTCTATTAAAACGCTTTGAACTGGGCCGCGCTTCACGTGCATAACCAAGGCTTACATAGTTATAGCCTGAACAATAGGGATCGAGGGTATTTCGGTTATGAATGAACGTAGTGATCATGATGCAGAAAATAGAATAGCTGTCTCCTTAAGGGATTTTGGCTATCGGTATGATGACCAGCTGGAGCCAGCGTTACATGGTCTGACGCTGGACATTGCGGTGGGTGAGCACGTAGCCATTGTTGGAGCTAGTGGAAGTGGAAAGTCTACGCTGTGCCAGCTGCTTCATGGCGGGTTGTCCCGTTCTGGCGAAGGCGAACGGACGGGCGAGCTGACCGTGTTCGGGATGGACCCCGACACCGCTGAATTGGCTACGGTCGCCACCACTGTCGGCGTCGTGCTTCAGGACCCGGATGCCCAGCTGGTGCAGGGGATCGTCGAAGACGAAATTGCTTTTGGACCGGAGAACCTGCGCGTACATCCGGCAGAAATAGAGCAGCGCCTTGCCGCTGCGCTGGGGGCCGTTGGCCTGGCATCCGAGCGAGGCTCCTTCGTGCGGCGCCTCTCGGGAGGCCAACGCCAACGCACCACCATTGCTGCGGTGCTGGCGCTTGAAACACCGCTGGTCGTGTTCGACGACGCAGCGGCGCAGTTGGACCCGCCGGCGGTACGTGAATTCGTCCTGCTATGTCGGCGGCTCCATGCCGCAGGCCGGACGGTGATCACCGCGTCAGGCCGCATAGACGATGGCGTGCGTGCAGCGCAGCGCGTCATCGTGCTGAAGGACGGGACCGTGCAGCTGCAAGGCCCGCCCGAAGAACTACTGCGCGAGCATGGTGAGCAGCTGGCAGCCTGGGGGCTGCTTCCCTCTTCCGCAGGGAGGGAAGACATACTGCGTGAGCCGGGGGTGAATTCCGGCTCGGCAGCTTATTACGCTGGGCAACCGTTGCTGGAGGTGAAGGGATTGCCCTTCACCTACCCAGGCAGCCAGCGCCCGGCGCTCAAGGGCGTGAGTCTTGCCCTTGCGCCTGGCGATCGAGCCGTAATGCTGGGCGAGAACGGCTCTGGCAAAACCACGCTGGGCAAGCTGCTTATGGGCTTGCTCCCCGCACCGAAGGGATGCATGTGGTGGGAGGGGCAGGATATGTCGAAGCTGCCCATTCACCGACTGGCTGCCGGAATCGGCTATGTATTCCAGCAGCCAGAGCATCAGTTTGCAGCTGCAACGGTGTGGGAAGAGTGCTTGTACAGTGTCCGGGCCAAGCTTGGTTTACGGGCCGGAGATCCAGTTCCCGCTGTATATGAGGAACGGGCGCAACGCTTACTGGCATCCGCCAGGCTGGATCACAGGCTGAATGCCTCCCCGTACCTGCTAAGTGGAGGCGAAAAAAGGCTTTTGAGCGTTGCGGCACAGTTCATCTTACCCAAAAAGCTTTACATTTTGGATGAGCCGACTGCGGGAACGGATTACGAAGGGGCGAACAGTCTGCTCCGTATGTGTACAGAGCAAGTTGCTGAAGGCGCGGCTTTTCTAATCATTACCCACGATATGCAGATAGCTGAAAGCTTTGCCACCCATGTTCTGCGCATGGAAGAGGGGTATCTCTATAAAACGGAAAATAGCGGGAATGATCATACGATTACAGTTGACAAAAATTAAGGATATGTAGACAATAATATATATACATCGTACACAACAGGCGGCCTATATAGGCCGCCTGTTTACGATTATGCAGTGCGGGTAATCATCCATCTGAGAGGGAAAACCGCACAGATACAACACAGTTTGTACAAGGAAAGGATTTGTGATTTGCTTGGGAAATGATAAACCTATGAAGCGCGGACTCGTGCTGACAGGTGTTCTATTGGCCACCTTTCTGGCCGCGATTGAAGGAACGGTTATCGGTCCAGCGGGACCGACAATTGTGAGTGAACTGGGCAGTGTGAATTTGCTCAGCTGGATTTTTACGGCATATTTGCTAACAATGGCTGTAACCACGCCTATTTTCGGCAAGCTTAGCGATTTGTTTGGCCGAAAGCCCATTTTTCTAATTGGCTGTTCGTTATTTGTGCTTGGCTCTTTGCTTTGCATGCTGGCTGGTAGTATGGAGCAGCTTATTTTATACCGGGCCATTCAAGGGATTGGAGCAGGCGGTGTCATCCCTGTTACTTTTACCATTATCGGTGATATATACAAAATGGAGGAACGTGGTAAAGTCCAAGGTATGATCAGCTCGGTATGGGGGATTTCTTCTCTGGTTGGGCCTCTATTGGGCGGTTACGTAGTCACGTATTTTGGCTGGGAATGGATTTTCGGCTTTAACATTCCCTTTGGATTGCTGGCCATGTTCTTCATCGCCCGTTGGCTGCGGGAACAGGTAAGCAAGCGTACCGCACGTATCGACGTGGCGGGGGCGGTTACCTTTACCATCGGGATGACGGCACTCTTGCTTGTATTGGCCCTGGGGGGACAGTATATCGGTTGGGCTTCTCCTGAATTGCTGGCCTTGGCTGCCGTGGCCATTTTGTTCCTGATTTTGTTTTTGGTTATCGAAAAGCGCGCTCAGGAACCAATGGTGCCTCTGAAGCTGTTTCGGATACGGGATATTGCTTTTTCCTGTGCCGCTGCACTACTCGTCAGTACCCTGCTAATCGGGCTGACTAGCTATCTTCCCCTATGGATTCAAGGCGTACACGGCGGAGATGCCGCTTCATCTGGTCTGGCGCTGGCTCCAATGTCGGTAGGTTGGTTGTTTGGATCGATGATCGGAGGACGCATTTTGCTGACGCTGGGTTCGCGTCGAACTTCTTTGATCGGTCTGACCCTGATTGTATTGGGGGCCTTCGTCATGACCTTGATGGACCAAACAGCTCCAATCTGGCTGCTGTTCCTGTCCACATTATTGTATGGACTGGGATTTGGCTTCTCGATAACCGTGTTCACGATTATTGCTCAGTCCTCGGTAGGATTCCAGCTGCGTGGCGCATCTACAGCTTTGAATACGTTCCTGCGCACGTTGGGGCAAACGATTGGGGTTGCAGCCTTCGGTTCATGGCTGAATTACCGCATTGCAGCACAGACAGCTGACGGACAGCTTACACAGCAAGGGGTTACACAGGAAGATATTAATGGTCTGCTGGCCCCGCATGCTTCACAGAGTCTAAGTGACAAGGTTGCCGAATTACTCCGTTCTGTACTGGAAAACAGTCTGCATTCTCTATTCGTGATCATGGTCGTTATTGCGGTGATTAGCTGGTTTGTTGTCCTCGGATTGCAGAATCGTCCACCAGGCACGGAGGAAGAGGCAGATCAGCGTGTGAAGACACCACAAAGAGAACACGCATAAAAAATAATATACTTCTTTCATATTGAAGAGACAGTCCGGTACACCAATAAGGGGCCGGGCTGTTTCTTTATGCTAAGGTCTCTCCTCCTACGGATTCAGCAAAAAGCCACCTCGTATAGGACCGATAAATTCCCCAATATACAAAAAGTAAATAAAAATCCCCTAGAGATTGCGATATATTCATATGATATAGGTTACAAAGTGGTAAAAAAGTCTTAAAAAATTGTAACAAAAAAGCTGTTTCTGAATTGAGCTATAGGGTACTAAGGAACCATTTTTTTGCACCCGCTTACAATTCGAGCATTTTATGATTTATTTTAGAACAATTTTGCATGTGAATGAAGCAACCAACCAAGCAAAATGGGATACGAAAAAAAATCAAGTAACAAATTTTTCTGAATGTAATAGGAATGAAAAAAAAGGAATTTTCAGAAAATTACTAGGAAAATATGAGGATGAAATTCATACAGGAATCTGTTTTCTTCCCTCACATAATAGGGCTTTTCAGTCTATATCAATCGTTTGACATACCATATAAAATGGCTCTAGCCAACGAAAAAGTTGGGCTTCAACACTAGAAAGCATAATTACATTAAGGGAGATGGAGTACTTGAAGTTTAACAAATGGTTCAGTAAAGCAGCCACGGCAACAGTAGCAACTACCTTACTGTTAGGAGGCGGCGTGCAGGCTTTTGCAAAAGAAAATGATAAGGCTGATTTCAATGCAGACAATGCATTTACCCAAATTACGCGTAATGACATGCTGAATATTTTCAAACAGCAAGGCAAAGAGAAATATGAGGTTCCATCCTTCGATGCCTCTACAATTAAGAATATTCCTTCTGCTATTGGTCACGATAGCTCTGGCAAGCAGATTGATCTGGATGTCTGGGACAGCTGGCCGTTACAAAATGCTGATGGCACAGTAGCTAATTACAAGGGATATAATATCGTTTTTGGATTGGCAGGAGATCCTAAACGAGGCGAGGATACATTTATATATCTCTTCTATCAAAAAGCGGGTAATACTTCACTGAGCGGCTGGAAAAATGCTGGCAGAGTATTTAAAGACAATGATAAATTGCTTTCCAACGATCCGATTCTAAAAAATCAGTCAGAAGAATGGTCCGGCTCAGCTACCTTAACCTCTGATGGACATGTACGTTTGTTCTATACCAGCAGACAGCCCTATGACCCAAATAACAAATTATACGGCAAGCAAACTTTGAGCACGGCTCAAATTAATGTCTCTCAGCCTGATGGTGAGACCCTGAAAGTAGATGGAGTCGAGGATTTGAAATCAATCTATGACGGTGGAGATGGGAAAACCTATCAAAATGTACAGCAAAGCGTCGGAATAGACATGGATAATCATACCCTTCGAGACCCTCACTATGTCGAGGATCAAGGCCACAAATATATTATCTTTGAAGCCAACACAGGAACAGAGACAGGCTATCAGGGCGAAGATTCAATTCAAAACCCAGCTTATTATGGCGGTAATAAGAAATTCTTCACGGATGAGCAGCAAAACCTGCTGCAAAGTCCTAAGAAAAAGGGGGCTGAGCTGGCAAACGGCGCACTGGGTATCGTTGAATTGAACGATAACTATACGTTGAAAAATGTAATGCCTCCATTGATTGCATCCAATCTGGTAACAGATGAAATTGAACGGGCGAATGTGTTCAAAATGAACGGTTTGTGGTATTTATTTACGAGTACAAGAGGTTCAAAGGTGACTGTAGATGCAATCGGTGACGATGATATTTACATGCTGGGTTATGTTTCTACTTCCTTGACAGGGCCTTATAAACCGTTGAATGGAACCGGTCTCGTTCTTCATCAGGATCTGGATCGTGATGATATTACCTGGACGTATGCCCATTTTGCTATCCCGCAAGGTAAAGGCAATAACGTAGTTGTGTCGAGTTATATGACCAATCGAGGGCTTTTCCCGGATCACAAATCTACTTTCGCGCCAAGCTTCCTGCTGAATATTAAAGGTTCGAAAACCTCTGTTGTGAAAAACGGTATTCTGGAACAAGGGCAAATCACGATTGATCCAGATAAGGACAAAAAAGAACCGCAAAATGAGTATGGCAAGAAATAAGTAGTAGGTACAAGCAGTATGTCCGAAGGCGGCAGCTTGGTAGCAACCCAATCTGTCGTCCATCGGACGATACATAACGATGCAATAAGAGGTAAGGAGGATCGTCATAATGAGAAAAAAAGCTCCCAAGAGTATTTGGATACGATCCGTAGTAGTCATCACAGGCTTAACGATATTTATAGCTATGGGGTGGAGTATGTACCAACAGGATGCAGGCGCCCCCCCAAAACCTACTGCAACTCCAAAAAATCAAGCGAAACAAAGTAAGCATACAACACCGACCTATCGGGCAGCCTATCATTTCACCGTCCCGGATAAGTGGAAAAATGATCCGCAGCGGCCTATTTATATGGACGGGAAATATCATTATTACTATTTATATAATCGTGATTACCCTCACAAGAACGGTACAGAATGGCGACATGCCACATCCACCGACCTGGTTCATTGGAAAGATGAAGGAGTGGCGATTCCTAAATATACGAACCCGAACGGAGATCCTTGGTCCGGTTCGGTCGTGATCGATGATAATGGCACCGCTGGTTTTGGAAAAGGCGCACTTGTAGCCATTGTCACACAGCCCTCCGCAGATGGAGGAAAGCAGGAACAATTTCTGTGGTACAGTAAGGACAAAGGCAAGACGTTTACTTCTTATCGCAACAAGCCCGTGATGTCCAACCCTGGTACGAAGGATTTCAGAGATCCCAAGATCATCCGGGATATTCAACGTAATCAATGGGTGATGGTCATGGCAGAGGGAACGAAGATTGGCTTTTATAAGTCTAAAAATTTAAAAGATTGGCAGTTTACGAGTGGCTTTCAAACGGAAAACATCGGGCTGGTGGAATGTCCTGACCTTTACCAGATGCGCGCGGATGATGGGACCTATCAATGGATTCTGGGCGCGAGCGCCAATAGTAAACCAACCGGCGGACCCAATACGTATACCTACTGGACGGGAGATTTTAATGGAGAAGCATTTCTCCCTGATCGCAATGAGCCGGAGTGGCTGGATTATGGCTTTGACTGGTATGGTGCGGTCACGTTCGAGGACGGCAAAGCCAAAGACCAATACAGTCACCGTTATGCGCTGGCCTGGATGAACAATTGGGATTATGCCAACAACACGCCTACCCTCAAAGAAGGCTTTAATGGAATGGATTCGGTTGTTCGCCAAATTCGGTTAAAGCGTACAACTGATGTCGGCTATCGCTTGGTTTCACAACCTGTACCAGCTTTAGAGCAATTCCCAACTGCAACGGAGTCATTGGGCAAGATCCAAGTAGAAGGGACTCACAAGCTTCCGGTAGCAGGTGATGCCTATCAGCTAGAAGCGGATGTATCTTGGTCAACGATCAAAAATACAGGATTGAGGCTTCGAGAGTCTGCGGATGGCAAGCGTCATGTAGATGTGGGTGTTTCGGTGGAGGGTCAATACTCTTTTGTAAACAGAGCGAACACTGGGCAGCCAGATCAGAGTGGAAAATATGTAGAGAGTAAGGCGCCTTTTGATACCGACAAAAAAAATGTCCACTTGAGGATTCTCGTCGATAAAACCAGCATCGAAGTCTTTGTAGATGATGGAGAAGTAGCTTATTCCTCCTTAATATTCCCACGCTTAGAGGATCAGGGAATTACTCTTTTTTCAGATGGCGGTAAGGCTATTTTTAATAATGTAGTGATCAAACATTTTAGTCATTAAAAAAGTCCACCCTTTTATAAGGGTGGACTTTTTGGGTATAAAGCTTATTTTCTTTTAGCACAGCTATAGGATTGTTCTTTTATTCACAATTGAACAGTTGCTAAAGTTACTATTCATTCTATTTGTGATAAGGTGACAGGTTATCAGCGCTACGGCCCAATTTTTTGAGCAAGCCGATGAGTTGATCTCTTTCGGTTTCGCTGATTCCGCTAAAGGCACGTTCAATCTGACGTGTATAATCAGGATAAATTTCGTCCATGACGCGTTGTCCTTCATCCGTCAACTCTGCATATATAATACGACGATCTTGGTCGCACGGGTGACGGTGCAAATAACCACGGCTCTCCAGCTTGTCGATAACATAAGTGACATTTCCGCTTTGCAGAAGCAGCTTGGCTCCAATTTGTTGAATTGGCTGTGCTCCCTTGTGATATAAAACTTCCATCACGGCGAAGGCCGTTGGGTTGAAGCCCACCGTTTTGATGCCAGCAACCGCATGTTCGTTTACACTTTTGAATGACTTGGCAAACACGCTATACAAATGCATGGATTGCTGTGTCACCAATGTTCGGTAATCTATCATCTTCATTCCGCCTTTATGTATGGATTTGGGCATCCTTTGACCGCTCGGTTCGGATGACCGGGCAACCATACCCTTACTACTAGCATAAAGGGATTTACGTAGGGAAAACATGCGATTTGTCACAGTAGCTGCTTTTTTAATTATTTAATTTCAAAGCTTTAAGGTAAATTTTTGAAAAATAAAGGTTTTGAATGTAAAAATACCGTTCCGGTTGGTTATATTAACAAATAACATAGCTAATGAACCCAAATAACAAAATAAGATTAATTCAGAGGAGATGAAGTACATGGATACGGGTTCTTTCCGTTTTCAATTTCGTGATCCGCAGCAAGCCGCCCAGGCCTGTGAAACATTAAAGGAGATTGGATACTCTGCCAGCACGAACGGTGATACAGGTCTCAGTGTTCACGTAGAGAACCAGGATGTACTGTCTGCATTAGAGATTTGCCAAGCTTACGAAGGAAGTATCATTGAGACGGGAGTTCTCACTTATCGTCCAGGTAATCAAAATAATATCGGTGTGCAAAATCCAGGCTATAGTCCGGAGGATTGGATTATTCCAGCGCACATCATCAATGAAGACTGGAGCGAGGCGTATAAAAACGGCTCTTCCCAAACGTTTACGAACACAACACAAGAACACAACGTCAGCTCTGATCAACAACCGGAAGACGAAGTGGACGGTTTTTCGGGTAGTGTCCATACCTGAATAATGGTGTCCGCCCTGGCTGCCACTTTGGAACAAAAAGGTTCCTTCAAAACCATGACTAATGGTTTGAAGGAACCTTTTTTTATAATGAGAAACAGGTGAAAAGGACATTGTGAAAACTAAGATTCTTGGATCGTGCATAAGGGCAGCAATCGTAGGAAATACCAAAAGAAGTTCAGAAAGGAGGTTTTGATCTTGCAAAAACTTGGAGTTCACGAAAAGTTGGAATTGCATGAGCTGCTTACGTTTAAAACAATTTGTATCACAAAAACTCAAACCATGCTTCCTTTAGTCTCAGATTCAAATTTAAAAAATATTTTACAGCAGGATATCAGCAGCGGTACACAAGATATTCAACAGCTTAGAAATCTGCTTGTATAATTTAAGGAGGAATAACGTGAATTCTTTTATTGAGAATATGACCGGTACGACCCCCATGACCGATCAGGTGATTGCTTCAGATCTGTTAATTTCAGCTAAAAGTGGGATCAAAAACTACGCCGCGGCTTTAACAGAGTCCACCAGCTCAGAAGTTCGAAATGTCCTTTGTGACCAATTGAGCAAAGCTGTTAATCTTCATGAGCAAATTTTTAATTATATGAAGAACAATGGTTACTACAACGCCTATGATCCGGATCAGCAAATTCAAATGGATATTCAAAATGCAGACAAGGCACTTTCTTTGCCCAAAATGTGAAACGTTTAATTAAAAAGAAGCATCAGCAAACCTTAATCAGTTTGCTGGTGCTTCTTTATTACAAATTGAATTGGACTTCACATGAAATATGAGAAGAAGGGAATCATAAAAAACAAAGAATCGGTCTCAAATCCAGAATAGGGTGATTTCTTATGGGCAAGTCTTCAGCGGGCAAACAAAAAGATCAAAAACTAAAATGGTGGCAGCTGAGCTTGTTAGGAGTTGCAGGCACCATCGGTACAGGGTATTTTCTCGGGTCCAGTTTAGCGATTTCCATTGGTGGCCCAGCCGTACTGATTGCTTACTTCTTGGCAGCAGTCGGAACGTATGTGGTGTTTGATGCCCTTTCGCGCATGACGGCAGATCATCCAGAACAGGGCTCTTTCCGTTCGTATGCCCAAAAAGCATTTGGGAATTGGGCAGGCTTCGGCAGTGGCTGGGTGTATTGGTTCTCAGAATTGCTTATTAATGGGAGTCAACTAACCGCGCTGTCTATATTTTCACGCTTTTGGTTTCCTCAGGTACCGATGTGGATTTTTGCCGCAGGCTTCGGGCTCTTGGGGCTTGTGATTGTTTTTTTTGGCAATAAGGGTTTTGATCGTGTAGAAAATGTACTCGCCATCATTAAGATAGCGGCTCTTGTGATGTTTTTGGTTCTAGCGGTTGCGCTTTTGGCAGGCTGGATCGGAGGAGGGAAGTATAATCCGAAGTTCCCACTCAGCTACAAAGACTTTTTTCCAACCGGTGGCATAGGATTGTGGTCATCTTTTATTTTCGCCTTTTATGCATACGGAGGTATTGAAGTGCTCGGAATTATGTCTAACCGACTTCAAAACCCGGAGGAAGCACCCAAAGCAGGAAAGGTCATGCTGATTACGCTGGTTGCAGTGTATGTTCTATCGATTGGGCTGGCTGTGTCTATGGTACCATTAAGTGCCTTTAATCCGAAGGAAAGTCCTTTTGTGCTTGCGCTCAGTAGCGATCATCTGGTCTTTGTGCCTCATTTGTTTAATGGAGTCCTTATTATTGCAGGATTCTCAACAATGACAGCATCGCTATATGCAGAGACTTCGATGATGATTACTCTTGCCCAAGAAGGAGATGCGCCCACACGGTTTTCACGGAAGTGGAAGGGCAAATATCCGCTTTATGCACTCAGTTTGATCTCTGTTGGATTAATTTCAGCAATCGTATTATCGTTGCTGCTACCGGGAAAAGTGTATGAATATATCACAACAGCTGCGGGCTTAATGCTGTTATATAACTGGTGCTTTATTTTGCTGTCTTCAGGTAAGTTACTGGAATCAAGCACATCGAGCAATATTAAACGCTGGATTGGATTATTGCTGATCGCTTTGGCTGTAGTTGGCGCCTTTTTTCATAAGCTTAGCCGCCCTGGTGTTTACATCAGTTTACTGCTGGTCTTGTTAATTGCAATATGTGACCTCATTGTACAATGGGTGCGTCGAAAGCACGGCAAGGAATCTCGTTAACTTTATGAAGAAGACAAGCGTTAACGTAAAAAAAGTAATTGAAATGCCTGTACACCAAAATAAAAGCCAAAGCCTACAAGAGACAGACCTGACATCCAAGAGATGGTTTTAAGCAATCCAGGTTTGAGAAATCTACGGAAAACACTTGAAGCGGCTGCCATCGTCACATCCCAGGCCAACACGCCTAGTACAATCGCTCCGCTGTAAATCAATAGCTGTTGTACTGGATAAGTATTAGCGACGTTGGCCAGTATGGACCCGTAAATTCCAAGCCAGAAAAGGATGGAGAGAGGATTAAACAACGACATCAGAAAGCCAGCTACAAAAGAGTTGGTCAGGGTATTACCATTTCCCCTTAATTCGGATTCTGAAATCACACCAGCATTTTTGATGCTTTCAAGACCTGTATACACAAGCACGAAAAAGCCAAACAGCCATAAAAAAGCTTTGACAAATGGGGAATTAAGAAGATGGATCATTCCCAAATAGACAAGCATCATATAGATAATGTCTGCTGTGATTGCACCTAGCCCAATAAACCAGGCATGCCAAAATCCATTTTTAATCCCTCGATCTAACTGCGCGGCATTGATAGGTCCAATAGGAGCTGAAAGAGACAGACCCAGAAAAACATAACTGATAAATGTACTAATGGTGTTTTCCTCCTTGATTATTTATTGGACGTTATGTATTTGTCTCATTTAGTTTATTCGGACAAACCCATGTGTAAGACCATATTTTTTGCGCGTATTTTGTAGGCATAGCCTTCTGTATCACTAACCCAACCGATGAATTAAATCTCCCAAAAGGAGCTCTAATCCTCATACAAGAGGGTTAGAGCCTTTTTTATAAGGGGGCTTGACACTTTTAATGAAAGCGCTTATATTTATCTCGTAGACAATACGTTATATAACGTTATATAAAAGGAGAGATAAAAAATGAATGTACAACAGACAGTTCAGACGATTTATGAACAAGCGAATGGGAAGATTTCTGAGGTTTATTTAGTAGCCTGCGGGGGCTCACTAGTTGATATGTATCCTTCAAAATATTTTCTGGATAGTGAAGCAAAGAAACTGGTAGCAGGCATGTATACAGCGAATGAGTTTGTACATGCGTTGCCTAAACGATTGGGAGCACACTCAGTGGTCATCGTTTGTTCCCACGGTGGAAATACTCCAGAATCGGTCGCGGCTGCTAAATCAGCCAAAGAGAAAGGTGCTTATACCATCGGCTTAACCCACAATAGTGAAGCGAACCTGCTCAACTATTCGGATTATTCCTTCCTCTACGAGTGGGGTGATGAGAGCGATGTTAAAAACAACCCGATGGCCATTATTTTAGAACTTACGGTTGAACTGCTTCAAATCGCTGAGGGATATGCGCATTACCCGGCTTTCCAGAACGGATTGGGTGCAATCAATGGGATTATTAACCGTGCCAAAGTCCAAGTTGAACCACGTGCCCAAGTATTCGCAGACAGATACCGCAACGAGGAACTCTTCTATATCCTGACCAGCGGAGCGTCTTATGGACATGCTTACGGATTTGCCATCTGCTCGCTGATGGAAATGCAATGGCTCCATGCAGCTTCTATCCATTCCGGTGAATTCTTCCATGGCCCATTTGAAGTAACGGATAAGGAAACTCCATTTATTCTGATGATCAACGAAGGACGTACACGGGCGCTGGATGAGCGGGCACAGACTTTCCTGAATCAGTATGCCGAGAAAGTGGAAGTGATTGATGCAAAGGAGCTTGGCATCGGAACGATTGCAGACGAAGTAGTAGAGTTTTTTAACCCGGTGTTATTCTACAGCATTGTATGTGTGTATCGTGAAGCACTCGCGAAAGTACGCAATCACCCATTGGAAACTCGCCGTTATATGGGCAAAGTAGCTTACTAAGCGTACCTACCAACAGGAGGAAACCATCATGAAGGTTCTAGGCATTGGCGATAATGTGGTAGATAAATATGTTCATCTGCGCCTGATGTACCCTGGTGGCAATGCACTTAATTTCAGTGTGTTTGCCAAAAAAGCGGGAGTGGATGCAGCCTTTATAGGTGTGTTCGGGGACGATCACGAAGCGCGGCATGTAGAACACACCCTGCGTGAGCTCGACATCGACATTTCACGGTGCAGATATCACAGCGGTGAGAACGGCTGCGCACGTGTAACCCTGGAAGACGGAGACAGAGTATTTCTGGGCAGTAATGAGGGGGGAGTGACACGTCTCTTTCCATTGGAACTGAGCGAAGATGACAGGAACTATCTTGGCGGGTTCGACCTGATTCATACTGGCTTGTACAGTCATACAGGCCACTTGCTGCCTGAATTAGAGACGCTAGGAATCCCTATTTCTTTTGATTTTTCAGATGATTTTACAGATACACAGGTAGAACAAAATATTATGTATGCCGATTTTGCATTTTTCTCTTGCAGCCATATGACGGATGAGGAGACACAGAATTATATCCGCTCCAATCGAAAAAAAGAGGGACAAATTCTGGTCGCCACACGTGGCGGTGACCGATCCATCGCCTATGATGGTACGAAGTTCTATTTTCAAATGCCTGATTCCGTTGACGCTGTGGATACCATGGGGGCAGGCGACTCTTATATAACTGCTTTTTTACTGAACTTTTTGGAAAAAGGCAACATTCAAGCTGCTATGGCAGAAGGCTCAAGGCTTGCCGCCCAGAGCTGCCTGGTAGAAGGTTCCTTCGGATACGGCGTTCATTATTGACGATCCTTTTCGAATATCTCCACTTGTAAGAATATGTAACCTTTGATACTCTAAGTGAGAGTGATATAACGTTATATGACAAGTGAGGGTACATGATGTTAAATTCAGACCAAGCGGAGCCATTATATATTCAATTACAAAAAGCGGTCAAAACCGCTATTCATAATGGAACATTTACGCAGGGAAGCCGTATACCGACCGAAACAGAGTTAAGCGATATGTATAATGTAAGTCGTATTACCGTAAGAAAAGCAATCGCCGAATTAGTTCATGAAGGATATTTGACCAAACGTCAGGGAAAGGGCACCTTTGTTAATATCCCCAAAATTGGACGGAAGATTGAACATGTCATCAGCTTTACGGCTGCTTGCAAGTCCAATGGTCTTTCTTCACATAGTGTGGTCACAAAACGTGAAATCGTAGAAGCAGATGAGGAAATTGCACATCAGTTGCAGCTATCGCCAGGAGAAAAGGTGCTATTTATCCAGCGTAAAAGATATGCGAATGATCGCCCCCTGATGCTAGAAAACAATTTTTATCCTTATGACCGTTTTGCATTTCTAATGAACGAGCAGTTGGAAGGGTCTGTATACGAGCTGCTGCGGCAAAAATACAGCATCGATCCTAATCAGCCGGGAGAGACGATATTACAAATTGCTTTGGCGGATGAAAATCAGGCCAAGCTGCTGGAAACGGCGATCGGGCAGGCATTGTTTTACATGCATACAATGATCTATGACCAGCACGGAAGCCCGGTTCATGTAGGAAAGCAGTACATCATCGGAGACCGTTATCAATTCTCCATATAATCCGTTGCCTGTTATGCAAGGTAGTTGGTACGTGTGGCTTCTGCTTCCATCCGAGATGAGGAGAAGCAGAAGCTCCAACATAACGTTATATTACGTCATGTTGTTAGATGAATCAATCGTGAGGTGGTGAAACTGTGCAAGGGAAGAACGATATATTAGCAGACAAAGTTTTACTCTCCAATGCTATTTTTAATGGATTGGAAAATGAAGCTTCGCCCGGGTTTGTTGCAGTGCGAGGAGAACGTATTGCAGCAGTGGGGTGCCTCGAAGAGGCACACGTCTGGATAGGAGTGGAAACGGTTGTCTATGATCTGGGCGATGCCTTTATCATGCCAGGAATTCATGACAACCATGTATTTTTCACCGGATATATGTCAATGCATCGAGGCGTAGATCTGACGCATACATCCTCAAGTGAAGAAGCAGTACAACTGCTGCTGCAAGAGGCAAACAACCTTCCGCTAGGAAATGATGTAACCGCTTACGGTTGGAACGAGGAAAGATGGGGTAAGCTCCCAGAGCCAAGCTTATTGGATGGATTGTTTCCCGATCGGGCGGTCATCGCCATCAACCAAAATAAAAGCTACTGCTGGATGAACCGATTGGCTGAGGAGAGATATCAGTTTTCGCCGGACCAATGCAGTGCCGAAGCACGAGCTTTACTGCTCCAAGCTATGATGCAGGACCGCAGCCTTGTCCAACAAGAGTTTATGGAATTTTGCCGCCTGCTGGCTGCACGAGGAGTTACTTCTATAAAAGATATTGGCTTTGACCGGCATAGCGAGCTGCTTCCGATTGTAGAAAAATTGAAAGAAACAGGTGAATTGCCACTCCGATTTCATTTCTCGCTGGAACCGGTTGTTGAACCGTTTGATATAAGCATTGGTACCAAGTATAAAGCACTTTATAATGGAGACTTTATTCGTTTCCAAGGCTACAAGCTGATGCTTGACGGCGTTGTGGCAGATCATACCGGGGACATGTTAGAGCCTTACGCAGATATGCCTGGGGTCACGAATTTGAGGACAGTTGATTATGAGAAGATTGAAGCCTCTGTTCTGGAAGCGGATAGCCAGGGGATCAAATGCTGCATAACTGCAGAAGGCGATGCAGCAATTCGCCAAGCAGTATCCATGATTGAAAAATGCCGTTTGCAGCAGGGCAATCACCTTATCAGACATTCGATCAGTGATCTGGAGTATCCTCATCCAGATGATCTGACCAGAATGGGAGAGAACGAAATTTTTGCCGAGGTCTATGCCCAGATTCTGCTGCTCAATCCCTCTTATGAAGAGGCTTATATGTCTACTGTGGCAGGCAAAGAGAATGAAAACCGCTTTTATAATTATAAGTCCATGCTGGAAGCTAACGTGCCAATCACCATAGGTACTGATTTGCCTTTATTTATCACCAGTGTCCCCGATTCGCTGTATGCAGCCTCTCACCGATTATTCCCGGACGGCTCGCCTGCTGGAGGCTGGTATCCTGACCAAGGAATGCCGCCATCCGAAGTTTTAAAGGCATGGACGATTAATGGAGCCAAACATTGTTATATGGAAGAGGTGACAGGTACGCTGGAGGCTGGAAAATATGCTGACATCGCCGTTTTTGACCGCGACCTCCTTAATGCATCCGCTGATGACATCAGGGATGCCCAAGTGATATTGACCATTATGGGAGGGAAGGTTACGTATAACCATTCTTGGAATGAGGGATAAACATGAACATCACGAATAAGAAATGGAAATTATCCTTGCCCCATAGCTATACCTTAATATTTTTGATTATTATTACAGTCGCCGCGTTGACATGGATTGTACCCAGCGGTCAATTTGAGCGTCATGAAGTGACAGTGAACGGTGTGACCAAAACTGCAATCGTTTCAGGAACCTATCACTCTGTACCCAAAATGGGGGAGAACGGCGATTTGAGACAGGGCATCCCTCAGATCCTTAGCGCTCCGATTGAGGGGATTATCAATGCCGCCGATGTCGTCTCTTTTGTTCTTATCGTAGGTGGCTCCTTCGGTATTATTCTGCAGACAGGGGCCATTGATCGTGCACTGACAGCTCTTGCCAGGCGGTTAAAGAATAAGGGGATTTTGCTTATTCCCATTGCTATGGTTATCTTCAGTCTTGGAGGCTCTACCTTTGGGATGAGTGAAGAAATTATTCCCCTTTATGCGATTTTCATTCCATTGATGTTTGCCTTGGGTTTTGACTCTATGACAGCGATTCTTATTTTATTTCTGGGAACGCAAATTGGCTATGTTGGTTCGACGGTCAATCCATTTTCGGTGTTGATTGCCCAGGGAATCGCAGGAGTGGAGGGGAATCCTCAGCTCTGGCTGAGATTTATCGAATGGCTTGTATTTACGGCGATTTCTATTGCTTTTACGATGTGGTATGCGCACCGGGTTAAGCGAAATCCGGAGAAATCCATCGTGTTTCAGAGTGATATTATAAACCGCGAGCAATTTATAAAGGAAAGCACAGATGAGGACGTCGTCTTCACATTTCGCGACAAATTAATTATAGGTGGATTTATTGTAACGCTTGGAGCGATTGTCTGGGGAATTTTGGTCAAAGGATGGTATATGACGGAGATCGGCGCCCTTTTCTTTGCCCTTGGTATTTTTGTTGGGGTTGTCACCAAAATGAGTCAGAAGGAGATAGCAGAAAATTTTGTAAAAGGATGCGGTGAATTTATCTACGCCGCGGTGATCATAGGCCTCGCCCGCGGAATTCTGATTATCGCAGAACAGGGGATGATTATAGATACCGTATTGAATGCACTTGCAAGCGTCCTGGAGGGATTGCCAAGTTATTTATTCACGACTATTATGTTGCTTGCTCATAATATCATTACTTTCCTCGTTCCCTCTTCTTCGGGGGAAGCTGCACTAACCATGCCTGTACTTGCACCGCTTGGCGATCTTGTAGGCATCAATCGTGAAGCCGTAGTTACAGCGTACCAATTTGGTAACGGGTTAACCAATCTCATTTCACCAACAGGCGGAGTGCTGCTGGCAGGATTGGCTATTGCCCGAATCAGCTTTGGACAGTGGCTGAAGGTGATCTTCAAACTATTCCCGATCCTATGGCTGATTGCTGCTATATTTGCTGCGATATCGGCTGCGGTGGGTATCTAATCAATCAAGTGAGGGCCCCTGTCTGTTAGAGACAAGGGTTTCTTTTTGTATTTATGCAACAAGTCCTCTTATGTAGGGAGGCTACTTATTTCTTTCACAATAGGGTGCATAAGTTTACGTGGAAAATAAATAATATGGATAGCATTTTCCTAAGGAGGAAATAAACTTGATGCTTGCTGATAATAGATTACTCATTGCTGCTCTAGGCGGTGTTAATGAGATTGGGAAAAATATGTATTTCATTCAATACGATCAGGATATTGTCGTCATTGATTGTGGCTCCAAGTTTCCTAATGAAAATTTGCCTGGTATTGACCTCATTGTACCGGATGTCACCTATCTGCTGGAAAATCAGGATAAAGTCAGAGCGCTCATTGTAACTCATGGCCATGAGGATCACATCGGGGGCATTCCTTATTTGCTGAAGCAGATCAACATTCCCGTATTTGGGACAAAGCTCACTATCGAATTGATTAAGATAAAGCTAAAGGAACATAACCTTTTACGTGATGCCGAGCTTCATCTTATAGATGCGGATTCAACCATTCAGGCGGGTTCGATTCAGGCATCCTTTTTCACTACGGTACACAGCATCCCTGATTGCTTGGGCGTCTTTTTCAAGACACCGGAAGGAAATGTAGTTCATACTGGAGATTTTAAATTTGACATGTCTCCTGTCAGCGGACCTTTCCCTGACCTTCATCGCATGGCTGAAATTGGAAAACAAGGGGTTAAAGTGCTTCTTTCCGAAAGTACAAATGCCGAAAGACCAGGTTTTACCCCTTCAGAACGTTTGGTTGGCGGGCATATTTTGGACGCTTTCGCCAGAGCCAAACAGCAAGTTTTCATTTCTACGTTTGCTTCCAATGTTAACCGTGTCCAACAGGTCATTGACGCGGCTGTGGAGACAGGCAGAAAACTTGTTTTACTGGGACGCAGTATGATCAATGTGGTGTCCGTGGCTAAGGAGCTGGGATTCTTGCATATGCCGGAGGACTTGTTGATTGAGGCTGGAGAAACGGAGCGCTATCCTGCAGAAAAAATTGCAGTTTTATGTACAGGAAGTCAGGGTGAACCGATGGCTGCACTGTCTCGACTAGCCAATTCTTTGCATCCCAAAATCGAAATTTTGCCTGGTGATACTGTAATCATCGCTGCAGGAGCTATACCCGGGAATGAACGGAATCTTTCCCAAGTCATTGATAACTTGTACGTACT
The DNA here is from genome assembly GCF_056099025.1 of Paenibacillus sp. TSM33. Classification (NCBI taxonomy): domain Bacteria; kingdom Bacillati; phylum Bacillota; class Bacilli; order Caryophanales; family Paenibacillaceae; genus Paenibacillus; species Paenibacillus sp. TSM33. Next base: position 104,355 of record NZ_JBLZXB010000009.1, read on the forward strand.
GGGCGCCAACGTTATTTATGGATCAGGCAGCGCCACGGGGATGCACGTATCCGGTCATGGCAGCCAAGAAGAGTTAAAATTAATGATGACCCTGATGAAGCCCCAGTATTTGATTCCTATACATGGTGAATTCAGAATGCTGCACCAGCATCGTCAGCTAGCAGAGTCAGTAGGGATTCCGATGGAGAATGTATTTATTGTCCAAAACGGTGAGACGATTCAAATAGCAGAGGGAAGGGCATCCCTGGGTCCCAAAGTACCATCCGGCAATAGCCTTGTAGACGGGCTGGTAACTGGTGATGTAGGTAATATTGTATTGCGGGACCGTAAAAAACTTTCTTCAGACGGAATGCTGATTATTGTGATGACTCTGAGCAAAAACGAGAAGCAAATGCTCGCTGCGCCAGAGGTTATATCCAGAGGTTTTGTATATGTTAAGGATTCCGAAGAGTTGATGAATCAGATTCGCGACACGATTATGACCACAGTGAACGAGTTAACAGAAATCGAAATGAGTCAATGGGGCCTGATTAAGCAGATGCTAAAAGATAATGTGGGTCAGTTTATTTACAGCCAGACCAAAAGAAGACCTATGATTTTACCTATCATTATTGAGGTTTAGGAATAGCGGTAAACGTCAAAACAAGATAGAGCGTATTCTTTACGCGATTAATCAAAAAAAGACTTAAATCAGTGATACAACTGATTTAAGTCTTTTTAATTTCCTTTTCCTAAAAAATGCGGTTGTAATGGCGTAGTGCCTCCCACTCTTACAGCATCTCGTTTAAAGCCGCTTGCGTCCCTGCTGTATGCCCTGTCGTAAACGCCGCCGTAATATTATAGCCTCCAGTGTAGCCGTGAATATCCAGAATCTCACCGCAGAAAAACAATCCAGGCATCAGCTTGGATTCCATTGTTTTCGGATTAATTTCCTTCAAGTTCACACCGCCCCCGGTAACAAATGCTTCCTTCAGCGAGAGCGTACCATTCACACGAATGGGAAACGCCTTGATTCGATGGGCGAGTTCTTGCCATTGCTGCTTGGGAATATGATCATAGGTCAAATCTTCACGCAGTTCAGCTTGCTGAAGCAGTAACGGAATCATGCGTTCCGGTAAATAAGACTTAAGTACGTTTTTGATCGCCTTTTTTGCATCAACCGATGCCAGTTCCAGCGTCTCACGGTAGACTTCATCAGCATGTTTATGAGGCTGTAAATCGAGAGTTAATAACACCGTGTTTACCTTATCCTTTTTCATTCCCTTGACGACAAACTGACTGCAACGCAAAGCAGTTGGACCAGACAAACCAAAATGTGTGAAAATCATATCTCCTTCATGAACGACAACCTTCTTTTGTTTGGCATTCCACACGGTCAGGCTGATGTTTCGTAAGGAGAGCCCCTGAAGCTCTTTTGTCTGGATGAACGTCTCGCCTGACGTTAGCGGGACCTCTGTTGGGTATAGTTCCGTAATGGTATGCCCTGCTTGCTCTGCCCATGCATAGCCGTCGCCTTCCGAGCCTGTATGCGGAACGGACTTGCCACCGACAGCAACAATGACGTTACGGCTACGCAGCATTTCACCGGAACGCAACCGCACGCCAGCCGTATGACCTTCTTTGTAAATCACCTCTTGAACAGGACAGCTTGTCCGAATCTCGACTCCTTGAGAGCGTACCTTATTAATCAAAGCATCGACTACTGTTTTGGCTTTGTCCGTTACTGGAAACATACGCCCGTTGTCTTCTTCCTTTAAGGCTATACCTAGTTGTTCAAAGAAGGCGATGATATCCCGATTGCCGAAAGCAGCCAGGGCACTGTGCAGAAAACGGCCATTGCCGGGAATGTGGCGAATGAGTTCATCCAGCTCTTTTGCGTTCGTGACATTGCAGCGACCTCCGCCGGAGATCCCCAGCTTTCGTCCGAGTTTACTTCCCTTTTCCACTAAAAGCACCTTGGCGCCCTCGCCACTAGCAGCAGCCGCGGCCATTAAGCCGGCTGAGCCGCCTCCGATCACAATAACGTCGTAAGTCATAAACCTCTTCCTTTTCGTTAACAAATTTTCAAAAAATTCAGAATCACGTAACAAATTTTCCATCATATCGTAATCCCGTCTCTTTAGATAGACTCTGAGCACAGTAGCTGTGTATATCTTCTATTTTATAGGAGTAAGTAAAAAAACGTAAAAACGATCCTCTTATATATATCCGGTATTTAGCAGAATTTGTCGTTCTACACCGGGATTTTAACACATATATTGTAATATATTGTAGCCTGTGCTTTAATTCAACTAACGGCGTCAAGGAAAGATGATGAGGGGGAGAAGTCCTTGTTAATTGCGTTAAAGGAAAGTGTGCTCCAAGTTCTCCTTGCCGTTATATCGGCGGGTTTTTTCTCTATATTAACGGATTATGGAGACAAGAAAAAGGTTTGGGCAGGCCATCTGCTTCCCGGACCTCATCAAGGAATACTTTATTTGTGTTGCTTGCCAGCCATATTGCTATGTTCGCTCTTTCAATACCAGCCTCCATATGGCCTACCTTCCAATCTCGGTATTATTCCCCTTACTGTGGGCGTCATGTACGGTACACGTCGCACTTCCTTTGTACTCGCTGCTTCTGCATTGACGGGTGTCCTAATTATAGCGCAGTCGATAGAGATGTCCCCAATGTATGTGGGCACTGCTTTTATCCTTTTTCCTTTTATGCTACTGCATGTCAAGTTTTTTCAAAGAGGAACATTGTTGGACAAAAAGCTCGTAATTTTCACATATGTTGTGGCTGATATGCTGCTTAAGGCTTTATTACCGTTATTATGGGGCAAACAGAACATTTCAGTATACATTCCTGATCTGCTTACTACGTTTTGGAATATTGCTGTAGGTGTGTTGGCAAGTTTTGCGGTCGTAAGTCTAATGCATAATTCCTTTGAGAAACTGACGCTACGGCGAGATGTTACTGAGTTTACGAGCAAATATTTAATCGAAGTGGATAAGCTGCGTCAAGTCATGGATTTGATGCCGTTATCTCTGGTTACTTTGGACAGCGAAGAACGAGTTATACATATGAACAAAACGATGCTGGAACTCTACCGGGACTTCGATCCCCTTATTACGCTGCCTGAGGTCGTAGGCCGTCCCTTAAACTCGTTGTACGGTTTTAGCGCTTCGCCTGTAGTCAACGAACGAGTTGCAAAAGCATTGCAAGGCGAAGCAGGCGCTGATTTTATAAATGTACCCCCTAAAGTATTCTTTTCAAGTTTCCTCCCTTTTCGGGATAAACATATGAATCAAACCACTGGCGTCATTATCGCCTTGCAGGACATCACAGAGCTGGAGACGCTCCGCAGTGAGCTGGGCAATTTCGAGAGGCTCAGTCTGGTCGGACAGATGGCAGCGGGCATTACTCATGAAATACGTAATCCGATGGCGGTTGTGCGTGGTTTCTTACAGCTTATGCGCGAGAAAAGCCCTGATTCCCTAGGCCATTACTACCGCATCGTGATGGAGGAGCTGGATCGGGCGAATGGGATTATTAATGATTTTCTTTCCCTAGCCCAGAATCGGATTGTCGAGAAGGAGCAGTGTCATCTGCATGATATCATTCGTGAACTAACGCCTCTATTGTGGGCAGATGCGAACCTGAGGGGACAGACGATCGAGTTAAAGCTGGAGGATCATGTAACGATGCTGCATCTGAACCCTAAGGAGATCAAGCAATTGCTGCTTAATTTATCCCGTAATGCGATGGAAGCTATGGGGGAAAAGGGCGTGCTGACCATTTCTACTCATGAGGAAGGGGATTTTATCGAACTGGAAGTGAGGGATACAGGTCCGGGAATTCCGCCAAAACAGCTTGAAAAGCTGTTCCAGCCTTTTTACACAACCAAAACGAAAGGTACAGGTTTGGGTCTGGCCTTATGTCAAAGTATAGTGGAGCGTCATCACGGTACGATTGCCGTAGATTCGGTGGAGGGAATGGGCACACAGTTTAAAGTCCGTCTGCGCAGAACCATTCCGACTTATCGGGAGCATTCTGAGCCTCCTGTCATAAATTCGATACAGAAATAATTGTGCAAAGATGTAACCGGTTTTTTTGCAAATTACGTGAAAAAGATTGTATAATGGGCTTTAGATGTCCATGCCTTTACTACGGCACAGGATGAAATTAGAAACGTAGTATACATGATTTAGTGAAAAGGAGTGAAAGAATATGTCTATGTCTTTCGATCAATATATGAGAGATTCAGTTCAGCCTATGCGCGATGAACTGACGAATCTTGGGATTCAGGAACTGCGTACTTCTGAAGATGTGGAGGCCAAGCTGCCTGATGCTAAAGGTACAGTGCTGGTGGTTGTGAACTCGGTATGCGGTTGTGCCGCAGGCCAATGCCGCCCGGGTATAGCTGAAGCGCTGAAGCATGATATTACGCCGGATCATCTGTATACGGTTTTTGCGGGACAGGATAAGGAAGCAACGGCGAAGGCTCGCGAATTTTTCGCACCGTATCCGCCATCTTCCCCTTCGATCGCGCTGCTGAAAGACGGCGAACTGGTTCACTTTATCGAGCGTCATCAGATTGAAGATCGCTCGGCAGATCAGATTGCTGCTGATTTAACCAGTGCATTTGACCGTTTTTGCCGGTAAGACTGTTCAAGCTATGCCCCGCATTTTTCGCCTGCGAAACTTGCCGGGGCTTTTGCGTGTTGGCTTGTGAAGGAAATTCCTAAAAAAGAGGTGCTTATCTGATGAGTTTGCAGGAACAGATTATTGCTGAATTGGGAGTACAGCCTACGATCAACGTAGAGGCGGAGGTCCGCAAGCGTGTGGATTTCCTCAAGTCGTACGTAACAAAAACAGGAAGCAAAGGGCTGTTGATCGCCATCAGTGGCGGGATTGACAGTGCCGTAGCAGCCGCCTTGTGCAAGCAGGCTACAGATGAGTTGACGCAGGAGCAAGGACAAGAATACAAAACGCTGGGTGTTTTCCAGCCTTATGGTCAACAGGAAGATATCGAGCATAGCTACGCGGTGGCTAAAGCGTTCAACCTGAAATATGCCGGGGAAACGAACATTAAGGAAGCCGTGGACGAGGTTGCCGTGGAAGTGGAGCATGCATTAAAGGATATGGGGCTGGAACGTTCCATTACTCCGCAAGTGAGAGGAAATGTAAAGGCAAGAACACGTATGGTGGTTCAGTACGCACTTGCGAATGAACTGAACCTGCTCGTTGTGGGTACAGATCACGCTTCAGAAGCCATTACAGGCTTTTATACCAAATGGGGCGATGGTGCGGTCGATATTACGCCACTCAGCACGCTCAACAAACGTCAGGTACGTTTGCTAGCCAGCTATCTTGGAGTTCCACAGGCTATTTTGGACAAAGCGCCTACAGCAGGATTGTGGGAAGGCCAGACGGATGAAAAGGAACTGGGGATCTCCTATGAAGCAAACAGCGACTATCTGGAAGGCAAGGAAATTGACTCCGCAGCCCGCGAAAAGCTGGAAAGCTATTTTATACGTACAGCACATAAGCGGACAAGCATTCCAGGAGTGTAAGCATGAATCATTTTGGAATTGTAAAATGCTAAACTAAATAAATGCGGCGATCCGCCCGGCGGATCGCCGTTTGTATTGAAGGGGCTATTGTCTAATTGGTGATCCAGTCAATGAAGCGGCGGGTTTCGGTAATCGCCTGATCCAGTTGAAGACTGCCTCCCTGGAAGGGATGAACGGTGTTAAAGGTATGATTGCCACCTTGAATTTGTACCCACTCGATGTCGGGACGAACGGAGGTGAGCTGGGCAGAGCCTTCCCGTAGACGTTTGGAGTCTTCGGTTCCCTGGATAAGCACAGCTGGGAGCTGGCTATTGGCAAGCCTGTCTATAATGGCAAAACGCTGGCGGTTATGCTCCAGGTCGTCCAGAATGACAGCATCCAGCGGAAGCTGTTGTCCGGTTCTGGCGTTATGCACATAGCTGCGTCCCTTGGCACGCATTTCTTCTTTTTGCGGTAAAGTAAACAGATCAAGATCCGTTACGCCATTCCATGAAATGACGCCAGCAATCTCGCCGGGATGATCTAGAGCATATACAAAGCAGCTTCCCGCACCTCGGCTATGTCCTAACAGAAACAACGGCAATTCTCTGAATTCATGGCGTGCTCTCAGATTGGACAGCAATAGTTCCAAATCCTCTTGTTCGCGGCTATAGGTGTTGCGTGCGAACTTTTCCAGCTCGGTAAAATTCTCCAGATCCTCGCCTATGCCATTATGTGAAAAGTTGAAGGTTACTACATGGTTATCCATACTTAATGCTTCTGCTATAAAGGGGAACATCCCCCAATCCTTAAATCCTTTGTAGCCATGAGCGATGATGAGCAGGCTCTTGGCCGTATTTTTAGCGGGAAACCAGGAGGCACGGATCACCGCATCTGTTCCTGCATCGGTACCTGCTTCAACCACAATCGTTTCTGACATCCTATCCTTCCTTTCTAAGGGAGTTTTTTAAACCGGCATATCCGCGAATTTCAAGCATTCACTGATTGCTTCTCTCATTTTAACATATTTTGGTGACGCTTTTACGCCTTTGTGACTCGCCAGGGTGTGGACGCACTGTTACAATAGATCCAGTAAAGTAAAAAAAGGGCGGGGAATACCCAAATGATCTACGGAATTGGACATGATGTGCTGGAAATAAGCCGTATGGCTCATATTTTGGCAGGTAAGTATGCAGATGCATTTTTGAATCGGGTGTTAACCCCGGCAGAACGCGAGCTTGCAGTGGAACGCAAGGGGAGGCTAGCGGAGTTCGTAGCAGGGCGCTTTGCTGCCAAGGAAGCGATAACGAAAGCCTTCGGTTGTGGAATTGGACAAATCATTGGATTCAGCGATATGGATATTTTACCTGAACCTGGGGGGAAGCCCGTAGTTTATTTGTCTTCGTCTGCGTGGGATCGACTGAGGTTGCCGAATACGGGGGACTCGAATTACAGCATTCACTTGAGTATTACACATCAGCCTAACATTGCCTCTGCTTTTGTGATTGTCGAATATAAGGAGACGTGATGGGATGACTACAAATACATTGGAACAAAAGCGTTACTTCAGTTTTGAACTGTTGAATTGGTATACACGTAACAAACGCGATTTGCCGTGGCGTCGCCATCGCAATCCTTTTTATATCTGGATTTCGGAAATTATGCTTCAGCAGACACGTGTCGATACGGTCATTCCGTATTTTAATCGCTTTATTGCACGGTTTCCTACGATTGAAGCGCTGGCGGAAGCGCCCGAGGAGGATGTGCTCAAACTGTGGGAAGGGCTGGGGTATTATTCGCGGGCCCGGAATTTGCAAACGGCAGCGAAACAGGTTGTTGAGCTTCACGGTGGGCAGGTACCGGATGATACGCAGGCTGTTGCTGCACTGAAAGGAGTAGGCCCGTATACGACGGGGGCGATTATGAGCATTGCCTTTAATCGACCAGAGCCTGCTGTAGACGGGAATGTGATGCGTGTGCTGTCGCGTTATTTTCTCATCGAAGAGGATATTATGAAGGGTAGCACGCGGTCGCATATGGAAAGTCTGGTCAGGGAGCTGATTCCCGAAGGGAGAGCCTCCGATTTTAATCAGGCGCTGATGGAGCTGGGGGCGCTGGTCTGCACGCCAAAGTCGCCTCATTGCCTGACCTGTCCGGTCATGGAGCATTGCTCGGGCAGGTTGGCAGGCCGCGAGGAGACGTTGCCAGTCAAAACAAAAGCGAAACCGCCGCGCCTGGAGCCGCGCTCCGTCGCCCTCATCGAGGGCAGCGGCACCAACGCAGGCCGATTACTTGTGCGCCAACGTCCGGCCAAGGGACTGTTGGCCCGCATGTGGGAACTGCCGCATGAGCTTGCCGTGCCGGAGGGCTACAACGGCCCGGTACCGGATGAGCCCGCTATGGATCACCTGGCGGCTCATTTGCTAGCAGAGGGCGTGCATGCGCGCCCGGTGCGGTTTGTACGTGAGGCGGAGCACACGTTCAGCCACATTCACTGGAACCTGCGTGTGTTCCAGTGTGAAGAGGTCGCCGCCCCTGCCGGGGAGGCGGGCGAACAGTCGCTGGCTGCCGAGCAGCGGGCCAGCTACAGCACTGCAGCGAAGCCAGGTGCGTTGATTGTGCTGGCTGAGCAGGCGCATAATGCGCTGCCAGCGGGGTACCGCTGGATCAGCGAGGCAGATATGTCCACCTTGGCGTTTCCCAAGGTGTTCCTTGATCTGATCACCGAGTATTATACGAAGCAAAAAGAGAACTGATGTTAATAAAATAACTGTCAGCAAAAGATAAAGTATTAGGATTATACCAGAAAATGGAAACAGCGACAACTAAGGACGAGAAAATAAAGTCCTAGACTGTCGCTGTTTCCATTAAACTAACGTTTCCCGTTAGTCCAATATCCTTTACTGCTAGGAGATCAGCAATTACTTCATTTTTCAAAAGGAAACCAAAGTAGGGATTTATTGAAATAATATACAGAAGATATCCTAATGTTGATAGCTTCATCGGCCGAGCTGAGAGAATTGCGGGACGAACGATGCTCGTGGTTAAAAAACATTTGACACGAGAAAGACATAAAGCTAACAAAGAAATTGCGAATATCTTTGAATAATTGTTTTTAAAATTTTCAATTATTTAACCACTGCCAGTTGATTTCGACAGAGTCTATGACCAGATATTTTCAGTCTTCTGGTACGCTTAGCAGTTATAGCATGTGGAATACGTTGCTATGCAACCCGTCTCATACGGGATGCTAAGAGCAACAAGTTTAAGATGACAATGGTTTATGTTTTTAGGCGAGCCAGGTACTTGACATATGTGATCCGTAGCTCTAAAATGAGCTCAGTCATTATGGACTCGATGAGTCGATAATCGGAGCGCAAATGAATTATTCTTAACTCGACTATGCACTTCGTGTCCATGCGATCAAAGGAGCTGGTTCTTTGTATGAATGCAAGCTGAATCACGCACCTTTTTTTTGCTAAATTACAGATATTAAGTGTCTATAATATCTTATTATTAATTTGAGTATAGGACACAGTGACAGATCGTATCCTTAAAAGAACTTAGATTAGGGAAATGACAAACGATGAAAATATTTATGACAGGCGTTACCGGATATATCGGAAGTCCTGTGGCTAAAGTATTGCTCGATGCAGGGCATTTTATCTATGGTCTGACCCGGAGCACCAGCAAAATAAACGAGCTGAAAGAGCTTGGAGTGGAGCCTGTCGTGGGCACACTTGGAGATACGGAAATAATGGCTGATTACGCAAAACGGAGCGATGGAGTGATTTATACAGCTGACGTTGCTCACCGCAAGGCTATTGAGACGTTTATTAGCGCTTTGCGCGGTACAGGAAAGCCGTTGATTCACACATCCGGTTCAGGCAACGTTGGGGATGATGCCAAGGGCGAATTCCAGAGCGAGCAAATCTATAACGAAGAAACACCTGTAACAAGGGACTTGGAATCGATTCGAGTCAATGAGCTGGTGCGTAAAGCAGGGGTCGATCAAGGAGTACGAGGCATTGTCATCGTACCTTCCATGGTGTATGGAACGTCTCTCGGACTTCCAAGAGACAGCATTCAGCTTCCAATGATTGTACAGAAATCGAAAGAAATGAAGGCCGGAGCCTACATTGGCAAAGGTCTGAACAGATGGTCGAACGTCCATATTCGTGACTTGGCCCAATTGTATCTTCTTGCACTAGACAAAGCGCCATCCTCCTCTTACTTTTTCGCAGAAAATGGCGAGGAATCGTTCCGTGATCTAAGCCGTTACGTAAGTGAGGCGCTTGGATATGAGGGACGCACGATGAGCTGGTCTCTGGAAGAAAGGTTGGTGAATTTGGCCTTCTGGCTCAATATACACTTGCGACGAATTGCCGAATTCGCTCTGTGCATACTCGAAACTTGCTTGGCTGGAAGCCTGAAGCCGAATCCGTGCAAACTTGGCTTGCCAATAGCTTTTGAAGATTGTGATATTGATCAGGGAGGTAGAAGGAAGATGACCGGAGACTGAGGCCGAAATATATGATCTTGCGATTGTTGGCGGTGGCCCTGCTGGACTGAACGCTTGCCTTGGTGCTGGCTCGTTCACGCAGACGGGTACTGGTAATCGATAAGGAGATGCCAAGAAATCATGTGACAAAAGAGTCTCATGGCTTCTTGACACGTGTTGGGATTACGCCCGGCGGATTGCAAGGGAACAGATATTGAAGTACCCTTAATGATTACATTCTTTCTAACGCGAGCCATTTCGATATGGAAGTAAACAAATTGGATTTAGAAGCAATATTGGAACTGTGTAGCAATAGCAGCTCGGACTAAAACTTTATTTTTTGCGTACAACTGACGATTTGCCATTAAGCTGACCTGCCCGTTAATGTAATGAAGCTGCCAGTCAACACAGGCAGCTTCATTTTCGTCGTTTATTCAATTATCGTTTCTACGTTAGCATAATGATTTACAGTGATACGGTTCACCGCGCTATCTCTAACCGCTAAGTTTAATGGTCATCTACCCGGATGGCCTTTTATCGTTATAAGCTACAAATTTTACAACGATTACTCCGATAACGGGACGATAGCATCAATGAGAACAAGTCGTAGGAAACGAACGCGTTTACGAAATGGTTTGTAAAATGCGAATGATTTCTTTTTCGGTAACTGAATCGTCAACAGTATCCAGATATTCTGGACTAATCACTTGATACTGTTTCATTCTATAAAACTCCATAACGGCTTGTTTCAAGGTCAGATCATACCATTGAATACTAAAGGTCGGTTCCATAATGCGCCGAAGCGTCGCATCATCTTGAACTAAGGACAGCGCAGCGTGCATTCTGTTAAAAATCTTCTTATCCATACCGGATTGAAAAAATGATTGTAAATTTTTAATTCTATTTTGTTGAGCAACGGAAATTTTTTCAAAAAGTCGTGGATAAAACTCCTTGAGGTCTTGCAGGAACAAATCGGATAAATAAATAACACCTATTAATGATTCCAGAAACGTTTTTTGAAATCGATCAATATATGAAACGGAATCATCATATACAACGGTGTCAGCCTGCTGCAAATACTGAATTCCATACTCTACAACCTGTTCGATGATTTCATCTTTGGATGAAAAGTGCTTGTAAAGCGTCACTTTACTAATATCCATATGTTTTGCGATATCGTCAATTTTCAGTTGGCTGAATCTGGTTCTTCTAATTACAGGTTTGATTTTATTTAGATATTGATCTGCGCTCACGGGTTTTCTCACGATTGAAGCCTCCTCTAATGCTCATCAAATCATATTATATCAAAATAGCTGTATCAACAAACAATATTGAATAAAAATATTAAATTAACTAATTTTATTAATTTAGTTTACTTAGTTAATTTGTCGTTGTATAATCTCTCTTGTAATGAATAGCCAATCGAGGAAGGGATAACGGTCTCAAAAGCGATATACATTTCTCGAAATCACATTATTAAAAAAGGAGAATACACAATGAAAATCACAGTTCTCGGCTCACTCGGCAATATCAACCGCAACTACCTGCCATCCCTAATCGCAGACGGTCACGATGTCACCGTCATCACAAGCTCCAAAGATCGTATCGCCGACATCGAAGCGCTTGGTGCTAAACCAGCAGTCGGATCAAACCTCGACGTCGAATTCCTCGCGCAGGCCTTCGCAGGTAGTGACGTCGTTTACCTCATGATTTCGGGCATCAATTATGCCTCTGGCACCGACATGTGGCAGACCGCTATTGATCTTGCTGAAAATTATAAGGCCGCTGTGCTAAAATCAGGCGTAAAAAATGTCGTCAACCTCAGCTCAGTCGGCGCCGACAACGCAAACGCCGGCATTCTCTACAGCTATCATTTTGTAGAAGACGTGCTAAACTCGCTTGAAAGCGTGAACGTTGTCCACATCCGGCCTGTCGGCTTTTACAGCAATCTTTTTGCCGACATGCAAAGCCTCAAAACCCAGCAGACTATTTTTAGCCCAATTTCTGTTGACATCCCACAAGGCTGGGTCAGCCCCGTTGATATTGCAAACGTCGTTTACGCCATGATTTCTCACACCCCAGCGGGTAAAAGCGCGAAGTTCATAGTTAGTGACTGGGCCACAGGCAACGACTGGCTCAACGCCCTTGCAGAGAAAGGTATCGAAGCCAAATACCAACAAATCCCCGTTGAAACTCTTGCTGAGAATATGAAAAAAATCGGCTTCCACGAGAACACTGCCAACGGGTTTGCCCAAATGAACCGCGCCTGCGAGAACGCCGACGAGTTCTACGCCAGCCTCCGTGCAACCGACTACCACCTTGGTAAAGTCAAGGTCGGAGACTTTGCGAAAGTTTTTGCAGACGTGTATAATAAATCTGTTTAAACAGTCCAGAATACTGTTAACCTGCGGGTGAGAATGCGTCTAAGTGCGCTACTTCTTTCGATAACTTGACCCGGAGATCTTGGGATGGCAGCCTGTTCATCCTGCTCTAATCTCAGACCTCGAACAGGGTTTTACTCTGACTTGGTTTTGACATATAAAGAACAAAGCTCGCTGAAGTGATAGCGAGCTTTGTTCTTTATTGATAAATGCGCACAAAAAAATCCTTACCTGTGATAGGTTCATATCGAATGACTTTAAACTAACCTGCCCGTTAGCCTAATGAAGCAACGTCAGTCTAATACTTTATTTTTTTGTCTAGAACTTTATTTTCTTTTGAAAATAGCGGTAGTATGGACTTAAGGTTACTCCATGCTGCCGCTATTTTTTTGTTTCTGGAATGAAAATGCCTAACTTAGTTACGAACAAAGCGTGTTATTTTTGGTGATTTTTTCGGTATTCGGATGGAGTCACCTTGTTGACCGTTTTGAACATCTTGGAGAATAGAAGTACATCTTTATACCCTACTGATCGAGCAATATCTCCGATTTTAAGGGAAGTGTTTTTTAAGAGGGAGCATGATTTTTCAATCCTCAAGTGCAATAAAAATTCCTGCGGTGACTTATTGAGTTGCTGTTTAAATAAACGATGCAAATATGAACGGTCAATTGAAATGTACTTGGCAATGTCACTTACGGTAATGAAATGTGAATAGTTTTGTTGAATGAAGAGAAGCGCTTCTTTAATATATCGCTGCTGTCTTACCACATTGTTGACTTCCTGATTAGGATAAAGTTCAAACATCAGATACAGAAATTCATACAGCTTGGATGCAAGCAACAGGTCTTTGTTGGATTTCAGCGTAGAAGAAACCACGATGCTCTCCATACAGCGGGCAAGACTACCTTCCGCTTCGAACTGGAAAATGGGATTGTCCCTATTGATACAGGTCCGGCTTAGATATTCTTTGGCTTGCATCCCATTAAAACCGATCCAGGCATATTCCCATGGGTCGATTTCATCCGCTTCGTAGTAAATTAAAACCTTCGGCTCAATAAAGAAAGCATCGTTTTTCTCCAAATGGTAGATTTTATCGTTGACTTTAAAGATTCCTTTTCCTTTTAAAATAAAATGCACCATATACCCGCTTCGAATGGCTGGACCATAAGAGTGTTTGCTGGTACAGCTTTCTTTGCCACATGTGTATAGATTGAGATCCAAGTTGTTATAGGAATGATTGGAAAAATGCGAACTCATTTGGTTTCACCCCTTAATTCATCTCTGCATATTATCACACCGTTTCATATAGAGTCTACATTATTCCATATAATTATTAAAACTATTCCATTATGATTAGGGTGTAAGAAACAAGGAAACAACATAATTTATACTTTTTGAAAATATTACTATTGGCGTTACAAGGGGGTCACTATGGCTATAATCATCGATAAAGAGAAGCTTTTATTCCATTTACAAGGCAGCAATACGAGTTATGTCATGCAGGTTATACGAGATGGTTATTTAGCCCATCTGTATTGGGGGAAGAGAATTCAGAGCTACCGGGGTAGCAATAAAATCATCTTTATGGACAGAGGATTTTCACCCAATCCGGATGGGGCGGATCGAGCCTTTTCACTGGATACCATCCCACAGGAATATCCGTCATTTGGAAATAGTGATTTCAGGATTCCTGCGTATCAGCTTCAATTGGAGAATGGTTCTACAGTGACAGATTTTCGGTATAAAGAACATCGGGTTTACCAAGGCAAAGCAAAATTGAAAGGGCTTCCTTCTACGTATGCGGAGGATGATGGTGAAGTAGAAACACTGGAAATCATCCTTGAAGATCCATTAATTGATGTAAAGATTGTACTATCCTATAGCCTATATCAAAAGTGGGATGTCATTACCCGTTCAGTCCGTTTTGATAATGAAGGTCGGCAGCAGCTAAAACTGCTTAGAGCGTTAAGTGCTAGTGTGGATTTTCGTGATGATGAGTACGAACTCATTACTTTGTATGGTGCGCATAATAATGAAAAAAATATAGCAAGACGAAAAATTTTACCCGGGATTCAAATGGTAGACAGCTGCCGTGGAGCCAGCAGCCCTCATCAGGCACCCTTTATGGCACTTGTAAGGGAAGGGACAGATGAAGAGCAGGGTGAAGTATACGCCTTTAATCTGGTGTACAGCGGGAACTTTACGGCCCAGACTCAGGTAGATTCCTATCGGAACACTAGAGTTACGATGGGGATTAATCCTTTTGATTTTACATGGTTGCTTGAACCAGAGGAATCCTTCCAAACGCCAGAAGTCGTCATGGTATACACCGAAAATGGCTTGGGTGGTATGTCGAGAATTTATCATGATTTATACAGGAACAGATTATGTCGTGGACCATTTCGTGACAAGGAGCGGCCGATCCTGATTAATAACTGGGAAGCCACCTACTTTGACTTTGATGCCGACAAGATTGAGCAGTTGGCGAAGGAAGCTCAAAGTGTAGGAGTGGAGCTGTTTGTATTGGATGATGGATGGTTTGGAAAGCGTGATGATGACAATACTTCATTAGGCGATTGGGTGGTGGATCGTCGCAAACTTCCAGATGGCTTGCCGGATCTTGCCAATCGCATACGAAATCTGGGTATGGAGTTTGGTTTGTGGTTTGAACCTGAAATGGTATCCATAGACAGCGATTTATACAGAAATCATCCCGATTGGTGTATCCATGTTCCTGATCGTCCGTATACGTTGGGCAGAAATCAGCTTATGTTGGATTTATCGAGGAAGGAAGTGTGTGAGTACATCGTTAAGTCGGTTTCCGACATTTTATCGGATGTTCCCATTACTTATGTGAAATGGGACATGAATCGTCATATGACAGATGTGGGTTCGGCCGCTTTACCATCTGAGAGACAAAGGGAGACGGCGCATCGTTATATTCTGGGACTCTACAGTATTATGGAAGAGCTTACATCGAAGTTTCCTCATGTTTTATTCGAGAGCTGTTCTAGTGGGGGAGGCCGTTTTGATGCTGGTATGCTCTATTACATGCCTCAGACCTGGACAAGTGATAATACGGATGCCATTTGCCGATTGAAAATTCAATGGGGAACAAGTCTTGTCTATCCTCCGATTACGATGGGCGCACATGTCTCTACGGTACCTAACCATCAAGTGGGTAGAATAACTCCATTGGAGACCAGAGGTTATGTCGCCATGGCCGGGAATTTAGGATATGAGCTGGATCTGACGGTATTAACCGTTGAAGAAAAAGAACTGGTAAAACAACAGATAGCTCTGTATAAAGAAATGAGATCGCTCATTCAATTTGGCAAGTTTTACAGAATTATTAATCCATTTGATGGAAATGAAGCCGCATGGAGCTTTGTGTCAGAGGATCAAACGGAAATGGCGGCCAGCTATTTCAAGGTTTTATCCCAACCGGCTGCTGCGATTAAAACGTTAAAATTCAAAGGCCTGAATCCAGACTACATTTATAGAAATGTACAGACCGGTGAGCTGTTTGGCGGTGATGAATTAATGCATGTCGGCATAACGCTTGCCAGGGTAAAGCAGGATTTCCTAGGCATGTTCTGGAGATTTGTTAAAGAAGACATCTGATTCAGCTAGAGGAGGTTTTACTAGATGGAAGCAAAAGAAAAGCAGTATAAGCAAATTTCTCAAGAAATTTTAAAATATATCGGTGGTGAAGAGAACATTATCGGTGTGGCCCATTGCGCCACAAGACTAAGAATTGTCCTTGAGGACAATGAAAAAGCGGAATTAAAAAAGATTGAGGATATTGATCTGGTTAAAGGCGTATTCATAGCAGGGGATCAGCTGCAGATCATTTTTGGAGCAGGGTTGGTCAATAATATCTATGCTGTGTTCTCCAAAATGACCGGAACGGAAGATATGTCATTAAGTGATGTCAAATCGAAGTCCGCACAAAAGCAAAATCCTTTTCAGAAAGCCATTAAATCGCTGTCAGATGTCTTTATTGAGATCATGCCTGGAATTCTTGCCGCTGCATTGTTAATGGGGATAACCGGTCTGTTAGGTCAAAAAGGGTTATTTGGCCCTAAATCGATTGTGGAGATGTATCCCGTTTTTCAAGGGATTAATCGATTTGTTCAAATCGTTTCCACGGGTATTTTCACCATCCTGCCGCTGCTTGTTGTTTATTCTGCAACCAAGAGATATGGCGGTCGTCCTATTCTGGGGCTTGTGCTGGGTGCGATCATGCTTCATCCAGCCTTGGCGGACGCCTTTGAGGTAGCTAAAGGAAGTCAAAATCCAGAATCGATCAGTCTTTTCGGACTTCCCGTACAGTTGGTTGGATTTCAGGGTGGTATTATTATTGCACTAATGATGGGATATGTGGTAGCCAAGTTGGATCAATTTTTTAACAAAAAGGTTCCAGACATGATTAAACTATTTTTGGCTCCTTTGCTGACGGTCTTTGTTTCTTCTTTGCTATTGTTTACGATTATCGGCCCTCTTGGGCGAGAGTTGGCCAGTCTAGTGACTGTTTCGTTGCTCTGGATGACGCAAAACCTAGGCATATTCGGCTTTATGTTTTTTGCAGGTATTCAGCAGATCATCGTTATTACGGGTTTGCACCATGTTATGGGCGCGGTAGAAGCACAGTTGTTAACCGATACAGGCAGAAATTTTATCAATCCATTGGCATCGGTAGCTTTGATGGCTCAAGGAGGCGCCGTTTTGGGGTATGTTCTTTTGAATCGCAAAGACACCAAGGTTAAAGAACTGGGTTACTCTGCATTCGGGTCTATACTTTTTGGAATCTCGGAACCAGCCATCTTCGGGGTCACTTTAAAGTATAAATTTCCTTTAATTGCTGGTTGCCTTGGAGGAATGGTTGCAGGGGCATATGTATATTTAAGCAAGCTGACAGCCATAGGATTCGGAACCACGGCTCTTCCTGGCTTTGCAATTGCAGCGTCAGATAACCATGGTCATATCAATTATCTTGTCGCTCATGTGATTGCCCTGTTATGCGGAGCATTATTTACGTTGGCTTACGGTATGATCAAGAGCAAGAGGTTAAAAGCAGTACTCTAAAAAATGAATCGAAGTTTATGCTTAAAAAGGAGTAGAAGGAGCTTAAAGGCTCTTTTCTACTCCTTTTTAGTTGCGGATATCGTACTTATATGGAAGGATCGCTCTCAATCAGCCCTTTGTCGATCACATTGGCTGATACCGGAGGCTTGCCAAGCTCGCGCGACCATACGGATAACTGCCCAATATGATGAATCTGGTGGGCAATGACATGGCGCATTACCTCGCCCCAGGCATCAATCACAATCCTGCCGTCTGGGAGGTGATCTTCAAACCTTCTTCGTTCCAGACCTTCATGCCAGGCGAGTACGAACGGCTCCACATCGAGTCGAAACTTTGCATCCAGCTCGCGGACTTTATCCAGCGTATTATACTGAGAGAAGTCTTCCTGAAAATCAGGTTTGCCTTGAAGGATTTGAATCCAGCTCCATTCTACATCAACGATATGAAAGAGCGTCTTTAGAATGCCGCCAACCCCGCCGATGCGTTCTTTCAGCAGTTCCTCCTGCGGCACCTCTTCACACCAGCGGTACCATTGTTCCCGAACCATCCAGTTATAACGAAAAAAAGTTTGCATCCATTACCCTCCAGGGACTGTAATAAAAAATGATTTCCACCAGTTTACCACAGAATGCCAAAAGGGCTGTCTCATTCGTAGAAAATCTACTTTTGAGACAGCCCTCATGATTTAGGATAAGAATGTTGCTACTGGCTTATTTCTTTGCAGCAGCGTAACGTTTGTTGACTTCATCCCAGTTGATTACATTGTAGAAAGCTGCAATGTAGTCTGGGCGTTTGTTTTGATATTTCAGGTAGTAAGCGTGCTCCCAAACATCCAATCCAAGGACCGGAGTCAGACCTTCGAACAGCGGGCTATCTTGGTTTGGAGTGCTAGTGATCGCCAATTTGCCGTCTTTGCCGACAACCAGCCAAGCCCAGCCGCTACCAAAACGAGTTGTAGCTGCTTTAGTGAAGTCTTCTTTAAACTTGTCATAGCCGCCCAGTTCATTGTTGATGGCTTCAGCAATTGCACCTGTTGGCTGTCCGCCGCCGTTAGGACCGATAACTTCCCAGAACAGGCTGTGGTTGTGGTGTCCACCACCGTTATTGCGAACCGCAGTGCGGATGCTTTCAGGAACGCTGTCCAGATTGGAGATCAGATCCTCCAGGCTTTTGCTTTGCAGTTCAGGAGCGCTCTCCAGAGCTGCATTTAAATTCGTAACATATGTGTTATGGTGACGATCATGGTGAATTTCCATTGTCAGTGCATCAAAGTGTGGTTCCAATGCGTCTTTTGCGTAAGGAAGTTCTGGTAATTGAAATGCCATAATAAAATCCCTCCTGGTTATATGGTTGGGTAAGTGTTCCTATGTAATAATACCCTCGATAGTTATATTAAACCGCATTCAGCCTATTTTTTCAACATTTTTGTTTGTAAAATAGCAAACTGGGCAATAGGGCCTGGTAGCTAGCATGTCCAAAAACACGATTAGAATACATGATACATAGGTAATAAGAGGTAAATTGTGAACATTAAAATGTAAACGCTTTATATACAGCGCTTACATGAGAAAAAGGGATGTATTCCGTCAAAAAGTATGGTTTAATGGTCAAGGAAGCAGAATTTTGGGCTTTTTTGTCGTCTGCTATAAACTGTCATGTCTATGACATGACGAACTTGAGGGCGTACACCCTTTTCCTGTTCTTCATTTCATATATAGCAGATCGTATGCATTTTTATCATAATGCCTAGTGATTAACACCATGATAAGCGCTTTATGGATTTATGTAAAAATGACGGTGCTGTCTCAATTTATTTATTATGCTTACGAAAAGGGAGATATTACTATGCACGTTCGTTCCTTTCAATTAAGTGATGTGAATTCAGTAACGGAGCTCATGCAAATTGCCTTGTCAGAGGAGTGCTACAAAGAGACGGTGGGTGCTTTTGCCCGTCAGCTTTCGTGGGATTCCGGTTTGATCGTTGTTGCCGAAGAAGAGGGAGAGATCGTTGGTGCCCTGATTGGCACGATTGATCAGAATCATGGTTGTTATTATCGTATTGCTATTCACCCGGATCATCGTCGAATGGGAATCGGGAAATCACTTGTGGAGTCCATGGAGCAGCGTTTTCAGCAACGCAAGGTTAGCCGTATTTGGGTAGCTGGGGACAAGCATAACAGTGCGGCTATGCCGTTGTACGAAGCTATGGGCTACGGAGCAAGCCAGATTTTACAGGCGTTTCAGAAGCTGAGTATTTTGGCACCTCATTAATCGGCAATCGATATACAGAAACGAAATATAATATCTACATTTAGAGCATATCTGAGTAACCGTTGCAATCGGGTACGGGATATGCTTTTCTATTTATAACAGGGTTGAGGAGGTTAACTATGGACGCTTTGACTCCTTCGTCAGACCTGCTTCCTTCACCGAAAACGTCCAAACAGGCAGGTCGCTCTGGTTACATACGCGATTGGTTAGTCACTCTACTGATTGCAATGGTCGTCTTGCTGCTTTTGAACCTGTTTGTATTTAATTTGTCCACGGTTAGAGGACATTCAATGCAGCCGACGCTAATGGAAAGCCAGCATTTGTTCGTGAATAAGCTGGTTTATAATTTTCATGATCCGGGGAGAGGGGACATTGTGATTTTAAAAGATCCCGATTCCAAACTATCCAGCCCAAGATTTTTAGTGAAAAGAGTCATCGGTATTCCCGGAGATATCATTCGGATTGAGCATAATCATTTGTATGTGAACGGTGAGCTGCTAAATGAGCCGTACACCAACTCGGACGTGGAGGATGGTGATTACGGTCCTTTTACGGTGGAGCCAGAGCACTTTTTTGTCATGGGAGATAATCGCCATACGGCTGCGAGCAAGGATAGTCGGTATTTTGGCAGCATTAAGTCCGAAGATTTACTGGGACGTGCAGAGCTTATATTTTGGCCGGTCTCTGAGTGGAAGTGGCTATGAGCAACGATAGTCTGAAATCAATACGGAATGCGTGCGAACCGATCAGAGTTATAACGGATCAGCGATTCCCAATCAGGAAAGGAAGAGGACGATGAAAGAAGTGATGGTTTATACCGACGGTGCTTGTTCGGGGAACCCGGGCCCAGGGGGCTGGGGGATCGTTTTGCTGTATGGAGAGCATCGTAAGGAGCTTTCGGGTGCCGAAAAGATGACGACGAACAACCGTATGGAGATCAAGTCGGTGATTGAAGCTCTGAAGCTGCTCAAGGAGCCATGTCGTGTAAAAGTACACAGTGACTCTGCCTATGTCGTCAATTGCTTCAAGCAAGGCTGGATTAAGAATTGGCTCCGTAATGGCTGGCGCAACAGTAAAAATCAGCCGGTGGAGAACAAGGAACTATGGGAAGAGCTGTGGGAACTGATGAGTAAGCATGAGGTTGAATATGTGAAGGTGAAGGGTCACAGTGACAACGAACTGAATAATCGCTGTGATTTTCTGGCGACCAGTGCTGTTAAAAATTTACGGTAGCATCTGCTGCTGTTTTCTGTTGAAATTTGAGATAGGAGAATGATACAACATTCTCCTATCTGTCATGAAGAATTGTGAAAGAGAGGTGAGTATCGGATGCAACGCGAACTTACTCGGACGGCGACCGGAACGGCTTCGACTTGGGCTTCGCTCAAGCAGGAAATTATTGAGGCAGCTCCAGGGCTGGGGATCGACTCCATCGGGTTCGCATCCGCCGATCCCTTTCTGTCTCTGAAAGCTATATTGGAAGAGCACCGTGCTAAAGGCTATGAATCCGGTTTTGAGGAGCCCGATATTGATAAGCGCATCTATCCAGAGCTGTATGGCTCGCAGCCCGCATCCCTGATTGCCATTGCGGTGGCGTATCCTTCGAAAATGAAGGACCCGCCGAAGTCGGACAAGGGAAAATACCGTGGTATTATGGCGCGTTCAGCCTGGGGCAAAGATTATCATCTGGTACTGCGCGAAGCGATGGAAAAGCTGGAGGTTTTTATAAGTGAGCGGGTACCTGATGCATTGTTGAAAAACATGGTGGATACCGGAGAATTGTCGGACCGAGCCGTTGCGGAACGCGCAGGAATTGGCTTTAGCGGCAAAAATACCATGATGATTTCACCCACACTGGGGTCATGGATTTATCTGGGGGAGCTGTTGACGAACATTCCCTTCCAGCCCGATGAACCGGTTACGGATGGTTGCGGAGAGTGCACCAAATGTTTGGATGCATGTCCTACCGGCGCGCTTGTAGGTCCGGGACAGCTGAATGCCCAGCGGTGTGTGTCCTTTTTGACGCAAACCAAGGGCTTTTTGGACGAGGAGTTTATGCTGAAAATAGGGAATCGGCTGTATGGATGTGATACGTGTCAAATCGTATGTCCCAAAAATCGAGGCCTTAACTGGGATCATCATCCCGAGCTTACACCCGATCCTGAAATTGTAAAGCCGTTGCTGTTACCGTTACTGGATTTGAGCAATCGTGAATTCAAAGACCGGTTTGGTCAAAGTGCAGCGGCTTGGCGGGGGAAGAAGCCGATTCAACGCAATGCAGTCATTGGTCTTGGCAATTTCAAGGATGTTAGCGCGGTGCCCAAATTGACGGAGGTTTTATTGGATGATCCGCGTCCCGAGCTGCGAGGCACGGCGGCGTGGGCTTTGAGTCGAATAGGAGGGGAAAACGCTATGACAGCGATCAAGCAAGCATCAGAGAAGGAACAACATGAGCAAGTACGCGAAATGATCGCGCAGGCGCATTCCAAGCTAGCGGAACAAGAGCAGGCAGAGCAGCAAACTTCTGCTGAATTAAAGACGGAGGATTCACAGGGTCCAACTAAGATTTATTATGACGAAATGGAGACGCCTGTGGGCACTCTGACGCTGTGTGCTACGGATCGAGGGCTATGCCGAATTGACTATGGCTCTTTTTATGCGAAGGAAGCATTACTTCAGCAATGGGCCCGGACATGGGTCGGGGAATATGTCTATGTACAGGAGCCGGAAAAGCTGCGCGAAGCTGCAGAACAACTGCGTGAATATTTTGCGGGAGAACGACGGGAATTCAGTATAGCCTATGATTTGAGAGGCACTCCTTTTCAAGAGCAGGTATGGCGCGCACTGCAAAATATTCCGTACGGACAAAGTGTGTCCTATCAAGATATTGCAGAATCGATTGGACGAGCCAAGGCGATACGTGCTGTCGGCGAAGCCAATAACAAAAATCCATTGCCTATCCTGTTTCCATGCCACCGTGTATCGGGTGCAAACGGTAGTTTGGTTGGCTATGCCGGAGGCTTGCCAGTCAAAATGAAGCTGCTGGATTTGGAGAAGGAATAAGGACATATGTTTGCAAAAAGTAATTTGCTAGCTGTCCCATGTTTTGCTATGATAGGTTCGTGTAATTTAAGATGTCTCATATAAATATACAGAGGTGACGACTTCGTGGTGTGGAATATTGTCATTCCGATTATTACCCTGATTGTTGGCTTGGTCGGGGGATTTTTCATCGGTGCTTATTATCTTCGCAAACAGCTTGAAAAGATGCAGAACGACCCTGAAACGCTGCAAAAAATGGCCAAACAGATGGGCTACAACCTGAATGGGAAACAGATGCAAAAAGCCCAGCAGATGATGAAGAACCAACAGTTCTCCAAAAATCAGCCTGGTGCGCGTAAAAATCAGGGCCGTCGGAAATAATGAGCAACGTGAGCACGGATGCCGCATGAGGTTGCTGCATAGAGGAGGATTACTGTGGCTGGCGTAAAAGATTATATTAACCGCAAAGCTGCGGATAACCGGGATAAAATCGAATACCATGTGGAGCAGATTTTAAAACTGATCGGTGAGGACCCCAAGCGTGAAGGTTTGTTGGAAACACCGGCACGCGTTGCGCGCATGTATGAGGAAATATTTGCGGGTTATGAGGTTGATCCACGGGATGCGCTGGGTGTGACATTTGACGAGAATCACGAGGAGCTTGTAATCGTGAAGGATATTGTCTACTACAGTCAGTGTGAACACCATATGGCTCCTTTCTTCGGAAAAGTGCATATCGGCTATGTACCCAGCGGTAAAATTGTAGGACTAAGCAAGCTAGCCCGTTTGGTGGAGGCGGTGACCCGCCGATTACAGGTACAGGAGCGTATTACGTCGCAGATCGCTGATATTCTAAATGAAGCGGTTTCCGCTCACGGAGTTATGGTGGTCGTGGAAGGCGAACACTTGTGCATGTGTGCCAGAGGTGTCAAAAAGCCTGGCAGCAAAACGGTAACATCTGCCGTACGCGGTACGTTCCGTGATAATGCAGCACAACGCGCAGAGTTCTTGTCCCTGATCAAGGAATAATTGAACAGAATTGCAATGGTTAATGATAAAAAAAAGGTGGTTTACGCATAGGCGTAGCCGCCTTTTTTTGTTAACATCGGTAATAGTGACAATGGAATAGCTATTGTGAGAAGATGACATAAAAAATAGCAGCATAGCTGCCTTGAAAATTACGATTAGCCTATGGAAATAGTTATTTTTAAGATAGGGGATAACGTATGGATCATATACATAGCTCAACAGAAACAACAACAGGATTGCCTGAGTTGCAATGGTTGGAAGCGCCACTGACGACTACTCAGGAAGACGTATTGTGTCCGCTGGCTTGGGAGGAGCTGGCTTGTCGGCAAGTAGGGAAAGGAGCTACGCCCATTTTGCATGTATGGCGACATCCGGCGGCGCTTGTGATTGGTCACCGGGACCGCAGGCTGCCCAACGCTCCACAGGCGATGGAGCAAGTGCGCAGCTCAGGCACGTCGGTATGCGTGCGCCCTTCAGGCGGAGCAGCCGTCATGCTGGACAGGGGGGTACTGAACCTGTCCTTGATCTTGCCGAATCCGCAGCGAGCCATCAGCCTGCATGAGGATTTTCAGCTCATGGCAGGGCTGATTGCCGATGCGCTGGCCCCGTGGTCTGTCGAGGCGCAAACTGGAGAAATCATCGGGTCCTTCTGTCCCGGGGATTACGATGTGAGCGTCCGAGGGCGCAAGTTCTGTGGCATTGCGCAGCGGCGCCAAGCCAAGGCGTATATCATCACAGCCTTCGTGATGATCGAGGGCCGTGGAGCAGAGCGCGCACAGGCGGTGCAGCAGTTTTATAGGGCGGCGGCCGGGGATACGCCAGCAGGCGTGCAGCAGCCGGATTATCCCCGGGTGAATCCGGCAACGATGGGCAGCCTGGCAGAACTGGCTGGAGTGCCGTCTGTCGAGGCGTACACGGCATCACTGCGCCGTGTAGTCGAGAGCCGGACTGCCATTTTGCCTGCCGATGGCTCGCTGGTGCAACCGGAAGAATTGACTGGACAAATAGCAGCGCTCAGAGAGCGATACGATTTGCAGGTGTAGTTTGTTCTAGCTTAGAATGGCTGCCATCTCAGCTTGGAGGCTTGAGCGTAGCGTGCTTCTACCTCAGGCCAGTTGACGACATGCCACCAATCTTCGATGTATTTATTGCGTTCCGCCTGATGCTTTAAGTAATATGCGTGTTCCCACACATCGATCGCCAGCAGCGGAATGGACTCCCATTGAGTCAGGTTTTGGTGTTTTTCGGCCTGCAATATTTCAAGCCGTCCGGCGCGCGGACTCCACACCAGGATGGCCCAGCCGCCGCCCTCGACCTTTTCGGCTGCCGAACTAAATTGCTTTTTGAAGGCATCGTAGCTGCCAAAATCCTTTTTAATCTGTTCCGCCAGCGGCCCGCTTGGTTTTCCACCGCCTTGAGGACTCATGATCGTCCAAAAAAGGGTATGCAGATAATGACCTGCACCGTTAAATGCCAGTTCACGTTCCCAATGCTTTACGAGGTCAAAATCACCTGTTTTGCGGGCTTCTTCCAGCTTTTTTTCCGCTTTGTTCAGATCATTCACATAGCTCAAATGATGCTTGTTATGGTGAATACGCATCGTCTTTTCATCAATGTACGGTTCAAGTGCATTATAAGGATAAGGGAGCGGTGGGAGCCGATGTCCCCCCACAGGAACCGGGCGACCGGTTAAGGTTTTTTCCGTTGTCGAAGGTTGTGCCTGACCGGCCGGGGCGCCTTTAGTGGCCCCTGAGCCTTCTCCTCTTATGCCCGCTTGCCGCTCTCGAAACGCTTGCTCCGGGTAATCCCCACCCTCTGCCGCTATATGATACAATCCAGCGGCTCGCGCGATGGAGCCGGGCTCTTGAAAGGGAGTTGTCGAGATCAGGAAATATTGACTTTCATGTGCTGCGTGTATTACAATTCCGGCGGATTTTGGCTGCTGACGTAATGCATGACTGTGCTCAGTCAGCAAACCTAGCTGCCGTACATATTCTTGTGATTGACGGTTTGCGGTTTGCAACAAATCGTCCAATCGACGATTTAATTCCTGTGAGGCAGGCTGTGAATTCAAGGCTACTTCGGACAACGGTTTCTCTCCAGTTGCTGATGCGTCTGACCCCCTTGAATGTGCTGAAGGTTCTAGCTGGTGTGTATGAGCTTGGGGGGTAGCCGACGCTTTTTTCTCCTGATGTTGCCATGCTTGTTCTGCCGGATCAAGCGCGCTTCGTTGTTCTTCAAGCAGCTCTATGGCGGTGCGTTCCGTTTGTTCAAATACGGTTCGCCAATCATCCAGCAGCCGCACATAAGCAGGCTCTAGCCCTTCCGTAGCGGATTTAATCACTTCCACATGCCAACTTTCCTGCTGCTTCCAATGACGAATTTCCTCCAGCACACGTAAGGGCAGAAAAGACCCATAAGTACTCAGCATCGTTTTTTACCTCCCGTATCCCACCATGGCTATCCGGCAGATCTAGCAGATCTGTCCTGGATGCATACGTACCCAGTATATTCGCCGTCTCATCGGAAATATGTCTATGAACTCACTTCATTCGGGTCACATCTGTTACACAGAACAATAATGACTCTGGAAAATAAAAAAAGAAGCCCGCCTACGGCACGAGTTAAGTGACCATAGCCAGGCTTCTTTAAGCGAAGAAGAGTATTTTCGAAAAATAATTTTAGTTCGTAGTCGTTTGTTTGTGGGCATCGGCGGTGGTTTTCTTGTCCTCCAGATCCTGTACACTGCTTAAAAATGTCGAGACCCGTCGCAGATATTCACGGGGGTGCTCTCTGAAAATGAGCTCATGTATCCCGTTTTTAACAATCCATACACTGGAAAGCGGGTTGGTCTGATTGGCAGCGAGCTTTTCCGCAATGGGGTAAGGAGCTTTTTCATCCTGTGTACCATGCACGAACATGATTGGAAACGGATAGTCCTCCTTTTTAACCTCCTGATATGGAATCTGATGCAAGCTGGTGCCGTTTAAGACTGGAAACAGCAATTCCAGAATTTCCAAAGATGGATGTCTCGGCAGATTAATTTGATTGTGAATGTTATGGTATAGCGTATCCGGTTCGAGTAGGAAAGTGCTGTCCAAGATCATTGCGTCCACATCTTTGGTTTGCAAGCCCGCTTGAAGTGCGGTTCCTGCTCCCATAGAGAAGCCCCATACGATAATTTCCGATGAGCCACGTTGCTTTGCAAGCTGGATGGCCCCAAGAAGCTGTTGGGATTCCGCCTTACCTCCGGTTGCGACGGCTTTGCTGTTTTGTGAAGCGAATCCGTAATCGAACATAACCACATTAAAGTTCAAACGATGGGCATAATGCGCCAGATCATACATGGGAATCCAGCTTTCTTCACGGTTAGCCCCATAACCATGACTGAAAATAATCGTTTTCCGCGATTGATCTGCCGGAATATACCAGCCTTGTACCATACGGCTGCCATCTTTGGCTGGGAAGCTGACTTCCTCATATGGCATACCTTTGGCCTGCATCGGATTAGAGTACAAGGGTGCGACAGTGGGATTCGTAAGTACCCAAGCGATGTAAGCATGCAAGGCAATAAAGCAAAACAACAGAAAAAATACAACCGACAGCAGCAGAGCAATCACAATGTGCTTGAACCGCAGCAGACGGGGATTAAAGAGTGGGGTGGACGGCTCCTGAACAGCGGTCTGTAGCTGAGCGTTGCGCTGGGATGTCGAAATCATGTAAGAGCCTCCTTATATAAAATTGATTTTCGAATCATAGAATTTAGGTATAATTCCACTTGAAAATAGTAGGGTATGTCCGTATAGATACCTATTATCGTATGATGGGGATTATCCAAAGTCAACGCCTGAACCGGAAAAGTAAAAATGATGCAAAGAATTGTCGATGTTTGTTCTTGTTCTGTAATGTGGTTGTCACAAAAACATCGGTTTACAGTGGCTGCGACTATTTTATATAATTTATGTAACCATGTTTCATAGTGTGAAACGAATATGGATACAAGAGGAGCGGTTCGCGATGGAAGACCGTAAATTAACCGTCCGCGCTGTAGAGCGTGCACTTGATATATTGCTGTGTTTTACCGCAGATTCTGATCTTGGTCTAACGGAGATTGCCTCCCAAATTGGTCTACATAAAAGCACCGTTCATCGTCTTTTGACTACGCTGGAGGATCGGGGGTTTGTCGTTCGGAATGCCGAAACGGAAAAATATCGGCTTGGCTTTCGCATATGGGAGCTGTCCACGCATTTGTCCCAAAGCGATGAGCCAGCGGTGTTGTTACAGCCTGCAATGGAAGGACTGCGTGATCGCTTAGGGGAGACGGTGAGCTTGTACCTGCGGGATGGAAGCATGCGTATTCGCATACAAGCCGTGCAGAGCAATCAGGCGATTCGCAGGGTTGCGCCTGTGGGAGCGCGTATGCCGCTGGCTGTGGGAGCCTCCAGCAAGGTGCTGGCGGCTTTTATGCCGCCACAGGAGCTGGAGGTACTGCTAAGCGGGGATGAATGGCCACCTTCGGTAGACCCGGAGGTTTATAAAGCCCAACTCCAGGACATTCGTGAGAAGGGCTATGCGACCAGCTATGAAGAACGTGAGCCAGGAGCTGCGGCTGTGGCCGCGCCTATTGTGAACCGAAAGGGACAGGTGGCAGCGGCTTTATCTGTATCCGGTCCGGTCAGTCGACTTGCGCCTGAGACGCTGCATGATTTTGCTCCGATTTTGATCGAAGCGGCCAAGGAAATGGGGCTTATGCTCCCGTAACAGGGTTAACACAAAAGGGAACCATAGAGGGTTGCCAAAGCCATAAATTTAAAGTAGTCTGATAGAGATGGCGGGTTGTCTGTTATAGCCGCCAGTTCAAGCGAATAGTAAGTATCACAGTTACTGGGGGAGCCTGTAATGCGGGCTGAGATGGAATCGGGCAAGATTCCGGACCCTTTGCACCTGATCTGGATCATACCAGCGTAGGGAAGTAATCGGCCATTGAAATGTATACGCAGCTGCTATCTACGGCCGCGCATTGGAATGTGATTATTCCACGTGCGCACGGTTTGGATAGCTGTCTCGTTCGATTAGCCGGTTCCCTAGGGAACCGGCTTTTTTGCATAGATCAGCGCCACCCTGGGAATGGTTCCGGATCGGTGTGTCATTTCAACGAAACGGGAGGAATGGACCATGAAACCGACGGAAACAGAAGGAACAAAAGAAACAGGAGTGAAATTAGCAGATGTAGGGTTGACGGGAATAAGAGAAGTAGAGGGGGAGAAGGACCACGCGGAGCAAGCTAGTGGGATAAAGCCCTTTCCGGGGAGCCGTAAGGTGTATATTCAAGGTTCTCGGCCGGACATTGCCGTGCCAGAGCGAGAAATTACGCTGCACCCCACACATACGCCGGAGGGCATGGAGCATCATGAGCCGTTGCGTGTGTACGATACGAGCGGTCCGATGACGGACGAAGCCTATCAGGTGGATATCCATCAGGGCTTGCCACCATTACGACGAGCTTGGGCACTGGAACGGGGGGACGTGGAGGCTTACGAGGGCCGCGCCGTTAAGCCGGAGGATAATGGGCTGAAGCCCGGCTCCAAACGGGAGACAGTGGAATTTCCCGGCGTGACCAACCGTCCGCTTCGAGCTGTGCAAGGACGCACCGTGACGCAAATGCATTATGCTCGGCAAGGGATCATTACGCCCGAAATGGAATTTGCGGCGATCCGTGAAGGAGTAGAGCCCGAGTTTGTACGGCAGGAGTTGGCGGCTGGACGAGCGATTTTACCTTCTAATATCAATCACCCGGAAAGCGAGCCCATGGTTATTGGGCGCCATTTTCACGTGAAGATCAATGCAAACATTGGGAATTCCGCGGTTTCGTCCTCCATTGAGGAAGAAGTGGAGAAGATGACCTGGGCTGTACGCTGGGGATCAGACACCGTCATGGACCTGTCCACAGGCCGTAATATTCATACGACGCGCGAATGGATCATCAGGAATTCGCCTGTACCGATTGGAACGGTGCCGCTATATCAGGCACTAGAAAAGGTGAACGGCGAAGCTGAGAAGCTGACGTGGGAACTGTATCGAGACACGCTGATTGAGCAGGCGGAGCAGGGAGTGGACTATTTTACAATCCATGCGGGTGTATTGCTGCGATATATACCGATGACGGCGAATAGAATGACGGGAATTGTATCCCGGGGCGGGTCGATCATGGCAGCCTGGTGCCTTGCACACCATCAGGAGAATTTTTTGTATACGCATTTTGAAGAAATCTGTGAAATTATGAAAGCCTACGATGTGGCCTTTTCTCTCGGGGATGGTCTGCGTCCAGGGAGTATCTATGATGCGAATGATGAAGCACAATTTGCGGAGCTGGAAACGTTGGGCGAGCTAACGCAAATCGCATGGAAGCATGATGTCCAAGTCATGATTGAAGGGCCAGGACATGTCCCTATGCACAAAATCAAGGAGAATGTGGATTTACAAATGGAGATTTGTAAGGAAGCTCCCTTTTATACTTTAGGGCCGCTGACGACGGATATCGCGCCAGGATATGATCATATTACCTCAGCTATCGGGGCGGCCATGATCGGTTGGTTCGGGACATCCATGCTGTGCTACGTTACGCCGAAAGAGCATTTGGGTCTGCCGAACAAGGATGATGTCCGCGAGGGAGTTATTACCTACAAAATTGCCGCACATGCCGCCGATCTGGCGAAAGGCCATCCACGGGCACAGCAGCGGGACGATGCTTTATCCAAGGCGCGTTTTGAATTCCGCTGGCGCGATCAGTTCAATCTTTCGCTTGACCCTGAGCGGGCCTTGTCCTACCATGATGAAACGCTACCGGCAGAGGGGGCCAAGGAAGCCCACTTTTGCTCGATGTGCGGTCCCAAGTTTTGCAGCATGCGTATCACGCAGGACATTCGTGCCTATGCGGCCGATAAGGGACTGAATGCCGAGGAAGCCGTCGCCGCCGGGATGCGAGAGAAGGCAGAGCAGTATCGGGAAGCTGGGCAGTAAAAATCGGTAGCGATACGAAAGTCAATCAACTGGGAAGCCTCAACGAAAAGTACAGTTAAGCTCGTCAGAGGTTGATTTCCATGAACGTATGAGCTAAGGTTTAGAAACGCGTGAGTAACAAAAAGCCGTGGTTCTCTACAGTCGATGTAGAAACCACGGCTTTTCAGCTTATGTAAAGCGGGATTATGCTACCGGATTAACGGCGACTTATTTTTTACCCATTTTTTCATTCAAAATGTCCTGAAAGCTGAGCTTCTTCTCCGAGCTATCTTCTTTCTTCTGCATACTCACCGGGTTGGCACGTTGGTATTGGTGGTGAAAAGGCATCAGGGTGTGGACAGTTAAGTTCATGGTATTCATGTGGTCATTCCTCCAATTCCATTTTGTCAAATTCAGATTGAGTTGCTTAGGACGTCTGTATAGGACTATTTGTATGTACTTGATGTCGTAATGCCGTGTAGGTTGCTTGGTAATGTTTCAATCATTATACCCGCATTTATCCAAAGTAAAACGCTTTTGACATAAAACAGGAATATGGTCGTATGTGTCCAAATTGTGTATTAGGAGGATGGTCATTTTAGGGGAAAATGTGCCTAGGGCCTAAACAAGGGCTAGAGGCCCGTTTTCCTGGTTTAGTAGTCGGGATTGTGTTTTTTTGTCGAATAACCTTGTATTAGCGGAATTCTGCAGAATTCTAAGGTTGGACTAAGGCAGTCTGGTGGCGAATTAAAGTGTCAAAGTTGTATTGACTTTATGTTGGGTAGTAGATACCATGAACTGGTTGTCAGCGTATTTTGGTAAGAAGAGTCAGCCAATCCATCTGGCAATTCATCCGTTGAAATGTTAGAGAAAGGATTAGAACATATATGAAAAAAAGCATGGCAGATATCGTATTTATTATTGTAGGTGCGTTTTTATTCGCGCTGGCTGTTAATCTGTATGTGATCCCGAATGAGTTTGGCGAGGGGGGCGTTACCGGGGTCACGATCATCCTGTACTACCTGTTTCAGTGGTCTCCCTCGATCGTCAATCTGGTGATTAATGGCTTGCTGCTGATTGTTGGATATAAATTTTTGGACAAGAGAACGACCCTGTACACTATAATTGCGGTCGCTTTTAACTCGTTGTTTTTACATTTAACGGTCAACTGGCGGATTGATTCGCATGAGCCGACGATTAATGCCATATTTGCCGGAGTGATGATAGGAGTTGGAATTGGCTTAATTGTACGGGTCGGTGGTACAACGGCAGGAACAGTTATTTTAGCCCGGATTGCCAACAAGTATCTGGACTGGAATATCAGCTATGCCTTGCTGTTTTTTGATCTAATCGTTGCTTTCTCTTCCTATTTTATTATTGGTCCAGAGAAATTAATGCTGACTATCGTTATTTTGTACGTCGGTACGAAGGTGATGGACTTCATGATTGAAGGATTGAATCCGAAAAAAGCGGTCATGATCATTTCGGAGCATCAAGATAAAATTGCCGAGATGGTCATTACACAAATGGATCGTGGAGTCACCGTCCTGTCAGGCCACGGATATTACACCAAAAATCCAAAAGAAGTTTTATATATCGTCATTAGCAAACAAGAGGTGTCAGCGCTTAAAAAGATTGTGAAAGCTATCGATACAGCTGCATTTATCACCATTCATGATGTGCGGGACGTGTTCGGAGAGGGCTTTTTGGATATTTCGAAGTAGTTTGGCATGCAAAGGTAGGATATAAGAGAACGTGGCTAGAGCCGGTCCTGAGAGGATCGGCTTTTTTGCATTTAGTAGTGAGAATGTCTTTTGCTAACCGCATAATTTCTCTTTTACTTAGCCATGGATATAAAAATATAGATTGCTGATATGTGTATAATATGAATTGAATCAGCTCTAAAAGGAGAACTTCCATGCGAAATAGATTAAATATTTTTAATGTGTTGTCCTTTCTTGTGTCCGCTTTGCCTTTCGTCATCTACCTTTTCATGTATTCGACAATGCCCAGAAATGTAGCAATCCACTACGGTTTTAATGGGGTGGCTGACCGTTTTGTTGACAAATCCTCTCCTGAGGTATGGTTGTTATGTGGACTTAGCCTCATATCATTTATGATTATGCTTTTGCTTCAGCCTGTTCTCAGACGTCGATTCAAGAGCGAAGAAGGCTCTGAAATGTTGAAAAGCCTGCCTGGTCTCATTACAGTTCTTATATCTGTTGTATTCTCGACCATAGGCATGTGTTTTCTTCTGAATGCTTCGGGCATGTAAAAAATCCCCTCTCCATTGCAGTTTACACCGCATTTGGGAGGGGATTTTCATTATTCACTCGATCATTACGCTTGAATCATTTGACGCAGTACGGTTTGCAAGATACCACCGTTGTGGTAGTAGTCGATGTCGACGGTGCTGTCCAGACGGGCAGTGACCGGGAATTCGAACTTGGTGCCATCCTCGCGTTTGGCTACAACCGTAAGTTCTTGACCTGGTTTCACGTCATTGTCAATGCCGAGGATGTCGAAGGTTTCGCGACCGTTGAGACCCAGGCTGGACCAGCCATAGCCTTCCTGGAATTGCAGCGGCAGTACACCCATACCGACCAGGTTACTGCGGTGAATCCGCTCGAAGCTTTCTGCAATGACGGCTTTAACACCTAACAACAGCGTACCTTTGGCTGCCCAGTCACGAGAGCTGCCTGTGCCGTATTCCTTGCCGGCGATGACGATCAGGTTCTGATCGGCTGCCTGATATTTCATGGATGCATCATAGATGGACATTTCCTCATCCGTTGGCAAGTACTTGGTCACACCGCCTTCGGTGCCTGGAGCTACATTGTTGCGGATACGGATGTTGGCGAATGTACCGCGCATCATGACTTCATGATTACCGCGACGGGAGCCGTAGGAGTTGAAGTCCTTGCGTTCCACGCCATGCTCCTTCAAGTACAGTCCTGCCGGGCTGGAAGGGGCGATGTTGCCTGCTGGTGAAATGTGGTCCGTCGTGACCGAATCATTCAGCAAGGCAAGTACACGGGCATTACGGATTTCCTTGATATCCTGCACACCATCCTGAAGCCCTTCAAAGAATGGCGGATTTTGAATATAAGTTGAGTTTTCATCCCATTCATACAATTCGCCTTCAGGAACCGGAATGGAATTCCATTTTTCGTTGGCCGTAAATACATTTTCGTATTTGCGACGGAACATATCCGGGCTCAGAGACAGGCTAATCGCTTCCTTGATTTCTTCGGAAGTAGGCCAGATATCTTTCAGGTAGACAGGCTGATTGTCCTGATCGTAACCAAGTGGTTCGTTCACCAAATCAATATTAACGGTGCCGGCGAGAGCATAAGCGACTACCAGTGGCGGTGAGCCGAGATAGTTGGCTTTGACTTGCGCATGCACCCGTCCTTCAAAGTTCCGGTTACCGGAAATAACTGCGCCAACGGTCAGATCATTGTCTGTAATGGCCTGACTCACTTCGTCAGGAAGGGGTCCGGAGTTACCGATACAGGTCGCGCAGCCATAGCCTGCCACATGGAAGCCGAGGGCTTCGAGCGGTTCGATCAGCCCGGCTTTTTGCAGGTATTCCGTTACGACAAGCGAGCCTGGTGTCAAGCTTGTTTTAACATAGCCTGGCTTTTTGAGCCCGCGTTGTACTGCCTTTTTGGCGAGCAAGCCCGCGCCTAGCATTACGCTTGGGTTGGAGGTGTTTGTGCAGCTTGTAATCGCTGCAATCACGACTGAGCCAGTACCCAGCTCGCTGGTGGAGCCGTCCGGATGGGTCAGTGGAACCTTCTGTGCGATCTTTTCATCGCTCAGTCCATAGCCGCCTTTGTCTACCGGGGTACGGATAATGCCTTCGAAGGTTTCTTTCATGCGGCTTAGCTCAACACGGTCCTGCGGACGTTTGGGTCCTGCGAGACTCGGTACAACCGAAGCCAGATCCAGCTCAAGCGTATCGCTGAACACAGGGTCTGGGGTATCGGATGTGCGGAACATGCCTTGAGCTTTGTAATATTCCTCTACGAGGCTGACTTGCTCATCGGAACGTCCAGTGCTGCGCAGGTAAGCCAGTGTTTCGGCATCAACCGGGAAAAAGCCGATCGTTGCGCCGTATTCGGGTGCCATGTTGGCCACGGTCGCACGGTCAGCCAAGCTAATGTTGGCCAGACCTGGGCCGTAAAATTCTACGAATTTGCCGACCACGCCTTTTTTACGCAGCATTTGCGTGACTGTCAGCGCAAGGTCGGTAGCGGTAGCTCCTTCCGACAGGCTACCTGTCAGCTTGAAGCCGATCACATCGGGAGTGACAAAATACAGCGGCTGCCCCAGCATACCCGCCTCAGCCTCGATCCCGCCGACACCCCAGCCTACGACACCGAGCCCGTTAATCATCGTTGTATGGGAATCCGTTCCCACGAGGGAATCCGGGAAGACAACAGTTTCACCGTCGATGGTTTTGGTGGCGGCCACGGAAGCGAGATACTCTAGGTTAACCTGATGGACGATACCGGTGGACGGCGGCACCGCACGGAAGTTATTGAATGCCGTTTGCGCCCAGCGCAGAAAACGATACCGTTCTTCGTTGCGTTCAAATTCTACATTAATATTGTAGTCCAGCGCGTCACTGGTACCGAAAGCATCAACCATGACCGAGTGGTCGATTACGAGATCGACGGGAACGAGCGGGTTGATTTGTTTCGGATCGCCGCCCGCTTTTTTCACCGTATCACGCATAGCTGCCAAATCGACAACCACCGGGACGCCAGTAAAATCCTGAAGCACGATACGTGCAGGAATGAACGGGATTTCCTTGTTGGTGTCACGATCCTCAGCCCAGCCGGTCAGCTGCTGCACATGTTCCTCAGTAATAGCGCGTCCGTCAAATTGACGAACCGCAGCTTCCAGCAACACTTTAATGGAGAAAGGCAGCTTGGCAACACC
This sequence comes from Paenibacillus sp. TSM33, assembly GCF_056099025.1. Classification (NCBI taxonomy): domain Bacteria; kingdom Bacillati; phylum Bacillota; class Bacilli; order Caryophanales; family Paenibacillaceae; genus Paenibacillus; species Paenibacillus sp. TSM33. Next base: position 140,153 of record NZ_JBLZXB010000009.1, read on the forward strand.
GCTTTTTCCTTGTTCCTCCAGTGCCTTAAGACTGTAGTAGCGATAAGGCTTCCCGTTAACTTCCAAACTACGGGCAATGGAGAATTGATCTTTTCCTGACATAAGTATTACCTCCTTGAAGTGGATGCTTGCGGGAAAATAGGGATGTCTTTTTTCGACGTCTTGCACATTTGGTTTTAATTGGTTGCGTTCTCAATTTCATCTTCAATGGTGCATCGTAAGTTAAGAGGTTGAGATGAATGTAATTTGTTTCATTAGATGAAACATGATTTCAAAATGATTGCTTTTGGATTAAGTATACCGTTTTCAGACGGTTCCGTAAAGTTTTTTTGACCTAAATTATGCGTGTCAGACTGGAAAATAAAACGTTCGGTTTCCTCGTGTTTCGATGTTCATACCAAGCTTTAGAGATTCATACTTATAGATAGAGAGCATATCAGACCAGAGAGGAAAGAATGAAAGTTATATATCAGCGTGGTTATCCCCGAATAAGGATAGCGAGACGAAAAATGGAGGGATAGGGATGGGGGAGCGGGAATGGAAACAGGCCCTTTTTGCTTACGTGAATCAGTACAATCGCAGTGAGGTAAATGGTGTACCACAGCCGGATGAGTACCTGGAGGTGGGCCAGCGAATGGAGCGAGCAGCACGTGCGGCCAGATTGGAGCAGTGGTACAACGAACGGGACGCTGTTCCCCTGCGCAGCGAGACACGCGCCAAGCCGCTACGAATAGTGCAGGATACCTTGGATGAGGCAGTGGTCGATGTACAACTGCATGTTCGACTCTTTTATGAGAAGGGCGGGATGACTCACCGGGAGGATCGGATTGAACGGGAGCGCCTGACGTTTACACGCGAGGGTGAAGCTTGGCAGGTGACGAGAATCGAACGCGATCCGGCAGAAAGAAAGCCGGCGGGAGGAGAGGTTCCTTTTGAACAAGCGTCGTTTAATCAGGGAGGAAGTCTGCCGCTGCTGAATCGTGGTGTGCTGGGCTTTGGTTCATCAGCACGCCCCAGCCGATATCGCCGTGAAGAAGCAGCGGCCTATGCAGATCAGTGGTGGGATAGCTTTAACCCGGAGTTTGAGGCGTTTGATGTGGATTGCACCAATTATATCTCGCAGTGCCTCTTTGCAGGTGGCGCACCGATCCACTATACTGGTAAAAGAGAATCGGGCTGGTGGTATAAAGGGCGGGTCGCCGGACGTGAGCTGTGGAGCTATAGCTGGGCGGTTTCCAACAGTCTGGAGCGATATTTGGGCTCCAGCTCCTGGGGGTTGACCGCAGAGCAGGTGAGTCGACCGGAGCAGCTCATGCTGGGGGACGTCATTTTTTATGATTGGGATGGTGACGGAACTTTCCAGCACAGCACGGTGGTAACGGCCTTTGATGCTGGCGGCATGCCGCTAGTCAATGCACATACGGTAAGCTCCAGACATCGTTATTGGGACTATAAAAATTCGTATGCGTGGACGGACAATACGGTATATCGCTTTTATCACATCGCCGACTATTTTTAAATGAGATGATGGATAGCAGGTACAGTGAAGCAAATCAGGCACAATGACGAAAGCAGGAAAGCGGAGGATAGGCATGGCAAATCAAAAATTGACCGTAGGGTTGGTGTACGGTGGTAAATCAGGCGAACATGAGGTATCGCTGCAAACGGCGTATGCGGTAATGAACGCTTTTAATTATGAGAAATACGAGATTATTCCTTTTTATATTACGAAGGCTGGCGATTGGCGTAGAGGGGCGCTGTTAAGTACGCCTCTGACTACAGTAGAGCAATTGAAGCTGGAGCACGCTGAGGGCGGTACCAAGGCGGCATTAGATACATTGTTCGGCAAGCTGTACGGGGAGCAGACGCTGGATGTACTGTTTCCGCTACTGCACGGCACCTTTGGTGAGGACGGAACGATTCAGGGTCTGTTCGAAATGGCGGATATGCCCTATGTCGGGGCAGGCGTGCTGGCTTCGGCAGCAGGTATGGATAAAGGCGTCATGAAGAAGCTGTTTGAACATGCAGGGTTGCCGCAAGTGAAATACTGCTATTTTAATAGTACACAGTGGGCACAAACCGGTCATGACTTGGTGCGTAACATAGAAACTGAGTTAGGTTATCCTTGCTTTGTCAAACCAGCCAATCTGGGCTCAAGCGTAGGTATTTCCAAAGCTAGTAACCGGGAAGAACTGGAAAAGGCTGTAAATCTGGCTCTGCAATTTGACCTGAAGGTGATTGTAGAGGAGTACGTCGATGCCCGTGAGATTGAGGTCAGCGTACTTGGGAATGACGAGCCGATTGCCTCGGTACCAGGTGAAATTGTGTCGTCGAGTGATTACTACGACTATGCTGCCAAATATACCGATGGTCAATCGGAAATGCTCATTCCGGCACCACTGGACGAGGAAGTGGCAGATCGTATCCGTGAAGCCGCATTGCAAGCTTTCCGCGCTCTGGAAGGTTGCGGGATTTCCCGTGCAGATTTCTTCGTCAGACGCTCAGATGGACATATCCTTATTAATGAAGTGAATACGATGCCTGGCTTTACACCGTTCAGTATGTATCCATTATTGTGGAGAGAAACCGGCGTATCCTATGCAAGTCTACTGGATCGCATGATTGCTCTTGCATTGGAGCGATATGAACGCAGGTCGGCACTGCACTATGAGAACTCATAAACGAAAAACGAAGGGGAGCTGATCACTCTCCTTTTTGTTCATATATATTGATGTACTTGAGCATTTAACTAAACCCTTAAATATGAAAGGTGGCGGCTACATGGGCTTTCAAACTGAATTTAATTCGGTGTGCAAATTCAAGAGCGAACAAGAACTTTATGAACTGCTGGAATATGGACGTGGCAAAATGGTTAAATCCGGACTGCGCGTTTTTCCGACAGGACAGAAGGTCATCGCTTATAGCGTGGACAACGTGGCAGTAGCCATCGTTCAGATTGTGGGCTGTATCGCCGAAATCAATTTCCAAGGTGACGAAGTGACCGAGGTAGAAATGACTCTCATTCGTAAGCTGAATGAAGAGGAGTCAAGAATTCAGACCGCGTTGGCAGATGAAATGTTTTTTGGAGCACAGCAGCAATCCTAGCTGTTTGTTTCTTTCAGTTTTGTGCAAAACACCGAATCAGCAGATGCTTTTCCGGGTATGATCAGTAGAAAAGGGGTTTAGGTCACATAATGAAAGCGGCCTTGCCATCTACTGCGAACTGCTGAAAGGAAGGACATCTATGATCGTAAGGTTCGGTTATGTTGCCATGTCAGTCACCGTGCAAAATGCATCCCCTTCTAAAACCATGACTATGGCCAGCTTTAACAAGATCGGAGACCGAGAAGCCGCGATCCGCAAGCTAGAACGAATTGCAGCCGAAAATCTCCACAATACATTGAGGCTGTTGCGTCATAATCGTGCGAGTGATATTCAGGTCTATCGTTTCTCATCCAAGCTGATTCCGCTCGCGACCCATCAGGATCTGCGGGACTGGGACCCATTTCAGGCGCTTGCCACTGATTTTGCAGAGGTGGGGGACTATGTCAAGGCGAATAAGATGAGGGTATCGTTTCACCCCGATCATTTTACAGTGCTCAGCACTCCCCGTCCTGAAGTGCTGCAGAGCTCCATTAATGATCTGAAGTACCACGTGGCGATGCTGGAGGCCATGGGACTTAGTGCCGAAGCCAAGAACAACATTCACATTGGTGGTGCATACGGAGATAAGGTGACCTCTGGTCAGCGTTTTGTAGAACAAGTGAATGCCCTGGATCTTTCATTAAGAGAACGGTTAACATTGGAAAATGATGATAAAACGTTCAATGCGGTGGAAACACTGGAAGCTTGCAAAATAACGGGCTTGCCGATGGTTCTCGATATTCATCATCAATGGGTCAATAACGAGGGTGAGAAGCCGTGGGAGCTATGGCCGGACATATTGGATACCTGGAAAGGGGAATTGGCCCAAGCCGGATCTTCTACTGATCATCCATTGCCGCCCAAAATCCATGCCTCCAGTCCCAAAAGTGAAAAAGACCCTCGTGGTCATGCAGACGGTGTTCTGGTGGAGCCGTTACTGACCTTTCTGCGTAATATTGCTGGATATACGGATCGGATTGATGTCATGCTTGAAGCCAAACTTAAGGATGAAGCGTTGTTCGGATTAATGAATGAACTGCGTCTTCAGGAAGATAACGGGGTCAAAGTGTTGAATGGGGCTTCCATAGATATTACGCCTTAGAAAGTAGTATTTTGCGGATAAAGCTTCCATATGGAGAAACTTTATGAAGCTTATTGTGTATACTAGAATGTGTAAACTAGCAAACTTGTACTGAAACAGAGATGGTTAAGAGACTGCCTGTAGGGCAGATTCGTAAACCACGTAACAATGATATAGAAAGTAGAGTGAACACGTTGAACGAACATGAAAACGAAAAGGTTCCCTATATCGTATCAGGAAAAAGCTATACAGCCGTGGCTATTAATGCGGCATCCAAAGCCGGGGAATGGATTAAAAGCAGACTGGGCACTGTTGAACAATTGAATACCAAGCAATCTTCGACCGATTTAGTAACCGAGGTAGATAAAGGTGCAGAACAGATGATTCGCAGACTCATTCTCACCCATTTTCCCGATCATGCCATTTTAGGTGAAGAAGGGGTAGAGCCGGGAGCTGAAGCTTCAGCCCGAGCATTAGAGGCTGCCCGTGAAGAGGAATATTTATGGATTATTGATCCGGTAGACGGCACTACCAATTTCGTGCACAGTCTGCCGTACTACAGTGTGTCTATTGCCTTGGCTCATCGTGGCGAGGTGATTGTCGGGGTAATTTATGATCCGTCCCGTGATGAAATGTTTGTAGCGGAAAAGGGAAAAGGCGCATACGTCCACGGTAATCGCATGGAAGTATCGAAAGAAGAAACGTTGGGAGATAGTCTGGTGTGCATCGGTTTCCCGCCGGATCGTACGTATGCACAACCGTTGAATATGAAAATTACGCAGGTCCTTACACCACAGGTACGCGGTATTCGGGCGCTCGGATCGGCAGCATTGCATCTGGCTTATGTGGCGTCGGGACGTTTGTCTGCTTATTGCGAAATCGGTTTGAATGCCTGGGATGTGGCCGCGGGTGCTTTGCTGGTACAGGAATCAGGCGGCATCATTACGGACACATTGGGCCAACCTTATGACCTGAGTGTACGGCATATTGTAGCTACGAATACAGCTATTCATTCTCAACTTATTCAAGTCCTGAAAGAAGCAGACGCAACCGGGTTATAATACAACGTACACCATTATCCTGAAGGAGGAAATCGCGATGAGCCAATCCGAAGAATTGGAACGCCAGCTCAGTGAACTGCTGACGGAAGGCGAAATTCGTGAGAATGAGACCAAAAAACGGGAACGACTCAGCCCCAAATATGAGGTGCGGGTTCAGACTCAAATGGACCCTATTGTCGAGGAGACGCGTAAATACCGGAGTATGGCACGTGAAGTTGATGACCGATATGACGAATATATGAGCAAGGCGGACAAATCGAAAGCAACCGATCAACGCTAAGCAAACCCAAATACCTCTTGCCGAATGACCAAGGCATGGGGTATTTTGTATAATATATAGAGTTTTCTCCATTTTGGGCTGAACCAGGCAGGACGAGCGAAGGGGGCGACATGTACTGATTACCTACTTTAAGAGCGCTTACAAAAATGCCGGAATCCATCATAAGATGGTACTGCTGATTACGGTGCTCATGCTGGTTAATTTTGCAGTTGTTGCAGTCATACTTAAGTACGTATTTCATATTTATGATAATCAAATGTACAAAAAGACATCCGAAGTGCTCAATATTTCTTCAATCGGCATTGAAAATGAGCTAAAGGATGTTGAGAAAGTTACTTTTAAGGTAACAACGGACGAGCAGCTTCAGCGTTATTTGCTGCAATTGGAGAAGGAAACGTCACCTTATGTCAAAATGGTACTGCGTAAAAAAATAACGAATAGACTTGTCGCCTTCGCCGGCTCCGAAACCTATGTCTATTCTATGATGGTGATCGACAAAGAGGGACAGGTCATGAGTGCGGGCAACCGTGAAGGTATCCCCCAAGAGCTTCGATCCACCCTGTCGGAGTTGGCAGACGAATATGACGGCTCCAATGCATGGTATGTGGCAGGACATTCCTCCTTGCTGGCAGCGCGGCAATTCAAATCCTTTACCGATTCCAATTTTACGCTGAATGGGCTCGGAACGCTTGCGATTCGTGTGCGAATTGACCGGATTGTAGCGGATCGTGTGCAGACCTCAGGTCGTGACGGACAGTTGATGATTACCGACGGAAGACGAATGATTTATCCCGAAGCACCGCTTTTGAGTGAGAGCGATATTCAGGCAGAGCTTGGGCGGAAGCAGCTTTACGGGATTGCGACCTATACAGGCGGGACCTTTTTTGCTGCTCAGATCAAATCCTCTTACACGGGCTGGACGTATTTACATATGACTCCCTTTGATGATATGTTTCGCAGTATTACGATAATCAAAGAAATTGTAAGCGCTATTTTTGTCATTATGCTGCTTATTGCACTGGCGCTGGGTGCTAGGCTGTCAGGCAGCATTACCCAACCAATCGTTCAGTTGATCCAGAACATGCGTAAAATAGAAAAAGGTGATCTCGACCGTCTGGAAGAGGAAGCGCTTGGGGCGGTCCCCCTTTCCACACAGGATGAGGTCGGCCTCTTGCATCGGACGTATAAGAAGATGATCCGCCGTATCCGCGAGCTTATTAATGAGAATGTTGCCAAGCAGCTATTGCTGCGGGAAACAGAGCTAAAGGCGCTTCAAGCACAGATTAATCCACATTTTCTATACAATACATTAGAGTCTGTGAACTGGCTCGCCAAGGCCAACAAGCAGGATCGGATTTCAGAAATGGTGGAAGCCCTCGCTTTTCTACTACGCAGCACGGTCAGTTTTGAAGAGCAGCTGATTCCCCTTCAAAAAGAGCTGGATATCGTGAGGAGCTACGTAACGATCCAAAAAACACGTTTTGATGAGCGCCTCGTTTTCCAGCTCGATGTCCCGGAAGAATTGATGGACGCGCAAATTCCGAAGCTAACGCTTCAGCCCTTGGTGGAGAATGCGATCCATTATGCGTTGGAGCCGCGTATTGAACCGTGTCGGATCACGATTGTAGTCCGAGAAAGCGAGGGGGCGCTGTTCCTGCGGGTTGAAGATGACGGACCTGGAATGACCCCGGATTTCTTGGAAAAGCTGCGTAGCGGACAGATCACAACCCGTGGGCGGGGTATTGGACTTGCGAATATTCAGGAACGGATTAACCTGACATTTGGTACACCTTGGGGAATAGAGCTGCATAGCGAGTCAGGAGCAGGAACGTCAATTCATGTCTGTATTCCATATGTGAAAGGGGATCAGGGTCGTGTACAAGGTGCTACTGGTTGATGATGAGCGTATGATTCTGGAAGGTATATCACAGGTGGTCGATTGGGGCAAAGCAGGAACACAACTGGTAGGTACGGCGCGTAATGGGATTGAGGCATATGATCAGATCCAGGCGAGCCCGCCTGATTTTGTGATCAGCGATATTTCTATGCCAGGACTGGACGGTATCGGACTCGTTGCCAAAACGACAGAGCATTTTCCAGACGTTCGTTTTATTCTGTTATCTGGTTACAAAGATTTTGACTATGCCTGTCGGGCCATGCAATACGGGGTGAAGCATTACTTGTTGAAGCCCTGCAATGAGCGGCAAATTCATGAGGCTCTGACCGAGCTGGGACAGGAGCGAGAGGAACAGGAGGAACGCAAGCAGTTTGTGAACCGGATGAAGCTTGATTTTCAGCGTATGCTACCGCATGTGAAGGAGCATTTTTTGAAGGAGTTTATTTCCTACAAAACTTACGGCAGCCGTGATATCGCTTTTTATGAGCGTTTGTTCGGTCTGGAGTTGCAAGATAAGCAGGTTCGAATGCTGCTGCTACGGGTGGAGGAGTCCCACGAGCCGGAGCATTTGTTTGCTTTGCAAAATATAGCTGGGGATTTAATGGATCATGTCTTGCTCAGTACGACCATGCAAGGGCAACTGCTGATTGTGCTGGAAAGTGGGGATGATGCGTCACAATTTATGAAACAGATTGAAGCGGTACGTGCGACATTTCACCGTTTTTATAAGCTGGAGGTGACCGTTGCGGTTAGCGAGTCGGATAGTATGCAGCATTCGCGGGGGATGTATCGGGAGACATTGCATTGTATGAATCACCGCTTTTACACCGGGGAGGGGAGCCTCATTACGAAGGAAGATTTGGCGGCTGAGGATACCCGGGAGATGGCAGATTTGGAGCTGGATGAGGAGAAGTTTGGTCTGCTGATCAAGGCTGGAAATAGGGAGGAAGTTGTACAGGAAGTGGATCGGCTGTTTGGCATCCTGTCTCGTATGAAGCTGGAAATCTCCGTAACCCGTTCATATGTACTACAGCTATATGCTGCCATGATCCGTATATGTCCTGAAGAAGAACGTGCGGCGTTTACAAGTCGAATGGTCGTGCTGGCAGAGCAAAAAACGCTGGCATGTCTCAAATCTTTTGTACAGGAAGCCGCCGAACGAATGACCGCAATCTATTATAAAAGCAATGTATACCGCCAATCTTCCACGGTGGATAAAATGATCACTATTATTGAGCAAAACTATAGAAAATCCGATCTCTCGCTGAACGGTGTGGCGGGTCAAATGCTCTATATGAATTCTGACTATTTAGGAAAAATTTTCAAAAAAGTGACAGGCGAAAACTTTTCGCACTACGTCAATCGTTACCGGATCGAACGTGCGGCTGAGCATATTCGGGAGACGGGAGACGTAAAGGTGTTTGAGCTGGCGGAATGGTTCGGCTTCGGCGGGAACGCGCAATATTTTAGCCAGGTGTTCAAAAAATGGGCAGGTATGACACCCTCCGAGTACATTAAATCACACGAACGGGGATGAGCAGCTGAGTCCCTCTGTTTTTTAAACCTTTGAAATCTGATTTGTGTATTCCAATGTTTCTCTGCTTTTGGGAAAATAACAACAGGAGCAAATGTAAACGCTATCAAACGAGCGTAAGTACATGGTTACTCGTCATAAGGCTCCTTTCTAGAACAGCGAAAAGGGGAGAGATAGGTGGGCAAAAAGGGATGGTTTCTGGTTATAGCGATGCTGCTCGTGTTGACGACGGCATGTAGTGGAGCGGACGGCGGAGGCAATTCGGGCACAAGTGCAGACGGAAAAGTAAAGTTGCGGATCGCTTGGTGGGGATCGGATACGCGCCACGAATATACGCAGAAGGTCATCGATTTGTATAAGCAAAAAAATCCGAATGTGACGATTGATGTGGAATATGCCTCTTTTGATGACTACTGGAAGAAGCTCGCCCCGCAGGCGGCAGCCAACCAACTGCCGGACATCGTACAAATGGACATTTCGTATATTAGCCAATATGCAAAGAACGGCCAGCTGGAAGATATGGCGCCTTACTTGAATCAGAAAATCCAAGTCGCTGATGTAAACGAAAATGTACTCAAAACCGGGATCATTGCCGGAAAACAATATGGTGTTCCCACAGGTGTCAATGTGCTGGGCTTCCAGTACGATCCGGCATTGCTTAAAAAAGCGGGCATAGACAAAATTCCTGATGACTGGACATGGGATCAATACAAAGAGCTGGCTTTGAAGGCAGCCTCCAATAAAGTTTACTTTGACAGCTCTATGGCTGCGGATATTTTCTTCCACTACTATTTGCGGACACATGGAAAATCTCTCTACAATACGGAAGGAACAGGATTGGGGTATGACGACGATAAGCTGTTTGTTGATTTCTTCGGTGGTTTAGCTGAGCTGATTAAGAAAGGGGCGACACCGACTCCTGAAGTCATGAACCAAACCAAGGGAATTCTTGAGGAATCGGATATCGTAAAAGGAACAGGTATCGGCATTTGGCAGTGGTCCAATCAGTATGTGGGCTTACAACAGGTCGTTAATCGCCCAATGGCGCTTGCTCCGATGTTTGGACCGAATATGGAAAAAGGCGTATATATGCAGCCTACGATGTACTGGGCGGTGGCTTCCCGTTCACAGGTGAAGGATGAGGCCGCAAAGTTTATTGATTTCTGGATGAACGATGTAGAAGCGAACAAATTGATTAAAGGCGAACGGGGCGTACCGATTTCTGCCAAAATTAAGGAAGCTGTAGCACCGGAGTTGAGCGAGGCAACGAAGCAGGTGTTTGAATTTGTGGCTTCCATGGAGCCAAAAGCTTCCCCAATGAGCCCGCCTCCGCCAGTCGGATCACCGGAAGTGATTGCTACTTTGACCGATTACATTGAGCAAGTCAATTTCGGACAGATGACGCCTGAAGACGCAGCGGCCAAATTCCGGGCTGATGCGAATACCATTCTTGCGAATAACAAGCAGTAATAATGCAGGGTTGAAGGATCGATTCGTTAGGTTAACCGTGCGTAGTGCAAAGCATGATTGCGCACGGTTGATTCGGCGAATCCATCGCAGAAGCAACCTTTGTAGGTATCACAGGATAATTCATATAACAACGTAAAATTTATGTTTACACGTACGCAAATTCTTAAAATGCAACAGAAGGGAGGCTTGATGAGCTTGCGAAATCATCAGAGCTTGAAAGCCAATATGACCGGATATGCGTTTATCAGCCCGTTTATTGTGGGCTTTCTGGCATTTACGTTAATTCCAATGTTTATTTCGCTGTATCTGTCCTTTACTAGCTACAATCTGTTCACTCCACCCAAATGGATTGGTCTGGGTAACTTCGAAAAAATGTTCACAGGCGACCCAAAATACTGGAATTCGATCAGGGTCACGTTTACGTATGTATTGGTCGGCGTACCGTTGCGGCTGATTTTCGCCTTGTTTGTGGCTATGATTTTGAATACCAAGTCACGCATGGTTGGCACCTATCGGACGATGTACTATCTGCCTTCTATTATCGGGGGGAGCGTGGCAGTGTCCATCATGTGGCGCAATATTTTCAGTAATGAGGGCATTGTTAACAGCTTGCTTACGGCCTTGGGGGCAACCCCGGTGAAATGGTTTGGTGATCCAGATGCTTCGCTAATGATGCTGATCACCTTGTCTGTGTGGCAATTTGGTTCATCCATGCTTATTTTTCTGGCAGGGCTGAAGAATATTCCGCATGAGATGTACGAGGCATCCAGTGTAGATGGAGCTACGCCAGTACGAAAATTTTTCAGTATTACGCTGCCGCTGCTAAGTCCGATTATTTTATTTAACCTGATTATGCAGACGATCAGTGCGTTTATGACCTTCGTCCCGGCCTATGTTATCTCCAAGGGTGAGGGTGGTCCAATGGATGGAACGATGCTGCATTCACTGTATCTGTTTCGGCAGGCATTTATGTTCAGCAATATGGGATATGCGGCGGCTATGGCCTGGGTCATGCTCATTATGATTGCGATACTGACAGCGATTTTATTTATGACATCCAAATTCTGGGTGTTCTATGAAACGGAAAAGGGGCGCTGATACCAATGGCATGGAAAACGATCAAATGGCCAATTTATCACATTCTGGTTGCTGCACTGGCGCTCCTGATGCTGTATCCCGTGTTCTGGATGCTGTTCAGCTCTTTTAAAGAAAGTCGGACGATATTCGTCACGGCCTCCTCGCTTTTCCCTACAGAATGGATTTGGCAGAACTATGTAACAGGCTGGAAAGGAACAACTGGTTATAATTTCGGCACATATATTCTGAATTCGCTCACGATCGTAGTGATTTCAACGATTGGCGCCGTGCTATCCTCCTCATTGATCGCATTTGGCTTCGCACGCTTGAAATTCAAGGGGCGTAACTTGTGGTTTGCTCTGATGATGGTGACGCTGATGCTGCCGGGGGATGTGGTACTGGTACCGCAATATATCATTTTCACCAAGCTTGGATGGATCAATACGATCCTACCATTGGTGGTGCCATCCTTTTTCGGGATGCCATTCTTCATCTTCCTGATGGTACAGTTCATACGGACGATTCCAGCAGAGTTGGATGAAGCGGCGACGATTGACGGATGCGGCAAGTTCCGGTTGTATTTTCGAATTATTTTACCTTTGCTCAAATCCTCGCTGGCTACAGCGGCAATCTTCTCTTTCTACTGGAAGTGGGAGGATCTGTTAGGTCCGGTGCTGTATCTGAACTCGCCAGAGAAATATACCGTATCGATTGCACTCAAAATGTTTCTCGACAGCGAGTCGGCCTCCAACTGGGGAGGAATGTTCGCGATGTCCATCTTAAGCCTGTTACCTGTTATCGCTGTATTCTTCGCTTTCCAAAAACAAATCGTAGAAGGAATGAGCACGAGTGGCCTGAAGGGCTAAGACCGAGGGGTGAGTAAATATGTGGAAGTTTGATTTTGGTCCGGGGGAGCCTGCGGATGGCTACAAGGCAGTATCCCCGGATTGCATATATACAACTGAACAGGGCTATGGCTTCGAGACTACGGAGCATGTATATGGCCGTCAAAGGCAGAATCCAGCCAAGGATGCACGTACGCGGCTGCGAAGCAGCTTTTGTATTCCACTTAATGCTTCGTTTGTTACAGATGTACCGGACGGAATAGTTCTTGTCACCGTACTGCTTGGCGATCCGCTAGCGGAAACGCTCACGCGGCTTCAGGCTGGTGAGGGCAAGCATATACTGCCCCCGGTACACACGCTGCCAGGTCAGTTCACCGAGGCGATGTTTGCGGTGCCTGTCCGGGGTGGCAAACTGCGCCTCACCGTATCTGGCACTGCACCGCGACTCAATGCGCTGGAGATTGCGCCGGCACCACAGACCCTCCGGCTATTCCTAGCCGGAGATTCCACGGTTACGGACCAAGGGCTGTCCGGCTATCCTTACACAGGCTGGGGTCAAGCTTTGCCGGCCCTGTTCAAGCATGATGTCTGCGTGGATAACCACGCCGTATCGGGGCGAAGCTCCAAAAGTTTCGTGGACGAGGGACGGCTGGACGCTATGTTGGGAGAAATGAAGACAGGAGACTTCCTGTTCATCCAGTTCGGCCATAATGATCAGAAGCCTGATCCGGAACGAGCCACGGACCCTTTTACGACCTACAAGGAGCATCTGCGCCTGTATATCGACGGAGCGAGAAGCAAGGACGGAACCCCCGTGCTGGTTACGCCTGTACATCGTCGCTATTTTAACGAGGACGGTACTCTGTCCGACACACATGGCGACTATATAACGGCGGTTCGCGAGCTGGCGGAAGAAGCGAACGTGCCGCTCATTGATTTGTCTGCCCGCACGCAGGAGTTATATGAAGAGCTGGGCCCCGAAGACAGCAAGGAGCTTTTTATGTGGCTGCTGCCTGGGGAATATATGTACTTTTCCGGCGGCCTAGAGGATAATACACATTTTCATGAGAATGGCGCGGTTCGGATTGCAAATATGGTGACAGCGGCTGTGAAGGAACTGGATTTGCAACCGCTGCGCATGTACTTACGTTGACGTATGACCTTTTTTGGAACAGGTGGCAAGGAGGGCAACTAGCGTGAAGCTTACCAAGGGAGGAGACGTGGAAATGCCCGCATTGAGTTTTGATGAGGAACAGATTAAACAGGTGATTGACCGGGTAGTGGAACGCACGTTTCAAATGCACTACAGCTGGGATTGGCCAGGTGGAGTAGCCTTTTATGGAGTATGCGAAGCCTATGAAGCGACTGGGAATGAACAGCATTTGAACAAGCTGAAAGAATGGGTTGACGAAAATATTGAGGATGGACTTCCGCCTCTGTCGGTGAACGGCGTTTCTGTCGGGCATTGTTTGTTGACACTACATCAGGCTACAGGTGAGCAAAAATACCTGGATATCGCTATCGAGATGGCAGAATTTTTGACCAAAAAAGCTGAGCGGTTTGCCGACGGCATTTTCCAGCACACCGTGAATTCACTACATGATGTATTTCCGCAGCAAGCATGGGTGGATACGATGTTTATGGCTGGTTATTATTTGCTGCGGATCGGTCATTTGCTGGGCAACAAGACGTATTGGGAGGACGGAATCCGGCAATATCACGGGCACGAGGAATTTTTGCAGGACCCGGATACGAATTTGTATTATCACGGCTGGGATCATGCGAACCAAAGCCACATGTCGGGAATATACTGGGCGCGCGGCAATTCATGGGCAGCACTCACGATGGCCAAGGCGCTGAAATGTGTGGAGGTGCAGCATCCATCCTACATGATCATTGACGGCTCGCTGCGGGACCAGCTCAATGCACTGGTACGGCTGCAATCCCCCGAAGGGCTGTGGCATACGGTGCTGAACGATGATACCTCTTATCTGGAGACCTCCGGCTCGGCAGGGATTGCTACGGCTTTGCTTATGCAGGGCCGATTGTTTAACAAATACACACAAAAGGCGATTGATGGTATCCTTTCCCGTATTAAAGAGGACGGCACAGTGACTGGCGTATCCGCTGGAACTGCTGTAATGAACGATATGGATGGCTACCGAAACGTACCCTACAAACGAATTCAGGGATGGGGCCAGGGATTGGCGCTTGCTTTTCTGGCTCAGCTGCTGCGTACCAAGGAGAATCCGTACGGGTAGAAAAAAGGGCATAAGCACTCGAAAGTATTATGGTAAAGGAGGCCGATAGCATGGGAGATATTGAACTTTCTCAGGAAAAGGCGGCTAATCAGCCGCGAGGAAGCTTATTCTGGGTCATCCCCGACGGGTATATTCCACCGGAAAGCCGGGGAGAACTGCTCAGTCATGAGAGTATATGTGTGCTGAACTGTGGAACACGTGCGGCAAAGCTGAGTATAGACATTTATTTTGAAGACCGCGAGCCGTTAGAGCGATTGATCGAGGTGGTGGAAGGAAGACGAACCCGCCATATCCGAACAGCCTCGCTGGAAAAGTCCGGCGAACGGATTCCGACAGGTATTCCTTATGCAATTACGGTCACTAGCGATGTGCCTATCATTGTACAATATAGCAGACTGGACACGACACAGCCCGAGCTGGCATTAATGAGTGTCATGGCGTATCCAATCTAGTCCACGAAAACGATGAAGTTAAAAAAGAAATCTCCAGGCTGGAATTGCCCAGCTTGGGGA
Organism: Paenibacillus sp. TSM33; assembly: GCF_056099025.1. Taxonomy (NCBI): domain Bacteria; kingdom Bacillati; phylum Bacillota; class Bacilli; order Caryophanales; family Paenibacillaceae; genus Paenibacillus; species Paenibacillus sp. TSM33. Next base: position 155,315 of record NZ_JBLZXB010000009.1, read on the forward strand.
TTTCTTTTTTTTAGACAGTCTAGCGTCTGCTCTTAATCCATTATTGCGATTTTGCCGAAGTTGTTTTGATCTGCGTGAAGCTTTTTCGTCCTCCGAAATTGGTGCCCACCACGCCAATAATGATCACTACAGCCCCAATAATGTGATAGTAGGCAAGCTGTTCCTTCAAAATGTAAGCACCCGCAATCATGGAAATGAGGGTGGATAAATTACCGATCACACTCATTTTGGAGGCTTCGATCCACTTCAAGGCAAAGCTCGATAACAGCGAGGTAACGAGGGTAGACAGAATGCCTAGATAAACTAGTGCCATCCAGTAACCAGGCTTCACCAGTGGAGCAGTATAGGCGCTCATGGAACTGTCCATGGCATGATAGCCTAAGGCCGCCAGATTAAAAACGATACATCCCAAAATGGAGGTAACGTAGGTCAGCTCCATTGGACTGTACTTTTGTGTTAATGGACGAGCCAGCACGTTGTAGCCAGATAGGCATATAGCAGAGAGTACGAGCAGAAGAATACCACCATAGCTACTGGATGCTAGCGGTGCCCCGCTTTTCATCACAAATATAAAAACGACGCCAAAGACAGAGAGCAGCAAGGAAATCTTTTGGACCACCGTTGTGCGCTCTTTAAGAAAATAGGAGGCTAACAGAAGTGTAAAGATGGGAACGGTAGCTTGAATAATTCCGCCTTCCGAAGAAGAAGTACTCATCAGCCCGAAGGCTTGCAGTGGAAAATACACCAGAGGGGAGAGCAATGCTAGTGGTAAAATGCGCAAAATGTCACGCAACTTGATGTTGAGCTTAATCCAACCGAGCAGCACTGGAACGGTCAAAGCGATAAAAGACAGCGCAAAGCGGTGGGCGATCACATCCAGCGGGCTCGCCTCCGTCACCGTCAATTTTACAAATAAAAATGAAAATCCAAGTATAGCTGCATAGCTCAGAGCTGCCAGATAGGCGGCTCCATTTCTGGAACGACTGTGCATAATAAACCTCCGTAATCATGACCTTAACCTGTTGTTATCTCAATATAACCGGATGGCATAACTTGATACAATCCAAAAAACATACAACTGTACCGGTACAGTTGAGGGTTAAAAAAGCTGGAATGCAGCCCCAAAGGTCAGATACCCGTTGGTCAGGTACCCATATCTCCAGAATGCTTCCAGCTTATCATTGATTCCTTCTATCGCTTACTGCTCTGCTTATTTACCTTGTGACATCGCCCGGAACGAATCGTCCGCCGCTTCCAGCGTAGCATCCACATCTTCATCCGTATGCGCTGTTGTGAGGAACCACGCTTCGAACTTGGATGGAGCCAGATGAATACCGCGATCCAGCATGTGACGGAAGAAGGAAGCAAACGCTTCGCTATCTGTATCCTGCGCTTGTGCGTAATTCGTGATCGGATGATCACAGAAATGCGTCGAGAACGCTCCACGAATGCGGTTGATCGTCAATGGCACGCCGTAGCGATCAGCGGAAGACTGAATACCGTCTGTCAGTCTTACAGCGAGACGTTCCATCTCTTCATACACGCCTTCCCCTTGAAGAACTTCAAGGCAGGCGATGCCTGAGGAGATGGAAGCCGGGTTGCCTGCCATTGTACCTGCCTGATAGGCAGGGCCGAGTGGAGCAACCTGCTCCATGATCTGCTTGCTGCCGCCGTAGGCACCAATCGGCAGACCGCCGCCCATGATTTTGCCCAGCGCGGTCAAATCCGGCTGAATCGCATCATGGTTGTCCAGACCTGCATACGTTTGAGTTGAGCCGTAGTGGAAGCGGAAGGCGGTAATGACCTCGTCATAAATGACAAGGGAGCCGTTCGCCCGCGCCATCGAGCACAACCCTTCCAGATAGCCTGGCTGCGGCATCACCATGCCGAAATTACCAACAATCGGCTCTACCATGACTGCCGCCACATCGTCGCTCCAGCGCTCCAAAGCTTGGCGCAATGCGTCGAGGTCATTGAATGGCACAGTAATGACCTCGCTCGCAATGTTGGTTGTAATACCTGCGCTGTCAGGTATGCCGAGTGTGGAAGGGCCGGAGCCTGCGGCTACAAGTACCAGATCCGAGTGACCGTGGTAGCAGCCGGCAAATTTGATGATCTTGTTCCGCCCCGTATAGGCCCGAGCCACACGAATCGTCGTCATGACCGCCTCTGTGCCGGAATTCACAAACCGGACTTTATCCAGAGAAGGAATGGCTTCCTTCAGCATCTTGGCCAGTTTGATTTCCAATGCCGTCGAGGTTCCATACAATACGCCATTCGCAGCCGCTTCGCTGATGGCCTTGGTAATATGGGGGTGAGCATGTCCAGTAATAATAGGGCCGTAGGCCGCTAAATAGTCGATATACCGATTATCATCCGCATCCCAGAAATGAGCGCCTTGGGCGCGTTTCATGAATACTGGAGCACCGCCGCCCACAGCTTTAAAGGAGCGTGAAGGGCTGTTAACGCCCCCGACAATATGCTCCAGCGCTTCTTTATATAGTGCTTCGGAGTTTTCCCGTTTCATTATCAAAACTTCCTTTCCGTTCATTAAAATAGGGCATACACACGCCAAAGGGCAGCGTTCACGGCTGCCCCTGCATACATCATTATAGCTCTTTTTGTCCTGTCTTTGTTGTTGATTGTGTGGAAGCATCCTCATTACTGGTTTTACTGCCCCCTGTAAAGGAAGCTTTATCCGTCTTAGAAGACGATGCACTATCCGGCTTTTTTGTTTTGTTCTGATCCTTATTTTGTTCCTGTGTTGGTGTGGGAGGATTATTAAATATATCCTGCACATATGATTTCAGTTCTTCCGGATCGCGGACGGTAAGAACTGCCGCGCCGCCCACATTTTCTTCGCCAAGCAGCTTCATCGGTGGAACCTGTTCGCTGCCTGCAAAGCTGCTTTGGTACCCCACATTCGCCAGCTTCCACATATCGTTAACACTGAGATTCGTATCAATGTACGGGTTAACCTGCTCTAAAATGCTTGGCAGATTCGCAATGGAAGTCGTGGTCTGCATTTTCTGGGCTACGGCCTCCAAAAATGCACGTTGCCGTCCGGAACGGGAGAAGTCGGACATGGCATCGTGACGGAAACGCACATATTGAAGCGCCGTGCTGCCGTCCAGATGCTGCATGCCCTTTTTCAAATCAATATCGTATTCATGCTTATCCGCATTACTTGTATAATGCATATCCTTTTCCACTTCAAAATCAATGCCGCCTACAGCATCCACCAGTTTAATAAAACCCTGGAAATCGGTATATACATAATATTGCACCGGGATGCCGAGCAGATCACCAGCTGTCTTCATGGCCGTGTTGGGCCCGTGAGTAATGGCAGTATTGATCCGATTTTTTCCGTAGCCGGGAATATCCACGTACGTATCACGCAAAATAGAGAACAAGTGGATTTTTTTCTTCACAGGGTCCAGTGATACAACCATCATGCTGTCCGATCGGGGGACTTCCCCTTTCTGGATGCCACGGCCATCGACACCCATCAGCAAAATGTTGACCATATCGGTACCTTCCCACTTGGGCGGTTCTGGTGTACGAACCTGATCGACCTGCTTTACATTTTTGAAGGGGGAGTTAGCACCCTCTTTATGCAGATTATCCAGCTGATTATAAATGGATGTAAAATAGTACACGGCAAAGCCGACAATCGCGACGATTACCACGGCTAGAACCGACCATATCGTCCTTTTGGTTCTGCTTGTCATGGATGCTCTCCCTTTCGCTTTTCAGTTCATTACATTATAATTTCTTTTTGGAGCACAATCAATTTAACTATGGATTTTACAAATCCTGATTGAGAGGTATAACATGCTGGCAATTGATGTGCAGGATCTGCGCAAAACATTTAAGGTTCAAAAAAACCGCGAGGGCTTAAAAGGTGCCTTCCTTGATTTATTCGCCCGCGAATACAATGAGGTGGCTGCGGTCAAAGATATATCCTTTCGTATTCCGCAAGGGGAAATATGCGGTTATATTGGTGAGAACGGGGCTGGAAAGTCCACCACGATTAAGATGTTGACAGGTATTCTCGTGCCAACATCAGGACATCTCAAGGTGGGGGGCTATGTCCCTTATGAGGATCGCGAGAAGTTTGTAGGTAATATTGGCGTTGTTTTTGGTCAGCGCAGCCAGCTTTGGTGGGACATCGGCGTGATCGAGTCTTTTCAACTGCTGCGCAAAGTATATCAGGTTCCGGCTACGGACTTCAAACGCAGGCTGGATGAACTGGTAGAGAGGCTGCAATTGCAGGATTTGCTAAGCCGCCCGGTACGCAAGCTTAGTCTTGGACAACGGATGCGTTGTGAATTGGTAGCTGCTTTGCTGCACAATCCGTCCATTGTTTTTCTGGACGAGCCGACCATTGGACTTGATATTATGGTGAAGTCCGAAATTCGCGAGTTTTTGAAGGACATGAACCGTGAACACGGGACCACTATTTTGCTGACGACCCATGATTTGCAGGATATTGAAGCGCTGTGCTCGCGCGTCATTATGTTGGATGATGGGAATATCATTTATGATGGTGGATTGGATGATCTCAAGGCTCGTTGGGGGACAGGCCGGGAAGTACGGTTTCAATTTGGCAAGACGACTGGGCTGGAGCAATTACAGGCTTGGACAGCCGATATGCCATTGACGTGGACTATGGATAACGATTTGGCTGCCAAGGTGTGGATTCCTCTTCATATTAATGTATCGGATGTGCTGGCTAGCGTAGTTGGCCGCACGGACATTACGGATATCAAAATCATTGAAACCAACACGGATGATATCGTCCGCAGTATCTATCAGTCTGGCTCGGCAGAACGCCAAGGCAATCCGCTAGTGGAGGCCAAAGTTCATGCTTAGCGTATATACCGATTTTATTCGTATTCGATTTCTCACCATGCTTGCTTATCGTGTGAACTATTATTCGGGCATACTTATTTATTCCATGAATATCGGCGTGTATTATTTCACATACAAAGCGATATATGGCGATGCGGGTAGTATTGGAGGTTTTACTGCTGCTCAGATGACGACCTATGTAGCCGTATCGTGGATGGCGAGAGCCTTTTATTTTAACAATCTGGATCGTGAAATATCGACGGATATTCGTGATGGTAGCATTGCTATTCAGATGATCCGACCTTATAACTATGTACTTGTTAAATTTATGCAGGGGCTTGGCGAGGGAATGTTTCGCTTCCTCCTATTTATGATTCCAGGCATGGCGATTGCGATGCTGCTGTTTCCCGTGAAGCTGCCTAGTGATCCGGTAGCCTGGATCGGTTTTCTGGTCATGCTGTTTTTCAGCTTTCTGATCAACACTCAGATTAATATTATTACGGGATTGACGGCTTTTTTTATCGAAAATAATGAGGGCATGATGCGAATGAAGCGCGTAGTCGTAGACCTGTTTTCAGGGTTGATTTTGCCAATTAGCTTGTTTCCGGGCTGGCTGGCAACAATTTCCCAATGGATGCCTTTTCAGGCAATTACTTATTTGCCAGGCTCTGTATTTACGGGACGTGTAAAAGGCGTTGGCATATGGAATGTGCTGGGTATTCAAATCATTTGGCTGGTCGTTCTGCTCGTGCCGATGATCATCATTTGGCGGCTGGCGCGCAGACGTCTGTTCGTGCAGGGAGGGTAAGCCGATGATGTACTATTTGGGTCTCATTAGCGAATATTTGAAAAATTACATGAAGTCACGGCTCACCTATCGTGCCGATTTTTGGGTAGAAGTCATTTCGGATCTGCTCTTTCAGGCCACGAATCTAATTTTTATTTTAGTAATTTTTATGCATACGAATAGCCTGGGTGGGTGGAGTGAAAGCGAAGTCGTGTTCGTTTATGGATTTTTTATGGTTCCTTACGGACTGTTTAGTTGTTTCGTTAACCTTTGGAACTTTAGCGAGCGTTATATCGTAAAAGGTGAACTTGATCGGGTGATGACCCGTCCTGCGTATAATCTGTTCCAAATTTTCCTTGAAAATGTGGACCCGCCCGCGTTGGTCGGCTCAGTGATTGGTCTGATTATTATGGGGATCAGCGGCGCACAGATGGATTTGGCTATGGAGTGGTGGTTTGTCCCGGCACTAATCGTTTTGAGCCTAAGTGCTGTGGCGATCTATACGGGCATATACACCATATTGACTTCTCTTTCATTCTTTTCGGATGCGCCCACAGGAATTATCCCGCTCATGTACAATATTCAGGGTTACGGACGTTATCCGGTAACGATCTATAACCGTGCCATTCAGGTTGTGCTGACCTGGATACTGCCTTTTGCTTTTGTGGGCGTATATCCGGCTTCCCTGTTCCTTCAACGAGAGGACATGCGCCATATGGCGCTCTTAACTCCTGTGATGGGAATTGTTTTTCTGACACTGGGCTTACTGGCCTGGAACTGGGGGATTCGGCGTTACCGGGGGGCTGGCTCATAAGGGCGGATGATATTGTAAGAACCCCTACAAGATAGGAGATGATAAGATGTCCACGACATTGACCGTTATTGGACAAGCGGCACCGGACTTTGAATTGCCTGGGAGTGAGGGGAAGAGTGTCAAGCTCTCGGATTATCGAGGCAGTAGGGTATTGTTGTACTTTTATCCCAAGGATTTGACCTCTAGCTGCTCGACCCAGGCTTGCGATTTTCGGGATAAACATGCGGAGTTTAAAGGCTTGAACACCGTGATTCTGGGCATAAGCCCCGATCCACTCAAGCAGCATGACAAGTTTATTGCCAAGTATGGCCTACCTTTTCAGTTGCTATCTGATGAAGAGCATCAGGTGGCTGAAACGTATGGTGTATGGCAGCAAAAACAGATGTACGGCAAGCAGTACATGGGTATTGTTCGTTCTACGTTCCTTATTGATGAGAATGGCATTTTAGTTCATGAATGGCGTGGTTTAAGGGTAAAAGGACATATTGATGCCGCGCTGGCATACATTCAGGATATGGCATAAATTAAAAAAACCTTTTGGAATCGGGTTATGCTTTTTAAGCATCGGTTTCAAAAGGTTTTTTATTCATTATTGGATGTATTTTGCCGATGTTTCCACTTTTGCCGACAGAGGTAAACAATCCACAAAAGAAGCGGAATGATCAAGCCGTTTGTATAATGCCAGGCAGCCATGGGATAAACAAGAGTTCTTACATAATAAAACACATTGGGGGTTATCAAAATGGTCATACCAAACACAATCGCTCCTGCGGGTATGACGAATGGACGACTATTAGAAATCCGGAACAACTGGGGTGTTCCAAAAGTGAAGGCGTAGAAGAAAAGAACTCCCTTGAAATAGGCAGCCAGTGCCCAGGTTAAAGCAACAAGCGATTCAACGCGTGTAATATAATTCAGTTCATTAATTTTTGTCGTGAGTACAGAAGAAATGTATGGACTGTAATGGGTCACAAAGGGTCCAATCACAAGCAGGGAGAGCAGCAGAAATAGGCTAATCACGATTCCGCCTATAAGGGAAGCGAGCAATATGTCCTTTTTAAAATGGGCTTTTTTGTTTACATAAGGAAAAACCATGAGCATAATAGACATTCCGGCAAAAGGCATTGCCGCGCCTGGAACCATTCCTTGAGCAACAGGAGCCAATCCATTTTCCAAAACAGGCCGTACATTGAAAAGCTGAACTTGTGGCAGGAGTGCAAGGAACAGACCAGAGAAAATTAATATATATGCTGGTAATAGCATCTCGCTAACACGACCGAAAGCTTCAATTCCGGCTAGCGCAGTAAGCACCATTAAGGCTATTCCCATAGCGAGCAGAACACGCAGAGGGGTTTGTACAAATAATTGTGTAGTCAGAAAATCGCCTACCTCTCTCGCAATAAGAGCGGTGTTCATTAAAAAATAAAACAGATACCAGCAGGAGACAACGGTTCCGAACACGGGCCCCAAAATTTTGCGAATCGCTTCAATAAGTGTAAGGTTCGGGTAGAGCTCATGAACGCGAATAAGCACGTAAATTATGATTAAGCCCAGCGGAATGGACAGCATGGAGCTGATCCAGGCATCCTGATGAGCAATATGTGTAATCATAGTCGGATAGAATAAGAGCATATCCCCGATTAAACTCATAAACATCAGGACAGTCACTTGCCGAACGCTAATACGTGTTTTTTTTGACATGTGGCTGTCTCCTTTCTAAAAACCAAATACATGTGACACAAAAGCGTTAACAGGGTTGTAGATGATTTCAATCAGTACCAGCGGGCTTGGCGTAACCTCTGACTTGGCGGCAAGGACACTAAGCCATGTGCCTATTCCGAGCATAATGATGTACACGAACATATCTTTAAAGCGATGTTTTCGATACAAGCCTGGCAAATCTTTGGCAGCAATGGCTAGACCGATACATATAATAACAGTGGTGATTAGCACGGTGAAGGCTCCTTTCGTTAAAGGGTGTGGATCAACTGGGTTCCAGGCTGTGGCGGCCTTTCGATCTTAACTTGTATACGATAAGCAGTAGCGAAGGCAGGACAACAGAATCCGTCAAATCCCAATAAATCCAGGCGTTGACGATCGTATCCAGATAGTAAGTAATATTAGGCGCCGACACGATAATCAGACCAAACAGGATCATGAAGCTAGGACCAAGAAAGGTCCGAACATTATTTAATCGCAGTAGTTGAGTCATTCCTAAGGTAAAGGCATAGAAGTGTAAAATGGTTTTAACAAAAGTAGTGATAATCCAGGCAGTACTCATCATGGATTCAATTCTCTGCAGGAAATTTCCTATGTTGATCTTTTTAGATAGCGTATAAGAGGTATACACACTATGTTCGGTTACAAAAGGGCCCAGCACCATGAGAGAAACCAGGAGTAGTACGCTTAATAGAATGCTGGCCGTAAGTCCTGAGAGTAAAACTGATTTTTTTAGACCCGGTTTTTTGCTCACATAGGGAAAAATCATCAGTAAAAAAGCTAGTTCACCGAATGGGTAGGAGAGCGCAAATAGGCTGCCCTCCATAATTTTAGGAATACCTTGTTCCATAATAGGCTTAAGCTGCTGGCTGTCACATTGGGGAAGCAAGCACAAGATTAAAAACAAAGCGAAAGCCAAGCATAATGGAAATAAGATTTGAGCTGTACGTGCAATAGGCTCCAGCCCCATATACATCCCCCACATCAGCACAAGGATGAAGAGTAAATTGATAACAGGAAGAGGTGTCATCACATAGGTCTGGCTGTTCATAAAATCTCCGACTTCTCTTAAATAAATCGCTGAATTCATCATTAAATGGAACAAATACCATATGGAGATGAGGGCGCCTAGCCACGGACCCAAAATTCGCTGGCAGAGCTGAACAAAGGTGAGATCAGGATACAACTGATGTACCCGCAGGAGTAGCAGTAGTACAGCCAGTCCTGCAGGGATGCTAAGAAATGAGCTAATCCAGGCATCCTGCTTGGATATGCTAGTAATGAGGGAGGGATACACCAATACACAGTCTCCGATAATACTCAAAAAAACGAGTACGGCTATATTTGTAATGCTGATACGCCCTTTCTCCTCCACCAAGCTCACTCCTTCATTTCTTTTTGGAACGATTCAAACAAGGAACCAATTTTTTTGATCGTAGTCTTTGCCTTATATTCAATTTGTAAGTCCATAAATGGATTTTCTTTTTCTTCTTTTAGCCGTTTCCAAAGCTCAGGTTTGGACTGGTGGATCAGCTGACCAAAGCCGAAAATGTCTGACTTAAACTCACGTCGAACAGTCTCTACGGAATGCTTCATAATTTCAACAATTTTTTCATTGCTTGCGGCTTCAATTTCTTTAATATCAGCCATACTGCTTAACTTCATATGCTTACAGTTGACCTCTCGTACTGTGCTGTCGTTGGTAACGGATATGGAGATAACAGGTTCTCCATCGCGAATGATCACTTTTTTTTTGGTGTTGCTTCTTAAGGTTAATAAGGCGATATTACCTCCTCCCTGACAATCGGTGTGCCCCGTTGTAGACTCCACTTTATCCCTGATGTAACTGAGCCCTTTACTGTCAAGGTCATTGATCCATCCCAGCAATCGGTCTTTTTTGAATACACCATTACCTGAAAACCGCAATATGGTTTCAGGCGATATGCTTTTGGTGGCATCCATACCTTTTTCATTGGTCGATTCTATATCTCCCACAGCTTCCAATGCGGGCAGAGTGGACTGGATGTCGGGATTAACCAGATCGCTAAGAAGTTGATCCATGGTTACTTTGGTAGCAGGAGCCCAGGTTTTGGTTAAGGTATCTAACGAAGCAAATAATTTATTTGCCGGCAACTTTTCCATTGGAGTGGGGATCTTTAACATCGTAGAAGCCTTATTGTTTTTGGCTATCGCAATATAAAAGTCACTTCTTGTAAAAGGCTCTCGCATCATGGCTTCAATCGCATCAGCAATTCCCCTTCTCGCATACTCCTCACCTAAAATCAGCATACGAATATGAGATAAATAAATGGAGCGCGGACTTGTATTCGTCATTTTTTCAATGGCCTCTTGAATCGTGGGTGCAGTGGTCTGATAAGTAACGACTGGAGGGCCTGCACTTGGTGATGATTTGGAAGCTACAGCAGAAGGAATGACCACCTGAGCGGTTACCTGATACTGGTCTCCTTCCATATCCACACCGATCCCAATAGCTATGCCCAGCTCATTTAATTCTTGGCGATCCCAGCAACCACCTAACAGTAATGCAATCAGGCCCCAGACGAAGAACAAATGTATGGTCTGCTTCATGGCTGATCCCTTCTGGTTTTTGATTTATTACTGATCCGTCTTTTTTTCGTTTTTTGGCGAATCGTATTTTGGATAGAGATGGATTGAGGCCGTGTCTTCATGCGAGGCCAAGGTAGGCGAAACAGCGTATCTTTCAAATCGCTTTCCACATAGGGACCGAACGGGCTCATATAAGATACTCCGAAGGATCGCAGACTGGTCAAATGCAGTAAAAGTACGATTACCCCCATCAATATTCCAAGAAGCCCGAAGGCTGCGGCTAGCATCATTAAAGCAAAGCGGGCAATACGAACCGCAATGGAAAGACCGTTTTCCGGAATAACATAGCTGGAGATCGCTGTAATGGACACAACAATAACCATAGCCGCCGAGACCACTCCTGCATCCACGGCTGCTTGTCCAATGACCAGTGTACCTACGATGGATACGGCCTGTCCGACAGTCTTGGGAATTCGAACTCCTGCTTCACGCAAAATTTCATAAGTTATTTCCATGAGCATCGCCTCGACAAAAGCCGGAAACGGTACGCCTTCCCTTTGTGCAGCGAGACTGACCAATAAGTTTGTAGGAATCATCTCTTGATGAAAGGTAGTTACCGCAATATAAACTGCTGGCGCAAGCATAGCGATAAAAAAGGAAAAGAAACGCAGCAAACGCAACAACGTGCTGATATCAGCACGCTGGTAATAATCCTCTGCTGATTGGAAAAATTGCACAAATAGTGCAGGAATCAACAGAACAAAGGGTGTCCCGTCCACCAAAATAGCAATTCGGCCTTCCAGCAGGCTGGCAGCGACTGAATCCGGACGCTCGCTGTTATAAATGGTGGGGAACAGGGTGAAGGTTTCATCCTGAATTTCCTCCTCGATGTAACCCCCTTCCAGAATTCCGTCAATATCAATTCGGTCCAAACGTTCTCTCAGTTCCTGAATAACTCCTTCGTCAGCGATGCCTTTGACATACATTACGGCCACATTGGTGTGGGTGACTTGCCCGATCTGTCTTGTTTCCATCCACAGGCGCGGATCGCGGATTCGCCTACGAATTAGAGCGGTATTGGTTCGTAAATTTTCGGTAAAAGCCTCCATTGGACCCCGTACGACACTTTGTGATTGGGGCTCGCTAACACTGCGATCCTCCCAACCGACCGCATCAATCCATATGCCCTTTGCGTATCCGTCCAGCAAAATGATAATACCGCCAGATAGCATCTGGTTGAATAAGGCATCCATTTCGTCCACACTACCTGAGTTACCTGCAATCAAAACTTGATTCTTCAAATAGTCGAATGGTTCTGCGCCCTCCGGTACATGATGTTCATTTACTCGCATCAATGAACGGAGAACGGAATCATGGAGCAATTGAGTGTTAACCAGACCATCGATATAAAAAAGAGCTGCTGGCCATTTTTGCATCCATAATAGCTCTTTAATGATTACATCTCCGCTGTTCCCAAAGGAGCTCTCGATATGATTTACATTATCTTCCAAGTTAGAGGATACATGAGTAAGTGGACAACTTTTATTCTGATTTGGCATACGTAAAATCCTCCGATATTGGAGCTTGTTGGTTTAGTATGCTCTGAATATATGAATTTATGCTTTGGCGGTTGCAAAGTGATCCTAAAAGTTAGGCAAACCTTATTAGTATTACATCTAATTTGTGAATCCTGTCGTATTGGAGTTGGTTGAAATGGTAGATAGGGGAGAATTGAGGGGGTTCCTTTTTTGGTCCTGTCATCTACAGCGAGTCTGCTTATTAAACGTGTATTTGGAAACATTATTAATGCAGGAGACCCCATTGTATTTACAGGGTCCATTGTTGGGTATGCTGACGACGTAGAGCCAAGGTATCATCGAATTGTCTATGCTTGGGGATCTATCGTGATTTCAATATATTATGCAAGGGCCTGTAGTCGTAAGGCGGCAGGAGTGGACTATTCCGTGTCATCCTTGTGGCTGGTTTTTACCGATTTTTTGGATTTGTATAGCGATCCAAACAGGAAGCTTCTCCACCGATAGATAAAATACAGCAGGATTACGAACCCAACGGCAGCTGCGATTCGTAGTGCATACAGCTCTACCAAATGGAACATGGCATCCCATTGCGGACCAAACAGCTTGCCAATGCTTAGAAAGAGCACAACCCAAAATAAAGCACCGCTGTAAGCATACAAGGAAAATTTACGGAAAGAAAGAGCTATAAATCCAGCAAAATAGCCGGTAAAATGCCTAACCCCTGGAATGAAATATCCAAGAAAAATAAGCCAGTATCCATAACGTTGAAACCATTTTTGTGTTTTCTGAAGCTTGTCCGGCGATAACAAAACCCATTTGCCGTATTTTTGAATAAAGGGGAGTCCTGCCCATTTTCCAATAAAGTAGGTAATGGTCATACCGATGGTTGTGCCCAAAAAAGCTAGCAGCACCAGCTTGCTGAAATCCAGAGTACCGGTATAGGAGAGATAACCCGCATAAGCCATCGTGGTTTCCCCGGGAAAAGGCAAGGCAATAAACTCCAGCAGCAAGCCGAAAAAAAGGACGCCGTATCCATATTCTTCGAACAATTGCGCAATCCATTTCAGCACATCCATCGTGTACACTCCTACGGGCAGATTAAGTAATTTAGAATCAATTTATTTTATCAATCTTTTCATGACCACTCAACTATGGTTGATTTCTTGACGTGTTGTTTTATCGTTGCGTATAATGAAACGAACAATTGAGGGAGGCACGGTAATGAATAAGCCTAATGAAATCGTTGTAGTTCTCGATTTTGGAGGACAATACAACCAGTTAATTGCAAGAAGAATTCGGGACCTCGGCGTATATAGCGAGCTCCTTCCATACAATACGCCTGCGGAGAAGCTGAGAGAGCTCGCGCCGAAAGGGATTGTTTTCTCAGGCGGACCTTCCAGCGTATATACAGACAATGCTCCTCAGGTAGATCAGGCAATTTATGATCTTGGCATCCCTATCTTTGGTATTTGTTATGGTATGCAGTTGATGGCTCATCAACTGGACGGTAAGGTAGAACGTGCGGGCAAGCGTGAATACGGCAAAGCAGACGTGCAATTCAACGAGGATGCTCGTTTGACTAAAGGGCTGGATTCTCGTCAAACCGTATGGATGAGCCATGGCGATCACGTTACAGATCTGCCAACCGGCTTTACACTGGATGCGGGAACAGAGAGTGCGCCGATTGCCGCGATGAGTAATCTGGAGCGGAATCTGTATGCGGTACAATTCCATCCAGAGGTGCGTCATTCTGTTCAAGGTAATGAGATGATTAGCAACTTCCTGTATGAAGTGTGCGGCTGTGAAGGCAACTGGACCATGGAATCGTTCATTGAAGAGCAAATCCGTGAAATCCGTCAGCAAGTAGGTGATAAGAAAGTACTGTGCGCTTTAAGCGGCGGCGTGGATTCTTCCGTTGTAGCCATGCTTATTCACAGAGCGATCGGCGACCAACTGACATGTATGTTCATTGATCACGGACTGCTGCGCAAGGGTGAAGCCGAAAGTGTAATGGAGACGTTCGTTGGTAAATTTGATATGAAAGTTGTCAAAATTGATGCACGTGAGCGTTTCTTGTCCAAACTGGCAGGAGTGGATGATCCGGAACAAAAACGTAAAATCATCGGTAACGAGTTTATTTACGTCTTTGAAGAAGAATCCGCTAAATTCGATGATTTTGACTTCCTGGCACAAGGCACGTTGTACACAGATATTGTAGAGAGCGGAACAGCAACGGCGCAAACCATCAAGTCCCACCATAACGTGGGCGGTTTACCAGAAGACATGAAGTTCAAACTGATCGAGCCACTGAATGCTTTGTTCAAGGATGAAGTGCGTAAAGTCGGCGAAGAATGCGGACTTCCGGCTGAAATTGTATGGCGTCAGCCATTCCCTGGTCCGGGTCTTGCCATCCGTGTATTGGGCGAAGTAACAGAGGACAAGCTCAAGATTGTTCGTGATTCTGACTTTATTTTGCGCGAGGAGATTGCCAAAGCGAGTCTGGATCGGGAAATTTGGCAATACTTCACCGCTCTGCCGAATATGAAGAGTGTTGGCGTTATGGGCGATGCCCGTACGTATTCCTACACTGTAGGTATTCGCGCAGTAACCTCGATCGACGGCATGACCGCCGACTGGGCGCGTATTCCGTGGGATGTGTTGGAGAAAATCTCCGTTCGTATCGTCAACGAAGTGGACAACGTCAACCGTATCGTGTACGACGTAACGTCCAAGCCACCAGCAACGATTGAGTGGGAATAAGCGAGGAGACTCTCGCTTTGTAACCACGAACCCTTTGGATTCACCAATACAACATCAGGCTCCACCGCATCTGCGAAATATCGCTATGCGGTTGGAGTCTTTTTTGACGGGGATAAGGTCGAAACTTTGCTCGGAAAGCTTTACTGCACGGCAACCTCAATCGACGGAGATCTAAAGTCATTTGTTGTTACAAAACGGAATATGAAGTTGAAAAAAGGAGATATTATTCAATGGTAATGTCTCCTTTTTTTATATGTTTTTATTAGCTTCAAGCAATAAATAGCTTAAATCAAGTATGAAATTAAACGCTCATTTTTTTATGTATCCTCTAATGGTGTCATGTTTTGATACCAATATATTTTATAATTTACCCAGATTAAAGTGTTACATATCCCGTTTCATAAAATGCTATTCTAAGGAGAATAAAGAAATGAAAAAATTATTTTTGTCGTCCTCATTTAAGGATGTCGCACCATGCTTAGTCCATTTCACCGGTGAAAACTTGGAAGGAAGAAAAGTCACCTTCATCCCAACCGCAAGTATTCCAGAGAAAGTTAAGTTTTATGTGAATACAGGGAAAAAAGCATTAGAGAATTTAGGATTAGTTGTGGATGAAATCGAAATCAGCACAGCAACATGGAATGAAATAGAAAGTAAAATTAGAGAAAATGACTATATTTATATTACTGGAGGCAACACATTTTATTTACTTCAAGAGTTAAGAAGAACCGGGGCTGACAAAATCATTGCTGAAGAAGTTAAGGCAGGGAAGTTATATATGGGCGAATCGGCAGGGTCGATGATTTTATCACCGAATATCGAATATGCCCGACTTATGGACAATGTGCAGGAGGCGCCTGCTTTGGATTCCTTTGCTGCACTTGGGATAATTGAATTCTATCCAGTCCCCCACCATACGAACATCCCGTTTAAAAAAGCGGTGGAGAACATCATTGAGGAATATGGCAGCCAATTAAATTTATGTCCAATCAGCAACACGGAAGTTATTTTGGTTGAAGGTAACAGTATAAAAGTCGAGAATGCATCACTTTATTAAAAAAAGCAACTTTTCGGGAGGGATGTCCACGGGTGTTATCTCCATCAACGGTATATAAAGAACCTTCAACCCACATCTATCTTGGTATTGAAGGTTCTTTTTTTTATAATTCTACCTTACCATACGATCTTTTTCCCGGTTGCAGCCGATTCCTCGATGCGGTCCAGTAGCTGATGCAGTTTTAAGGCATGGTTGAAGTCGGGGGCGAGACGGGTGTTCGTCAAAATATCCCCAACAAACACATGATGAGCTTTGGCTACATTCAGGGTTACCCCCTCTTTTGGAAAATTCAGGATACTATCAGGTTCATGAGCGATATTGATTGTTTCAAAATTGCCGTTAGGCACATGACTCTGCTCATTACTTGGATCATATACAAGTTTTTCAAGCGTCAGATTCCCAAATTGAACATGTCCAAACGAAGGATTCTGACTCAAACGCAAGATGCCCTTTTTCCCCTGAATCTCTAGCTCAAACTTAGAATTCACCCCACCCTGAATGTGAACCGATACCGGAATTCCTTTTTCCAACAGTCCGTGAACGAGAATTTGATCGGCTGTATCCTTGGGAATGATTTCGCCTGTTTCCTGAATAATGGCTTTGTTATAACGGGATGATGTGATGGCCGACAGCTCGCGGAATTCACCAACGATGTATTGCAGCACATCCAAAGAATGTCCCCCGTTAATGGTCAGTAGGTTGGCACCACTGACTTTATTCAGCAGATAAGCTGTATCCTGATCTGTTCGTCCTCCTTTACCGGATGTAGCTACTTGCATATGACAGGATACAATTTCACCAATTGTCCCGTCTTCCACCAGCTTTTTCATCGTCTGCACCTCAAAATCCTGCCGTGCCTGCAAGCCGACGGTATGATGAATGCCTGCCAGTTCTGCTGCCTTAGCCATTTCAGTAGCTTCCGCAGTGTTGGCTCCCAGAGGCCACTCACAAAAAATATGCTTTCCCTCTTGAATAGCCGCCATTACGGCCTCGTTATGATGGGGAACTTTTACGCTCACCACGACCATATCTACATCCTCGGAAGCTGAGAGTTTTTTGGCATCGTCAAAAGCCCATGTTGCCCCCACGCCTTTTGCACTTGTTCGTGCACTCTCCATACGGGAAGTGCCGATGGCTGTAATATCCAAATTAGGGTGCTTGAGCAAAGCGGGAATATGCGTTTGGCTGGCCCATTTGTTATTCAGCGAACCTCCTATGATACCTGCACGAATCTTCTGTTTAGTCATGTGCCATCCTCCTAATTTTAAAAATGTGAGTAGAAAATAACGCTCAAGCCCAATATAATACACTTAACTCATAAAGAATAATGCTTGTTAATGATGTAGATATCATTTTATTTGATGGGAGGTAAAGCGGTGGATATTCAAAATATGCAGGCATTCGTTTCGGTGGCAGAGCTGAGAAGCCTGACAGAAGCTGCCCAGAAACTGAATCATCTGCAATCGAATATGACGGCTAAAATAAAGAAGCTGGAGGCCTATTACGGCACAGCGTTATTTTACAGAAAGCCTCGTGGTATGGAACTGACACCCGCAGAATGAAACCTCAGGAGGAAAAACTGCGCGTCGGCACGATGCAGTCCATTGTAGCAGGCGAAACAACAAGGGCGCTAACGAAGGTATATGAGATGTATCCACAGGCTTCGGTGACATTAAAAACCGGAACCACCACGGAAATGGAGCAATTGATCCTTGACGGCGAGCTTGATATTGCCTTCGTTACAGGATATCCTACCAATCCATATATTCATTATCAAAAAATATGCCGTGAAGAGCTGGTGCTGGTGGGAAAAGATATACACGAAGGCTCGGATCTCCAGCAAGTACTGCAAGGAGCTTCTATTATCATATTGTCGGATAGCTGTCTGTACCTTACGCATTTAGAGAAGATGTATCAAGACATGCAATTGACCCATGGCGAGGTTGTCGAGGTTGGAATATTTGATACGATGGTAGAATTCGCTCTGATGGGAATGGGAATTACACTTATGTCCAAAAGGCTGGCGCGTCAATTTAAAGTAACCTCCTATTTACCGATTTCTTCAATTTTTGGCTACATGGATACATATTTAATATCCCGTCCAAATCATAAAATGACAGCAATTGAACACAAATTTATCGAAATCAATAATACGATCTACTAGAATAGGAGAATAAAACTCAGAAAAGCTCACGTTATCTGTTAAGCGTGGGTATTTTTATGTTAGGAGCGTTTTATATAGATTGGCACAAGACTTGTTAATTCTCAGTAAGAGTGTATAATGCTTGATACATCAATTGATTGGTCAAGTATCTGGAGGAGGAGAGGTAAGCATCGAACATTGTTCTGAAAAAAGCCAGTTATTTTATCGCATGCATCTTTTGTGCAAAGAAATGAACAATGCTTTTGAAGCAAAGTTAAAAACTAGCTTTACCAAGGTCGAAATTTTGTATCATATTGACCATCGTCAGGAACTAAGTCAGCTAGAGCTTCAACATCTGCTCGTTCTGGACGGTGCAGCAGTGACCCGGCATCTCAAAAGGCTGGAAGAGGAAGGTCTGATTTTACGCAGTAAAAAAGAGCAGGATAAGCGTGTTACCTATATACGTTTAACCGAATTAGGGATTCAAGAGCTGCAAGTTTTGACAGAGCAAAGACAAGCCTTTCAGGAACAGCTTCTATATAAGTTTGCAGATCAGGAAATTATAGCTTTAACAGATGCACTGCAACGTATGTCTAACAATGTGAAGGATATGTAAAATATGCGAGGAGAAGATGACTTTGGAGGGCATTCGATGAAGATTGTAGAAGATTATTTTCATTACTACGATCTAGCAAAAGATGATCAGGCAAGTAGAGAACGATTAATCAGCTGAAGAAGCTGATACCTATCAAACCAAATGGGCAGTGTGCGGTAAAAAGGTAACAGGCGAAGTTTATACACTTACTGGAGTGGATAAAGCCCGATTGGATGCAGAAGGGAAGATCGTTTATCTGGAAAATATACCGGATACAGCGAATGCTTTAATGATAAGTACAAAAATATCTGATTATCCTAAATGATAACCCGCCAGCTGTATAATAGCTGGCGGGTTGTCTATTTTCCGAACAATACATATGTGTTCAAATTGTAACATTCGTTTTTTCTGTTGACAAGCCGTAGGCGAGAGCCTAAAATAACGGATGTAATGTAGCGTATATGAAGGCGAATATTACAGCAATTGAACGACAACAATACGAGTATGCTTTGCGTAGGAGGAATTACGACTCATGGAGCGTTTCTTTAAATTAAAGGAACATGGCACGAATGTCCGCACCGAGATTATCGCGGGGATCACTACTTTTATGACCATGGCTTATATCCTGGTGGTCAACAATACCTTTTTGGGGCCAACTGGAGCGGGGATGCCTAGTGAAGCTGTTTTCTTTGCGACAGCAGTAGGTGCAGGTTTAGTTACCATTCTGATGGGCTTATTTGTAAATGTGCCGATCGGTATGGCACCAGGGATGGGCTTGAATGCTTATTTTATGACTGTAGTCTTGAGTTCTAATGGGATGATTACTTGGCAAGCCGCACTTGGAGCTGTATTTATATCCGGTATCGTCTTTCTAATTTTAACCGTTACCCGGGTAAGACAGATGCTGCTTGTTGCGGTTCCGGAAAATTTAAAAACAGCTATTACAGTTGGTATCGGCTTGTTTATCACAATTGTGGGCTTCAAGCTTTGTAATCTGGTCATGGTGAGTATTGTTCCAGGGACAGATGTTGGTCAACCAGTTCCGGGTCATGCTTTTAATTTGGTTCTGGGTAGTCTGGTACATCAAAAGGATGCGCTGCTGGCGCTGATCGGGTTGCTCATTATCGCAGCGTTGATGGTCGTTCGGGTCAAAGGCGCATTGCTGATTGGAATCGTAGCTACTACATTAATCGGTATTCCAATGGGGGTAACGAATCTGAGTAGCTTGACAACAGGCCACTGGATTCCAGATTTCAGCAATTTGGCAGTAGGTCAGTTAGACCTGAAGGCAGCTTTGCATATCGGTCTCTTTGATATTATTTTCATCTTCACATTTGTAGAGTTGTTTGATACGTTCGGTACGTTGGTAGGTACAGCTACACGTGCAGGCATAATGAAAGATAAGAAAAAAGGCGAGAAAATTATCGGTAAAGCGATGCTGGTAGATGCTGTTGGCGTAAGTACTGGTGCGGTATTGGGTACAAGTACAATTACAGCATTTGTAGAAAGCTCCGCCGGGGTAGAAGAAGGTGGTCGTACAGGCCTCACTGCTGTAACGACAGGCGTTCTGTTCTTGTTGGCCCTCTTTATTGCGCCGCTGGCTCTGGTTGTGCCCTCTGCGGCTACCGCTCCGGCTCTGATTATTGTTGGGGTGTTGATGATGAGTCAGGTTCGCAATATTGACTGGGATAACTTCCTGTTGGCATTCCCAGCGTTTCTGACCATCGTTTTGATGCCTTTTACAGGTGGAATTGCGAATGGTATTTCTGCTGGTATTCTGTCTTACGTTGTGCTGGCTGTGTTCAGTAACCTGTTTACCAGCAATAAAGTGAAAATTCACTGGCTTATGTGGGTGCTTGCTGTTATTGTAGTGATCCGCTTTGCCTTTATGGGCTCCGAATAATTCAGTAGATATAAAATACAGAACCTCTTTCCTGTTGTTTTAAAAGGGAGGAGGTTCTTTTTTTATAGTTAACCACGAGTAAAAGCAAAAGAAGTAATATATGAAAGAAAAAGATTAATAAATATATGTTGTGACAATTCATATAAATAATACTTGCAAACTAAAATTACATATGGTATATTCTAATTCCGGCCAAGAATTACAAGGTTGTGAGCAAATGTCTCGAAAAAAAGACTTGAAAAAAAGCTTGCAAGGTTGGTTGGAATGTGGTAGGATATAAGAGTTGATGAAGCGATGAGCTGATTCAACAAAAGTTTGATCTTTGAAAACTGAACAACGAGTGAGTAAACTGATTTTGTTCGCAAAATCAAACAAGAGATATTTTATCTCGTCAGTTTCAACATGAGCTAATCGCTCTTTCTATAACCAACCTCGGTTGGT